>NZ_JBHVOL010000013.1:52525-269725 GCF_042887925.1 Kitasatospora sp. NPDC057904
CGGGCGGACGCCGGCAGGGACGGGCCGCACCGGCGGGAGCGGGCGGACGCCGGCAGGGACGGGCCGCACCAGCGGGAGCGGGCGGACGCCGGCAGGGACGGGCCGCACCAGCGGGAGCGGGCGGACGCCGGCAGGGGGCGGGCGGACGCCGGCAGGGGGCGGGCGGACGCCGGCAGGGGGCGGGCGGACGCCGGCAGGGGCGGTGCCCGCGCGGAGCGCTACCGGGCCCGGGACCGGCAACCGGCCCGGGGGCCGGCCGCACGGCGGGACGGGAGAAGAAACCGCACCCAGAGCCGGGACGAGCCCGGGCCGCCGACCAGTACCCCTCAGGAACCGGCCGGCCCTGCCCGGGCCCGCACACGGCCACGGCCCCGCCCCCGACGCTCTCGCGGGGGGCGGGGAGAGCGTCGGGGGCGGGGCGGGACGGCACCGGCCACAAGGCAGCAGGCCCGGGCGGGGGCCCTGCGCGGACGGTGCGAGGCCGGGACCGTCCCCCGCCCCGGGGCCGGGGACGGGGGCCCGGGACCGGGCCGGGGACGGGGCCGGGGACGGTCGCGTGGCGCCGCGGAGACCAGGCCCCCGGCGGACCGGGCCCGGGGGGGACGGGACCCGTCCGCGCAGGGCCCGCCCCGCAGGGGGTGTCCAGGGGCCCTGCCCCGCAGCGCCGGGCAGGCGGCCTGCCCGGGGCCGGCCGGGGCTGCGGGGGGTCAGGTGATCGAGGCGCCCGAGTCGATGCTGATGACCTGACCGGTCATGCAGTCCTGGTCCAGGAACAGGTGGATCGCCCGCGCGACCTCCTGCGGAGTCACGAACCGCGGGATCGGCGCCTTGTCCCGCATCGCCTCGATCACCTTCTGCGGCAGCGTGTCCGTCATCCCCGTGATCATGAACCCGGGCGACAGCGCGTTGACCGTCACCCCCCGCCGCCCGCACTCCGCCGCCAGCGTCCGCGTCATCCCGACCAGCCCCGCCTTCGACGCCGAATACGCCGTCTGCCCGGCGGTCGCGATCAGCGCCGACGGCGACACGATGTTCACCACCCGCCCCCACCGCGCCCGCAGCATCCCCGGCACACACACCCGCGCCGTGTGGAACGAACCGACCAGATTCGTGTCGACCACCCGGCGCCAGTCCGCCGGCGACTGCATCGCCATCAGCGCGTCCCTGCGGATCCCGCCGTTGTTGACCAGCACGTCCACCGGACCCAGCACCGCCTCGATCTCCGCGGCCATCGCCAGCACCGCGCCGTGATCGGCCACGTCCCCGCCCACCACCACATGATCGTTCACCAGCTTGCCCGCCACCTCCTCGGCCGCCTGGCGCGAGGAGTTGAAATGCACCGCGACCCGGCACCCCGCCGCATCCAGCTCCAGCGCCAGCTCCCGCCCCAACCCGCCCGAGGCACCCGTCACCAGCGCCACCGGCGACACCGGCCGCCGGCCCACACCACCCCGGCCACCCGCATCCCGGCCCGCCTCATCCCGGGCACCCGCATCCCGGGCACTCACGTCCCGGCCGCCCGTGTCCCGGGTGCCCGTCTCCCGGGCACTCACGTCCCGGCCCGTGTCCCGGGCTCCCGTGTCCTGGCCGCTCACGCCGCACCTCCCCAGGTCAGCAGCATCGAACCCCACGTCATCCCCGCACCGAACCCGGCCAGCAACACCGTGTCACCATCCTTGATCCGCCCCGCGTCCAGCGCCTCCGCCAGCGCGATCGGCACCGAACCCGACGCCGTGTTGCCATACCGGTCCAGATTCGCCACCAGCCGGTCCGCGGGAATCCCCGTGTGATTCAGCACCGAATTGATGATCCGGATGTTCGCCTGATGCGGCACCACATGATCCACATCCAGCGCACTCACCTTCGCCTGCTCCAGCGTCTCGCGGATCGTGCGCACCGTGTACCGCACCGCGTTCAGATAGATCTCATTACCGTTGATCTGCGCATAATGCAGACCGGCACGCACCGTCTCCTCACTGACCGGCATCCGCGAACCACCCGCCAGGACCTTCAACGAGTCCTTGCACGAGCCGTCCGCACCCAGATTCCACGCCCGCACCCGGTCCACCGGCCCCGGCACCAGCACCACCGCCCCCGCACCATCCCCCACCAGGATCGACAGATCCCGGTCCGCCGGATTGGCCGTCAGCGTGTGCGTGTCCGAACCCACCACCAGCACCGGCCGCGGATCCATCCGCATCAGACCCGCCGCCGTCACCAGCGCATACACAAACCCCGCACACTCCGCGTTCACGTCATGCGCACTGCCCGCGATCCCCAGCGCCTCGTGCACGAACGCCGACGTCGCCGGCGACGGCTGCTCCGGCGTCGCCGTCGCCACGATCAGATGCGCCACATCCGACCCCGACAACCCCGCCCGCTCCAGCGCCCGCCGGCCCGCCTCCACCGCCATCGACGCCGTCGTCTCACCCGCCGACACCGCCCGCCGCTCACGGATCCCGCACCTGGAGACGATCCAGTGCTCATCCACACCGAACCGCTCCGCCAGCTGCGCACTGGTCACCACCCGGCCGGGAACCCACATCCCCCACCCGGCGACATCGAAACCGCTCACCACCCGCCCCCTCTCCCCTGCCTCCCCGCCCCCCTCAGGAACCCGAACCCGCGCCGCCGGCCAGCGCCACGATCCGCCCGTGCACCACCCGCAACGTCGTCGTGTCATCGATGTCCGCGAACAACGACTCATCCGCCCCGATATGCGGATACGCGTTCTGGAACCCGTACAGCCACTCCATCAGATCCAGCGAATCCACATCCGCGATGTGCTGCAACGCCGCATCCGCATCGATCTCCCGCGCACCCGACACCGCCTGCAACTGCGCCGCCAGATCCTCAACCGAAGGAATCCCCGACATCACACAACCATCCCTTCCACACACACGCGCCCCCCGACACACCACGCGCCGGAACAAAGGACGCCGAACCACAGCCCCTGACAGGGCCGCCCACACAGCACAGGCCCGAACCAGACCGAACACGGCCAGACCAGACCAGACCAGGCCGGGCCAGACCGAACCGGACCAGACCCGACCGGGCCAGACCGGGCCGGGCGGGCCAGGCCGGGCCGGGCGGCCGCGCCGCAGACGCGGACCACCGGCCACACCCACCCCCAGCCCCCCCGGGGAAGAAATCCCCCCGGGGAAGACAGAGCCGGGCACAACGGTGCCGGGCCGCCGGACCGGCCAACCAGCCGGTCCCGCCAGGCCGTTCACACGAACACGACCCGGACCCGACCGGACCGGCCGCCCACGCTGGAAACGCGGACCACCGGCCACACCCACCCCAACCAGCCCCCCAGGAAAACCCCCCGGGACGACGGAGCCGGGCAGACGCCGCAACCGTGTCGCTTTCGACAACCGCATGGAACCCGCCCCCACGCAAAAACCCCGCAACCACCCCCCACAACCACCCCTGTTGCGCACCACTTGCGAGGACCACGCTTACCTGACCCACGACCGCACCACCCAACACCCCCCACCCCCGCACACCCACCCACCCGCCAACAAACCGGCACCACACACCAGGCACCAAACACCAGGCAGCTGGCAGCCGGCACCGGGCACCAAGCACCGGGCACCAAACAGCCGGCACCGGGCACCGGGCACCGGGCACACCAGGAACAGCGCCACCCGCACCGAAGAACCACCACCCGACCCACCACCGGGCAACGGTGCCGAACGGCCAGGCGCCACCCGCCCCCAGGCCCCACCGCACCACCAGGCACCACAAGCACCACCGCCCGCCACCGCGCGGGCACCGCCCCACCGCCGACCCACCGGCGCCAGGCCCTGAACAGCCAAGCGCCACAACGTCCGAAGCACCACCAGCGACCAGCCTCGCACCACCAGGGCACCACCGCCCGGGCAAAGGACCCCGCACCACCGCCCAACGCCCCAACGCCCCACCGGGCAACCGGGCAACCGGGCAACCGTCAGAACGCGCTGAACGGCCACCGCACCACCAGGCACCATCGCTCGACCGGTTACCAGCACCACACGGAACACCGCCACCGGCCGGCACCCCGCACCCACGCCTCACACCCGGAGCAAAACCGGGCAACCGGCAACCACCCTCAACAGCCGGACACCACCCGCCCCCAGGCCCACCGCACCACCGGACGGGAACCGGCACCGGCCACCACCGGTACCGCACCACCAGGCACCACAAGCACCACCGCCCCACAGGCAAAGGACGAACCCCTCACCCCCGGCACGCCAACCGGGCCACGGGACCACCACCGATGCCGAACCACCGGGCACCACAAGCACCACCGCCCGCCCCGGCACCAGGCCGGCACCGCACCACCACCGAACAACGAACCCGCCCAACGCCCCACAGGCGACAGGCGACAGGCGACAGGCGACAGGCGACAGGCGACAGGCGACAGGCGACAGGCGACAGGCGACAGGCCTAACGTGCCGGACGCCCACCGCACCAGGCACCAACGCCGGGCCACCCGGCCAGCAACACCGCAGCGCCGGGCAGTACCCGCGCCAAGGAACCACCGGCCGGCCACCCGCACCACCGCCCCACGACCAGCGCACCGCCGGACAACGGGCAACCGGCAACCGGCAACCGGCAACCGGCACTGAACGGCCAGGCGCCACCCGGCTCCAGGCCTCACCGCACCACCGGACGGGAACCGGCACCAGCCATCACCGGGCCCGACCCGGAACCGGCCCGCCCGCCCGCCCGCCCGCCCCAGGAACCGAACAGAGCAATGTCACAAGTACCGAAGCGCCACCGGCCACCGGCGCCGGACCGCCGGGCACCACCGCCGCAAGGCCCACGCCTCACGACGCCCGCACCACCACGGCCACCGGCCCCCCAACGGCCGCACACCGCACGCCCGCCACAACACCGGGCCACCGGCACCCGCCACGGACAGACCGTCACCGCACGCCGGCCCCCACACCCACACCACGACCAGCGCACCGCCGACCAGCGCACCGCCGGACAACGGGCAACCGGCAACCGGCACTGAACGGCCAGGCGCCACCCGGCTCCAGGCCTCACCGCACCACCGGACGGGAACCGGCACCAGCCATCACCGGGCCCGACCCGGAACCGGCCCGCCCGCACCAGGAACCCAACAACCCGGCGTCACACGTACCGAAGCACCACCGACCACCGGCGCCGCACCACCCGGCACCACCGCACCCTGGTCCACGCACCGCCGCGGCCACCGGCCCCAACGGCCGCACACCGCACGCCTCACCCCGGAACAACACCCGGGCCACCGGCACCGGCCGCGGACAGACCGTCGCCGCACGCCGGCCCGGTCACCCGCACCACGACCAATGCACCGCCGGACAACGGCACCCGGCAACGGCACTCAACGGCCAGGCGCCACCCGGCTCCAGCCCTCACCGCACCACCGGACAAAAACCGGCACCAGCCACCACCGGGCCCGACCCGGAACCGGCCCGCCCGCACCAGGAACCGAACAACCCAGCGTCACAAGTACCGAAGCACCACCCGCGCCGGACCGCCAGGCACCACCGCACCCCGGTCCACGCACCACCGCGGCCACCGGCCCCCCACGGCCGCACACCGCACGCCCGGCACAACACCCGGGCCACCGGCACCCGCCACGGACAGACCGTCACCGCACGCCGGCCCCGACACCCCCACCACCGGGCCCCGACGACCGCCACCCGGCGGCCCCGGCCCGCAACCACACCACAACCCACCCCCGACAGAACAGGACACCCCCGATGACCACCATCGACGCCCGCTCCATCAACCCCGACGTCGAAGCCATCCGCCACCACTACGAAGTCGGCAACGACCTCTACCGCCTCATCCTGGGCCCCACCATGATGTACTCCGGCGGCTACTGGGAAGACGGCGAAGACCTCGTCGCCACCCTCGACGAAGCCCAGGAACGCAAGCTCGACGTCTTCACCGACCTCGCCCACGCCGCCCACACCGCCAAGGTCCTCGACATCGGCTGCGGCTGGGGCACCATGCTGAACCGCCTCACCACCGTCCACGGCGTCACCCGCGCCGTCGGCGTCACCCTCTCCCGCACCCAGGCCGACTTCATCACCGCCCTCGACAACCCCGCCATCGAAGCCCGCGTCGAATCCTGGGAAGACCACCAGCACGACGGCCAGCCCTACGACGCCGCGTTCTGCATCAACGCCCTCGAACACTTCGTCCTGTCCTCCCTCACCCCCAAAGAACGCACCCAGCGCTACCGCGTCTTCTTCAAGCAGGTCCACTCCCTCCTCAAGCCCGGCGCCCGCTTCGTCCTCCACACCATGACCGTCGAAAACCCGCCCCTGCGCCGCCAGCTCCTCGACGACCTCAAATTCCTCCAGCGCGAAGAATTCGAAGGCTGCCACATCCCCCGCCTGCCCGAACTCGCCACCGGCCTCGACGGACTCTTCGAAGTCACCGAAATCCGCAACGAACCCGAATCCTTCGCCCGCGCCTGCCGCGCCTGGCTCCACCACCTCGCCACCCACCGCACCGAAGCCCTCACCCACGCCGACGAAACCACCATCGCCCGCTTCGAACGCTACCTCGACATCTTCGCCTACACCCTCGAAGACCACATCTTCAACAACTTCCGCGTCACCCTCACCCGCCGCCCCTAAAACCCCCAACCCCCCAACCCCAACCACCGGCCCCGGCCCCGGCGTCCCCGGGGCGACCGCACCGGAACCCAGACACCACGCCGCCAGGCTCCCGCGGCACCCCGGCACCCCGGTACCGGGCCGCCGGAACAGCCCAAGTGCCATGGTGCCGGGCCGCCGCGGTACCCCGGTACCGGACTGCCGGGCCGCCAAGGTGCCGTGCTACCGGGCCGCCGGGCTGCCGGGCTGCCGGGCCGCCGGGCCGCCGGGCCGCCGCCGGAACATCCCAAGAGCCGTTCACCGGGGCCTCGTTGCGGCCGCACCGCACCCGCAGGACCGCAGCAGCCCACACCAACAACCCGAAACACACAGCCCGCCCGAGGAACACCTCAGGAACAGCACCAGCCGGCACGAGGCCCGCACGGGCACAACGCAACCGAGCCCGCCCACAACCGCCACACGACGGGCCGCACGACCCCACGGACAACACCGGCAACCACCCCACCAGAACCACCCCGGGAAACAGCACAGGAGCAACCCGTCGAGGCCGGCCCCGAGAACAACTCCACACGCCCAAGGAACAGATCAGGACCGGCCCAAGGAACGACCCACGGAACCGCTCCACACCGGCCCGAGGAACCACTCACGGACAACCCGAGGAACGACACCGGGAACAACCCGGACCGGCACGCAAACCCCCGCACGGAGCCCGCACAAACACAACAGAACCAAGCCGACACGGACACAACAGAACCGAGCCGGCGCGGACACAGCGGAACGGAGCCGGCGCGGACACAGCGGAACGGAGCCGGCCCAAAACGGCCACACGACACCACAGAAGGCCACCAGGGCACCGGCCCCAGGAACGACACCGGCAACCAGCCCACGAAACGGCCCCGGAACAACACAGGAGCCACCCCGGCAGCCGGCCCCGCCCCCGCCCCCCGAAGTCAACTCCCGCACCACACAACGCAACACCACCCGGAACCCGCCGCGACCCCGGCCCGCCACCAGGACCCACCACGAAAAAACAACACACCGAACACCCCGGCCCGCCACGGGAAACGGCCACCACAACACCCGGCAAAACACGCCACCACGCCCCCCGGGGTCGCACCCCGGGCCGCACCCCGGGAAACCCCGCCCCGCCCCGCCCCCACACCCAGAGCGCCACCGCCCGGCACCCGCCTCAACAAGCCCCAGCCACCACCCCCGCGGCCCGCACACCCACCCCCGGACAGCAGCCATAAGCCCGGGCCTCAGCCACAACCCCAGGAACACAAAGAAAGGAACACACCACCACCATGACCACCACCACCCCCCGCCCCACCACCACCAGCGACGACGGCCCGCCCCCCACCCCCACCCCCGCCCAGGCCACCACCGACCCCACCACCGACACCACCGCGGCCCCCGCCGCCGGCGCCGGCCCCGTCCTACGCCACCTCAAAGTCGCCGTCATCGGCACCGGCTTCTCCGGCCTCGGCACCGCCATCCGCCTCCTGCAGACCGGCACCGACGACTTCCTCGTCTTCGAACGCGCCGACGACCTCGGCGGCACCTGGCGCGACAACACCTACCCCGGCTGCGCCTGCGACGTCCAAGCCCACCTCTACTCCTTCTCCTTCGCCCGCAACCCCCACTGGAAATCCACCTTCGCCACCCAGACCGAAGTCCACGACTACCTCCGCGACTGCGCCCACAAACACGGCGTCCTGCCCTACCTGCGCTACAACCACGAACTCCTCACCGCCCACTGGAACGACACCCACCACCACTGGGACCTCAACACCACCGGCGGCCGCTACACCACCCAATTCCTCATCACCGGCACCGGCTACCTCTCCACCCCCGCCATCCCCGACATCCCCGGCATCCACACCTTCACCGGCACCCTCTTCCACTCCGCCCAATGGAACCACCACCACAACCTCACCGGCCGCACCATCGCCGTCATCGGCACCGGCGCCTCCGCCATCCAATTCCTCCCCCACATCCAACCCCAAGCCGCACGCCTCGACCTCTACCAGCGCACCCCACCCTGGATCGCCGCCAAACCCGACAAACCCAACACCCCCCGCCACACCTGGATGCTCCAACACCTCCCCGGCTACCAGCAATTCCGCCGCAACTTCAACAAACACGGCCGCGAAATCATCGCCTTCTTCATGTCCCGCCCCACCCGCACCACCGCCATGAAAAACATGGCCACCACCCACCTCAAAAAATCCGTCCCCGACCCCCACCTCCGAACCCTCCTCACCCCCGACTACACCATCGGCTGCAAACGCCTCCTCTTCTCCAACACCTGGTACCCCGCCATCCAACAACCCAACGTCAACATCATCACCACCCCCATCAAAAACATCGGCCCCACCCACATCACCACCACCGACGGCACCACCCGCCACATCGACACCATCATCCTCGCCACCGGCTTCACCCCCACCAACCAACCCATCACCCACCGCATCCACAACGCCAACGGCACCACCCTCAACCAAACCTGGACACAACACGGCATCCAAGCCCACCGCGGCACCACCATCCACGGCTACCCCAACCTCTTCATGCTCCTCGGCCCCAACACCACCCTCGGCCACTCCTCCCAAACCGTCATCATCGAAGCCCAAATCACCTACATCATCCAAGCCCTCAAAACCACCACCACCCACAACATCACCAGCCTCCACCCCCGCCACCAAGCCCAAACCCACTACAACACCAAACTCCAACACAAACTCAAAAACACCGTCTGGAACACCGGCAACTGCCACAGCTGGTACCACGACACCCACGGCAACAACCCCACCATCTGGCCCACCTACACCCACACCTACCGCAAACAAACCAACCACTTCGACCACACCAACTACCAAACCACCACCACCCAAAACACCACCCACAACACCCACAACACCCACAACTAACCAACACACAAAACCGAAGAGCACACCCACAAACCATCACCGGAATGAGACCACCGACATGCACACACCCGGCCTGTCCCGACGGACGCTGATCGCCGGCGCGGCCTCCGCCGTCATCGGTTGGAACACCGCCACGCGCGCCTGGGCCACCACATCGACGGACGCGGTCGCCGACGTCGTCCCCGTCCCGGCGCTCGACGGCACGCTCACCACCGATGCCACCACGCTTGCCGCCTTCTCGGACGACTTCGGGCGTCTGACGCACAACACCCCCCGCGCCGTGCTGCGGCCCCGCTCCACCCGCGACATCGCGGCCATCATCGACTACGCCAACAAGACCGGCCTCACCGTCGCCATGAACGGGCAGGGCGGCACCGACGGCGAGTACGAGTCCCACTCCAACTACGGCCAGGCGGCCGTCCCCGGCGGCATCGCGATCGACGCCCGCTCACTGGACACCATCCACGCGATCACCCCCACCCACGCCGTCGTCGACCCCGGCGTCACCTGGGCCCAGCTCACCAACGCCGCCCTCGCGCAGGGCCTCACCCCGCCGTGCCTCACCGACTACCTCCACCTCTCCATCGGCGGCACGATCAGCGTCGGCGGCATCGGCAACGCCGTCCAGAAGCACGGCCTGCAGGCCGACACGGTCAGCGAGATCGAGATCGTCACGGGCACCGGCCGCACCCTCACCGCCTCGGCCACCCGCAACCGCGGTCTGTTCGAGGCCGCCCTCGCCGGTGCCGGCCAGGTCGGCATCATCACCCGGGCCACCGTCGCCCTCACCAAGGCGCCGGAGAACGCGCGCGTGTTCCTGCTCTTCTACGACGACATCGCCGCCTACTGCGCCGACCAGGAGCGCATCATGGCCGACGGGCGTTTCGACGGCCAGGTCGGCGAGATCCTCCTGCCCCGATCCCCCGCCAACCCCACGCCCAACGCCCGTTACAAGATCGAGGCCGTCGCCCACTACAACGGCACCACACCCCCCGACGCCGCACCCCTGCTCGCCGGCCTCACACCCGTGCCCGGCGACACCCAGATCAGCGATACCACCTACCGCGATTACACGTTCCGCGTCGACGCCTTCGCCGCCAACCTCAAGAGCCTCGGCTACTGGAGCGCCCCCAAGCCCTGGCTGAGCATGTTCCTCCCCGCCGGCCGGGCCCAGGAGTTCGCCCGCTACGCCCTCACCAAGGTGACCCCCACCGACCTCGGCGCCGGGCTCCTCCTCTTCTACCCCTTCCCCACCGGCAAGATCACCCGGCCCCTCGCCATGACCCCCGATCACCCCACCACGTATCTCTTCGACTTCCTCACCTTCCCCGCCCCCGGCACCAACCCCACCGCCGCGCTCCGGCGCAACCGCGACCTCTACGACGCCGCCGTACGCCTGGGCGCCAAGCGCTACCTCGTCGGCGCCATCCCCAACATGACCACCACCGACTGGCAGCGCCACTATGGCGCCCGCTGGACCACCCTCACCACCGCCAAGCAGCGCCACGACCCCCGCCACACCCTCACCCCCGGCCAGCACATCCTCTGACCACACCGGAACGGCCAACCCCCGGAAGGCCGATGCCCGTACCCACCATCGACACCGGGCGAGGCACCGGGCGAGGCACCGGGCGAGGCACCGGGTGAGACACCCACCGAGACATCCACCGAGGCACCCACCGAGACACCGCCAAGGGCAAGGGGACGAAGGCATGATCACCACTGACCGCACCATCACCACCGACGACGGCGCCCGGCTCGCCGTCACGCTCCACCGGCCCGAAATCCCCGTCCCGGACAGCCCGTTGGTGGTGCTGGTGCACGGGTGGGCCGCCTCCCGGACGGTCTGGCACGCCGTCGCCCGGCAGCTCGCCGCCGCCGGGCACACCGTGGCCTCGTACGACCAGCGGGGGCACGCGGCGTCCACCGCCGGGGAGCAGCCGCTGAGCATCGCCCGGCTCGGGCAGGACCTCGCGACGGTCGTCGACACGCTGTCCCCCGACCGGCCCGTCGTCGTGGCCGGCCACTCCGGCGGCGGTTACGCGGCCCTCGCCTACGCGGCGCACCTCCATGCCACGACGCCGGACGCGGCTCCGCGGCGGCTGGCGGCCCTGCTCCTCGCGTCGACGGCCTCGCACGACCAGGTGACCCCGGCCGGGGAGATCCGGATGATGGGCAGTCAGCTGTTCACGCGGGCGCTGCGAGTGCCGTGGCTCGGGCGGCAGTTGCTCGGCAAGACGCTCGCGCCGACCGCGACCCTCGCGACGCGCGAGCAGAACCGGCAGCTGTTCGCGAACACCCCGCCCGCCGTCCGGGCCGCCTACTTCGGTGCCACGCACGACATGGACCTGCGGCCGCAGCTGGCCGCCATCACCGCGCCCACCACGGTCCTCACCGGCACCCAGGACAAGATCGTCAACCCGAACCACAGCCATCACCTCGCCCGCGCGCTGCCGGACACGCAGCTGGACACGATCCCGGGCAGCGGCCACAACCTGCCGCTGGAGAGCCCGGAGCGGCTCACTCACCACATCTCCGCCCTCATCGCCCGTGTCGGCGGGTACCCTCGGTCATAACGCAGTGGCCCGAGCGGGGAGACGTCATCGATGAGCAGAGCCGCCGGTAACGCGTCCCGTGTGCCGCTCGACGACCTCGTCCGGCTCCGCAGGGCCCGGGACATGATGGACCGCGACTACGCGCAGCCGCTGGACGTCACGGCGCTTGCGCGCACCGCCCTCATGTCTGCGGGCCACTTCTCGCGCAGCTTCCGCACCGCGTACGGGGAGACGCCGTACAGCTACCTCATGACCCGGCGGATCGAGCGGGCGAAGGCCCTGCTGCGGCGTGGCGACCTCACGGTGACGGAGGTCTGCATGGAGGTGGGCTGTACGTCGCTGGGGTCGTTCAGTTCGCGGTTCACCGAGCTGGTCGGCGAGACCCCGAGCGCGTACCGGGCGCGCGAGCACGAGGACGGTGCCGCGCTGCCGGCCTGCATCTCGAAGATCCACACGCGGCCGGTCAAGGGCGGCGGGGCGAAGCCGGCCGGCAACGGGTAGCCCTCGATGGCGGTCGAGCTCGTCTACGAGACCCACTCCACGACCACGGACAACGAGGCCGGGATCGCCACCGGCCACCTCCCGGGCCGCCTGTCGGAAGCAGGCCGGCGGCAGGCGGCGGAGCTGGGCGCGCGGCGGCGCGACGGCGGGTTCGCGGCCGTGTTCACCTCCGACCTGCACCGGGCCGTCGAGACCGGCCGGATCGCGTTCCCGGACGGCGTGCCGCCGCTGCACCAGGACGTGCGGCTCCGCGAGTGCGACTACGGCGAGCTCAACGGCGCGCCGGCCTCCCTCGTCGCCGTCCGGCGGCTCCGGCACGTCGACGAGCCGTTTCCCGGCGGGCAGAGCTACCGGCAGGTCGTCGCGGCCACCGACGCCCTGCTCCACGACCTCGCCGCCCGCTGGGACGGCCGCCGGGTGCTGCTCATCGCGCACTCGGCGAACCGGTGGGCCCTGGACCACCTCCTGACCGGAGTGCCGCTGGTGGAGGTCCTCGCCAACCCGCCCGCCTGGCGGGCGGGTTGGCACTACTCACTGCCGGCGACCTGGCCCGCACCGGCCCACTGATCGCGCCCCGCCCGCAGGTCAGAACCAGTGCAGGCAGTGCGGCTGGCGCTCGGCGCGGAAGAGGGCGTCGGCGAGGGCGGCCGCGCCCGGGTGGTGGGCCCGGACGTGTCCGGCGCGCACGAGCGTGCTCGGGGCGGTGCCGCCGAGGTAGACGGCGCCCAGGTCGCGGATGTCCAGGGACAGGTCGGGTTCGCGGTCCGTCGGGACGCAGTCGGCCTTGCCGTCGCGGACGGTGAGCAGGTGGCGGGCGCGCTCGCCGAGGAACGGGTCGTCGACGTCGAGGACGAGCTCGCCGTCGGCGAACCAGCCGCGCGAGGTGAGCGCGCGCGGGACGTCGAGCAGCCGCACCCACAGCCACTCGGAGTGGTTGGCCACCTGGCCGGCGTTGAAGTCCGCGAGCTGCCAGCGCAGCGGGTGGTCCGGCGGGACGTGCTTGAACACGACCTGGCTGACGAGGTCGTGGCCGAGCAGGTAGCGGGCGAGGGCGGTGAAGGCCGCGTCGTCGGTGGCGATGATCTCGTCGACCGTGAGGATGTCGGGGTCGCCCATCGAGTAGCTGGCGTACCCGTCCGGCACGCCGTCGGCGCCGCGGTGGACGGCGACGTAGCGCGGCGTCCGGGCGGTCGGCGCGTGACCGGCGCCCCGGGCCCACCAGTGGGGCGGCCGGGACACGGCGCCGGGCTGGGCGCGGCGGTACCGGTCGTAGACGTCCTCCATGATGGCGCCGCACTCGGCGCGCCGCAGGAGTTCGACCGAACCGGCCTCGGCAGCACCACCCGCCCGGGGCGCGGCGAACGCGCCCCGGTGGCGCGGCACCGTCAGGCGGCCCGTGTACGTCGCCGGGCCGTAGCCGAACCGGCCGTAGATCCCCGCCTCGGAGGCGAGCAGGACGGAGAGGAACTCGCCCCGGGCCCGGAAGTCGTCGAGTTGGTGCCGCATCATCGCGGTGAGCACGCCCTGGCGGCGGTGCGAGGGCAGGACGCCGACGCCCGACACCCCGGGGGCCGGGACGACGATCCCACCGGGCAGGGTGAGTTCGAAGGAGTACGCGATGGCGGTGCCGACGGGACGGCCGTCCGACGTCTCGGCGAGCACGCCGCGGTCCAGTTCCAGGGCCGACCACCAGACCCCGCTGCCGTCCTCGGCCGGGGTCTCCGGGAAGCGTCCGAACGCGGCGAAGAGCGTGTCGAGGAAGACGCCGTGGTCTTCCTTGCTCGTGGAACGGATCTCCATCGGTGCTGCTGCCTCCCCTGGGTGCCGGACTCACGACGCGTGATGTCCCGTGCCACAGTGGATCGTTCCCGCACCACGAGGTCAACCGAATTACCGACGGAGGCTCGATCGTGCGGCCGGGGGCGGCTCACCCCCGCAGGCGGGCGTTGAGCCGCGCCGCCTGCCGCGTCAGGTAGTCGCGCTCCGCCAGGTTGGGCGCCTTGTGCGCGGCCTCGGCGTACAGCCGGGCCGCCGTCGCCAGGTCGCCGTCGCGCTCGTGGAGGTACGCGGACGCCGCCGTGTGCCGGGGCAGGGAGTCGTCCAGCGCCGCGAGGGCCGCCAGCCCGGCGCGGGCGCCGTCGGCCTCGCCCACGGCGACCGCGCGGTTGAGGCGGACGACCGGGCTGTCGGTCAGGTGCGCCAACTCGTCGTACCACTCGACGATCTGCACCCAGTCGGTCTCCTCGACGGTCCGCGCGTCCGCGTGGAGCGCCGCGATGGCGGCCTGGGCCTGGAACTCCCCCAGCCGGTCGCGGGCGAGCGCCGCCTGGAGGATCCCGACGCCCTCGGCGATCAGGCCGGTGTCCCACCGGGTGCGGTCCTGCTCGGCGAGCGGTACGAGGCCGCCGTCGGGCGCCGTCCGGGAGGCGCGGCGGGCGTGGTGGAGCAGCATGAGGGCGAGCAGTCCGGCCACCTCGGGGTGGTCGATCACGGCGGCGAGCTGCCGGGTGAGCCGGACGGCCTCGGCGGCGAGGTCGACGTCGCCGGAGTAGCCCTCGTTGAAGACCAGGTAGAGGACGCGCAGCACGGTGGCGACGTCGCCGGGCCGGTCGAGGCGCACGCCGGAGACGGTGCGCTTGGCGCGGCTGATCCGCTGGGCCATGGTCGCCTCGGGGACGAGGTAGGCCTGGGCGATCTGGCGGGTGGTGAGGCCGCCGACGGCGCGCAGGGTGAGGGCGGCCGCGGAGGCGGGCGTCAACGACGGGTGGGCGCACAGGAAGTAGAGCTGGAGCGTGTCGTCCGCCGCGGGCGCGGGCCCGGGCGGCGGCTCCTCGTCGACGCGGTCCTCGCGGCGGCGGCGGGCGGAGTCCGCCCGGGTCGCGTCGAGGAACTTGCGCCAGGCGGCGGTGACCAGCCAGCCCTTCGGGTCGCGCGGGGGGTCGGCCGGCCAGACCCGGAGGGCCTCGACGAGGGCGTCCTGGACGGCGTCCTCGGCCGCCGCGAAGTCGGCTCCGCGGCGGACGAGGGCGCCGAGCACGCCCGGGGTGAGGCTCCTGAGCAGTGCTTCGTCCATGGGGGTGGTCACGTCCCGGCAGGCTACTCGGTGATGGTGGGCGGCGCGGCCATGACCTCGCGGACCTCCAGCCACTCGTGGATCGGCCTGCCGCCGGCGCCGGGGGCGGCGGACAGCTCGCCGGCGAGTTCGACGGCGCGCTCGCGGCTGTCGACGTCGATGATCATCCAGCCGGCGATGAGGTCCTTGGTCTCGGGGAACGGGCCGTCGGTGACCGCCGGGCGCCCCTCTCCGTCGTAGCGGACCCACATGCCCTCGGGGGCGAGGCCCTGGGCGTCGACGAACTCGCCGGTCTTCTCCAGCCGGGCGGCGAAGTCGTGCATGAAGCGGATGTGGTCCGAGATCTCCTCCGGCGTCCACTGGTCCATCGGGACGCAGTTGACCGGAGCCGGGGCGCCTCGGTAGTGCTTCAGCAGCAGGTACTTGGCCATGGTGTCTCTCCTCGGTGCGGTGCGACCCATTGTGGTCGCTTCCACCCCGGGGACGGAGCCGGGCGCGCGTTCTCGACATCCCTCGCCAGGAATTTTCGAGGACGCGCGAAGATCTCTTTCGGCGATCGTACGGTCACCAGGAGTGACGACGCCGTCAGCCGGCCAGGACGACCGTCTCGGCGGGGCCGGAGAAGCCCGGCGTGGGGTTCGGGGTGCTCGTGGAGGCGAGGCGCCGGTGTTCCTGGGGGCTGACGCCGCGCACGCGCTTGAAGGCCGCGGAGAGGGCGAAGGCGTTGCTGTAGCCGACCTTGCGGGCCGCGAAGGCGACGGTGCACTCGGGCTCGCGCAGGAGGTCGGCGGCGACGGCGAGGCGCCAGCCGGCCAGGTAGGCCATCGGGGGCTCGCCGACCAGGGCGGTGAAGCGGCGGGCGAGGCCGGCCCGGGAGACGCCGACCTGCTGGGCGAGGTCGGCGACGGTCCAGGGGGTGGCCGGGTCGTCGTGCATGAGGCGCAGCACGGGCCCGACGACGGGGTCGTGCTGGGCGCGGTACCAGGCGGGGGCGCCGGAGTCGGGCGCGGCGAGCCAGGCGCGCAGGACGGAGACGACGAGGAGGTCGAGGATGCGGTCCAGGACGAGTTCCTGGCCGGGCTCGTTGCGCCCTATCTCGGCGGCGAGGAGGTGGATCAGCGTGTCGTCGGCGGCGGTGCCGGCCGGGCGGACGAGCAGGGCGGGCAGGCAGGCGAGGAGGCGCTGGCCGATCTCGTGCTCGGCCTGGTAGGTGCCGGAGAGGACGACGGAGGACGCGTCGTCGCGCTCGTTGCCGTGGCCCCAGGTGCGGACGCCGAGGGCCATGGTCTCCGAGACGTCGACGCCGCCGCGCGAGCACTGCTGGCCGGGGCCGACGATCACGTCGACGGGCGTGTCGGGGTCGTCGGCGACGGTGTAGGGCTCGGGGCCGCGCACGATGGCGACGTCGCCGGGGTGCAGGAGCAGCGGGGTGCCGCGTTCGGGCAGGATCCACGCGTCGCCGCGGACCATGGTGACCACGGAGAGCGGCGCGCGGTCCTCGATGCGCAGCGACCACGGCGGGGTGAGGATCGAGCGCAGCAGGAACGCCCCGCGCGCCTTGGGGCCGTCCAGGAGTCCGGTCAGCGTGTCCATGGCCGCCAAGTGTAGATGCGGGAGCATGATTTGACGGATTGTCATTTGAGGGCGTCTTGAGCGGCCGGGGTGGCCCCGGCACCCGTTCGTGCCCGATGATCGACGCGCACGGGGACGGACCGAGTCAGCGGGGACCGAGGGATCGGGACGCCGGGACTCCGAGACACACAGTGAGGGGCCCTTCGAGATGGAACTGTCGCGCACACTCGTGCTCGTGGCGGCGACGATCACCTGCGGGCTGACCGCGGGCCTGTTCTACGCCTACGCGTGCTCCGTGATGCCCGCGCTGCGGCGGGTCGACGACCGCACGTTCATCGACGTGATGCAGAAGGTCAACGTCGCGATCCTGAACGGCTGGTTCGTGCTCGGCTACGTCGGCGCGCTGCTGTTCGGCGCGGCCGCCGTCGCGCTGCACCTGCCCGAGGAGGGGCACGACGCGCTGCCCGCCACGATCGCGGCGCTGGTGCTGTACGTGGGGAACATCGGCGTGACCCGGGCGGTGAACATCCCTCTCAACGACCAGCTGGAGAAGGCCGGTTTGCCGGCACGGATCGCGGACCCGGCGGCCGTGCGACGCGTGTTCGAGGAGCGCTGGGCCCGGTTCAACGTGCTGCGGGCGGTGCTGTGCACGGCGTCGCTGGGCTGCCTGGCGTGGGCGCTCGTGCTGGACGGGAACGCGTAAGTCCGCTCACTGGAGCGGATGTTCGGAGCTCCGGCCCGCAACCGGGTGGTGCACCGGTACCGTCTGGCGTGACGTGACGGTGGGCGGGGGCGGCGAGGGGAGCGACGGCGTGGAGGCACTGGGGCCCGGGGATCCGCGGCAGGTGGGCGAGTACCGGCTGTTGCGCCGCCTGGGTGCGGGTGGGATGGGCCTGGTCTACCTGGGCCGGACGGCCGGCGGGCGGACGGTGGCCGTCAAGACGGTGCACGCGCAGTTCGCGGCGGACCCGGAGTTCCGGGTGCGGTTCCGGCAGGAGGTGGCCGCGGCCCGCCTGGTGGGCGGGAGCTGGACGGCGCCGGTGCTGGACGCGGACACCGAGGGCGAGCGGCCGTGGGTGGCCACCGGGTACGTGGCCGGGCCCGCGCTGAGCGCGGCGGTGCGGGACTTCGGGCCGCTGCCCGCCCCGGCCGTCCGCTCGCTCGGGGCCGGGCTGGCCGAGGCGCTGGCGGCCGTGCACGGGCGCGGGCTCGTGCACCGGGACGTCAAGCCGTCGAACGTGCTGCTGGCGCTGGACGGGCCGCGGCTGATCGACTTCGGGATCGCCCGGGCCCTGGACGCGACGGCGCTCACGCAGTCCGGGTTCGTCGTCGGCTCCCCCGGCTTCCTCTCGCCCGAGCAGGCCGGGGGCGCCAAGGCCGGGCCCGCGTCGGACGTGTTCTCGCTCGGCGCGGTGCTCGCGTACGCGGCCACGGGCGAGGCGCCGTTCGGCTCGGGGGTGAGCGCGCACGTCATGATCTACCGGGTGCTGCACGAGGACCCCGACCTCGGGCCGCTGGACGCGGTGGACCCGCAGCTGTGCGCGATCGTGGCGGCCTGCCTCGCGAAGGACCCCGCGGACCGGCCGTCCCCGGAGCGGCTGGGGGCGTGGCTGGCCGCCGACGACCCCGGGGCGGCCGAGCGCCTGAAGCGGAGAGCGTGGCTGCCGCCGGCGGTCGCCGGGTCGCTCGCGGGGCTGGCGGTCGAGCTGCTGGACCTGGACGGAGCCGCCGCGGCCCCCGCTCCGCCGCCCCCGACCGTGGCGCCCGCCCCGCCGGCCTTCGCACCCCTGACCGGGCAGTTCGGCCCGCCTCTGCCCCAGGCCCCGCCCCTGACCCTGGCCGCCACCCCTCCCTCGCCCTACCCGCCGCCGTACCGGCAACCCGCCGGCCGGGGCCTCGGGCGCATCGGCGTGGCCGTCGCCGCCGTCCTGACGACCGCGCTGCTGGGCACCGGCGTGTACCTCTGGAACCGACCCGACGGCACCACGGCGAGCGGCAGCAGCACCTCCTCGGCCGGTCAGGCCACGACGGCCGCCACGGCGACCACCACAGCCCCGGCACCGAGCCCGACGCCGACACCGGCCCCGACGCCTGCGGGCGCGATACCCGCGGACTTCCTGGGCACCTGGGCGGGCCGGCTCGGCAGCCCCGCGATCCGCGCGGAGGCGGACTTCAAGATCACCATCCGGCAGGGCCAGAAGGGCGAGCCCGTCGCCGAGATCACCAACAACACCGGCGCCGGCACACCGTCCTGCGACGCCACCGCGAGCCTCACGTCGGCCGCCGCCGACCGCGTCGTCCTGCGCACAGCGCCGATAAGCCCGGGCAGCGGGTGCGTCGCCTGGCCCTACGACCAGGTGTACACCCGCAACGCGGACGGCAGCCTGCACCTGGTCGTCGCGGGCTTCTCCGGCGACCTGCGGAGGCAGTGAGGGCCGACACCGGTTACCGTGAGTACATGATCAACGGTGCCCACCTGATCATCCACAGCCGTGACGCGGAGGCCGACCGCGTCTTCCTGCGCGACGTGCTGGGCTGGCCGCACGTCGACGCGGGCGGCGGGTGGCTGGTCTTCAAGCTGCCCCCGGCCGAGATCGCCGTCCACCCGGGCGGCTCGCCCTGGCACGAGCTGTTCCTGATGTGCGACGACGTCGACGCCACCGTCCGCGAACTCACCGCCCGCGGGGTGGAGTTCACCGAGCCCGTCACCTCCGTCGGCTGGGGGCTGAAGACCGCCCTGCGCCTGCCCGGCGGCGGGGAGGTCGGCCTCTACCAGCCCCGCCACCCGGTGGCCCACTCGCTCTGACCCCGGCCGGTCGGGCGCCGAAGGTCAGGGCGCCGAAGGTCAGGGCGCGGTCGCCCGTCGGCCCGCGTTGGTGGCGACCAGCCGGTAGTCGGTGAACACCACGGGCCCCTCGGAGAGTTCCGGCGCGTAGGCCGCCTGGAACCGGCGCACCGCCTCCGATTCGCCGTGCGCCCGGTGGGCGGCCTCGTCGGCGAAGGTGAAGAGGTGGACGAAGCGCGTCGGGTCGTCCTTCTGCTGCCAGGCCGTGTACATCCACGTGTCGGGCTCGTGCGCCGCGACGTAGCCGACGAACTCCTCGATCGCCGCCAGGACCCGGTCGACGGCCTCGGCGTTCACTCGGTAGCGCGCGGTCTGGTAGATCGGCATGGCTCTCCGCCTGTCGCTCCTCGGGGACGGTCTTCCTGCCTCCACCTTGCGGGCGCCCACCGGGAGGGCAAAAGCCGTGACCACCGAACGAGTGCCTCCACGCGGAGCGGCGCGGCCCCGTCGGCCCCGGGCGAGGCCGGCCTCGCAGCCGTCGGGGACGGCCCGGAGCCCGAGGCCGAAGCCGCCGTCGGGGCACAGGCACGGCCCGCGGCGAAGGGGGCGCTCCGGAGGGCCCGGCGGAGCCCAGGAGTACTTCGGCCCGGGCTGGGAAGGTAACGGCCCGCCACCACGCGCCACCCCACCCGACAGGAGTCCGCATGACGATCGCCCACCGCGCCCTCGGCACCGGCGAGCACAAGGTCCTGGTCCTGCACGACTGGTTCGGCACCAGCGCCGCCTGGGGCCCGTTCCTCGACTACCTCGACCCGGAGGCGTTCGGCTACGCCTTCCTCGACTACCGGGGCTACGGCGAACGACTGGATGTGGAGGGCGAGTTCACGCTCGCCGAGATCGCCTCGGACGCACTCGCGCTGGCCGACCGGCTCGGCTGGGACACCTTCTCCGTCGTCGGCCACTCGATGGGCGGCAAGGCCGCGCAGCGCATCCTCGCCGAGGCGCCCGGCCGGGTGCGCAAGCTGGTCGGCGTGACGCCCGTGCCCGCGAGCGCCTACCCGCTGGAGGGCGACGCGTACGACCTCTTCCACGGCGCCGCGCAGAACCCGGCCAACCGGCGGGCGATCCTCGACCTCGTCACCGGGCAGCGGGCCAACCCCCGCTGGCTCGACGCGATGACGGCCCGCTCGGTGGCCGGCTCCCGGCCGGAGGCCTTCGCCGCCTACCTCGCCGACTGGACCACCCAGGACTTCGCGGCCAAGGTCGCGGGCAGCCCGCTGCCGGTCAAGGTGTTCGTCGGCGAGCACGACCTCGCCCTCACCGCCGAGGCGATGCGCGGCACCTGGCTCACCCACTACCCGCAGGCCGAGCTGGAGGTCCTGCCCAACTCCGGCCACTACCCGATGTACGAGATCCCGGTGGCCTTCGCGAGCGCTCTGGAGGCGTTCCTGCGCGCCTGAGCGCCGCGCACGGCATCATCGGAGGGATCGAACGGACCGGGAGCGACAACCACCGAGCGGGGAGCGAGCGATGGCGGACGGGCACTTCGAGGTACGGGCGATCGGCCGGGTGGAATCACCGCTGCTGGACCGCTCCGGCGCGCCCCGGCAGGGCGACGAGGGTGGGCCGGAGGCCTGGCTGGCGTTCGACCCCGCGGTGGAACGCGCCCTCGCCGACCTGGCGGTCGGGCAGGAGGTCCTGCTGCTCACCTGGCTCGACCGGGCGGACCGCGAGGTGCTCGCCGTCCGCCCGCGCGGGGAGCGCTCCCGGCCGGAGACCGGCGTCTTCGCCACCCGCTCCCCCGACCGGCCCAACCCGATCGGCCTCCACCGCGTCACCATCCTCGCCGTCGACGGCCTGCGGATCCGCGTGAGCGGTCTCGAAGCCGTCGACGGCACGCCGGTCCTGGACGTCAAGCCCGTCCTGGCCCGGCGGGACGAACGCTAAGTAGGGCTTGGTCAGAGCGGCACCACGAGTCCGACGCCCTCGGCCGCGACGGCGACGGCGTAGTCGAAGAACGCGGCCTCGTCCCGGACGCTGTCGTGGGTGCGGCTGAACACCTGGAACACCAGCAGGCCGATCAGGCCGCTCCACAGGACGATGCCGCGCTCGACGACGTCGGAGAACGGCTCCCCCGGCGCGCCGCCGAAGAGCTCCAGCGCCTCCGGGCGCAGCAGCGGCGGGCCGGGGACCTTCCGTGCGGGCGGGGTCAGTTCGCCGGCCTCCAGGGCCTCGCGCACGATCGCCGCCAGTACGGCGGGGGTGCGCGACGCGGCCGGGACGGTCTCCTGCGGGGCGTGGTAGCCGGGGACGGGCGAGCCGTAGACGAGGGTGAACTCCTCGGGGTGGGCGAAGGACCAGCCGCGCAGTGCGCGCGTCACGGCGAGGAGCCTCGCGCCCGCGGATTCCCCGGCGTCCCGGGCGGCGCGGTCGGCGTCCTCCATCACGGCGCCGGAGGCGTTGTAGGCGTCGAGGATCAGCGCGGTGAGCAGGTCGTCCCGGTGCGGGTACACCGCCTGGACGTCCGCGAGGGCCGGCCCGGCTGCGGCGACAGCCTCCAGGGTCAGCCCTGCGGCGCCGAGTTCCCCGAGGAGGCGGCGCGCGACGGCCTTGGCAGTGACGGCGTGTGATGCGGAATCAACCATGGCCGCACCCTACCCGGCGGTCATCCGGGGAACGGCGGTCGGGTCACGGACGGGGCGAGGACTCCGGGAGGAGCGCCCTCCAGTCACTAACCGGCCTGCCGGGCCTGCTTGCGGTAGTGGTCGAGGATGTCCTGGCGTAGCAGGTGGCCGAAGCCCGCGCCTTCGAGGCGCAGGGCGAGTTGGGGTGTGGTGAGGCCCAGGGCGGCGGCGGTGTTCGCGAGGTGCCAGTCGTGGGCGGCCAGGCGGGTCAGGAGGTGGCCCCGGCGGACCTGGGCCTCGGAGAGGCGGAAGGTCTTGAGGTAGGCGAGGCGGCCGGTGTCGTCGGTGACGGCCTCGCCGATGTGGTTCTCCTGCTTGGGGCGGAAGTCGGGGAGGAAGCGGGAGAGGGTGAAGCGGGACATCCGGTAGACGGTCTGCGCCCGGTAGTCGGCGTCCAGGAGGCCGTCGGCCATGGTCGTGGTGTGGAAGCGGGACCAGGCGCGCTCCTGCTCGTCGACGGCGGTGCGCAGGTCGGCGAGGGAGCGGACGGAGGTCGTGCTCAGGTCGGCCCGGAAGTCCGGGACGGGAGCGGCGTAGGTGGCGTAGTGGTGGACGAGTTCGCCGTACAGGTCGAGGAGGAGGCTGCGGTGCAGGGCGCGGTAGTCGTCCGGGTGCGGCAGCACGAACGCGGCGGCGAGGGCGTCGGCGACGTACACGGCGACGCCGCACTGGCCGGGGTGGATCTCGAACACCCGCAGGGCGTCGGCGAGTCCGCGCACCTGGTCGCCGCTGTAGGCCTCCTCGGCGCGCGGTGACAGGCCGCGCCGCAGGGCCTGCTGGGACCACTGCTCCCACGCGATGGTGGGCCCGCCGAAGTGCAGGGCCAGGTAGCCCTCCAGGGCGAGGTGCAGGGGCAGGAAGCGCAGCCGGGTGCGGCTCTCGCGCTTGGCCATGCGGCGGGGCGGCTGCAGCCGGAGGCGTTCGGGGGCGGTGTCGCCGCCGGGGCCGGTGAGCTGGGTGCCGTACGCGGCCGCGGGCGTGCCGTCGCGGGTCCAGTCGGCGACGAAGCCGTGGGGGATGTAGGAGGTGTAGGCGGTGCGCCGGCCGACGGCGATGGAGGCGTACTCGCGGTCGTACAGCTCCTGGTGCAGGCGCAGGTCGGCGATCGGCTCGTCGCGCACGAGCGGGACGAGCCGCACGCCGCCCCACACCTGGGCGGGCCGGGTGTCGAGGCCGGCCGGGTCGATCCGGAAGGCGGTGGTCGTCATCGGGCCTCCCCGGCCGCGAGGAAGCGGGCGGTGCACGCCGCGAGGTGGGCGGTGAGTTCGGCGAGGTCGGTGCGGCCCTCCGCGAAGCGCGCGAACTCGACGAGGGCGGGCAGGTCCTCGGCATCGCGCAGTCCGGCGGTGGGGACGGTCGGGGCGAGGCGGCGCACGTCGAAGCCGTCGGCGTCGAAGACGGGGTTGAGGTGGACGATGCCGGTGCGCCGCTCGGGGTCGAGGCGGGTGCGCCAGACGCGCAGGACCTCGGCGGCCAGGCCGGGCGGGGCGTTGTCCCAGCCGTCGGAGACGATCACGAGGCGCTGCGGGGGTTCGGGGGCGGCGTCGAGGGCGTCGAGGATGCGGCGGCCGAGCGGGGTGGGTCCGTGCGGGTGGGCGAGGAGGGCGTCGGTGCGGCCGCTGGTCCAGTGGGCGGTGTAGTCGGCGGCGAGGGCGTCCAGGAGGAAGTGGCAGGCGAGGGCGACGGCCAGCGGGCGGCGGCGCTTGACGCCCGAGCCGTACGCCGAGAAGGAGTCGTCCAGGACGGCCGCGACCCGCCCCCACCTGCCGGCCTGCGCTCCGGCGGCGCGGCGGGCCGCGGTCCGCAGGGCGGCGGTGAGTTCGGCGCGGCGGGCGGTGCGGTCCTCGGCCGGCAGGGCGAGGACGTACGTCGCGAGACGGGTGAGCGGCATGCGGGCGAGGTCGGTGCCGACGGTGGCGCCGCGGCCGCGGGCGGACTCCTGGAGGCGCAGCCGTTCGAGGGCGGTCATGCGGGGGGCGATGCGGTCGAGGAACGCGCCGCGCGGGATGCCGTGGCGGTGGGCGAAGCCCTCGGCGACGGTGTAGGGCAGTTCGTAGAGGGCGCCCTGCTCGTAGTGGGCGCGGCGCCAGGCGTCGAGGAGCGGCGTGCGGTAGGGGGCCCGGGCGGTGGCGGGGGCGAAGAGGAAGGCGCCGACCTCGTCGTGGCCGGGGCGCAGGTGGGTGTGGCGCAGGGCGCGCTTGAGGCCGGCGCGGTACTTGACGGCGTCGAGGGCCTGGTCGGGGCGGGCGGCGAGCCAGTCGCGGAGGATGGCGCGGGTGCGGCGGTTGTTGACCTTGCGGCGGCGCAGTTCGGCGATGAGCCGGTAGACGCGCTGCGGGGGCAGGAGGGCGAGGCGGCGGGCGATGAGCCGGCCTTCGGCGCGGCGCTGCTCGGGGGTGGCGTCGCGGGTGGTCTCCAGCAGGTGGCGGATGATGAGCGCGGCGTTGTGGTCGTTGATGTCGAGGGCGAGCGCGGCGGCGTAGGGCTCGCGGTAGTTGACGCGCACGTACTCGTGGAGGAAGCCGAGCGAGAGCTGCTGCTGGTCGGCGGTGGCGTGGAACTCGCGCTGGCCGGTGGCGGTGATGGCGGCGTTGACGAACAGCAGCACGTCGTCTGCGGCGATCAGGTCGGCGTACGCGTCCATGGCCTTCCGGGCCTTCCGGCGGTGGGGGCGGGGAGGTGCCGGCCGGGGAATGGGGGCGCGAACTGCGAATCATTGCGGTAGAGGCACGTTCCGGAAGTCGCACCGGAGTCCCGCGGCCGGCCCGTCGACGCTACCAGGGCGCGCCGGGGGCCCCGGTGCCGGGGCGGGTCCCCCGGCGGGGACGGCGGGCAGGGATAATCGGGCCCGAAACGCGCGTATGTGGAGGAACAGCGGTGAACGGTGTGCCTGTCGGGGAGAGCCTGGACTATCGGGGGCTGCTGGAGGCGGCGGAGATCGCCGCGCGGGCGACGACGGGTCAGGGGCAGGTCGCGGACTACATCCCGGCGCTGGCGGCGGCCGATCCGGAGGCGTTCGGGATGGCCGTCGCGACGGTGGACGGGGAGCTGTTCGGCGTCGGGGACTGGGAGAGCCCGTTCTCGATCCAGAGCGTCTCGAAGCTGTTCAGCCTGCTGCTGGCCCTGTCGTACGGCGGGGACGGGCTGTGGCGCGGGGTGGGGCGCGAGCCGTCCGGCAACCCGTTCAACTCGCTGGTGCAGCTGGAGACGGAGCACGGGATCCCGCGCAACCCGTTCATCAACGCGGGCGCGCTCGTGGTCACCGACCGGCTGCAGAGCCTGACCGGCGACGCGTCCGGGGCGGTGCGGGAGTTCCTGCGCCGCGAGGCGGGCAACCCGCTGCTGGACACCGACCCGGTGGTGGCGGAGTCGGAGGCCGAGCACGGCCACCGCAACGCCGCGCTGGCGCACTTCATCGCGAGCCACGGCAACCTGGAGAACCCGGTCGAGGACGTCCTGCGCCACTATTACGCGCACTGCGCGATCGCGGCCAGCTGCCGGGACCTCGTGCTCGCGGGGTCCGTCCTGGCCCGGTACGGCGTGCGGGCGGACGGCTCGCGGATGATGTCGCGCAGCGAGGCGAAGCGCGTCAACGCGGTGCTGGTGACGTGCGGGACGTACGACGCGGCGGGCGAGTTCGCGTTCCGGGTCGGCCTGCCGGGCAAGAGCGGCGTGGGCGGGGGCATCCTGGCGATACTGCCGGGGCGGGCGGCGGTCTGCGCGTGGGGCCCCCGGCTGGACCAGGCGGGCAACTCGGTGGCGGCGGTGGCCGCGCTGGACGCGATGACGACGCTGTCGGGCTGCTCGATCTTCTGACGGTTCTTCGGACAGCGCGCCGACGGCCGTCGTAAGGTCGGCCCATGGTCCTTGACGCTTACCCTGCCTCCCTCGCCACCGGTCAGCGCTCCCTGGGCGATCCGGCGGTCGGCTACCCGCTGCTGCCGCCGCTCACGGAGGGCTGTCCGGAGACGAGCACGCCGGAGGTCTCGTACCCGGCCGAGGTCGACTACGCCTACGACAAGGTGGACGTCGAGGCGCTGTTCGGCCCCTCGGCGCGGTACGGGGGGCCGGCCGGGCGGGCGGGGCTGGACCGCTGGGCGCCGCTGCTGCCGCCGCTGCTCGCACCGGGCCTCGGCGAGGGCGGCACGCCGCTGGTGGAGCTGGAGCCGGGGGTGTACGTCAAGGACGAGTCGCGCAACCCCACCTGGAGCCACAAGGACCGGCTGAACCGCTGCACGACGAGCGCCGCGGTGGCCGCCGGAGCGCCCGGGATCGTCGTCGCGTCCTCCGGCAACCACGGCGCCTCCGCGGCCGCGTACGCCGCGCGGGCGGGGCTGCCGTGCGTGGTGTTCACGGGCCCGAGCCTGCCGCCCGCGGTCGACTCGTTCCTCAACGCGTACGGCGCGGTGGTGCTGCCGGTGCCGTGGGAGGCGCGGTGGCCGCTGATGCGGCGGGTCGTCGAGCGGCTGGGCCTGCACCCCGTCAGCAACCTCACCACGACGCACACCGGGCACGCGTACGGGCCCGAGGGGTACAAGACCATCGCGTACGAGATCCACCGGGACCTCGGCGTGCCGGGCGCGGTCTTCGTGCCGACGGGGTACGCCGAGCTGCTGTACGGCGTGTGGAAGGGCTTCGTCGAGCTGGAGCGGCTCGGTGTGACGGACCGGGTGCCGCGGATCTTCGCCTGCGAGCCGGCCGCCGCCGCGCCGCTCGCGCAGGCCGTGCGTGAGGGCCTGCCGGTGGCGCACGCCGACCGGAGGCCGACGGACGCGTACTCGATCGTCAGCACGGTCAGCGGCTACCGCGGGGTGCTCGCGGTGCGCGGCAGCGGCGGGCGGGCACTCGCCCTGGAGGACGCCCGACTGGCCGCCGCCCAGCGGGAGCTGGCCCGCGCCGGGCTGTGGACGGAACTGTCCTCCGCCGCCGGTCTGGCCGGGCTGCGCGCCGTGGGGGACGTCGAGGGCCCGGTGGTCTGCGTGTCGACGTCCAGCGGCTTCAAGGACCTCGGCGTCGGATCCCGGCCGACCGCGCTCGTCGCGCCCGAGTGGGGCGAGGTGGAGCGCAGGCTCGCGGCGGCCGGGATCCGCGGCTGACCGGCGTTACGAGGTCGCGGACGGCAGGCGGGCCGCCTCGGGGAAGGTGGCCTGCCGGTAGTGGGCGTGCTCCCGGCGGAACGTGTGGCCGAGGTGGTACTGCAGCCGCAGGTGGCGGAACTGGTAGACGGCGCCGCTCTGGCGCAGCACGCCGCGCCGGTAGGCGTCGTCCAGGAAGGCCGCGACGTTCCACGGCAGGCGTCCGGTCAGCGGGAGCCAGACGCGGGTCAGGATGATCCACTGCCCCCAGGCGGTGAAGCCGAGCGCGTAGGCGAGGGTGCCGCCGATGCCGCCGATCGCCCCGATGTAGAGCCCGTCCGCGAGCGGCCAGTTCAGCACGCCGAGCGGGCCGCTCAGCGCGACCACGATCACCCGCCCGCCGAGCGCGATCGCGAGCGTGAACGCCGGGACGAGGACCAGCACCTGCCGGCTGACGGTGGTCCGGTTCGAGGACAGCAGGGCGACCGGGGTGGCCGCCGAGGCGGTGTCCAGCGGCGCTTCGAGCATGCTCGTGAGCCCGAAGACCGTGCCGGCCGCCGAGCCGAAGATCAGCCCGTAGACCAGCATGTTGATGAGCATGCCCACGAACACGTCGTGGTCGATCAGCGGGGCGCCGAAGTACAGCGTGCGCTGGAGCATCTGGGCGGGCGCGACGCCGAGGCCGAGCACCGTGCCGCCGAACATGATGGCCGCGAACCGGCCGGTGAACACCCGGACCGTGCGCGGCCCGCCGCCGTGGTGGCGGGCGAACAGCCGCAGCCGGACGTACGTCGGTTCCAGGGCGAGGCCGCCGAAGACCGTCATGATCGCGTAGACCGCCCCCACGGCGAGGCCGGCGATCGGCCCGACGAGGGTGCCCTCCAGGAGGAACCGCTCCCACCTGACCTGCGGGTTGCTCCGGTAGAACACGACGACGACCACGCCGACCAGCCACTCCGCCACGGTGACGGACAGCGCGGCGGCCAGGGCGGTCGCCAGGATCCGGAGCGGGCGGCGCACCGAGCCGCCGATCTGCCACCACGCCAGGTCGGGCCGGTCGTGGCGAACGAGGTGGTCGGCGAGGTAGCCGAGCCAGCGCTCGGCGCGCTGCACGTCCCACGTGCGCGGCGGGCGCCCGGCGACGGGTTCGCGTTCGGGGGCCCGGCGGCGGTACAGGGCGGGGACGAAGCCGGCGAGGAGGTGCTCCTCCAGGGCGTGCTCGGTGGGGAAGCGCTCGCCGTCGAGGAGTTCGGCGGGTCTGCGGTCGGGGGCGTCGCTGTACATCGTCCGGGCCAGGATGACCATCAGCGGGGTGCTCAGGACGCGGGCGAGGCGCACGCCGCCGTCCGTGCGGCCGGTGCGCAGCTCCGCGAGGACGGCGTCCCAGAGGGGCTCGGGCCCGCCGGGGCCCGCGGTCACCGGGCGGGCCGTGCGGGGCAGGTAGTCGGTGAGGTCCGCGGGGGTGAGGTCGGTGAGCTCGATCCCGGCGGCCCACACGAGGGGCGTGCTCGCCGCCTCGACCGCCTCCGCGAACTCGGCGCGGCGGCTGGTGAGGACGAGCGGCTGGGAGGTGTCGTTGAGCGCGTCGAGGGCGTCGCGGCGCAGGCCCTCGGCGATCTCGTCGAAGCCGTCGAGGACGGGCAGGACGAGGTCGGCGTCGATCAGCGCCGCGGCGAGCGTGCCGCCGCCGGGGCCCCGGCCGACGAGGTGCGGGTGGTCGCGCAGGAGCAGGTCGATCTGCCAGTCGCGCAGCGTGGTGGTGGTCGGGTCCCAGGAGCCGAGGCTGAAGACCACCGGCACGCGGGACGGGACGGCCCGGTCCCGCAGCCGGTCCAGGACGAAGCGGATCGTCAGGATCGACTTGCCGGAGCCGGCCCGGCCGAGGACCACGAGCCGGCCCGAGGGGATCTGCCCGTAGACCTCGGCCACCGAGCGGAGGTCGCCGTCGAGGTCCAGGCGGGCCGCCCGCTCGCCGGGCGCGAGGCGCTGGACGTTCTCCGGGCTGTCCATCAGGTCCTCGGGCGCGGGCCGCCAGCGCACCGGCAACGGGAACGGGTCGTGGACACGGCGCTGCTCCTCCTCGCGGCGCCAGCGGCGGCGGACCTCGCGGGCGAGCTCGTCGACGGCGTCGGCGAGGGCGGCGGGGACCGGGCGCGCGGGGGGCGCCGGGGGCGCCGGGGGTGCGGGCGGTGGCGGGGCTTCCGGCGGTGTCTCGGGGCCGGGACCGGGACCGGGGCCGGGGCCGGGACCGGGGCCGGGGCCGGGACCGGGGCCGGGGCCCTCGGTGATGATCGCCGCCAGCCGCTGCCGGTCCTCGGGCGAGGCGTCCAGCGCGTCCGCGATCAGGAGGACCGTCCCGAGCCGGTGGTCGGTGGAGCCGCCGCGCTCCAGCCGGCGGATCGTTCGTACGCTCACCTCGGCCTTCTCCGCGAGCTGCTCCTGCGTCAGCCCCGCCTCCTTCCGCAGTCGCCGCAACAGCGTGCCGAGTTCGTCCGTCACTCCGGCAAACCCCCATGGTCTTGCATGCTCATGTCCATCCGTGAGCCTACCGTGACGGCCGGTCACATATGGCCGGTGCCTTGTCCTGTCCCCCGACCTGCGCGGACGCCACGCTCGAAGGGTCCGCGCACAGAACGGCGACGGACGACGACCACGGCGAACGACACCTCGGAGGAAACGACATGGCGTACCGCTACTGGTGCGGCGAGTGCGGCTACCGCACGCCCTGGCTCCCGGAGTCACGGGCCGAGGAGCTGCAGATCGACCACTACGCGAGACGGCACCCGGGCGTGCCGCCCGGCGGCACCGTGGAGGCCGACCGCAAGAACCCGCAGGGCGCGTCGGGCTGCGCGGCCGCCCTCGGCGTCCTGGTCCTGCTCCTCGTGCTGGCCGCGTCGTGCCGCCGCTGAGCGCGGGCCGCGCCGAGGTGTCGGTCTCGGATCCGGGCGAGCTGCGCCCGTTGCGCAAGCACCTGCGCAGGGTCCCGGGGCTGGAGGTCGAGGAGACCGGCACGGCCGGGGAGACCGGCGCCGGCGCGGACCGGCCCGCCGACGCGCTCCGGGTGCTGGCCGTCGGCCGCGGCGCCCTCGGACGGGCGGTGCGGACGCTGCCCGCCTTCCTCCGCACCCGCCGCGGCGCCGTCACCGTCACCGTCCGGGCCCGGGACTGGACGGTCACCCTGCACCCCGACGACCCCACCGCCGACGACCCCACCACCGCCGGGCCCACCACCGCCGGGCCCACCGTCACGGAACTGGCCGCCGCCCTGCGCGCCCTGAGGGACGCGCGGGCGTGAACGCGGCAGTACCCGCCCGGTACGTGCGACCCGGGCGGGCAGTGACGTCAGGCGGTGACGTCAGACGGTGGGGAGCCGGTGGGGGCCGCTCAGCGGGAGCCGCGCCCGTGGAGGACGAGCGCCCGGGTGAGGGCGGCCAGGCCCGCCGTGCACAGCAGGGTGCGGAGCATGTTCGTGGCCACCCAGGTGCCCTCGAACTTCTCCCGCACGCCGTGGAAGTCGGTGATCGCGGACGGGTCGCCGGCGGCCGCCAGCTGGTTGTTGAGCGGGATGTTGACACCCATCGTGACCATCAGCGCGGCCACGTACAGGACGGTCGCGGCGGCCGCCCAGAACGCGGCGCTGCGCCGGCCGGCCCGGTGCTGGAGGTAGGCGGCGACGCCCGTCGCCACGAAGGCCCCGACGAAGACCAGGCCGAACAGCCCGTTCTCGATCGCCTTGTTGATGTTCTGCATCGCCGTCACGTAGGTGCGGTCGTCGCCCTTCGCGAGGCCCGGCATCACCGAGACGTCGAAGGCGAAGAACAGGCCCGCCATCAGGCCCATCGCGATGGTCGCCGCCACCAGCACGGGCCCGGCGGCCTTGCCCCGGGCGGCGACGGGGGCGGCGGGGGCGCCGTAGGCGGCGTGGAAGGTGGAGGGTGGTGCGGTCTGGTCGGAGCGCATCAGGGGCTTCCTTCGGGTTCACCCGGTCCCCGCGGGCGCGGGGACTCTCACGGGCGGTGCTACGGAAAGCAGTTCGAGGGGCGGCGGGAGGAGCGGCGGGCCGCCGGCACTCCGGTACGCGGGCTCGGGGCTCCCATTCAGACCTCCCACACGCCGGCCGCCGCCGCCTCGCGGGCGAAGTCGGCGAAGTCCCTCGGCTCCCGGCCCAGCGCCCGGCGCACCCCGTCCGCGGTGTGGGCGTTGCGGCCGTCCAGGATCATCGAGAACAGCTCCGCGAAGTCCCCCGGCAGGCCCTCCCGCGCCAGGACCGCCCGGTACTCCTCGACCGACACCGGCACGAACCGCACCTCCCGGCCCGTCGCCCGCGACAACTCCGCCGCCACGTCCGCGTACGAGAGCAGCCGGGGGCCCGTCAGCTCGTACACCTCGCCGTCGTGCCCGTCCTCGGTGAGCGCCGCGACCACCACGTCCGCGATGTCGTCCGCGTCCACGAACGGCTCGACCGCGTCGCCCACCGGCAGCGCCAGCTCACCGGCGCGCACCGGGTCGAGGAAGAAGCTCTCGCTGAAGTTCTGGTCGAACCACGCGCAGCGCACCACCGTCCAACGGGCGCCGGCCTCCATCACGGCCTTCTCCCCTGCCTCGGCCGCCTCCTCGCCGCGGCCCGACAGGAGCACCAGCTTCGCCACGCCCCGGCGGGCCGCAAGCCGGGCGAAGGCGCCCACCGACTCGACCGCGCCCGGGAAGGCGAGGTCCGGGTAGTAGGTGAGGTAGGCCGCGCCGACGCCCTCCAGCGCCGCTTCCCACGTCGTCTCGTCGTTCCAGTCGAACGGCACGTCGGCGGCGCGCGAGCCGATCCGGACGGTCCGGCCGCGGGCGGCCAGCCGGTCCGCGACGCGCCGGCCGGTCTTCCCGGTGCCGCCGACCACCAGGACCGTCGAGCGGTCGTCCTGGGCGGCCCGGGCGGTCTGCGCGCCCTCGGCGGTCTGGATGCTGTTGCGGTTGCCTGCGTTCTGCGAGTTCGTCGTCATGGCACCCAGTCAAATCCACTCCGGGACGACGAACCATGGCCACCAGGCTCAGGTGCATGTCCACGCGTCTAGACCCGTCTCCGGGGCCCGCACTCCGGGCTCCCGGGGCCCGTACCCGATCAGAACACGGTGCGTAGCGGCGCGACTACTACTCTCCACCCGGCTTCGAGCGGGCCTTGAGCGGCCGTCGAGGCGCGCGGTGACAGGACGGCAGGACGGGAGGACGGGAGGACGGCAGGACGGGAGGACGGCAGGACGGGAGGGCACGCGAACGGCGGGGCGCGGCCGGCGCTGCCCGGCTGCGCCCCGCCGTTGACGGGGGGTGCTCCTGCGGTGCCGCTACTTCACGAAGCTCTCCACGACCTTCGGCGGCCAGACACCGACCTTGAGGGCGCCCATCGAGTAGGCGCGCGAGACGAGCGCCGCGCGGTTCGGCACGCGCAACTTCCGCAGCAGGCAGGTGACGTGGTACTCGACGCCCTGGCGGCTGAGGTAGAGCCGGGCGGCGAGCGGGACGGTGGAGACGCCGGCCGCGATGCCCTCCAGGATCCGGGCGTCGATCTCGCTGAGCAGCTTCTTGCGGCCGGCGACGACCTCGGACTCGGCCGCCTCGCCGTCGCGGTTGGGCATCATCACCATGATCGACGACTCGTCGGGCAGGCCGCCGCGGACCATGACGGCGGTGAGCGGGACGGTGAACGTCTCCTCGTCCGGGCCTATCGCTATGACGTCGGTGGCGAAGCGGTCCCGGCGGCCCTCGATGAGTCCGGAGAACTGGCGCAGCAGCGGCTGCTGGACGCTCGGGTGGACGAGCTCGCTGAACGTCCGGCCGCAGAGCTCGGACGAGGAGCGTCCGAACTGCCAGAAGAAGGCCTCGTTGGCCTGCCGGATGGTGAGGGTGCGGTCGAGCTGGGCCATGTTGAGGCCGGCCTGATCGGTGACGGTGCGGGTTTGCGGCGCCGCGTCGTGACCTGGCTCTCGATCGCACACGATGGTCCGAGCGGTATCGGCCAGGGCGGAAGAGGAGATGACCACGGCAGTCGGATCCCTTCGGGGCGCGTGTGCGGTGCTGATTTCCGCGGGAAATCCCGGCCATTTCTTTCGGGCCGGGTCGGCTCGAACGGCCTGATTCGCGGTGAACTCTGCTTCGACTCTAGGGACCGCCGATCCGGCAGGTCAACGGCGCCCGGGCTGGTCCGGTCCAATTCTGTGGGCGTACGGCCGGTGGTTCGGTGTGGGGTCGGGGGGTTCGGCCGGTCGTTCGGTACGGTGCACATCCTTGCAGGTCAGGGCAGGTTCGGTAGGGTTCGGTCACGGTTCGGCGAGCATGAGTTCGATTCCGTGGCGGCAGGTCGGACGGGTTTTCCGGCGCGGTCGCCGGGATCAAACACGAACAACGGGTTCGGCCTCGCACAGAACCGTCACAAGTTCCCGGCGGCCGGAAATACCGAGCTTGCGATAGGAATTCGTCAAATGTTTCTCCACGGCCCGCGCGCTCACCCGCAATTCGGCCGCGATCTCCTGGTTCGTCAGACCGTGCCCGACGAGGTCCGCGACCCGGCGCTCGGACGGCGTCAGCACGACGTCCACCGGCACCCCGGCCTCCCGGCCCGGCGCGGTTCCGGCCCACTCCTCGGACCAGCCGGCGCCGCACGCGGCGGCCAGCCGGGCGGCCTCCCTGCGCACCGCCGCCGCCTCGGCCCCGCCGCCGAGCCGCCGGCCCAGATCGCGCAGCGCGCGGGCGCGTTCGAGCTCGTCGGCCGAGCGCCGCAGCACCTCGACCGACTCCCGCAACAGGTCGACGGCCCGCGCGCCGCCGGCCAGGGCGGCCTGGAGCCGCAGCGCGCGGCCCAGCGCCGCCGGGGCTCCCCACGCCTCCGCGCGGGCCAGCTCCTCGGTGATCAGCGCGCGGGCGGCGAAGGCGTCGCCGAGCTGGCGGGCCAGGCCGACCGCCCACGGGCGCCACGGGAAGAGCACCGGGTTGCGCCAGCCGGCGGACTCCAGTTCGCGGCCGCAGGCGAGGACGGTGTCCAGGGCGGCGGAAGGGTCGCCGCGGTGCGCCTGCTGACGGGCGCGCAGCAGTCCGAGCATCGCCGCGGGGGCCGCGCCCGTGGGCCAGCGCCGGTCCGCGTCGGCCAGGACCTTGGCGCCGAGCGGCAGGTCACGGGCTGCGAGCGCGACCGCGGCGAGGGCCGCCGTGGCGAGGCCGTCGCCCTCGGGCCCGCCGGCCTCGGCGCGCAGGCGGGCGCGTTCGGCCTGCTCCCGCGCAAGACCGAGCCGGCCGCGGGCCAGGTGGACGAGGGCCTGCTCGGCGTGGCCCGGCGCGGAGTCATCGGCCGGGCCGCCCGGGTGCCGCCCCCGTTCGCCCGCCGAGAGCCAGGACTCCAGCGCCCCCGGGGCGTCCGCGCCGACCAGCGTGGTCACCAGCAGCGGCACGACGGAGTGCGGGCTGCGGACGGTGGCCGGCTCCCGTTCGAGGATCCGCTCGGCCAGCCCGGCCAGTTCGGCGGCCGGGCGGCCAGCGCCGAGCGTGGCCGCGTGCAGCAGGACGGCCAGCAGCTCGCGCTCGCCGCGCGAGCACACCGCCGGTTCCATGACGCCGAGCCGGCCGATGGAGTCGGCGAGCCGGGCGGGGTCGCGGCAGTCCGCGTGGCGCAGCCGGGCCTCCAGGCGCAGCGCGGCCTCGCGGGCGGCGCCGTCGAGGGTGTCCGGGTCGCCGAGTTCGCACGCGACCCGGCGCAGCAGGGCGGCGGAGGTCGGGCTCGCGGCGCGCAGGAAGTTGGCCGGCAGTTGGAGCGCGGCGGCGGCACGCTCGCGGGCGGTGGCGAGCAGCGGGATCGCCTGGGCGATGTGCCGCTCGCACGCCGCCCGGTCGAACGACCGCTCGGCGACGGCCAGTTCGACCAGCAGGCGGGCGCGCTCGGGATCGCCGTCGGGGACGTCCAGCAGGGCGCGGCGCAGGTAGCGGGCGGCCGGCGCGGGTTCGCCGCGGCGCAGCGCGGTGTCGGCGGCGCCGCGCAGGACGGCGCCCGACCACGGGTGCCGGGAGGCCGCGACGGCCATCAGCTGGGCCGCGACCTCCTCGGCCGGGCGCCCCGCGTCGTACAGCACGGCGGCGGCGCCCTCGTGGCGGCGCTGGCGCTCGCCGGCACTCATCGAGGCCTCGACGGCGTCCCGGACGACGGGGTGGACGAAGGCGGCACGGTGCGGGTCGGGCAGCAGGCCGAGGTGGTGCAGGGCGTGCAGGGCGGCGGCGCAGCCGACGGGGTCCAGGCCGGCGAGGCGCCCGGCGGGCGCGGTGTCGCCCGGCTCGCCGAGGGTGGCGATCGCGGCGGCGAGGTCGCGCACGGGCGCGCTCTGGGTGCGCAGGCACGTCACGATCCGGTCGCGCAGGCGCCCGGGGCGCAGGGTGCGGGCGGTCTCGGCATGGGCGGCGGTCGGGCGGGCCGCGGTGGCGGCGATGACGTCGAGCAGGGAGACCAGGAAGAGCGGGTTGCCGACGGCGGCCCGGTGGCAGGCGTCGGCGAACTCGGCGTCGATGCCGGAGGATTCCGATCTGCCGGGGTCCGCGGTCTCCGGATCGGCGGTCTGCGGACGCGCGGCCTGCGGGTGGCCCGGGTCGGTGAAGCGGTCGCGGATCAGGGACCGGGTGGCGGTGGGCGACAGCGCCGTCAGTCGCAGCTCGCGGGCGGTGTCGGCGACCTCGCGGACCAGCGGGTGCCACGAGCCCTGGTCGCCGTCGCGCAGTGTGCACACCACGACCACGCGCAGGCCGTCGAGGCGGGCGGTGAGGTGGGCGAGCCAGCGCAGCGACGGGCCGTCGGCCCACTGGAGGTCGTCGACGAGCAGCAACAGGGGTGCGTCGGCGCTCAGTTCGGCGAGCAGGCGGCGCAGGTCGGCGAGGACGGCGCCGGTCGGCTCGGCGTCGGCGGGATCCGTCGCGGTGTCCGTCGCGTCCGGGGTGTCCGGGGTGGCCGGGGTGGCCGGCATGTCCGAGATGTCCAGGATGTCCGGGACGAAGTCGCCGAGGACGGCACGCGCCGCTCCGGCGCGCGCGAGCCACCGCTCCCGGGTGTCGGCGGGCAGGACGGTGAGGAGGCTGTCGAACAACTGGCGCACGACACCGAACGCGAAGTCCTGCTCCATCGGGGCGGCGTCGGCCCGCAGGACCCGCACGCGCAGACCGTCGGCCAGCCCGGGCAGGGCGCGCAGTAAGGCCGAGCGTCCGATGCCGAACGGACCGGTGAGCAGCAGGTGCGACGAGCGGCCCCCGTCGGCGTCGCACAGGGCCCGGCGTACCGCGGCGAGTTCGGTGTCCCGGTCGTGGAGCATCGTTCAGTGTCCTTCCATGGCACGGACCAGCGCCCGCAGTTCGGGGCGGCCGTGGATGCCGAGCTTGAGGTAGGCCCGTTTGAGCCGGAGTTCGACGGCGCGGCTGGAGACGGCCAGCAGCGCGGCGATGTCCCGGTTGCTGCGGCCCCGGCCCGCCAGTTCGGCGGTGTGCCGCTCGGTGGGCGTGAGGCTCTCCCAGCGCGGGTCCGCGGGGTGGACGACGCGGTGGTCCAGGGTCCCGGCCAGGTCGCGGGCGCGAGCGGCCATCGGGCCGGCCGGATGCCGGGCCGTCAGCACGCACAGCTCGGCGAGGGAGCGCTCGGCGGCGTGCCGGTCGCCGCCCTCGGCGAGCTCGACGGCGGCGAGTTCGGCGAGCGCCCGCACGTAGCCGGGGCCGGCCGGGCCGCTGCGCAGCGCGTCCGTGGCGGCCGAGCGGATCCCGGCGAGCCGGCCGGGCCGGTCCGCCACCCGGTGGGCGCTGAGCTCGGCCCAGCCGATCGCGATCGGCGCGCCCCAGCGGCGGGCGAGCCGCAGCTCCTGCTCGCTCAGGCGGACGGCCTCGTCCGGATCGCCCAGGGCGTGGTGGGCCAGCGCCGCGACCGAACGCCACGGGAGTAGCGCCGGGTTGAGCCGGTGCCGGCTGAGCAGACGCCGGCCGCACTCCCGCAGGAGCTCGGCCGCCTCCGCCGGGCGGCCCGAACCGAGCGCGACGGTGGCCCGTGCGAACAGCAGGTGCGCCCAGTGCTCGCTCGCCTCGGCGCCCGCGGGCAGCGGGGCCACGGCCCGTTCGCGGGCACGCTCGCAACGGCCGCTCTCAAGGTCGACGAGGATCCCGACGGCACGCAGGTACGGCGCGACGGCGTCGGGCCGGCCGAGCAGGCGCAGCGCCCGCTCGCCCTCGGCGACGTCACGGTCCGCGGGCTCCAACCGGCCACGCCGCAGGTTGAGTTCGGCGCGCAGCGCGAGCACGTGCGGGGCGGCCAGCCGCAGCCGGTTCCCGGACAGGCCGCGCAGCAGACGGTCCAGACCCGCCTGCGCCTCGTCGTTGGCATCGGCGAGGCACAGCGTCCGGCAGGCGGCGAGCCACGGCTGGACGAGCGGACCGTCGAAGGCGTCGTCCCCCGGGGAGCCGGCCGCGGCGAGGGCCGTCCGGGCCAGCGCACCGGCCAGGTCGAGCCGACGGCCGCCGACGGCGAGCTGCCAGGCCCGGACCGCCGCCTGCGCGGGGACCGTCGGGCACGGCGGCAGCTGCGGCAACTCGGGCAGCGGCAGGGCGGACTCGCCGTCATCGGCCGGGTCGGCGCACCAGAAGAGCGCGAGCAGCTCGTCGTGGTACGGCTCCTCCGGCCGGGGCAGCGTCTCGGCGACGGCCCGCCGCACGACGGTGACCGCACCCCCGGTGAGCCCGAGGTCGGCGGCGCGGACGCGCAGGGCGGAGGCGGGGGCGGTCGGGGTGGTGAGCGCCGAATGCGGGTTCGCCTCGGCGGCAGCCGCGTACGAACCCGCGGCGGCATCGGCGGCAGCCGCGTACGAACCCGCGGCCGAGCCGGCGGTGGCGGGGCGGCGGAGGATCGCGTCGAGGGTGTGGTCGCCGGCTTCCGGTTCGGCGATCAGGTGGGTGGCGGCCAGTTCGAGGGTGAGGCGGGCGTGTTCGGCGGGTGCGGGGCGTTCGGCGAGGGCGCGGCCGAGCAGGGCGGCGGCGTGCCGCTGGTTCTGCCGCTGGGCGGCGGCCTCGGCGGCGGTCTGCAGGGCCCGGACGGCCCAGGGGCGGCCGGCGGGGGCCGCGCCGAGCAGCAGGGCGGCCACCGCGAGGTCGTCGGCGGCGGCCCGGTGGGCCAGTTCCGCGGCCCGGGTGTGCAGGTCGGCGCGCTCGGCCGCGGTGGCGGCGGCCAGGACGCGGGAGCGCAGCGCCGGGACGAGCAGCGGTTCGACGCCGGGGCCGGCGATGACGCCGGGCAGTTCGGCGAGGACGGCGCGCAGCCGGGCCTCGTTCAGGGTGTCGAGGCCCGCGAGGAGGCAGGTGAGCGGGAAGTCGAGCAGGTCACCGCACACGGCCAGCGCCCGCACCACGGCCACTACCTCGTCGCTGTGCCCGCGAAGCGCCCGCATCAGGTGGTCGCCGGTCACGGTGCCGCCGAGGGCGGCGAGTTCGGGCACGCGGGCGAGGACGGGACGGTGGCCGTCGCCGGCGAACCGCCGCAGGATGTCGTCGAGGACCTCGGGGTGTCCGGCGGAGATCCGGCCCGCCGCCGTGGCGAACCCCTCCTCCCCCGGGCCGCCGCAGGCCCGCAGCACGGCGCCCGCGACGTCGGTGCCGTCCAGGGGCCCGAGGGCGAGCCGGTGGACGGCGGCCGCGCCGGAGGTCCCGGCCAGCAGGTCGTACCAGTCGGGGTCGGGCGTTCCGAGGCGGCTGCCGCCGCACAGCAGCACGAGCGGGACGCCGGCCCAGCGCCGGGAGAGCGCACCCAGCCAGTGCAGGGACCGCGCGTCGAGCCACTGGGCGTCTTCCAGTGCGAGGACGGCCGGCCGGCTCCTGGCGGCGCGCAGTAACTCGGCGAGGCCGGAGAGGGGACGGTCGAGGCGGTGGTCGAGCGGCCCGTCGAGGGAGCCGAGCCACTGGGCGACGGCCCCGAGGGCCGGCCCCGACTCGGCATGGGCGGCGCGGGCCCGCAGGACCCGCAGCCCGGCCCGCTCGGCTCGGGTGGCGCCCCACCTGACCAGCGCGTTCTGTCCGTAGCCGAGCGCACCGGTGACGGCCACGACGACCGGGCGGGCGCCGGCAGTGGCGGGGGCGACGGCAGTGGCCGAGGCAGCGGCAGTGGCCGGGGCGAAGGCACCGTCGAGGACGGAGGCGAGTGTGGCACGCTCGCGCTGCCGCGCGCGTGGCGGGCTCGCGTCCGGCGGAACCATGGGCGCTGATCGGGCACCGGGGTGCGCCGGGTCGAGCGCGCGCTGCCCTCCCGGCGCCGGGAGAGCGGCCCCGGTTCTCGCCGACCCCTCGTCGACGTGCATGCCTTCAGTGGCATCGGTCTCGATCGGGGGCGCGCCGTGGGTGGGCGGCAGCCCGGGACCGGCCGGGGCCTCGGGCCCGGTCGGCCGGGCCGTCGACGGGGTCTCCGTGGGGTCGCGAGTCTCGCCCCACGGGCTCACAGGAACGTCGTTCATCCAGTTCACCCGGGTCTCGGGCTCCCTTGCCGTGTGAGGTGCGCCGGATCGGCGCGGGGTGGAGGTGGTGGTCGTCAGCCGGTCGGCCCGCCGGCCGGGGGCGGTTCCTCGGCGGCCCGGACGGCGCCGCGGCGGGCACCGTCGAGGGCGGGTGCGAGGCCGTCCCGGCGGGTGACGCCGAGTTTGCGGTAGACGCTGGTCAGGTGGGACTCGACGGTGCGCACGGTGACGAAGAGGGTGCGCGCGATCTGCCGGTTGCTCGCGCCGTCGACGGCGAGGCCGGCGACCCTGAGTTCGGCGCCGGTGAGCAGGTCGGCGGCGGAGGTGGCGACCTCGGGCATCCGGCCGCCGGCGGTGATCAGCAGGCGGCGGGCGGCCCTGGCGAGGGCGAGGGCGCCGCAGCCGCCGGCGAGGGCGGTGGCGGTCCGCAGGTGTTCGCGGGCGCCGGCCGGGTCGCCGGCGAGGAGGAGCGCGCGGCCGAGGCCGAACTCGGCGCGGGCGTGTTCGGCCCGGGCCGGTGAGGCGGCGAGCAGGTGGACGGCCTCGGCGAGGCGGTCGAGGCCGGCCCGGCCGGGGGTCACGGCGCCGGAGGCGAGGGCGGCGAGGCCGAGGGCGCGGGCGGTGCCCCAGCGGGCGGCCAGGTCGGCGCCGTACTCGGCGAGGACCCGGCCCTCGGTCGGGCGCCGGACGGCGGCGAGGACCAGGCAGGAGTCCGCCCACCAGGGGGCGAAGACGGGGTTCGCGACGCCCGCGTCGTACTGGACGCGGCCGCAGGCGCGCAGCAGGTGGAGGGCCGCGTCGGCGTCGCCGTGGGCCCAGCGGGCGCGGCCGCGGGCGAGCAGGAAGAGCTGTTCCTCCAGGCCGGTGCCGCCGGCTTCGGAGCGGTCGGCGTCGGCGAGGAGCGCTTCCGCGCGGTGGGCTTCGCCGCGGTCGACGAGGACGGCGGCGAGGACGGCCCGGGGGGCCGTCAGACAGGCGTCGGAGCCGGCCGCACCGAAGTCCTCGATGGCGGCGCGGACGGTCGCCTCGGCTTCGGCGACGGCGCCGGCGCGGTGCAGGACGAGGGCACGGCCGGTGCGGGCGAGGGTGCGGGACCACGGGCCGGCGCCGCGCACGGCGCGGTCGAGGGCGGTGGTCGCGGCGTCCGTCTCGTCGGCGAGGGCGAGGGCGGCCGCGGCGGTGATCAGCGGCCAGCCGGGGCAGGACGGACCGGCGGCGGCGACGGCGCGGCGGGCGGCCGCGACGGCGAGTTCGCGCGAGTGCCCGGCGAGGGCGGCGCGCAGGGCGGCGAGGGCCTGCTCCTGGACGTTGGCGGTGTCGTCGCGGGCCACGGTGAACGCGGTGGCGCGGGGCACGGGGACGGTGGCGACGGCCGACGCCCGGCCGCGGCCGGTGACGAGCAGGGCGGTGCGGACCTGCCAGCGCAGGCGGGGGCCCCAGTCGCCGTCCGGTCCGTCGAGGGCGCGTTCGAGGGCCTCGGCGAGTTCGGCGCGGTGGGTCGGCGCGAGCGGCACGGCGAGGCAGGCCATGGCGCACTCGACGGCGATCCGGGCCCGGTCGGCGGGGTCGGCGGCGAGGGCGAGGGCGGCGCGGAACATCGGGACGGCGGCGAGCGGGTCGGTCTGGGCGAGGGCGACGGCCAAGCGCAGGCGCAGCCGGTCGTCCTCGGGGGTGGTGTCCAGGGCGCGGTGCAGGTAGCCGGCGGCGAGGGCGAAGGCGCCGCGCTGCTCGGCGGCGGTGGCGGCGTCGCACAGGACGGCGGCCATCCACGGCTGCGGGATGCCGGGGACCTCCATCAGGTGCCGGGCGACCTGTTCGGCCGGGCGGCCCGCGTCGCTGAGCAACAGGGCGGCCCTGGCGTGCAGTTCGGCGGTCCGGCGGCCGTCGCCGGGGGCGAGGAGGGCGGTGCGCGCGGCCGGGTGGACGTCGCCGCCCGCGGTGAGCGCGCCGCATTCCCCGAGCATCGCGACGGTCTCGTCGGCGCGGGGGCCGGGGACGCCGGCGAGGGCGGCGACGAGGTCGGTGCGGGCGGTGCCGAGCACCGCGACGGCGGCCGCGGCGGCGCGGACGGTCGCGGGTGCGGCGTCGAGTGCGGCGCGCACGGCGCGGGCGAGGGTGCGGGCGCCGAGTTCGGCGACGCGGTCGGCGCCGGCGCCGTCCGGTCCGTGGCCGAGGGCGCCCAGTTCGTCGAGGACGTGGAGCGTGGTGCGCGGGTTGCCGCCGCACACCTCGGCGAGGCGGTCGACGAAGGCGGGTTCGACCGGGGCGGGCGACCACCGGCCGACGAGCCCGGCGACGGCGGCGCGGTCGAGCGGGGCGAGCGGCAGTGGGCTGACGAACGGGTCCGCGGTGAGGTCGAGCCAGGCCGCGGGGGCGGCCGGGCGGGCGCCGTCGCGGCGGGAGAGGGCGACGAGCAGCGGGAGTCCTGCCGAGCGCCGGAGCAGGAAGTCCAGCCAGCGCAGGGTGTGTTCGTCGCAGGCCTCGGCGTCGTCGAGGGCGAGGACGAGCGGACGGTCCGTCATGAGGCGGGCCGCGGCGCGGTAGAGGGCGTGGAAGACGGGGCAGGCCTCCGCGGGGTCGAAGGAGCGCGTGTGCCGCGGCCGGGGCAGGTGTGCGGCCAGTGCCGCGCCGCCCGATGCCTCGTCACCTGATGTCGCGTCCGGTGAGGTCGCGTCCGGTGTCACGCCGCTCTCGGCGAAGAGGGCGCGCAGGCCCGAGTAGCCCGTGCCGTCCGGCCGTTCGCCGTGCAGGACGAGCGCGCCGTGCCGGGTGGATTCCGCCCGCAGCTCCGCGAGCAGCCGGGTTTTCCCGATTCCGGCCGGGCCGGTGAGGACGACGCAGCCGGCGTTCCCGCGGCGGCCGGCCCCTGCGTGTCCGGAAAGCGTCGCCAGTTCACCTGCGCGACCGAGAATGTTCCCCTGGTCGGGAATTCCTGCCGTAGGCAGCACGGAACCTTCACCCCCCAAGCGCGGACGATTCCGCTATTCCGACACCACGCCCGGACCGCAGGACAATTGCGGTTGACAGGTGCAACAGTACCCCGGGTCATACGATCAAATATGTATGGGACCCGTCAAGAACAGCACGGGTGCCCGAACGATTTCCGGCCGTCGCGACCCCGCCGCGAGGCCGTCGCGCCGTCCGGGCCGGTGGCCGCCCTCCCCGTCGCGGCGCGCGGCCGGATCCCCCAAGGAATGTTGAACCTCCCGTTGGTTTGTCTTTACCGCCGGGCCGCGGTCCAAACCCGCGCACACCAGGACGATCGGCCCCGGCCCCGGGCCGGCCCCGTCCAGGACTAAGGAATTCCCGGCGCGGGGCGTGAGACCAAGGTGGGGTGCACCCCCAGCCGTCCCGCCCCGAGGGAGTCCGATGACCGCCCCGCAGCGTCCGATCCTGTTCGTCAGCCTGCCGGAGAGCGGACTGCTCAACCCGCTGCTGGTGCTGGCCGGTGAGCTGGCCCGCCGGGGCGTGCCGGACCTCTGGTTCGCCACCGACGAGCCCCGGCGCGCCGACGTGCTGGCCCTCGCCGACGGGTCGGCGGTGGAGTTCGCCTCGCTCGGCGAGGTCTTCTCCGAGCTGTCGGCCGTCAGCTGGAGCGACGAGGTCTACCGCGAGGTGACCCAGCCGGACCGCTTCCGCGCCCACCGGGCCGTCATCCACCAGTCCTACCGGCCCGATCTGCAGGCCGAGAAATACCGCCGGCTCGCGGCCGTGGTGGACAAGTGCAATCCGGCCCTGATGGTCATCGACTGCGTCAGCTCCTTCGCCGTCGACCTCGCCCTGACCCGGGGCATTCCGTTCGTGCTCAGCGTGCCGTTCCTGCCGAGCAATGTACTCACCTCGCACAGCCCATTCGGCAGCTCGTACACGCCCAAGGATTTCCCCGTCCCGCATTCCGGCCTGCCGTACCCGATGGGTTTCGGCCAGCGCCTGGCCAACCGGCTGTTCAAGCTGCGCACGCTCGCGCTCTTCTTCAACCCGGCCATGGGGAAGGTGCTTTCCGAGGACGCCCGGCTGCGCAAGGAACTCGGGCTTCCCAAGCCCAGCCCGATGACCCGGATCGACCGGGCCGAAATGGTGCTGTGCAATTCCGTGCGGGAGCTCGACTACCCGTTCGAGATGCCGGGGAAGGTCAAGCTGGTCGGGGCGATGGTGCCGCCGCTGCCGGAGTCCACGCGGGCCGCGGACGACACCGGAGTCATGGACTGGCTCGACGCGCAGTCCTCGGTGGTCTACATGGGCTTCGGCACCATCACCCGGCTGACCCGGCCCCAGGTGGCCGCGCTCGTCGAGGTGGCGCGCCGCCTGGACGGGCGCCACCAGGTGCTGTGGCGGCTGCCCGCCGAGCAGCAGCACCTGCTGCCGCCGAAGGAGCAACTCCCGGACAACCTGCGGATCGAGAGCTGGCTGCCGTCGCAGCTGGACGTGCTGGCCCACCCCAAGGTCGGGGTGTTCTTCACCCACGGCGGCGGCAACGGCTTCCACGAGGGCGTGTACTTCGGCAAGCCGCTGGTGGTGCGCCCGCTGTGGGTGGACTGCTACGACCAGGCCGTGCGCGGCCGGGACTTCGGGATCAGCCTGACCCTGGACCGGCCGCAGGACATCGACCCGGCCGACGTCGTCGACAAGCTCACCCGCGTCCTCGGCGACGGCTCCTTCCGCGAGCGCGCCGAGCGCATCGGCGCCCTGCAGCGCGCCGCCGGCGGCCGCACCACCGCGGCCGACCTGCTGCTCGCCCTGCCCGCCCTCGCCTGACCCTTCCCCCCCGGCGACACCCCCTTCGACCAACGCACCGAGCGAGGACCCTTTCATGCCCTTCACCATCCCCGTGTCCCGGCCCAGTCTGGACGGGCGCGAGCTGGAGTACGTCACGAGCACGATCGGCGACGGCTGGATCTCCTCCCAGGGCCCGTACGTCCGGCGCTTCGAGCGGGCCTTCGCCGACTACAACGGCTCCGCCCACGGCGTGGCCTGTTCCTCCGGCACCGCGGCGCTCACCCTGGCGCTGCGCGCCCTCGGCGTGGGCCCCGGCGACGAGGTGATCGTCCCCGAGTTCACGATGATCGCCACCGCCTGGGCCGTCACCTACACCGGCGCGACGCCGGTGTTCGTCGACTGCGCGGACGACCTGAACATCGACGTCGCGCGGATCGAGGAGAAGATCACCCCGCGCACCAAGGCGATCATGCCGGTGCACGTCTACGGCCGGCGCTGCGACATGGCGGCCGTCATGGACATCGCGCACCAGTACAACCTGCGCGTCGTCGAGGACTCGGCCGAGGCCCACGGCATCCGCCCCACCGGCGACATCGCGTGCTTCTCGCTGTTCGCCAACAAGATCATCACGGCCGGCGAGGGCGGCATCTGCCTCACCGACGACCCCCGCCTGGCCGCCCAGCTGGACCACCTGCGCGCCATGGCCTTCACCACCGACCACAGCTTCGTCCACAAGAAGCTCGCCTACAACTTCCGCATGACGGCCATGCAGGCCGCCGTCGCCCTCGCCCAGACCGAGCGCCTCGACGCGATCCTCGCCACCCGCCGCGAGATCGAGCAGCGCTACGACCAGGGCCTCAAGGACGTCCCCGGGATCACCCTCATGCCGCCCCGCGACGTGCTGTGGATGTACGACGTGCGGGCCGAACGCCGCGCCGAGCTGCGCGAGTTCCTCGCCGCCGAGGGGATCGAGACCCGGCTGTTCTTCCAGCCGATGAGCCGTCAGCCCGGCTACCTCGACCCGGCCTGGCCCGGCCTCAACGCGGCCCGCTTCGCCGCCGACGGCCTCTACCTGCCCACCTACACCGACCTGATCCCCGCCGACCAGGACCGCGTGATCGGCGCGGTCCGCGCGTTCTACGGCGCGTCCTGAACCGGCCCGCCGGAGGAGACCCGAACCCATGACGCCCGACACTGCGACACCCGGCACCGTGCCTCCCGACACCGTGCCCACCGACAACGTGACGTCCGGCGGCACGACGGGCGCCGAACCGCCGGTGGTCGACTTCCCGCTGCGCGTGCCCGGCGAGTCCTTCCCCCCGCCGCGCTACCAGGGCTACCGGGACCGCCAGGGCCTGGTGGTCTCCTACCTGCCGAACGGCCGCAAGGTCTGGCTGGTCACCCGGCACGAGGACGTGCGCTCCGTCCTCACCAACAAGAAGATCAGCTCCAACCCGGACCACCCCGGCTTCCCCAACGTCAGCGAGACGATGGGCGTGCCCCGCCAGGAGCAGATCCCGGGCTGGTTCGTCGGCCTCGACTCGCCCGAGCACGACCGCTTCCGCAAGGCGCTCATCCCGGAGTTCACCGTCCGGCGGGTACGGGAGCTGCGGCCGGCGGTCGAGCAGACCGTCGACCGGTGCATCGACGCGATGCTGGCGGCCGGCGGCGAGGCCGACCTGGTGGCCGACTTCGCGCTGCCCGTCCCCTCGCTCGTCATCTCCTCGCTGCTCGGCGTGCCGCCGGTGGACCGGGACTTCTTCGAGTCCCGCACCCGCACCCTGGTCGCGATCCAGGCCTCCACCGACCAGCAGCGCGACACCGCGTCGCGCGAACTGCTGCGCTACATCAACCGGTTGGTGGCGATCAAGCAGAAGTGGCCCGGCGACGACCTGATCAGCCGGCTGCTGGCCACCGGCGCGATCGAGCCCCACGAGATGTCCGGCGTGCTGATGCTCCTGCTCATCGCCGGGCACGAGACGACGGCCAACAACATCGCGCTCGGCGTGGTGACGCTCCTCCAGCATCCCGAGTGGATCGGCGACGACCGGGTGGTCGAGGAGACGCTGCGCTTCCACTCGGTGGCCGACCTGGTCTCGCTGCGGGTCGCGGTCGAGGACGTCGAGATCTCCGGGCAGCTGGTGCGGGCCGGCGAGGGAATCGTGCCGCTGGTGGCCGCCGCCAACCACGACGAGAAGGCCTTCTCCTGCCCGCACGCGTTCGACCCGGCCCGCACCGAGCGCCACCACGTCGCGTTCGGCTACGGCGTCCACCAGTGCCTGGGCCAGAACCTGGTCCGGATCGAGATGGAGATCGCCTACCGCCGGCTCTTCGAGCGCATCCCCGGCCTGCGCCTCGCGGTGCCCGTCGAGGACCTGCCGCTCAAGTACGACGGCGTGCTGTGCGGCCTGCACGCACTGCCCGTCCGCTGGTAGCACCCGTCCCGCCCGACCGTTTCAGGAGAAAACGTTCATGCGCATCACCGTCGACACCGACCGCTGCGTCGGCGCGGGCCAGTGCGTGCTCAACGCCCCGGCCGTGTTCGACCAGGACGACGACGGCGTGGTCGAGCTCCACGACCCCGCCGTGGCCCCCGAGGACCGCGACGCGGTCGACACCGCCGCCACGCTCTGCCCGTCCGGCGCCATCACCGTCCACCGGGGCTGATCCCCGCGAGGCCGGGCCCGTCCAGGGCCCGAAAAGAGAGGACCGACCCCCATGACCAGTCCCGGCACCGCGAGCACGCTGTGGCTGCGCCGCTTCCACCCGGGCGAGGGCCGCGCCGTGCGCCTGGTGTGCTTCCCGCACGCCGGCGGCTCCGCGAGCTTCTTCCACCCCGTCTCCGCGGCCCTGTCCGCCGAGGCCGAGGTGATCGCCCTGCAGTACCCCGGCCGGCAGGACCGCCGCCTGGAGCCCTGCATCGAGGACATCGCGACCCTCGCCGACCGGATCACCGAGGAACTGCTCACCCTGGACGACCGGCCCACCGTGTACTTCGGCCACAGCATGGGCGCCGTCCTCGCGTTCGAGACCGCGTGGCGCCTGGAGCACAAGGGCACCCACGCGCCCGGGGCGGTCATCGCCTCCGGCCGCCGCGCGCCGTCCACCACCCGCACCGAGACGGTGCACCGGCGGGACGACGACGGCGTCATCGCCGAGCTCAAACTGCTCAACGGCACCAACGCCCAACTGCTCGGGGACGAGGAGATCCTGCGGATGGCGATGCCGGCGATCCGCGCCGACTACCGCGCCATCGAGCGCTACACGTGCGGGACCGACCGCGTGCTCGGCTGCCCGGTCGTCGCCCTCACCGGCGACGCCGACCCGCGCACCACCATCGCCGAGGCCCGCGCCTGGCAGGCCCACACCGCCGGTGACTTCCGCCTCCAGGTCCTGCCCGGCGGCCACTTCTTCCTCGCCGACCAGCAGGCGGCGGTGCTCCGGGAGATCTCCGCCGAACTCGCCGCGCTCCGCTGACGGACCGCCGGCCCGGACAAGGACCCCTGATGCGCACACTCCTGGTCGACAACTACGACTCCTTCACCTACAACCTCTTCCACTACCTCGCCGAGGCCAACGGCCGCGATCCTGAGGTCATCAGCAACGACGACCCGGCGTTCCGGCCCGAACTGCTCGACGCGTTCGACAACGTCGTGCTCTCCCCGGGGCCCGGCACCCCGCACAACCCCGCGGACTTCGGCCACTGCGCCGGCATAGCCCGCGAGGGCCGGCTGCCCGTCCTCGGCGTCTGCCTCGGCCACCAGGGCCTCGCCCTCGCGCACGGCGCCACCGTGGGCCGGGCGCCCACGCCCCGGCACGGCCGTACGTCGGCCGTGCGGCACACCGGCACCGGGCTCTTCCACCACCTGCCGAACCCGCTGGAGGTCGTCCGCTACCACTCGCTCGCGGTCACCTCCCTGGCCCCCGCCCTCGAACCGATCGCGTGGGCCACCGACGACGGCGTGGTGATGGCGCTGCGCCACCGCGAACTCCCCATGTGGGGCGTGCAGTTCCACCCCGAGTCGATCGGCACAGAGGCGGGCAAGCGGCTGCTGTCCAACTTCCGTGACCTCACCGAGCAGCACGGACGCCGCCGCCGCACCGCCGCCGCACCGCGACCCTCCGCGTCACAAGCCTCCGCCACCGTGAGCGCCGCGCCCCGGCCGGCCGCGCGCCGGCTCGCGGTCCTGACCCGGCAGGTCGGGACCAGCTGGGACGCCGAGACCGTCTTCGACCGCGTGTTCCGCGGCGGCAGCCACCCGTTCTGGCTCGACAGCAGCCTGCCCGGCGGCCGCCTCGGGCACGTCTCCGCGATGGGCAACGCCGCCGGGCCGCTCGCCCGCGTCGCCACCGCCGACGTCCAGCGCGGCACCGTCACGGTCACCGCCGGCGAAACCGCGCAGGTGATCGAGGGCGAGTTCCTGGCCTGGCTCGACGACGACCTGCGCACCCTGGACGTCGACGTGCCCGAGCTGCCGTTCGACTTCGCGCTCGGCTGGGTCGGCTGCCTCGGCTACGAGCTCAAGGCCGAGTGCGGCGGCGACCGCGCCCACCGCTCGCCCGACCCGGACGCCGTCATGGTCTTCACCGACCGCGCCGTCGTCGTCGACCACCACACCGGCGCCGCCCACCTGCTCGCCCTCGCCGAGGACGGCCGGAACGACGCCGCCCTCGCCTGGCTGGACGAGACCGCCGCCCTGCTCACCGGGCCCGCCCCGCACACCGACCCGCCCGCGCACACCCCGCCCGGCGAGGACTCCCGGCTGCGGCTGCGCCACCCCCGCGACGCCTACCTCAAGCTCATCGACGCGTGCCAGGACGAGATCGCGGCCGGCGAGACCTACGAGGTCTGCCTCACCAACATGATCGACGCCCCCACCGACCTCGACCCCTGGCAGGCCTACCGCGCCCTGCGGCGGATCAGCCCGGCCCCGTTCGCCGCCTTCCTCTCCTTCGGCGACCTCGCCGTGCTCAGCTCCTCCCCCGAGCGCTTCCTGCGGATCGGCCCGGACGGCCTCATGGAGTCCAAGCCCATCAAGGGCACCCGGCCGCGCGGCGCCACCCGCGAGGAGGACGCCCTGCTCGTCGCCGACCTCGCCACCAGCGAGAAGGACCGGGCCGAGAACCTCATGGTCGTCGACCTCGTGCGGCACGACCTCGGGCGCTGCGCCCGGACCGGCTCCGTCGTCGCCGACCCGCTGTTCAACGTCGAGACGTACGCCACCGTGCACCAGCTCGTCAGCACCGTGCGGGCCCGGCTGCGCCCCGAGTGCAGCGCCGTCGACGGCGTCCGGTCGGCGTTCCCCGGCGGCTCGATGACGGGCACGCCCAAGCTGCGCACGATGCAGATCATCGACCGGCTGGAGAACGGGCCGCGCGGCATCTACTCGGGCGCGATCGGCTACTTCTCGCTCAGCGGCGCCGCCGACCTGAGCATCGTGATCCGCACCGCCGTGCTCAGCGGCGGGCGGCTGCGCTACGGGGTCGGCGGGGCGATCATCGCGCTGTCCGACGCCGAGGGCGAGTTCGACGAGACGGTGGTCAAGGCCCGGCCGCTGCTCGCGCTGCTGGACACCGCGCTCCCGCTGCAGAACCCGCCGGCCTCCGCCCGCCGGCGCCGGCCGTCCAGGGCCTTCCCGGCCGTCTCGGGCTGAGAGCCCCCTCCGCAATTCAGGCTGGGGACGGCCGCCGCAGCCGCCCAGCGACCCCGTCAGGAGCGAAGGTGTCCGTCCACAGCGATGACTACGCGATCGATCCGGCCGCCGGCTCCCCCGGGGCGCTGGGCGGCCACACCCTGCCCGCCGTGTTCGCGGCGGCGGTGCTCCGGGCGCCGGACGCCGTCGCCCTGGTCGACGGCGAGCGGGAGCTGACCTGGCGCCAGTGGGCCGACGAGGCCGCCGCGCTGGCCCGGGCGCTCCAGGAACTGGGCGTCGCGCCGGGCGACGTCGTCGCCGTCCAGCTGCCCAACTGCCGGGAGTACCAGACGGCGCACGTCGCCGTCGCCACCGCGGGCGCCGTCCTGCTGCCCGTGCACGCCGGGCACGGCGCCGCCGACGTGCGGGCGCTGCTGGCCCGGGTGGACCCGGTGGCCGTGCTGCTCCCGGCGGACGCGGCGGCTGCGGCGCCCGGCCTCCTGGCGGACGTACCCTCCCTGCGGGCGGTGCTGGTCGCGGGCGGCGAGGACCCGGCCGGGGGCGGCGAGGACCCGGCCGCGGCCGGCGTCCACGCGCTGGACCGGCTCACCGCCGCGTGGGCGGGCCACCCGCCGCACCCCGTGGAGGTGCGGCCCGAGGACCCGCTGGTCCTCATCCCGTCCTCCGGCACCACCTCGGCCCGGCCCAAGATCTGCGTGCACAGCCACGACGGACTGCTCTCCAACACCGCGTCCGTCGCCGAGGAGGGCGGCCCGGCCTTCGCCGAGGCGATCCTGACGGCCTGCCCGCTCACCCACCTCTTCGGCCTGCAGTCGCTGCACACCGCACTGTTCCGCGCCTGCCGGCAGGTGCTCCTGCGCGGCTGGGACCCGGAGCGCTTCCTCGCCCTCGCCCGCGCCACCGCGCCGAGCGCCGTCTTCGCCGTCCCCGCGCAACTCCACGACGTCGTCGCCTCCCTGGCCCGCAGCGGGCAGCCGGCCGGCTTCCGGCCGCACGAGGTGCGCACCGCCGGAGCGGCGATCCCCGCCGCGCTGGCCGCCGACGTCCGGGCGGTGCTCGGCGGCGAACTCGTCGTCGTCTGGGGCATGTCCGAACTCGGCACCGGCACCCGGACCTCCCCCACCGACCCGGTCGGCGCCGCCGTGCGCAGCGTCGGCCGGCCCACCAGCGGGGCGCGCGTACGGATCGTCGGCGAGGACGGGTGCGAACTGCCCCCGGGCGAGCCGGGCGACCTCCAGTACCGCAGTCCGAGCATGTTCCGCGGCTACTACCGCGAGCCCGAACTGACCGCCGCGGCCGTCACGCCGGACGGCTGGCTGCGCACGGGCGACCGGGCGAGCCTCGGGGCGGACGGACTGCTGCGCTTCCACGGGCGCGCGGCCGAGCTGATCAACGTCGGCGGGCGGAAGTTCGACGCGACCGAGGTCCAGGAGCTGCTGGCGGCGATGCCGGGCATCGGCCCGCTCGCCGTCGTCGGACGGGCGGACGCGCGGCTCGGCGAGATCCCGTGCCTGGTGCTCACCCGCGCGGCGGACCCGGCGATCGGGCTGCGGGCCGTGACCGGCTTCCTGCGGGAGCGCGAGGTCGCCGAGTACAAGATGCCGCTGGAACTGGTGACCGTCGACGACCTCCCGCGCACCCCGGCCGGGAAACTGCACCGGCGGTCACTGGAGGAGCTGGCGGCCGGGGAAACGGTCGTTCCACCACTGTCGATGGACTACCGCGACGCGCTGGACCTCGTGCGCTCGTGCGCGGCCGAGGTCATGGAGCGCGGCCCGGACGACGGACCGATCGGCGCCGACACGGCGTTCCGCGCCTACGGACTGGACTCGGTGCGCACCATCCGGCTGCGCAACCTGCTGGCGGAGGCGACCGGCCGTCCGCTGCCGGTGAGCCTCGGCTTCGACCACCCGACCCCGGCGGCCGTCGCCGCGTTGTTGTCGGGCGCGGTGCCGGACCGGTCGTCGGAGGAAGGTCCGGACGACGCCTCCTCCGATGAACCCATCGCCATCGTCGGCATGGCCTGCCGCCTGCCGGGCGGCGTCTCCTCCCCCGACGACCTCTGGGCGCTCGTCTCCGACGGCACCCACACCGACTCCCCGTTCCCCGCCGACCGCGGCTGGGACCTCGACGGCCTCTTCGACGACGACCCCGAGCACCCCGGGACGTCCTACGTCCGCCGGGGCGGGTTCCTGGACGGCGCAGGCCGGTTCGACGCCGCCTTCTTCGGCTTCTCCCCGCGCGAGGCCCTGGCCGCCGACCCGCAGCAGCGGCTGCTCCTGGAAACGGCCTGGGAGGCGCTGGAGCACGCCGGGATCGACCCGACCGGGCTGCGCGGCAGCCGCACCGGCGTCTTCACCGGGGCGATGTACCACGACTACGGTGCGGGCGCTCCGGCGGAGTTGGAGGGCCTGCTCGGGATCGGCACCGCCGGCAGCGCGCTGGCCGGGCGGATCTCGTACTGCTTCGGCCTGGAGGGCCCGGCACTCGCCGTCGACACCGCGTGCTCCTCCTCGCTCGTCGCCCTCCACCTCGCCTGCCGTTCGCTGCGGTCGGGCGAGTCCTCGCTCGCGCTGGCCGGCGGCGTGGCGGTGATGGCCACGCCGACGTCGTTCGTCGAGTTCTCGCGGTTGCGCGGCCTCGCCGCGGACGGCCGCTGCAAGTCCTTCTCCGACGACGCCGACGGCGCCGCGTGGGCCGAGGGCGCGGGCCTGCTGGTACTGGAGCGGCTGAGCGACGCGCGGCGCAACGGGCACCCGGTGCTCGCCGTCGTCCGCGGCTCGGCCGTCAACCAGGACGGCGCCTCGAACGGCATCACCGCGCCCAACGGGCCCGCCCAGCAGCGCGTGATCCGCCGCGCGCTCGCCGACGCGGGGCTCGCCCCCGGCGACATCGACGCCGTCGAGGCCCACGGCACCGGGACCTCGCTCGGCGACCCGATCGAGGCGCAGGCGCTGCTCGCCGTCCACGGGGGCGCGCGCCCGGCGGACCGGCCGCTGTGGCTCGGGTCCGTCAAGTCGAACATCGGGCACGCCCAGGCGGCGGCCGGGGTGGCCGGCGTGATCAAGACGGTGCAGGCGCTGCGGCACGGCCTGCTGCCGCGGACCCTGCACGTCACCGAGCCGACCACCCGTGTGGACTGGTCCTCCGGCGCCGTCCGGCTGCTGACCGAGGCGCAGCCGTGGCCCCGGAAGGACGGGCGGGCGCGGCGGGCGGGGGTGTCGTCGTTCGGGATCAGCGGAACGAACGCGCACGTGGTGCTGGAGGAGGCACCGGCCGCGGGCGCCGGAGACGGGCCGACGGGGTCCTCCGACCACGGGGAGGCGACCGCGCGGCGCACGGACGCCGGGCACACGGTGCTGCAAGACGCGCCCGCGGCGGGCTCCGGAGACGGGCCGACGCGGCCCACCGACCACGCGGACGCAGCCACGCGGCACACCGACGCCGGGCACACGGCCCTGCAAGACGCGCCCGCGGCGGGCTCCGGAGACGGGCCGACGCGGCCCACCGACCACGCGGACGCAGCCACGCGGCACACCGACGCCGGACGGGCCGAGGCCGGGACCGTGCTGCCCGGGGCTTCCGAGCGCGCCGACGACCGTCCGGTGCCGCTGGTGCTCTCCGCCCGCAGCGAGCCCGCCCTGCGGGCCCAGGCCGGGCGGCTGGCCGAGCACGTCGCCGCCCACCCCTCGTACGCTCTGCCGGACCTCGCCCACGCGCTGGCCACCACCCGGGCCGTCCACGGTCACCGGGCGCTGCTGGCCGCCGCCGACCGTACCGGACTCGTCGACGCGCTGCGGCGGTTCGCCTCCGGGGAGCCCTCGCCGGTCGCCCCGGCCACCGGTCGGCGCGACGGCGGCGGGCGGCTCGCCTTCGTCTTCGCCGGGCAGGGCAGCCAGCGACCCGGGATGGGGCGCGAACTCGCCGCCGCTTTCCCGGAGTTCGCGGCCGCCCTGGACGAGGTGTGCGGCGTCCTGGATCCGCTGCTGGAACGGCCGCTGCGCTCCGTCCTGTGGGACCGTTCCGACGGGCTCCTCGACCGGACGGAGTTCGCGCAGCCCGCACTGTTCGCCCACGAGGTCGCGCTCCACCGCCTGCTGGGGTCCTGGGGCGTGCGGCCCGACCTGCTGGCCGGGCACTCGGTCGGCGAGATCGCCGCCGCGCACGTCGCCGGGGTGCTGTCACTGGCGGACGCGTGCACGCTGGTCGCCGCCCGGGGGCGGCTCATGCAGGCCCTCCCGGCCGGTGGCACGATGCTCGCCGTCCGGGCGGCGGAGGACGAAGTAGTGCCGCTGCTGGGCGAGTTCGTCTCGCTCGCGGCCGTCAACGGGCCGTCGTCCGTCGTCGTCTCGGGCACCGAGGACGCGGTCGCGGCGATCGAGGCGCACTTCGCCGACCGGCGGACGACGCGGCTGCGCGTCTCGCACGCCTTCCACTCCCCGCTGCTGGAGCCGATGCTGGCCGAATTCCGCGGTGTGCTGGAGGGGTTGTCCTTCGCCGCACCCGCCGTGCCGCTCGTCTCCGGCGTGACCGGCCGCCCACTGACCGCCGACGAGGCCCGCGACCCCGGCCACTGGGTGCGGCAGGCCAGGGAGCCGGTCCGCTTCCGGGACGCCGTCGCCCGGCTGGGCGCGGAGCGCGTCGACGCCTACCTCGAACTCGGGCCCGCCGCCGCACTCGCCCCCATGCTCGGCGAGTGCCTCGCCGCCGCGGAGGCCGGAGCGTCGGCCGCCGTCATCGCCACCGGCTCGGCCGACCAGGGGGACGGGACGCGCGCCCTGCTCGACGCCGCCGGACGCCTCCACCTGCACGGCGTGCCGGTGGACTGGGACGCCGTCCTGCCCGGCGCCCGGCCGGTGCCGCTGCCGACGTACCCGTTCCAGCGGCAAACGTACTGGCTCGCGGCCGCCGCTCCGACGCCGCCGGGCGTAGCCGTCGCCGACGCACCGCTGCTCGACGCGCCGCTGTTCGACGCGCCGCTGTCCGACGACCGGCTCGCGACGGCGAGCCCCGAGGAGCGTGACGCCCTCCTCCTCAAGCTCGTCCTCGCCGAGACCGCCGCCGTGCTCGGGCGCGGCGCCGACGACCTCGACGCCACCCACGCGTTCTCCGACCTCGGCGTCAACTCCGTCAACGCGATCGAGCTGCGCGAACGCATCGCCGCCGCCACCGGCACCGCCCTCCCCGCGACCCTCGTCTTCGACCACCCCTCCCCGGCCGCCGTCGTCCGTGCCCTCGGCGCCCTCCGCGCCGCCCGCGCCCGGCCCGACCGGGGCGCCGAACCGGAGCCCAGCGCGGCCGACCTGGTCGACCGGCTCGCCGCGCTGTTCGCCGCCGGCACCACCCCCGACCCGGCCACCGCCACCCGCCTGCGCGACCTCGCCCGGCGCTGCGCCGTGCCCGCCGGGCCGACCCACCCCGGTCCCGGGCCCGACCTCGACGCGGCCACCGACGAGGAGCTCTTCCGCCTGATGGACGCCGTCGACTGACGTGCCCCGACTGACGAGCCCCGACCGCCCGTCCCACCACCGCCCAACGGAGAACCGGCCATGACTTCCCCGCCCACCCCGGCCGACGACGACCTCGTGATCGAGGCGGTCGACGTCGGCATGACCTTCGGTACCGTCCGCGCGCTCGACTCGGTCAGCCTCGCCGTCCCCCGCGGCAGCGTGCTCGCCCTGCTCGGCCACAACGGCGCCGGCAAGACCACCCTCGTCGGCGTCCTCACCACCGCCCTCGCACCCACCACCGGCCGGGCCAGCGTCGCCGGGTTCGACGTCTCCCGCCGCCCCGCCGAGGTCCGCCGCCGGATCGGCCTCACCGGCCAGTACGCGACCGTCGACGGGCGGCTCAGCGGGCGCGACAACCTCCTCCTGCTCGCCGGGCTGCTCGGCGCCGGACGCCGCGCCGGACGCGCCCGCGCCGACGAGCTCCTCGACCTGTTCGACCTCGGCCACGTCGCCGACCGGCCCGCCCGCGGCTACTCCGGCGGCCTGCGCCGGCGCCTCGACCTCGCCGCGAGCCTGGTCGGCCGGCCCGAGGTGGTGTTCCTCGACGAACCCACCACCGGGCTCGACCCGGTGAGCCGGCTCGGGCTCTGGGAGATCGTCGAAGGCCTCGTCGCCGAGGGCACCACCGTCCTGCTCACCACCCAGTACCTCGACGAGGCCGACAGGCTCGCCGACGCCATCACCGTGCTCTCCGGCGGGAGCGTCGTCGCCCACGGCACCCCGGCGGAACTCAAGGCCCGGGTCGGCCGGCGGACCGTCACCGTCGTCCTCGACGGGCCTGCCGGGGGCAACTCCGGAAACGACCCCGGGAGCGACGCCGGCCGCGACTTCGAGCGGGCCGCCGACGCGCTGCGCCGGGCCGGGCTCGCCCCGGTCACCGGGCGCGAGGGCGCCGCCCTCGTCGTCCCCATCGAAGCCACCCGCGACATCGCCGCCGTCGTCCGGGCGCTCGACGGGGTCGGGATCGAGGCCGCCGAGCTCACGTTCGGCGAACCCGGCCTCGACGACGTCTACCTCGCCCTGGCCCACCACCCCGACAGCCTCGACCGCCTCGACCGCCTCGACCGGCTCGTCAGCCCGGAAGGACCCAAGCGGTGACCACCACTCTCGACACCGGCCGACCGCCCCGCACCCCGACGGCCACCGCGCCCGCCTGGCGCGGCAGTTCGCGGCTCACCCAGGTCCGCATCCTCACCGGCCGGTCGCTGCGCGCGCTCGTGACCGACCCGGCGGTCCTGCTCTTCGGCCTGCTCCAGCCCGTCATCACGCTCGTGGTGCTCTCCCAGGTGTTCAGCCGCATGGGGCTCCCCCCGCACTTCCCGCCGGACGTCACCTACCTGGACTTCGTCCTGCCCGCCGTCCTCGTCGACAACGCGGTGCAGTCCGCCGTCCAGTCCGGGGTCGGCCTCGTCGAGGACCTCCAGAACGGCATCGTCGCCCGCCTGCGCTGCCTGCCCGTCGCCCCGAGCTCGCTGCTCGTCGCGCGCAGCCTCACCACGCTCGTGCGCGCCGCCGTCCAGGCCGTGATCATCCTGGCGCTCGGCACCCTCGTCCTCGGCTACCACCCGCGCGGCGGGGCCGGCGCGGTCGCCGCCTCGATCGGGCTGACGCTGTTCATGAGCTGGGCGCTCGGCTGGCTGTTCATCGCGGCGGCGGCCTGGCTGCGCCGCGCCGAGCCGATCCAGAACCTCGCGATCATCGCCGTGCTCCCCCTGATGTTCGCCTCCAGCGCCTACGTCCCGACCGCCGACCTCCCGGACTGGCTCGCCGCCGTCGCCCACGTCAACCCCCTGACGTACGCCATCGATTCGACGCGCGCCCTCGCCCTCGGCCTCCCGGGGACGGGCACGGCGGTGCCGGCCCTGCTGCTCGGCACCGCCGTGGCGGCGCTCGGCGCATGGCTGGCGGTGACGGGCTTCCGCAGGCCACTCACCCCACGCTGAGCAGCGCAGCCGGTGCGCAGGAAGTCGAAATAGCCGACTTCCTGCGCACCGGCATTCCGTGATCCGGCGACACCAACCCCGCCACTCCGCGCCACCCCGACCCGAGCACACTCACAGGAAGTCGACCCGCCCGACTTCCCACGCACCGGCACTTCGTGATCCGGCGACAGCAGACGGGCTTGGGCGGAGCAGGACACGAACGTCAAAGCGCGGTTGCGGCGGCCGCTTCCCGCAGAGCGAAAGCCGCACGTTGGGCGATCGGGTCGCCATGCTCGAAGGCCGCCGTTTCGACCTCCCGCTCAGCAAGCCGACGCAGTGACCGGATCGCTCGGACGCGGTCGGTGTCGAAGGCGCCCGGCATGGTCCGGCCGATGGCCGAGCCGGTGTGGCCCCGTGCCAGTGCGTCAGCACGATTCGCCGCGGTCGCCGTCCACCAGCACCTCCTCGATCCGCGCCGCGCAGCCCGTCGGTGCCGGGTACCTCGTGGCGGCCGTGCCACGCCCTTGACCTCAACCGCGCTTGAGGTCCTAGCTTGGCGATCATGACGACCGCAAACACCCCGAAGAACGGCACCACCGCCCTCGGCCAACGGCCCATCGCCCTGGTCGCCTGGGGCGCCACCGAGGCGATCCTGCGACACTCGCAGGCGGCCCTCGCACGCATCGACGTGACCCAGCCCCAGTGGTGGGCGCTCAACAACATCGTCCGGGCCGAGCAGGGCCTCGCCAGGGAGGAGATCCGCGCCGTGGCCGTGCCCTACGGCATGGGCCCCGAGGTGATCGTCCACGCCGTGGACGCCCTCGTGCACAGGGGCTGGCTCGGCATCGGCACGGACGACCGGCTGACCCTCACGGAACAGGGCCGTGAGGGCCTGACGACGGCGAAGGAACACATGAACCGGGTGCGGACGGATTTCCTCGGCGACATCACGGAGGCGGAGTACGCGGCTGCGGTCGCCGTGCTCCAGCGCATCACCGACAACCTGGCCCAGGAGCCGTTGTAGCAGTACTGGGCCCAGCGCCGTGCGCAGGAAGTCCACCGGGCCGACTTCCTGCGCACCCGCATGCGGGACCATACGGTCATGGAATTCCTCTGCTACCACCGCGACCGGACCGGTTCCCTGCCGCTGCGCCACGAACTGCTGGAAGACCACTGGTCCTACATGGACCGGTTCGCGGAGGAGATGATCGCCCGCGGCCCGACCCTCGACGACGACGGCGCGCCGACCGGCAGCCTGCACATCGTCGACCTGCCCGGCCCCGCCGCCGCCCGTGCGTTCGCCTTCGAGGAGCCGGGCTACCAGGCCGGCGTCTACCGGGACGTGCTGCTGCGGCGGTGGCGCAACCTGCTGGGCCGCACCATGTGGGACTTCCCGGGCGGCCGGACCGGCGGCAACCGGTACCTGGTGCTCGGCCTCGGCACGGGCGAGGCGGCCGACCTCGCCGTCCCGGCCGACCGGGACGAGCTGATCGCCTACGGGCCGCTGCTGTCCGACGACGGAGCCACCTGGCTCGGCACGGCGGCGCTGCTCCGCGCGCCGGACCGGGAGACGGCACGCGCCGTCCTGACCCCGGACCGGTACGCCCACATCGAGGTGCACGCCTGGCAGTTCGGCGGGCGGCGCTGACGACCCCGGGTGCTCGCCGACTACGAGCTGCACGGGGACCCGCTTGCGCGGGTCGGTCTCCGGTGGTTCTAGAACGCTTTCGCGCGGCGACGCGCCTGCACGGCCCGTCTTGATCAGCCACCTGAATCTCCAGACCACCCGCGGCTACGTCGCCGTGTTCGACGAGGACGTCGTGCGCCACTACATGGCCTACCTCGCCGAGCGGCGCGAGGTCAGGCCCTCCGAGGAGTACCGCGAGGCCACGACCGCCGAGTGGGAGGAGTTCGAGGAGCACTTCGACAAGCGCAAGGTCGAGCTCGGCTCCTGCGCCCGTCCCTATGGCACCCCCTGCCAGCACGAACACGCCTGCATCCGTTGCCCGATGCTCAACGTCAACCCCAAGATGCTCGGCCGGCTGAACGAGCTCGAAACCGACCTCCTCACCCGCCGCGAACGCGCGGAGGCCGAAGGCTGGTTCGGGGAGATCGAAGGTCTGGACCTCACCTTGCGCTCCTCCGCTCGATTAGGGACGAAACGGAGCGATTCACTCGCAGGCCCGTCATCGACCTCGGCATTCCCGCGCCACGAACAACCCCATCCCCACCGAAGACAGTTTGAATGCCGACATAGCCACGTTCGCCGCAAAGCGCTTTGCCCACTGGTCAGTTCATGTTCGTGAAGACAATCACATCATGGGGTAGATCTGGAAGACTGCTGCCCGGCGCGAGCTGGCGTCAGGGCAGGGAACCTGGAGGAGGGGGAGAGCCGCTGTGGAGCCGGTCCTCATCGTTCTGATCATCTTGGTGGCACTCGTCATCAGGACGTTGTTCAAAACGGTTTACATCGTTCGGGAGGCCAGCGCCGCCATCGTGGAGCGCTTTGGGCGCTACACCCGCACGCTAGACCCCGGTCTGAACTTCGTCATCCCGATCATCGACAAAGTTCGCTTCCGGGTCGACCTGCGTGAACAGGTCATGGCGGTTCCGCAGCAGCAGGTGGTCACGCAGGACAATCGACGCGTCGACATCGACATCTTTGTCTCCTACCAGGTGTCCGATGCAAGGGCCGCCACCTACGGCGTGACCAGCTACGTCCAGGCAATCGAGCAGCTCACGGTCGCCACGATGCGCCGCACCATCGACGGCATGGACCTCGAACGGGCCTTGAACTCCCGAGAGGAGATCACCATGGACCTGCTCGCTGCGCTTGATCGGGACACCGCCCGCTGGGGTATCCGGGTCCACCGAGTCGAGTGCAAGATGGGCGCACTGCCTACGCTCATCCAGGATCCGACACCGCAGCAGGCTCACGCTGACCGGTACAGGGGTCCCGTCGCCCCGACACATGGTGATGGGGTGGCGCCTGGTACGCCGCAATCGCTCGTGCGGTCGGGCATCGCCCCCGGGCACCGTCCGCTGCGGCAGGATGATCCTCGCCGTATCGGCCGCTACCGGCTGACGGCGGTACTGGGGCAAGGCGGAATGGGCACGGTCTACCTCGGCCAGTCGCCGGGGCAGCGCCTGGTCGCGGTAAAGGTCATCCGGCGGGAGCTCTCCGAGGATACGACCTTCCGGAAACGCTTCGCCCGCGAGATCGAAGCCGCAGGCCTCGTCGGTGGGTTCCACACCGCGTCAGTGGTCGACGCCGATCCCCACGGCGACCCGCCCTGGCTGGCCACCGAGTACATCCCCGGCCCATCACTGCACGAGGTCCTCAGCCAGCAAGGGGCCCTGCCCCCGAGGACCCTGCACACCCTCGCTGTCGGCGTCGCCGAAGCGCTTGAGCGCATCCACGCCCGCGGCATTGTCCACCGCGACCTCAAGCCAAGCAACGTCATCATCTCCAGCTCGGGACCCCGCATCATCGACTTCGGCATCGCTCGCGCCCTCGACAGCATCGGACTCACCAGTACCAACTATGTCCTCGGCACGCAGGGGTTCCTCGCTCCGGAACAGCTCACAGGCGCGCCGATCACACATGCCACGGATCTCTACGCCTTCGGCATGGTGTTGTGCCATGCCGCAGGAGCCGCGCCGCTCCCGGACGGCGAATCCCTGGAATCTGCTCTCAGCTTGTTACCCTCTCGGTTTGTCGGTGTCATCACCCGGTGCCTCGACCACGATCCCAGCCGCCGTCCGACTGCGACCGACGTACTCGAACTGCTATCCCGAAGCGACCAGTCGACAGGCGATTGGTTGCCGCTCCCAGTGCGCACGATGGTTGACCTGTACAACCCTCTTACCATCGCAGCACCTTGAAGCCCCCGCGCGTTCGATGGTGATCAATCTGCGGATTCGCCCTCCCAGTGGGCTCTGATCCGGTAGACCGCCTTGCGCGGCGCGAGTGCACCTGACGGACACCGTGTTGCATCGGAACCCAGGTGATCACCGGTGAGAGAACATTCGCCGCCGAACCGGCCCGCCGCATCGCTTGATTGAGTGAAGTGCAGAGAAGCGCCCCACGTCGTAACTGTGGCGCTGCTGCTCGGCGTCAGGGCCTTCCGTCGGCTCCCCGCCGATCGGGGCCGGGAGCGCGGAGCGGCGGCGGCCGCGCAGCCCGGTCGCGGCGGACAGGACGACGGGGGCCGCGGCCAGGGCGAAGCACACGGGCAGGGGCAGCCGCCCCACCAGCAGCCCGGCGCCGGCCGTCGCCGACGACGAGCCGGCGTTGAGGGCCGTGTTCACCCATGCGCCCGCCTTGGTGCGCGCGCCCGGGCGGGCGCACTCGTCGGCGATCAGATACGCCGTCGTGACGGCCGGGGCCACGAAGAGCCCGCCCAGTGCCGCACCGACGATGAGCACGTAGGGGTGGGGCGACAGACCGGTCGCCGCCAGGACGAGCCCCAGCGCGACCGCGAGCACCGACAGCCGGAGCCTGCTGGAGCTGCGCCACGGGACGGCGCCGTAGACGAGACCGCCGACGGCACTGCCCGCCGACAGCGCCGCCAGGACCCACGGCACCGCGTCCGGGACGTGCCGTGCGTCGGCGACCGCGATCACCAGGAGGTCCAGGGCTCCCAGGGCCACGCCCACGCCCGCCGCGACGGCGATCGCCTGCCCCGGCCCGGGACGGCCGCCCGGCCGGCCGGGCGTTCCGCCGTCCTCGGTCTTCCCCGCAGCGGCCCAGCCGCCGGCCGCCGGGGAGGTGGCCAGCGCGAGTGCTCCCGTCAACGCGAGGGCGGCGCTCACCGCGAGACCCACCGACGGCACGGCCACCTTCACCAGCACACCCACCAGCAGGGGTCCGGTGACGAACAGGAGCTCCTCGGCCACCCCGTCCAGGCTGTACGCGCGCTGCAGCAACCCCCGATCAGGGACGAGGGCGCTCCACAACGACCGCATCACCGGACCGAGCGGCGGTGTGGCGGCCCCGGCGGCGCCGGCGAGGACGCCCAGCACGACCGCCGACGCGCCCGACCACGCAGTCGCCAGCGCCAGCGCGGTCAACAGCGCCGCGTAGCCGGCGGCCATGACCGGCAGCACGCGGCGCGGTCCGTACCGGTCCACCAGGGCAGCGCGGGCTGGAGAGAGAAAGACACTGGTGAGGCCGAACACGGCCATGACGCCGCCGGCCGCGGCGTAGGAGTCGGTGGCCCGTCGGACCGCCAGGACCAGTGCGAGAGAGACCATTCCGTACGAAAGGCGGCCCAGCAGCGCCGCGCCGAACGTGCGGCGGGCGTAGGGGATCCGCAGCACGGCCGCGTACGACCGTGCCGTGAGAGGCGAAGACATGAACGTGTTCCTCGGGAATGCGCGAAGACGTGTGCGTGGGCAGCAAAAGGCCGCGCCCGGACGGGACGCAGCGACGGCGGCTTCTACGCACAGAGGAGGAACATGCCTGCGAACGTATCAGATCTTGCAGCCGAAAGAGACCGGGGCGCCTCCCGCACTGTGCGCGCACGGTGCGGGAGGGGCCCGGCCGTTGGCGTTCTCAGGCCTCGGTCCGGACGGCCGAGGAGTACAGCGGCCAGCCGTCCTGGTCCGGGCGGCACGTCACCTCGGCGAAGCGGCCGGACTCCCGCAGCAGCGCCGGCACCGTCGCGCCGTGCAGGTGCCCGTGCTCGACCACCAGCGCGCCGCCCGGCCGCAGCATCCCGGCCGCCGCCTCCACCACCTGCCGCACGACCCGCAGGCCGTCGGCGCCGCCGAACACGGCCTGGCGGGGCTGGTAGCGGCCGAATTCGTCCGGCACGTCGGCCGTGTCCGGCATGAACGGCGGGTTCGCGAGCACCAGGTCGGCCCCGGCCGCCAGGCCGGTGAGCGCGCCCGCCCGGTCCGCCGGGCCCTCGTGGACGGTCACCCCGGTGTCCCCGAGCGCGGCCCGACGGGCCGCGTTGCGGCGGGCGAAGTCCGCGGCGACCGGATCGAACTCGACCGCGTGCACCCGGGCGTCCGGCCGCGCGTGGGCGAGGGCCAGCCCGATCGCGCCGGAGCCAGCGCACAGGTCGACCACCGTCGGCGCCTGCGTCTCCGCGACGGCCTCCAGGCCCGCCGCGAGGACGAGCTCGCTGTGCACCCGCGGCACGAACACCCCCGGCCCGACGAGGAGTTCCAGCCCCCCGAACACGGCCCGCCCGGTCAGGTGGCCGAGCGGCACGCCGTCGGCTCTCCGGCCGACCAGGTCCCGCAACCGCCGCACCGATCTCCCGTCGAGCTCCCGCCGCGGATCCAGCCCGCCCGGCTCCACCCCGAGCACCCGCGCGGCCAGCTCCTCCGCCTCCCGCCGCGCGTCCGGCCCCACCGCGCCCTTCTCAAGTATCAGCACGGCCTCGTCGAGCAGATCCCCGAGCATCGTCGTCCCCATCCGTAGCCTCCAGGCCCCACCGCACGGCACCCACCGCCGCACGCTACCGCCAACTGTGCGGCCGCGGTGGCTAGGTGAGCGTCCAAATCTCTTGTCCTGAACGGTGGTTGGACGCTCGGGAACCTACGGTCGGCCTGGAGTCCCGGCCGTTCGCCTGCCTCCGAAACATCATCTGCGTGCCCTCAGGCTCACTCGCATGAGCTCGATCAGAGCCTCACGGCTCGCGTAGTGGTCGGCTTGCGGTCGGCGAAGTGCGCGCGGACCGCGTCAAACCGCGACGTCGCGGGAGCCCGGGGTGGGCTCCCGCGACGCGGGGGTGGGTGCGGGCGGGCCGGGGTCAGTCGGAGAGGCCCAGTTCGTTGTCCAGGAGGTCGAACATCTCGTCGTCCGACGCCGAGTCGAAGTCGAAGGCGTCGGCTTCGGAAGCGGCGGTACGGGAGGCGAGCCACTTCGTGCGCAGGACCTCCAGGCGGGCGGTGACCTGGGCGAACAGCTCGTCGTCGGAGACGTCGAGCTCCGTCGTGCCGAACGCCTGCTCCAGGCGGTCGAGTTCGGCCAGCAGGGCGGCCGGGCCCTCGGTGGGTTCGGGCCGCAGGCCGAGGCGGTCGAAGAGGTGGTCGGCCAGTTCCGCCACCGTCGGGTGGTCGAAGACCAGGGTGGCCGGCAGCCGCAGGGCCACCAACGCGCCCAGGCGGTTGCGCAGTTCGACCGCCGTCAGGGAGTCGAGGCCGAGGTCCTGGAAGGCCCGCTGCGGGTCCACCCCGGAGGCGTCGGTGTGGCCGAGGACCGCGGCCACCTGGCGACGGACCGCCTCCAGCAGCGCCTCGCGCCGTTCGGCGCCCGGCAGTTCGGACAGCCGCCGCACGAACTCGGCGCCGCCGCCCGTCCCGCCGTCCGCGCCCGCGGCCGCGCCGCGCCGCACCGGCACCCGCACCAGGCCCCGCAGGAGCGGCGGAACCTCGCCGCGCCGGCTCAGGCCGGCCGGGTCGAGGCGCAGCGGCAGGACGGCGGGTGCCGTGCCGGCCGTGGTCGCGTCGAACAGGGCGAGGCCGAGGTCCGGCGTGAGCGGCGGCATGCCGGCCCGGGCCAGTCGTTCGGCCTCGGCCTCGGTGAGGGTGCCGGTCATGCCGCCGGTGCCGGTCCAGGGGCCCCATGCCAGGGAGACGGCAGGCAGGCCGAGGGAGTGGCGGTGGCGGGCGAGGGCGTCCAGGAACGCGTTGGCGGCCGCGTAGTTGCCCTGGCCGGGGTTGCCGAGCGTTCCCGCCGCCGAGGAGAACAGGACGAAGGCCTCGACGCCCTCGGCGGCCCGGTGGAGGTTCCACGCGGCGTCCGCCTTCGGGCGCAGGACGGCGCCGATGCGCTCGGGCGTGAGCGAGCCGATCGTCCCGTCGTCCAGGACGCCGGCGGTGTGCACCACCGCGCGGACGTCGTGGCGGGCGAACAGGCCGGTGACGGCGGGCCCGTCGGCGACGTCGCAGGCCTCGACGGCCGTCTCGGCGCCGAGGTCGGCCAGTTCGGCGACCAGTTCGGCGACGCCGTCGGCGGCGGCGCCGCTGCGGCTGACGAGGAGCAGGCTGCGCACGCCGTGCTCGGCGACCAGGTGCCGGGCCACCAGGCGGCCCAGGCCGCCGGTGCCACCGGTGATCAGCACCGCGCCCTCGGTGGGCCAGCTCGGGGCCTCGGCCGCGAGCTCCGCCCGTGCGAGGCGGGCGGCGGACAACTCGCCGTCGTGCAGCAGGAGTTGCGGTTCGTCGACGGCGAGGGCGGCGGGCAGGAGCCGCGTCTCGGCGGTGGCCAGGTCGAGCAGGCCGAACCGGCCGGGCTCCTCCGAGGCCGCCGAGCGGACGAGGCCCCAGGCCGCCGCACCGGCGAGGTCGGTGCCGGACACCGCGCCCCGCGTGACGAACACCAGCCGCGAGGCGGCGAACGCGTCCTGCGCGAGCCACGTCTGGACCAGCTCCAGGACGGCGGTCACCGTGAGGTGCACCGACTCGGCGCCGCCGGAGGGGAGTTCGGCCAGGACGACCGGCGGCACCTCGGACGTCGCCGCGAGTTCGGTCAGCGCCTGCGCGGTCGGCTCGACGGCCGCGAACGCCACGTCCGCGTCGGCGGGCATCTGCACCGGCACCCAGTCGAGGCGGAACAGCGCGTCGTGGCCCGCCGGGCGGGCGGCCGCGCCGAGTTGTTCGGCGGCGATCGGCCGGACGGTGAGCGAGCCGACCGACGCCACCGGCCGGCCTTCCGGGTCGGCCGCGGCGAGCGCCAGCCCGCCGGACGCCGACGGCGTCAGCCGGACGCGGAGTGCGGACGCCCCGGAGGCGTGCAGCGCGACGTCCTCCCACGCGAACGGCACCCCGGCGCCGCCTTGCCCGGCAACGCTCGCCTCACGACCGGCGCTCACGGCGAGCGTGTGCAGGCAGGCGTCGAACAGGGCCGGGTGCAGGCCGTAGGCGCCGCCCTCGACGCCCTCGGGCAGAGCGACGTCCGCGAAGAGCTCGTCGCCCCGGCGCCAGACCATCCGGAGACCCTGGAACGCGGGACCGTACCCGAACCCGGCCTCCGCCAGGCCGTCGTAGAGGCCGGTCAGGTCGACCTGCTCGGCGTCGGCCGGCGGCCACACCGAGGCGTCGAACTCCGCCGGTGCCGCGCCCGTCCCGAGCACGCCGCTGGCGTGCAGGGTCCACGGGTGCAGGCCGCCCGAGCCGGGCCGCGAGTGCACGCTCACGGACCGGCGGCCCGCGTCGTCGGGCGCCCCGACGGCGACCTGGAGCTGAACGGCTCCCGTCCCCGGGAGGACCAGCGGCGCGGCGAGCGTCAGTTCCTCGACGGCGTCGCAGCCGACCTCGTCACCGGCGCGCACGGCCAGCTCGACCAGGGCCGTGCCCGGCACCAGGACCGAGCCCATGACGACGTGGTCCGCCGCCCACGGGTGGGACCGCGCCGACAGGCGGCCGGTGAACAGGAGGCCGTCGCTGTCCGCCAGCTCCAGCGAGCCGGTGAGCAGCGGGTGTTCGGCGTTCCTGAGCCCGGCGGACTCGGCTCCGCGGCCGGCGGGCAGGCCGCTCGGCCAGTAGTCGCGGTGCTCGAACGGGTAGGTCGGGAGTTCGGCGAGGTGGCGGCCGGCTCCGGCGAGCAGCGTGCGCCACTCGACCTTCGCGCCGTGGACGTGCAGGCTCGCGAGGGCCTGGACGAGGTTCGCCTCCTCGGGGCGGTCCTTGCGGAGCGCGGGGGTGGCCACGGTGTCGGCGTCCTCGGGCAGCGCGCCCGCCGTGAGGGCGGTGAGGACGGCGCCGGGGCCGAGTTCGAGGTAGCGGCGGACGCCGGCCTCGTGGAGGGTCCGGATGCCGTCGGCGAAACGGACGGCCTCGCGGACGTGGCGCACCCAGTAGTCGGGGGTCGTGATGTCCTCGCCCAGGGCACCGGTCAGGTTGGAGATCACCGGGAGCGAAAGAGCGCTGTACGTCAGCCCGTTGAGGACCGTACGGAAGTCCTCCAGCATCGGGTCCATCAACGGCGAGTGGAAGGCGTGGGACACGCGCAGGCGCGTGGTCCGGCGGTCGGCGAAGTGCTCCTCGATCGCCGCGACGGCGTCCTCCGCTCCCGAGACGACGATCGAGCGCGGGCCGTTGACGGCGGCGATCGACACGAACTCGCCGATCAGTGGCAGGACTTCGTCCTCCGTCGCCTGTACGGCGAGCATCGCGCCACCGGACGGCAGCGCCTGCATGAGCCGGCCACGCGCGGTCACCAGGGCGCAGGCGTCGGCCAGGCTGAACACCCCGGCCACGTGCGCCGCAGCGACCTCACCGATCGAGTGCCCGGCCAAGAACTCGGCCCGCAGGCCGAGGGATTCGACGAGCCGGTAGAGCGCCACCTCGACGGCGAACAGCCCGGCCTGGGCGTACGCGGTCTGGTTCAGCAGTTCCTCGTCCGAGCCCCACACGACGTCCCGAACGGGAAGCTCCAGCGCCTCGCACACCTCGTCGAAGGCCTGGGCGAACACCGGGAAGCGGTCGTACAACTCCCGCCCCATGCCCAGCCGTTGCGAGCCCTGACCGGAGAACAGGAACGCGCTCTTGCCGTCGCCCGCGACCCCCCGGGCCACCTCCACGCCGTCGACGAGCACCGTGCGGTGCGGCAGCGCCGACCGCCCGGCCAGCGTGAACGCCACATCCGCCGAAGGCAGTTCCTCGGCATCCGTGAGCCGCGCGAGCTGTGCGTCCAGCGCCGCCTCCGACTTGGCGGACACCACCCACGGCACGAGACCGGGTGCGGCCCCCTTGTCCGGCTCCGCCGACTCGGGCAGTTCCAGGATGACGTGGGCGTTGGTGCCGCTGATCCCGAAGGACGACACGCCCGCCCGGCGCGGGTGGCCGGTGGCCGGCCAGTCGATGCGCTCGGTGAGCAGCTCGACGGCGCCGGCCGTCCAGTCCACGTGCGAGGAAGGCGCGTCCACGTGCAGCGTGCGCGGCAGCACGCCGTTCTGCATTGCGAGCACCATCTTGATCACGCCGGCGACACCGGCCGCGGCCTGGGAGTGGCCGATGTTCGACTTGATCGAGCCGAGCAGCAGCGGGACTTCGCGGTCCTGACCGTAGGTCGCCAGCAGCGCCTGCGCCTCGATCGGGTCACCGAGTGTGGTCCCCGTGCCGTGCGCCTCGACGGCGTCCACGTCGCCGGACGTCAGCCCGGCGCTCGCCAGCGCCTGCCGGATCACGCGTTGCTGCGACGGACCGTTCGGCGCCGTCAGACCGTTGGACGCACCGTCCTGGTTGACGGCACTTCCCCGCAGCACTGCGAGGACGCGGTGGCCGTTGCGGCGGGCGTCCGACAGGCGCTCCAGCACCACCATGCCGATGCCCTCGCCCCAGCCCACACCGTCCGCCGCCTCGGCGAAGGCCTTGCTGCGGCCGTCGGCGGCGAGGCCGCGCTGCCGGGAGAACTCGACGAACGTCGCCGGGGTGGACATCACCGTCACACCACCGGCCAGGGCCAGCGTGCACTCGCCGCTGCGCAGGGCTTGCGCGGCCAGGTGCATCGCGACGAGGGACGACGAGCAGGCCGTGTCGACCGTCACCGCCGGGCCCTCCAGGCCGAGGGTGTACGAGACGCGGCCCGAGGCCACGCTGCCCGCGCTGCCGCTGCCCTGGTGGCCCTCGAACTCACCGCCGCCGAGCAGGTTCGCGTAGTCGGCGTACATGACGCCCGCGAAGACGCCCGTCCGGCTGCCGCGCAGGGACACCGGGTCGATGCCCGCCCGCTCGAAGGCCTCCCAGGAGGTCTCCAGCAGCAGACGCTGCTGCGCGTCCGTCGCCAGCGCCTCGCGCGGGCTCATCCCGAAGAACGCCGCGTCGAACGCCGCCGCCTCCCGCAGGAACCCGCCCGTCCGGGTGTAGGACGTGCCGCTGTGGTCCGGGTCCGGGTCGTACAGCGTCTCGACGTCCCAGCCGCGGTCGGCCGGGAACTCCGACACCGCGTCCACGCCGTCGGCCACCAGCCGCCACAGGTCCTCCGGCGACGCCACGCCGCCCGGATAGCGGCAGGCCATCCCGACGAGCACGATCGGATCATCGGACGGGACGGGCACGGCCGCCGGAAGCGGTTCCGCCGCCTCCGAGGCGCCGAACAGGCCCTCCAGCAGGAAGCCGGCGATCGCGTGGGCGGTCGGGTAGTCGAACACGACGGTGGCCGGCAGCTGGAGACCGGTCACGGTCCGCAGCCGGTTGCGCAGTTCGACCGCCGTCAGCGAGTCGAAGCCGAGGTCCTGGAAGGCCCGCGACGGATCCACCGTCGACCGGCCCTCGTGGCCGAGCACGAGCGCGATCTGGTCGCGCACCAGCTCCAGGACGGCCTCGCGCCGCGCGTCGCCGCCCAGCCCCGACAGCCGCCGGGTCAGGTCGACCGCGGCGGGGGCCGTGGCCGCCCGGCGCGCCGGGGCCCGGACCAGGCCGCGCAGGAGGGTGGGGACGTCACCCCGGTCCCGCAGGGCGGGCAGGTCGAGCCGGACGGGCAGGACGGCCGGCTCGGCGCCGGTGGCGACCGCGTCGAACAGCGCCAGCCCGTGCTCCGGGTCGAGCGGCGGCACGCCGGCGCGGGTCATCCGCTCCCGCTCGGCGTCGGTGAGCGTGCCGGTCATGCCCGCCACGTCGGACCACGGGCCCCAGGCGAGCGAGACGGCCGGCAGGCCGAGGGCGCGGCGGTGGACCGCCAGGGCGTCCAGGTAGGCGTTGCCCGCCGCGTAGGCGGCCTGGCCCGCATTGCCGAACGTACCGGCCATCGACGAGAACAGGACGAACGCTTCGACGTTCCCGGCGGCCCGGTGCAGGTTCCACGCCGCGTCCGCCTTCGGGCGGAGGACGGCCGAGAGCCGCTCGGGGGTCAGCGAGCCGATCACGCCGTCGTCAAGGACGCCCGCCGTGTGGACGACGGCACGGATGTCGTGCCGGGCGAACAGGTCCACGACAGCGGCCTCGTCGGCCACGTCACAGGCCTCGACCCTCGACCCCGCGCCCAGCTCCGCCAGCAACTCCTCGACGCCCTCGGCCTCCGCACCCCGGCGGCTCACCAACAGCAGGTCACGCACGCCGTGGTCGGCCGCCAAATGCCGGGCCACGAGCTTCCCGAGACCTCCGGTACCACCGGTGATCAGGACCGTGCCCTCACTCGGCCACGCCACCGCCGTCTCGGCCGCTGCTTCCGTACGCACCAGGCGCGCAGCCAGGACTTCACCGTCGCGGACGAGCAGCTGCGGCTCATCCAGGCCCAGAGCCTCCGGCAGAAGCACCTCGTCCCCCGCCAGATCCACCAGACCGAACCGGCCCGGCTCCTCCGACACCGCCGACCGCACCAAACCCCACACCGCCGCACCGGACAGGTCCTCGCCCGCCACCACACCACGCGTCACGAACACCAGACGCGAACCCGCGAAACGCTCCTCCGCCAGCCAGCCCTGCACCAGCTCCAGCACCCGCGCCGTCCGCGCGTGCACCTCACCAGCAGCCGCCTCGAAAACGACCACCGGCGGCACATCCTCCGGCACCTCCGCCAACGACCCGACCGCCACGAACGCCGAAGCAGCGCCCGCCTTCACCGGCACCCAGTCCACCCGGAACAGCGAGTCCCGGCCAACCCGCGTCCCGGCCGCGAGCTGCTCGGCGGCGATCGGGCGCACCGTCAGCGCGCCGACCGAGGCCACCGGCCTGCCGTCGGCGTCGGCCACGGCGAGCGCCAGGGCACCGGAGGCCGACCGCGTCAGCCGCACCCGCACCGCCGAAGCACCGGTCGCGTGCAGCGCCACGTCCTCCCACACGAACGGCACGCCGCCGCCCTCGCCGGACCCCGCCAGGGCGAAGCCGTGGAGGCAGGCGTCGAAAAGAGCAGGGTGCAGGCCGAAGCCGCTGCCGTCGGTGCCCTCGGGCAGGGCGACCTCCGCGAAGAGCTCGTCCCCGCGCCGCCAGGCGGCCCGGAGGCCCCGGAACGCGGCGCCGTACTCGAACCCGGCCTCCGCGAGGCCCTCGTACAGTCCGGCCGCGTCGACCGCCTCGGCACCGGCCGGCGGCCACACCGACGCGTCGAACGCCACCGGCACCGCGCCCGAGCCCAGCGCACCGCTCGCGTGCAGCGTCCAGACCGGCTCCGGACCGGTGTCCGCCGTGGAGTGGATGCCGACCGCGCGGCGCCCGGAGTCGTCCGGCTCGGCCAGGCGCACCTGGATCCGGACTGAGCCGTCCTCGGGCAGCACCAGCGGCGCGGCCATGGTCAGTTCCTCGACCAGGTCGCAGCCGGCCTCGTCCCCGGCCCGCACGGCCAGTTCGACCAGCGCCGTGCCCGGCACCAGCACCGAACCCATGACGACGTGGTCCGCGAGCCACCCGTGCGACCGGGCCGACAACCGGCCGGTGAACACCAGCCCGGCGGTCCCGGCCAGTTCGAGCGAGCCGGTGAGCAGCGGGTGGTCGGCATCGCGGAGCCCGGCGGACTCGGCCGTCGGGAAGAACGCCGGGGCGTCCGTCCAGAAGCGGCGGTGCTGGAACGCGTACGTCGGCAGGGCGACCCGGCGGGCGCCCGTCCCGGCGTGGAAGGCGGACCAGTCCACCGGGACGCCGAGCACGTGCAGGCGCGCCAGCGCCTCGACGACGGTCCGCTCCTCGTCGCGACCGCGGCGCAGCGCCGGGACGGCTTCGGCCTCGCCGTCGGGCAGCGCACCCGCGGTGAGGGCGGTGAGGACGGTGTCGGGGCCGAGTTCGAGGTAGCGGCGGACGCCGGCCTCGTGGAGGGTCCGGATGCCGTCGGCGAAGCGGACGGCCTCGCGGACGTGGCGCACCCAGTAGTCGGGCTCCTGGAGGCCTTCGGCCAGTCCGCCGGTCAGGTTGGAGACCACCGGGATCGAAGGCACGTTGTACGTCAGCCCGTCGAGAACAGCGCGGAAGTCCGCCAGCATCGGGTCCATCAGCGGCGAGTGGAACGCGTGCGAAACCCGCAGCCGCGTCGTCTTGCGATCGGCGAAGTGCGCCTCGATCTCCGCGACAGCCTCCTCCGCGCCGGAAACGACGACGGAGGTCGGGCCGTTGACCGCAGCGATCGACACGAACTCGCCCAGCAGCGGCAGGACTTCCTCCTCAGTCGCCTGTACGGCGAGCATCGCGCCGCCGGACGGCAGCGCCTGCATCAGACGGCCACGGGCACTCACCAGCGCACACGCGTCGGCCAGCGAGAACACCCCCGCCACGTGCGCCGCAGCCACCTCACCGATCGAGTGCCCCGCCACGAACTCGGCGCGGACGCCCAGCGATTCGACGAGACGGTACAGCGCCACCTCGACCGCGAACAGCCCCGCCTGCGCGTACTCGGTCCGGTTCAGCAGCTCCTCGTCCGAACCCCACACCGCATCCCGAACGGGAATCTCCAGCGCCTCGCACACCTCGTCGAAGGCCCGGGCGAACACCGGGAAGCGGTCGTACAACTCCCGCCCCATCCCCAGCCGCTGCGACCCCTGCCCCGAGAACAGGAACGCCGTCCGGCCGCTCGTGGCGACGCCGGTCGGCGCTTCGCCGTCCGCCACCGCCCTCAGGCCGGCCAGGAGTTGCCCGGTCCCGTCGCCGACCACGGCCGCGCGGTGTTCGAGCGCGGCGCGGGTCGTCGCCAGCGAGTACGCGACGTCCGCCGGGCGGGCGTCGTCCACGGCCGCGATGAGCCGCTCCGCCTGCGCGCGCAGCGCCTCCGGGGTCGCGGCGGACAGCAGCCACGGCACGACCCCCGGTTCGACCTCCGGCACCTCCGTGGACGGCGCCGCTGCCGGGGCCTCCTCGATGATCACGTGGGCGTTGGTGCCGCTGATCCCGAAGGAGGAGACGCCCGCGCGGCGCGGACGGTCGCCCGGGGCCCACGGCCGGGGCTCGGTCAGGAGCCGGACGGCCCCCTCCGACCAGTCCACGTTCGCGCTCGGCTCGTCGACGTGCAGCGTCGACGGCAGCTCGCCGTTGTGCATCGCGAGCACCATCTTGATCACGCCGGCGACACCAGCCGCGGCCTGGGTGTGCCCGATGTTCGACTTGATCGAACCCAGCAGCAGCGGCTGTTCCCGGTCCTGCCCGTACGTCGCGAGGAGCGCCTGGGCCTCGATCGGGTCGCCCAGCGTCGTGCCCGTGCCGTGCGCCTCGACCACGTCGACCTGGTCGGCGCCGAGGCGGGCGTTGGCGAGCGCCTGGCGGATCACCCGCTGCTGCGACGGCCCGTTCGGCGCCGTCAGGCCGTTCGACGCGCCGTCCTGGTTGACGGCGCTGCCGCGCACGAGCGCCAGCACCGGGTGCCCGTTGCGCAGTGCGTCCGACAGCCGCTCGACGACCAGGAAGCCCGCGCCCTCGGCGAAGCCCGTGCCGTCGGCGGCGGACGCGAACGACTTGCACCGCCCGTCGGGGGCGAGCGCGCCCTGGCGGCCGAACTCGGCGAACACGCCCGGCGTGGCCATGACCGTCACGCCGCCGGTGATCGCGAGCGAGCAGTCGCCCTGGCGCAGCGCCTGGGCGGCCAGGTGCAGGGCGACCAGGGAGGAGGAGCAGGCGGTGTCGACGGCGACGGCCGGGCCCTCCAGGCCGAGCTTGTACGAGACGCGGCCGGCCACGACGCTGCCGTTGCCGTCGCTGCCCGGGTAGTCGTGGTACATCACGCCGGTGAAGACACCGGTGCGGGTGCCGCGCAGGCCGCTCGGGTCGATGCCGGCCCGCTCCAGGGCCTCCCAGGAGAGCTCCAGCGTGAGCCGCTGCTGCGGGTCCATGGCGAGGGCCTCGCGCGGGGAGATCCCGAAGAAGCCGGGGTCGAACTCGGCGGCGCCGTCGAGGAATCCGCCCGCGTGGGTGTGGGACGAGTCCCCGGCGCCCCCGCTGTCCTCGGTGCGCAGCGTCGAGAGGTCCCAGCCGCGGTCGGCGGGGAACGGCGCGATGGCGTCCGCGCCGGACGTCACCAGCTGCCAGAGCTCCTCGGGCGTGGTCACCCCGCCCGGGTAGCGGCAGGCCATGCCGACGATCGCGATCGGGTCGTGGCGGACCTCGGCCGCCGCCCCGGGGTTGTCCGTCGCAGCGTCGGTCTCTTCGCCTGCGGCACGGATCCGGTCGTCGGTGAGGTCGAGCAGGGCGTCGACCAGGCCCGCGTCGCGCAGACGGCGGGTCGGGATCGACTGCAGCGCGGCCCGCAGGTCGGCCTCGGCGCGGGACGCCTCGCCGCTCGCGGCGGCGGTCCGCACGCCCAGCTCGGTGACGATGAGCTCCGTGACGGCCTCGGCGTTCGGGTGGTCGAAGGCGAGCGTGGCGGGCAGGCGCAGGCCGGTGAGGGTGTTGAGCTGGTTGCGCAGGTCGGTCGCGGCGAGGGAGTCGAAGCCGAGCTCCTGGAAGGCACGGTCCGGCTCGATCGCGTCGCCCGACTCGTGGCCGAGCAGCCCGGCCACCCGGGCCCGGACGAGGTCGAGGACGGTCCGCCGCTGCTCCGCCTCCGTCAGCCCGGCGAGCCGGGCCGCGAGGCCGTCCGCCGGGGCGGCCGGTGCCAGGGCGTGCGCCGCCGTGCGGCGGGCGGCCGGGACGAGGGCGCGCAGGAGTGCGGGGACCTCGTCGGTGCGGGCGCGCAGGGCGGCGGCGTCGACCCGGACCGGGACGACGGCGGCGCGCTCGCTGCGCAGACCGGCGGCGAACAGCGCCAGACCGGCTTCCCGGGTGAGCGGCGGGACGCCCTGGGCGGCCATGCGGTTGCGGTTGAGCTCCAGGAGCTGCTCGCCGAGGCCGGCGCCGACGTCCCACATGCCGTAGGCCATGGAGGTGGCGGGCAGGCCGGCGGCGTGGCGGTGGGCGGCGAGGGCGTCGAGGAAGACGTTCGCGGCCGCGTAGTTGCCCTGGCCCGCGGTCAGCACCAGGCCGCCGGCGGAGGAGAAGAGCACGAACGCGGTCAGGTCGAGGTGACTGGTCAGCTCGTGCAGGTACCAGGCGCCGTCGGCCTTCGGGGCCAGGACGGCATCCATCCGGTCCGGGGTGAGCGCGCCGACCAGACCGTTGTCACCGACACCGGCGGCGTGGACCACGGCGCTGAGCTCCGGGATCGCGTCGATCAGCGCGGCCACGGCCGCGCGGTCCGCCATGTCACAGGCACGCACGTCGGTGGTAGCGCCGAGGGCGGACAGCTTCGCCACCAGCTCCACCGCGCCCGGCGCCTCCAGGCCACGACGGCTCGTCAGCACCAGACTGCGGACGCCGCACTCGGCGACCAGGTACCAGGCCACGACGGCCCCCAGACCACCCGTACCACCGGTGATCAGCACCGTGTCATCCGAGCTGATCGGCAGCGGGCCCTCCGGCTGCGGCAGCCGGCTCAGACGCGGGACGCAGACAGCCCCGCCACGCACGGCCGACTCCGGCTCAGCGGTGACGATCACCTGCCCGTCCGTGTCCAGCAGGACGAAGCGGCCAGGGTTCTCCGCCTGCGCCGCCCGGACCAGACCCCACACCGGAGCCTGCGCCAGATCCACCGGCTCACCTTCACGCACGGCCACCGCACCCCGCGTCACCACCACCAGACGCGACACCGCGAACCGCTCCTCCACCAGCCACGCCTGGAGGACCTCCAGCACGGCGTGGACGTTCACACGGACACCGCTCGGGACGTCCTCGGGGCCCATGAAGCCGCCGCAGTCGAGGACGACCACGCCGGGCACCGGCTCCGAGGACTGCGAGACGTCCTCCCACAGCGCCCAAGAGCTCTCGGAGCCGGCCGGACCGGACAACTCCGCCCACTCGATCCCGTAGAGCGGGTCGACCGAGCCCAACTGCTCCGCCGACACCGCCCGGCCCACCATCGAGGCCACGGCCAGCACCGGGCCGCCCGCCGGGTCGGCGAGGTCGAGCCGCAGCCCGCCGCCGCCGCCGTCGCCGTCGCCGAGCCGGACGATCCGCACCCGCACCGCCGAGGCGCCGACGGCGGACAGGGTTACGCCGGTCCACGCGAACGGGATCATGGTCTCGCGCTCGCCGCCACCGGCCAGGATCGCGGCGTGCATGGCGGCGTCGAGCAGCGCCGGGTGGACGCGGAAGCCGTCGGCCGCCACCCCCTCCGGCAGCGCGACCTCGGCGAACAGCTCGTCGCCGCGCCGCCAGGCCGCCCGCAGCCCCTGGAACACCGGGCCGTAGCCGAACCCGGCCTCCGCCATCCGCTCGTACGCGCCCTCCACCGGCAGCGACTCGGCGCCGGCCGGCGGCCAGACGTCGAACGCCTCCGCCTCGACGGCTCCGCCGACGGCCAGCGAACCGGCCGCGTGCTGGACCCACCCGGCGTCCGGATCCCCGTCCAGGCGGGAGTGGATGGTGACCGCGCGCCGTTCCGAGGCGTCCGGGCCACCGACCCGCACGTGCAACTGGACGGCGCCGCGCTCGGGCAGCACCAGCGGTGCGGCGAGCGTCAGTTCCTCCACCACCTCGTACCCGACCTCGGCCGCGGCCCGCAGTGCGAGCTCGACCAGCGCCGCACCCGGGACCAGGACGGTGTCCAGGACCCGGTGGTCGGCCAGCCACGCGTGCGAGTCCAGCGACACCCGGCCGGTGAGGAGGAACCCGTCCGTGTGGGACAGGTCGACGGCCGCGCCCAGCAGCGGGTGCGCGAAGGCGCCCACGCCGACCGCGCCCAGGTCGCCGAGCGGGGTCGTCGCGTCGAGCCAGAACCGGCGGTGCTGGAACGCGTAGGTGGGCAGTTCCACCGTGCGGGCGCCGGTGCCGGCGAAGAGGACGGACCAGTCCACCTCCGCCCCGGCCGTGTGCAGCCGGCCGAGCGCGCCGACCAGGCTCGCCTCCTCGTCCCGGTCCGCGCGCAGGGCGGGCACGACGCACGTGCCCACGGCGGTCGGGTCGTCCAGGACGCCCTGCACCAGTCCGGACAGGACGGCGTCGGGGCCGAGTTCGAGGTAGCGGCGGACACCCGCGGCTTCCAGCGTTCGGACCCCGTCGGCGAAACGGACGGCCTCACGGACGTGACGCACCCAGTAGTCGGGGGTCGTGACGTCCTCGCCCAGGGAGCCGGTCAGATTGGACACCACCGGGAGCGAAGGAGCACTGTACGTCAGCCCGTTGAGGACTTCGCGGAAGTCCTCCAGCATCGGGTCCATCAACGGGGAGTGGAAGGCGTGGGACACGCGCAGGCGCGTGGTCCGGCGGTCGGCGAAGTGCTCCTCGATCTCCGCGACGGCGTCCTCCGCTCCCGAGACGACGATCGAACGCGGGCCGTTGACGGCGGCGATCGACACCACGTCGCCCAGCAACGGCAGGACTTCGTCCTCCGTCGCCTGTACGGCGAGCATCGCGCCGCCGGACGGCAGCGCCTGCATCAGACGGCCACGCGCGGTCACCAGGGCGCAGGCGTCGGCCAGGCCGAACACCCCGGCCACATGCGCCGCAGCGACCTCGCCGATCGAGTGCCCCGCCACGAACTCGGCGCGGACGCCCAGCGATTCGACGAGACGGTAGAGCGCCACCTCGACGGCGAACAGCCCGGCCTGGGCGTACTCCGTCCGGTTCAGCAGCTCCGCGTCCGACCCCCACACCACGTCGCGCAAGGCCGGATCCAGCTCCGCGCAGACCTCGTCGAAGGCCTCGGCGAACACCGGGAAGCGGTGGTACAACTCCCGTCCCATGCCCAGCCGTTGCGCGCCCTGACCGGAGAACAGGAACGCCGTCGCCCCACCCGCCCGGGCGGACGAGGTGGCCGCGCCCGGGGCGGTTTCGCCCCGGCTCAGCGCCTCCAGCCCGGCCAGCAGTTCCTCCCGGTCCGCGCCGAGCAGCACCGCGCGGTGCTCCAGCGCGGGCCGGGTCGCGACGAGCGAGTGGGCGACGTCCAGTGCGGCGAGCTCCGGCCGCGCGCCGACGAAGGTCGCGAGCCGCTCGGCCTGCGCCCGCAGGGCCTCCGGCGTCGCCGCGGCGAGCAGCCACGGCAGCGTGCCCGACTCCCGCCCACCGGTGGACGGTTCGACCACCGGCTCGGGGCCCTGCTCGACGATCACGTGCGCGTTGGTCCCGCTGATCCCGAAGGCGGACACGCCCGCCCGGCGCGGACGGCCGGTGGCCGGCCAGTCCCGGGCCTCGGCCAGCAGCTCGACCGCGCCCTGCGACCACTCGACGTGCGGCGAGGGCCGGTCGATGTGCAGCGACTTCGGCAGCACGCCGTGCTGCATCGCCAGCACCATCTTGATCACGCCGGCCACACCGGCCGCCGCCTGCGCGTGCCCGATGTTCGACTTGACCGAGCCGAGCAGCAGCGGGAGTCCACGGTCCTGCCCGTAGGTGGCGAGGACCGCCTGCGCCTCGATCGGATCGCCCAGCGTGGTGCCGGTGCCGTGCGCCTCGACGGCGTCGACGTCCGCCGCCGACAGACCGGCGCTCGCCAGCGCCTGGCGGATCACCCGCTGCTGGGACGGACCGTTCGGCGCCGAGAAGCCGTTGCTCGCGCCGTCCTGGTTGACGGCCGTACCGCGGATCACCGCGAGCACCCGGTGGCCGTTGCGCTCCGCGTCGGACAGCCGCTCGACGAGCAGCACCCCGACGCCCTCGGACCAGCCGACGCCGTCCGCCGCGCCGGCGAACGCCTTGCACCGGCCGTCCGCCGAGAGGCCCCGCTGCCGCGAGAACTCGATGAACATGCCCGGCGTCGACATCACCGTCGCGCCGCCCGCGAGGGCCAGCGAGCACTCGCCGGTGCGCAGCGCCTGGACCGCCAGGTGCAGGGCGACGAGCGAGGAGGAGCAGGCCGTGTCGACGGTCACCGCCGGGCCCTCCAGGCCCAGCGTGTAGGACACCCGGCCCGAGACGACGCTGCCGCCGCTGGTGCCGGAGGGGTTCGTGTTGAGGGCGTAGTCGTGGTACATGACGCCCGCGAAGACGCCGGTCCGGCTGCCGCGCAGGGACAGCGGGTCGATGCCCGCCCGCTCCAGCGCCTCCCACGAGGTCTCCAGGAGGAGCCGCTGCTGCGGGTCCATGTAGAGGGCCTCGCGCGGCGAGATCCCGAAGAAGCCGGGGTCGAAGTCGCCGGCGTCGTGCAGGAAGCTGCCGTGGCGGGTGTAGCTGTGGCCCTCCTTGCCGGGCTCGGGGTCGTAGAGGTGCTCGATGTCCCAGCCGCGGTCGGTCGGCAGTCCGGTGACGGTGTCGACGCCGTCCGCCAGCAGCCGCCACAGCTCCTCGGGCGTGGTCGCGCCGCCGGGGTAGCGGCAGGCCATGCCGACGATCGCGATCGGCTCGTCGGAGGTGAGCGGGCGGGCCGCGGTGCCGGTCGTCGGGGTCGCCTCCGGGCCCGTGCCGGCCAGGTCGAGGAGGTGCTCCGCGACGGCCCGCGCGTTGGGGAAGTCGAAGGCGAGGGTGGCGGGCAGGCGCAGGCCGGTGCGCTTGTTGAGGCGGTTGCGCAGGTCGGTCGCGGCGAGGGAGTCGAAGCCGAGCTCCTGGAACGCGCGCTCCGGCGCGATCGCCTCGGCGGAGGCGTGGCCGAGCACGGCGGCGACCTCGGTCCGGACGAGCTCCAGCGCCAGGCGCCGGCCCTCGCTCGCGCCCAGTGCGGCGAGGCGCCCGGCCAGGCCGGTCCCGGTCGCGCGGCCGCTCGCGGGCAGCTCGGCCCGCCGGCGCGGCGCGGCGAGGGCGCGCAGGAGTGCGGGGACCTCGTCGGTGCGGGCGCGCAGGGCGGCGGCGTCGACCCGGATCGGGACGACGGCGGCGCGCTCGCTGCGCAGGGCGGTGGCGAAGAGGGCGAGGCCGGTCGCGTGGTCGAGGACGGGGACGCCCTGGGTGGCCATCCGTGCCCGGTCGACGTCGGCGAGGTCGCGGCCGAGGCCGGCGCCGACGTCCCAGAGGCCGTAGGCCATGGAGGTGGCGGGCAGGCCGGCGGCGTGGCGGTGGGCGGCGAGGGCGTCGAGGAAGACGTTCGCGGCCGCGTAGTTGCCCTGGCCCGCGGTCAGCACCAGGCCGCCCGCGGAGGAGAAGAGCACGAACGCGGTCAGGTCGAGGTGACTGGTCAGCTCGTGCAGGTACCAGGCGCCGTCGGCCTTCGGGGCCAGGACGGCATCCATCCGGTCCGGGGTGAGCGCGCCGACCAGACCGTTGTCACCGACACCGGCGGCGTGGACCACGGCGCTGAGCTCCGGGATCGCGTCGATCAGCGCGGCCACGGCCGCGCGGTCCGCCATGTCACAAGCACGCACGTCCGCGACAGCACCGAGGGCGGACAGCTCCGCCACCAGCTCCACCGCGCCCGGCGCCTCCAGACCACGACGGCTCGTCAGCACCAGACTGCGCACGCCGCACTCGGCGACCAGGTACCAGGCCACGACGGCCCCCAGACCACCCGTACCACCGGTGATCAGCACCGTGTCATCCGAGCTGATCGGCAGCGGGCCCTCCGGCTGCGGCAGCCGGCTCAGACGCGGGACGCAGACGGCTCCGCCGCGCACGGCCGACTCCGGCTCAGCGGTGACGATCACCTGCCCGTCCGTGTCCAGCAGGACGAAGCGGCCAGGGTTCTCCGCCTGCGCCGCCCGGACCAGACCCCACACCGGAGCCTGCGCCAGATCCACCGGCTCACCTTCACGCACGGCCACCGCACCCCGCGTCACCACCACCAGACGCGACACCGCGAACCGCTCCTCCACCAGCCACGCCTGCACCGCGCGCAGCACGTGCTGCGTCACCTCGCGCACGGCCGCCGGAACATCGCCGTCCGGAGCAGGCACGGCCGAGCAGTCCAGGACGACGGTCTCCGGGGCCGCGCCCTCGGCGGGCAGGGCGTCCCAGGCCGTCCACTCCGCGCCCGCGTCCGGGGCGGCCGGCAGCTCCGCCCACTCGACCGCGTACAGCGGGTCGGCCGAGCCCAGCTGCTCCGCCGAGACCGCACGGCCCTTCACGGAAGCCACCGTCAGCACCGGGCCGCCCGCCGGGTCGGCGAGGTCGAGCCGCAGCCCGCCACCGTCGAGCCGCACCAGGCGCGCCCGCACCGCCGACGCGCCGACGGCGCGCAGCGCGGCGCCCGTCCACGCGAACGGGACCACGGTGTCGTCGCTCCCGGCGTCCACGATGGCGACATGCATGGCCGCGTCGAGCAGCGCCGGGTGCACGCCGAAGCCGTCGGCCTCGACGTCCTCGGGGAGTTCGACGTCCGCGAACAGCTCGTTCCCGCGCCGCCAGGCCGACCGCAGGCCCTGGAAGGCGTGGCCGTAGCCGAACCCGGCCTCCGCCATCCGCTCGTACGCGCCCTCCACCGGCAGCGACTCGGCGCCGGCCGGCGGCCAGACGCCGAACGCCTCCGCCTCGACGGCTCCGCCGACGGCCAGCGAACCGGCCGCGTGCTGGACCCACCCGGCGTCCGGATCCCCGTCCGGCCGGGAGTGGATCGTGAGCTCCCGGCCGCCGGTGGCGTCCGGCGTTCCCACGCGGAGCTGGAGCTGGAGCGCACCGTGCTCGGGCAGCACCAGCGGCGCGGCCAGCGTCAGTTCCTCGACCTGCTCGCAGCCCACCTCGGCGGCCGCGCGCAGCGCGAGTTCGAGCAGGCCGGCGCCGGGGACCAGGACCGTGCCCTGGACGACGTGGTCGGCCAGCCACGGGAACGCGGCCGTCGACAGCCGTCCGGTCAGCACCAGCCCGTCCTCGTCGGCCAGTTCGACGGCGGCGGCGAGCATGGGGTGCGTGGTGACGCCGAGGCCCGCGGAGCGGACGTCGCCGCCACGGGCGGCGAGGGGCGCGGGCCAGAAGCGGCGGCGCTGGAAGGCATAGGTCGGCAGGTCGACGGGCCGGGCGCCGGTGGCGGCGAACAGAGCGGCCCAGTCCACCGTCGCGCCGTGGACGTGGAGGCGGGCGAGGGCGTCGACGAGAGTGCGCTCCTCGGCCCGGTTACGGCGGAGCGCCGGGATGGTTTCGGCCTCGCCGTCGGGCAGGGCGCTCGCGGTGAGGGCGGTGAGGACGGCGTCGGGGCCGAGTTCGAGGTAGCGGGTGACGCCGGCCTCGTGGAGGGTCCGGATGCCGTCGGCGAAACGGACGGCCTCGCGGACGTGGCGCACCCAGTAGTCGGGGGTGGTGATGTCCTCGCCCAGGGCGCCGGTCAGGTTGGAGATCACCGGGAGCGAAGGAGCGCTGTACGTCAGCCCGTTGAGGACCGTACGGAAGTCCTCCAGCATCGGGTCCATCAACGGGGAGTGGAAGGCGTGGGACACGCGCAGCCGGTTCGTCTTGCGGTCGGCGAAGTGAGCCTCGATCGCCGCGACGGCGTCCTCCGCTCCCGAGACGACGATCGAACGCGGGCCGTTGACGGCGGCGATCGACACCACGTCGCCCAGCAACGGCAGGACTTCGTCCTCCGTCGCCTGTACGGCGAGCATCGCGCCACCGGACGGCAGCGCCTGCATCAGACGGCCACGCGCGGTCACCAGGGCGCAGGCGTCGGCCAGGCCGAACACCCCGGCCACATGCGCCGCAGCGACCTCGCCGATCGAGTGCCCGGCCACGAACTCCGGCCGCAGGCCGAGGGATTCGACGAGCCGGTAGAGCGCCACCTCGACGGCGAACAGCCCGGCCTGGGCGTACGCGGTCTGGTTCAGCAGTTCCTCGTCCGAGCCCCACACGACGTCCCGAACGGGAAGCTCCAGCCCGTCGCACACCTCATCGAAGGCCTGGGCGAACACCGGGAAGCGGTCGTACAACTCCCGCCCCATCCCCAGCCGTTGCGAGCCCTGACCGGAGAACAGGAACGCGCTCTTGCCGTCGACCGCGACCCCTCGGGCTACTTCGGAGCCGTCGACGATCACTGCTCGGTGCGGGAAGAGCGACCGCCCCGCCAAGGTCAACGCCACGTCTTCGGAGGGACGTTCATCAAGCTCCGCGAGCCGCGCGAGCTGCGCGTCCAGTGCCGCCTCGGACTTGGCGGACACCACCCAGGGCGTCACTCCCGCCGTCACCGTGACGTCCAGCCCGGCCTCGGGCTCGGCCTGCTCCAGGATCACGTGGGCGTTGGTGCCGCTGATCCCGAAGGACGACACGCCCGCCCGGCGCGCGTGACCGGTGGCAGGCCACTCGGTGCGCTCGGTGAGCAGCTCGACGGCGCCGGCCGTCCAGTCCACGTGCGAGGAAGGCGCGTCCACGTGCAGCGTGCGCGGCAGCACGCCGTTCTGCATCGCGAGCACCATCTTGATCACGCCGGCGACACCGGCCGCGGCCTGGGAGTGGCCGATGTTCGACTTGATCGAGCCGAGCAGCAGCGGCAGTTCGCGGTCCTGCCCGTACGTCGCCAGCAGCGCCTGCGCCTCGATCGGGTCACCGAGTGTCGTACCCGTGCCGTGCGCCTCGACGGCGTCGACGTCGGCGGTCGACAGCCCGGCGCTCGCCAGCGCCTGCCGGATCACCCGCTGCTGCGACGGCCCGTTCGGCGCCGTCAGACCGTTCGACGCGCCGTCCTGGTTCACCGCGCTGCCGCGCAGGACGGCCAGCACGCGGTGCCCGTTGCGGCGGGCGTCCGACAGCCGCTCCAGCACCACCATGCCGACGCCCTCGCCCCAGCCCACGCCGTCCGCCGCGTCAGCGAACGAGCGGCACCGGCCGTCCGCCGACAGGCCGCCCTGCCGCGAGAACTCCACGAAGGTGTTCGGCGTCGACATCACCGTCACGCCGCCCGCGAGCGCCAGCGAGCACTCGCCGCCGCGCAGCGCCTGCGCCGCCAGGTGCATCGCCACCAGCGACGACGAGCACGCCGTGTCCACCGTCACCGCCGGGCCCTCCAGGCCCAGCGTGTACGAGACGCGGCCCGAGGCCACGCTCCCCGCGCTCCCGCTGCCCTGATAGCCCTCGAACTCACCGCCGCCCAGCAGGCTCGCGTAGTCCGCGTACATGACGCCCGCGAAGACGCCCGTCCGACTGCCGCGCAGCGACACCGGGTCGATGCCCGCCCGCTCAAACGCCTCCCACGAGGTCTCCAGCAGCAGTCGCTGCTGCGCGTCCGTCGCCAGCGCCTCGCGCGGGCTCATCCCGAAGAACTCGTGGTCGAACTCCCCTGCCGTGTGCAGGAATCCACCGGAGCGCGTGTAGGAGGTCCCGGTGTGCTCCGGGTCCGGGTTGTAGAGGGTCTCGACGTCCCAGCCGCGGTTCACCGGGAAGCCGGACACCGCGTCGACGCCGTCGGCCACCAGGCGCCACAGGTCCTCGGGCGACTCGACGCCGCCCGGGTAACGGCAGGCCATGCCGACGATGACGATCGGATCGTCCGACGGCGACGGCAGAGCCTCGGGGACGTGGACGACGCTCTCGGTGCCGAACAGACCCTCCAGCAGGAAGGCGGCCAGCGCGCTCGCCGTCGGGTAGTCGAACACGACGGTGGCCGGCAGCTGGAGACCGGTCACCGACTTGAGCCGGTTGCGCAGCTCGACCGCCGTCAGCGAGTCGAAGCCGAGGTCCTGGAACGCCTTCGACGGGTCGACCGCCGCGCCGGCGTCGTGGCCGAGCACGAGCGCGATCTGATCGCGCACCAGGTCGAGGACGGCCGCCCGGCGCTCGGCCTCGCCCAGACCCGACAACCGCTGCGCCAGGCCCGCCGACACGGCCGAACCGGCGACGGCGGCGCGCCGGACGCGGCCCCGCACCAGGCCGCGCAGCAGGGTGGGAACCTCGCCGTGCGCGGCCATCGCCGCCACGTCGAGGCGGACCGGCAGCACGGCCGGGTGTCCGGCGGCGAGAGCCGCGTCGAAGAGCGCGACGCCCTGTTCCGGGGCGATGGCCGGCAGGCCGAGCCGGGCGATGCGCTCGGCCTCGGCGCCGGTGAGCGTGCCGGTCATGCCGGCCACGTCCGACCACGGACCCCAGGCGAGCGAGACGGCGGGCAGGCCGAGGGCGCGGCGGTGGACCGCCAGGGCGTCCAGGTAGGCGTTGCCCGCCGCGTAGGCGGCCTGACCTGCGCTGCCGAGCGTGCCGGCGACGGAGGAGAAGAGGACGAACGCTTCGACATTCTCGGCGGCCCGGTGCAGGTTCCACGCCGCGTCCGCCTTCGGGCGGAGGACGGCCGAGAGCCGCGAGGGGGTGAGCGAGCCGATCACGCCATCATCGAGCACACCGGCGGTGTGGACGACCGCACGGATGTCGTGCCGGGCGAACAGGTCCGCGACGGCAACATCGTCGGCCACGTCACAGGCCTCGACCTTTGCCCCCACGCCCAAGTCCGCCAACAGCTCCTCGACGCCCTCGGCCTCCGCACCCCGGCGGCTCACCAACAGCAGGTCACGCACGCCGTGCTCGGCCACCAAGTGCCGAGCCACGAGCTTCCCCAGGCCACCGGTACCACCGGTGATCAGGACCGTGCCCTCACCCGGCCACGCCACCACCGTTTCGGCCGCTGCTTCCGTACGCACCAGGCGCGCAGCCAGGACCTCACCGTCACGGACCAGAAGCTGCGGCTCGTCCACGCCCAGAGCCTCCGGCAGAAGCACCTCGTCCCCCGCCAGATCCACCAGACCGAACCGGCCCGGCTCCTCCGACACCGCCGACCGCACCAAACCCCACACCGCTGCGCCCGGCAGGTCCTCACCCGCCACCACGCCACGCGTCACGAACACCAGACGCGAACCCGCGAAACGCTCCTCCGCCAGCCAGCCCTGCACCAGCTCCAGCACCCGCGCCGTCCGCGCGTGCACCTCACCAGCAGCCGCCTCGAAAACGACCACCGGCGGCACATCCTCCGGCACCTCCGCCAACGACCCGACCGCCACGAACACCGGAGCAGCGACCGCCTTCACCGGCACCCAGTCCACCCGGAACAGCGAGTCCCGGCCAACCCGGCTAGCCTCGCCCGCCGCCACCGGGCGCACGACCAGTGACCCGACGGTCGCCACCGGGCGTCCCTCGGTGTCCGCGATCGCGAGCGCCATCCCGCCACCCGCCGCCGGCGTCAGCCGCACCCGGACCGCCGACGCGCCGGAGGCGTGCAGCGCCACGTCCTCCCACGCGAACGGCACGCCGCGCTCGTCGGAGCCGGTCAGCGCGAACGCGTGCAGGCAGGCGTCGAACAGCGCCGGGTGCAGGCCGAAGCCCGCGCCCTCCGTGCCCTCGGGCAGAGCGACCTCCGCGAAGAGCTCGTCCCCGCGCCGCCAGGCCGCACCGAGCCCCCGGAACGCCGGGCCGTACCCGAACCCGGCCTCCGCCAGGCCCTCGTACAACCCGGTCAGGTCGACCGCCTCGGCACCGGCCGGCGGCCACGCGGCCGCCTCGAAGGGCACGGGCGTAGCGCCCGTCCCCAGCACACCGGTGGCGTGGAGGGTCCAATCCGTCCCGTCCGCTTCGTCCGGCCGGGCGTGCACCGTGAGCGCACGCCGCCCGGACGCGTCCGGCTCGCCGACCCACACCTGCACCCGCACGCCGCCCCGCTCGGGCAGGACCAGCGGGGCGGCCAGCGTCAGCTCCTCGACCAGGTCGCAGCCGACCTCGTCGCCCGCGCGCACCGCCAGCTCGACCAGCGCCGTGCCCGGCACCAGGACGGAACCCATGACGACGTGGTCCGCGAGCCACCCGTGCGACCGGGCCGACAGCCGGCCGGTGAACAGGTAGCCGTCCGTGTTGACGAGCTCGACGGCCGCACCCAGCAGCGGGTGCTCGGCGGCACCGAGGCCTGCGAGCCGGACGTCGCCGCCGCGCGCGAGGGTGACCGCCGGCCAGTAGTGCCGGTGCTGGAACGCGTACGTGGGCACGTTCACGGCGCGGGCGCCGGTGCCGGCGAAGAGGGCGGCCCAGTCGACGTGCGCACCGGTGACGTGCAGGCGTGCGAGGGCGGCCAGGACGGTCGTGTCCTCGGCCTGGTCCTTGCGGAGGGCGGAGGCCAGCACGGCGTCGTCGGAGAGCGAGGAGGCCGCGAGCGCGGTGAGGACACCGTCGGGGCCGAGCTCCAGGAAGCGCGTGACGCCCGCGGCCTCCAGCGTACGGACGCCGTCGGCGAAACGGACGGCCTCGCGGACGTGACGCACCCAGTACTCGGGCGAGGTCAGGCCATCCGCCAGTTCGCCGGTCAGGTTGGAGACCACCGGGATCGACGGCGCGTTGTACGTCAGCCCGTCGAGAACGGAACGGAAATCCGCCAGCATCGGGTCCATCAGCGGCGAGTGGAACGCGTGCGAGACGCGCAGCCGCGTCGTCTTGCGGTCCGCGAAGTGCGCCTCGATCTCCGACACGGCCGACTCGGAACCAGAGACGACGATCGAGCGCGGGCCGTTGACGGCGGCGATGGACACGAACTCGCCCAGCAGCGGCAGGACTTCGCCCTCCATCGCCTGCACGGCCAGCATCGCGCCACCTGCGGGGAGCGCCTGCATCAGACGGCCACGGGCACTCACCAGCGCACACGCGTCGGCCAGCGAGAACACCCCGGCCACGTGCGCCGCAGCGACCTCACCGATCGAATGACCGGCCACGAACTCCGGCCGCACACCAAGGGATTCCACCAGACGGTACAGCGCTACCTCGACCGCGAACAGCGCAGCCTGCGCGAACTCCGTCCGGTTCAACAGCTCCGCATCCGACCCCCACACCACCTCACACAGGGCCGGATCCAGCTCCGCGCACACCTCGTCGAAAGCCGACGCGAACACCGGGAACCGGGCATACAACTCCCGCCCCATCCCCAGCCGCTGCGACCCCTGCCCGGAGAACAGGAACGCCGTCCCGCCCTCGCCCGCGAGCCCCCGGGCCACCTCGACGCCGTCGACGAGCACCGCCCGGTGCGGGAAGGCCGTGCGCCCCGCCAGCGTGAACGCCACCTCCGCAGCCGGGAGTTCACCGAGCTCTCCGAGTCGCGCGAGCTGCGAGTCCAGCGCTGCTTCGGACTTGGCGGATACCACCCAGGGCATCGCCCCCGCCGTCACCGGGGCGTCCCCCGCAGCCTCGGGCTCGGCCTGCTCCAGGATCACGTGAGCGTTGGTGCCGCTGATCCCAAAGGACGACACGCCCGCCCGGCGCAGCCGGCCGGCCTCCGGCCACTCCTGGGCCTCGGCCAGCAGCTCCACCGCGCCGGCCGTCCAGTCCACGTGCGAGGAAGGCGCGTCCGCGTGCAGCGTGCGCGGCAGCACACCGTTCTGCATCGCCAGCACCATCTTGATCACGCCGGCCACACCGGCGGCCGCCTGCGCGTGCCCGATGTTCGACTTGATCGAACCGAGCAGCAGCGGCAGTTCGCGGTCCTGCCCGTAGGTGGCCAGGAGCGCCTGGGCCTCGATCGGGTCACCGAGTGTCGTACCCGTGCCGTGCGCCTCGACGGCGTCGACGTCGGCGGTCGACAGACCGGCGCTCGCCAGCGCCTGCCGGATCACCCGCTGCTGCGACGGACCGTTCGGCGCCGTCAGACCGTTCGACGCACCGTCCTGGTTGACAGCGCTCCCCCGCAGCACCGCGAGCACGCGGTGCCCGTTGCGGCGGGCGTCCGACAGCCGCTCCAGCACCACCATGCCGACGCCCTCGCCCCAGCCCACGCCGTCCGCCGCGTCAGCGAACGAGCGGCACCGGCCGTCCGCCGACAGGCCGCCCTGCCGCGAGAACTCCACGAAGGTGTTCGGCGTCGACATCACCGTCACGCCGCCCGCGAGCGCCAGCGAGCACTCGCCACCGCGCAGCGCCTGCGCCGCCAGGTGCATCGCCACCAGCGACGACGAGCACGCCGTGTCCACCGTCACCGCCGGGCCCTCGAAGCCGAAGGTGTAGGACACCCGGCCGGAGGCGACGCTGGGGGCGCTGCCGTTGCCCCGGAAGCCCTCGAACTCCTCGCCGTCGAGGAGCGAGCGGTAGTCGGTGTACATGATGCCCGCGAAGACGCCCGTCCGGCTGCCGCGCAGCGACACCGGGTCGATACCGGCCCGCTCGAACGCCTCCCACGAGGTCTCCAGCAGCAGGCGCTGCTGCGCGTCGGTCGCCAGCGCCTCGCGCGGGCTCATCCCGAAGAACTCGGGGTCGAACTCCCCCGCGTCGTGCAGGAACGCGCCGCGCCGGGTGTACGACGTGCCCGGGACGGACCGGTCCTCGCTGTAGAGCGAGTCGAGGTCCCAGCCTCGGTTCGCCGGGAAGTCGGAGACCGCGTCGACGCCGTCGGCCACCAGCCGCCACAGGTCCTCGGGCGACTCGACGCCACCGGGGTAGCGGCACGCCATGCCGACGATGACGACCGGGTCGTCCGACGACACCGGGAGCGCCGACGGGAGCTCCTCGGCCTCCTCGGCGCCGAACAGGCCGTCCAGGACGAAGCCGGCCAGCGCGCTCGCCGTCGGGTAGTCGAACACCACCGTGGCCGGCAGCTGGAGACCGGTCACCGACTTGAGCTGGTTGCGCAGTTCGACCGCCGTCAGCGAGTCGAAGCCGAGGTCCTGGAACGCCCGGGACGGGTCGACGACCGAGCCGCCCTCGTGGCCCAGGACCACGGCGATCCGATCGCGCACCAGCTCCAGGACGGCCGCCCGGCGCTCGGCCTCGCCCAGGCCCGACAGGCGCTGCGCGAGGCCGGCCGAGGCGGCCGAGCCCGCGACCACCGCGCGCCGGACCCGGCCGCGCACCAGTCCGCGCAGCAGGGCGGGCACCGAGTCCTGGGCCCGCAGTGCCGCGAGGTCCAGGCGGACGGGCAGGATCGCGGGCTCGCCCGCCGCGAGCGAGGCGTCGAACAGGGCGGCGCCCTCGGCCGGGGTGAGCTCCGGCATGCCCGAGCGGGCGATCCGGTGCAGGTCGACGTCGGCGAGCGTGCCGATCATGCCGCCGTCGCGGGTCCACGGGCCCCAGGCCTGCGAGACGGCGGGCAGGCCGAGCGAGCGGCGGTGCACCGCGAGCGCGTCGAGGTAGGCGTTGCCCGCCGCGTAGGCGGCCTGGCCGGGGCCGCCGAAGACGCCGGAGACGGAGGAGAACAGGACGAAGGCCGCCAGCGCGCGGTCCTTCGTGGCCTCGTGCAGGTTCCGGGCCGCGTCCGCCTTCGGGCGCAGGACGGTGCTGACGCGCTCGGCGGTCAGGGAGCCGATCACGCCGTCGTCGATCACCCCGGCCGTGTGGACGACCGCGCGGATCTCGTACCGGGCGAACAGGCCCGCCACCGCCGCCGGATCGGCGACGTCACACGCCTCGACGACGGCCTCCGCACCGGCCTCCGCGAGCTCGGCGAGCAGTTCGTCCGTGCCCTCGGCGTCGACGCCCCGGCGGCTGACCAGCAGCAGCTGCCGCACGCCGTGCTCGACGGCCAGGTGCCGGGCGATGACCCGGCCCAGGCCACCCGTGCCGCCGGTGATCAGGACGGTGCCCTCGCCGGCCCACACGACCGGCTCGCCCGCCGCTTCGGCGCGCACGAGCCGCGCCGCGAGGACCTCCCCGTCGCGGACGAGCAGCTGCGGCTCGTCCAATCCCAGGGCAGTGGGCGGCAGTTCCTCCGAGCCCGCCAGATCCACCAGGCCGAACCGGCCCGGCTCCTCCGACATCGCCGACCGCACGAGACCCCACGCCGCCGCGCCCGGCAGGTCCTCGCCCGCCACCGCACCACGCGTCACGAACACCAGACGGGAGGCCGCGAAACGCTCCTCCGCCAGCCAGCCCTGCACCAGCTCCAGCACGTGCGCCGCACGCGCGTGCACGTCGCCGTCCGCCGGTCGGATCACCACTACCGGCGGCACGTCCTCCGGCACCTCCGCCAGGGACTCGACCTCCGCGAACTCCGGTGCGGCAGCGGTCTTCACCGGCACCCAGTCCACCCGGAACAGCCCGTCCCGGGCCGCTGCCGGCTCCCCGCCCGCCACCGCGCGCAGGGCCAGCGACCCCACCGACGCCACCGGCAGGCCCTCGGCGTCGGCGACCGCCACCGCGACGGACCCCTCGCCGGTCCGGGTGACGCGCACGCGCACCGAGGACGCGCCGGAGGCGTGCAGCGACACGTCCTCCCACGAGAACGGGACGACACCGTGCGGCAGCCCGTTGACGGCCGTCACGTGCAGGGCGGCGTCGAGCAGCGCCGGGTGCAAGCCGTAGCCGGTGCCTTCGGTGCCCTCCGGGAGGGCGACGTCGGCGAACACCTCGTCCCCGCGCCGCCAGGCCGCCCGCAGGCCCCGGAACACCGGGCCGTACGCGTAGCCGCCGTCGGCCATGCCCTCGTACAGCCCGGTCAGGTCGACCGCCTCGGCGCCGGCCGGCGGCCAGACGGTCGCGTCGAACGGGGTGCGCGTCTCCCCCGCGGCCAGGACGCCGGTCGCGTGCTGGTCCCAGGCGCGACCGTCGGCGCCCTCGGGCCGGGAGGCGATGGTGAAGGTGCGGCGGCCGGTCTCGTCGGCCGCGCCGACGCGCAGTTGCAGTTGGACGCCCTCGTGCTCGGGCAGGACGAGCGGTGCGGCCAGGGTCAGTTCCTCGACGCGGTCGCAGCCCGCCTCGTCCCCGGCGCGGACGGCCAGTTCGAGGAACGCGGTGCCGGGCAGCAGGACGTTGCCGCGCACGACGTGGTCGGCGAGCCAGGGGTGGGACCGGCGAGAGAGCCGGGAGGTGAACAACAGGCCATCGTCGTCGGAGAGTTCGAGCGAGGCGGAGAGCAGCGGGTGGTCGGCGCTGTCGAGGCCTGCGGCGCCGAGGTCACCGGCCGCTTCGGCAGCGGCGTCGGGCCAGTAGCGACGGTGCTGGAAGGCGTAGGTCGGCAGGTCGACCGGGCGGACGCCGGTGCCGGCGAAGAGCGCGGCCCAGTCGACGTGCGCACCGGTGACGTGCAGGCGTGCGAGCGCAGCGAGCACGGTCGCGTCCTCGGCCTGGTCCTTGCGGAGGGCGGAAGCCAGCATGGCGTCGTCGGCGAGCGAGGAGGCCGCGAGTGCGGTGAGGACACCGTCGGGGCCGAGCTCCAGGAAGCGCGTGACGCCCGCGGCCTCCAACGTCCGGATGCCGTCGGCGAAGCGGACTGCCTCACGGACGTGGCGCACCCAGTACTCGGGCGAGGTCAGGCCATCCGCTAGTTCGCCGGTCAGGTTGGAGACCACCGGGATCGACGGCGCGTTGTACGTCAGCCCGTCGAGAACAGCGCGGAAGTCCGCCAGCATCGGGTCCATCAGCGGCGAGTGGAACGCGTGCGAGACGCGCAGCCACGTCGTCTTGCGATCGGCGAAGTGCGCGCGGACCGCGTCAACGGCCTCCTCCGCGCCGGAGACGACGACGGAGGTCGGGCCGTTGACGGCGGCGATCGACACGAAGTCCGTGAGCAGCGGCAGGACTTCGTCCTCCGTCGCCTGCACCGCCAGCATCACGCCACCCGAGGGCAGCGCCTGCATCAGACGGCCACGGGCACTCACCAGCGCACACGCGTCGGCCAGCGAGAACACCCCGGCCACATGCGCCGCAGCCACCTCACCGATCGAGTGACCCGCCACGAACTCTGCCCGGACGCCCAGCGATTCGACGAGACGGTACAGCGCCACCTCGACCGCGAACAGCCCCGCCTGGGCATACTCCGTCCGGTTCAGCAGCTCCGCATCGGAACCCCACACCACCTCGCGCAAAGCCGGATCCAGCTCCGCGCACACCTCGTCGAAGGCCGACGCGAACACCGGGAACCGGGCATACAACTCCCGCCCCATCCCCAGCCGCTGCGACCCCTGCCCCGAGAACAGGAACGCCGTCCCACCGCCCCGGACCGCGCCCTCGACGACCGCGCCCTCGACTCCCCTGCCCGAGCCCGCCGCCAGCGCGTCGAGCCCGCGCAGCAGCGCGTCCCGGTCCGAACCCACCACCACGGCCCGGTGGTTGAGCATCGAGCGGCTCGTGATCAGTGCCACCGCGATGTCGGCGGCGGGCCGGCCCGCCGCGATGTCGCGCAGGCGGGCGGCCTGGGCGCGCAGCGCCTCCGGCGTCCGGCCGCTCAGCACCCACGGCAGGACGGCCGAAACCGGGGCGGCCTCCGCGGGCTCGTCCGCCGCGACCTCGTCCGCCTGCTCCAGGACCACGTGCGCGTTCGTCCCGCTGATGCCGAACGCCGAGACGCCCGCCCGGCGCGGACGCCCGGTCCGCGGCCAGTCGCGGGCCTCCGTCAGCAGCTCGACGGCGCCCGCCGTCCAGTCCACGTGCGAGGACGGCTCGTCGACGTGCAGCGTGGCCGGCAGCACGCCGGCGCGCAGCGCCATGACCGTCTTGATCACGCCCGCGACGCCGGCCGCCGCCTGGGCGTGGCCGATGTTCGACTTGACGCCGCCGAGGTAGAGCGGCCGGTCGGCGGGCCGGTCCTGGCCGTACGTGGCGAGCAGGGCCTGGGCCTCGATCGGGTCGCCGAGCGTCGTGCCGGTGCCGTGGGCCTCGACGGCGTCGACCTGGTCGGGGGTGAGGCGGGCGTTGGCGAGCGCGGCCCGGATGACGCGCTGCTGCGAAGGGCCGTTGGGGGCGGTCAGGCGGCTGCTGGCGCCGTCCTGGTTGACGGCGGTGCCCCGGACGACGGCGAGGACCTCGTGGCCCAGGCGCCGGGCGTCCGAGAGCCGCTCGACGAGCAGGACGCCGACGCCCTCGGCCCAGGAGGTGCCGTCCGCGCCCTCCGCGAAGGGCTTGCAGCGCCCGTCGGGGGCGAGTCCGCGCTGGCGGGAGAACTCGGTGAACAGACGGGTGGTCGGCATGACGGCGACGCCGCCGGCGACGGCCATCGAGCACTCGCCGGCGCGCAGCGCGCGGACCGCGAGGTGGAGGGCGACGAGGGCCGAGGAGCACGCGGTGTCGACGGTGACGGCCGGGCCCTCCAGGCCGAGGGTGTAGGCGATGCGGCCGGAGAGGACGCTGACGGCTCCGCCGGTGAGGAGGTGGCCCTCGGTCTCCTCGGTCCGGCGGGCGAGGGAGCCGTAGTCGGTGTCGGCGCCGCCGATGAACACGCCGGTGTCGCTGCCGCGCAGGGCGGCGGGGGCGATGCGGGCGCGCTCGACGGCCTCCCAGGCGGATTCGAGGAGGAGCCGCTGCTGCGGGTCCATGGCGAGGGCCTCGCGGGGGGCGATGCCGAACAGCTCGGCGTCGAAGTCGGCGACGCCGTCGAGGAAGCCGCCGTGGCGGACGTAGCTCTTGCCGGGGGTGCCGGGGGTGGGGTCGTAGAGGCCCCCGGTGTCCCACCCGCGGTCCTCCGGCAGGTCGCCGATGGCGTCGGCGCCGTCGGCGACGAGCCGCCAGAGGTCCTCCGGGGTGCGGACGCCGCCGGGGTAGCGGCAGGCCATCCCGATGATCGCGATCGGCTCGGCGTCCCTCGCCTCGACGGACTCCAGGCGCTGCTTCGTGCGCCGCAGGTCCGCGGTGACCTTCTTGAGGTAGTCGCGGAGCTTGTCCTCGGAGGTGCTGGCCATGGGTGGGAAACCTCGCAGTTCGGAAGGGTGGTACGGGCCGGCGTCTTACGGGGTCGCCTCAGGCGAGTCCGAGCTCGCGGTCGATCAGGTCGAACATCTCGTCGTCCGTGGTGGCGTCGAGCGCGTCGTCCGGCCCGTCGGCGGCCGCGGGCGACTCGGTGGTGTCGCCGTCGAGCCGCCACTGGAGGCTCTTGAGGCGGGCGAGGAGGCGGGTGCGGGAGTCGGCGTCCAGTTCGGTGGCGCCGAGCGCGCTCTCCAGCTCGTCGAGTTCGGCGAAGACGGGCCGGGCGGGCGCCGTGGTGCCGGCGGGTGCGCCCACCAGGTCGCGCAGGCGCCCGGCGAGGGCGGTGGGCGACGGGTGGTCGAAGATCGTCGTGGTGGGCAGCCGCAGGCCGAGTTCGGCGTTGAGGCGGTTGCGCAGCTCGACGGCGGTCAGGGAGGACATCCCGAGGTCGAGGAAGCCGCGCTCGGGTTCGACGGCCTCGGGCGAGCCGTGGCCGAGGACGGCGGCGAGGTGGCCGACGACGACGTCCAGCAGCAGCTTCTCCTGCTGGGCGGCGGCGAGGCCGGGCAGCCGGTCGAGCACGCCCCGATCGCCGGTCGCCGTGCTCCCGGCCGGGCCGGCGGCCGTGCGCCGGGCGGCGGCTCGGCGGGGCGCGAGCTCGGCGAACAGCGGTGGTGCCCCGGCCGTGGCGAGGGCGTGCCGGTCGAGCCGGATCGGGGCGAGGTGCGGTCGGTCGACGCCGCTCGCGGCGTCGAGCAGGGCGAGGCCCTGGACGGCCGTGAGCGGCAGCATGCCGGAGCGCGCGAAGCGGGCGATGTCCACGGCGTCCAGCGTGGACGTCATTCCACTCGATTCTCCCCAGTATCCCCACGCGAGGGAGACGGCCGGGCGGCCTTCGGCGCGGCGGAGGTGGGCGAGGGCGTCGAGGAAGGCGTTGGCGGCGGCGTAGTTGGCCTGGCCGGGGCCGCCGGCCGTGGCGGCGAAGGAGGAGAACAGGACGAAGGCGGAGAGGTCGAGGTCGCGGGTCGCGTCGTGGAGGTTCCACGCGGCGTCGACCTTGGGGCGCAGCACCTCGGTGAGCTGCTCGTCCGTCAGGCTTTCGAGCAGTCCGTCGTGCAGGACGCCGGCGGCGTGGACGACGCCGGTGAGCGGGTGGTCGGCGGGGACGGTGGCGAGGAGCGCGTCGAGGGCGGCGCGGTCGGCGGTGTCGCAGGCGGCGACGCGGGCGTGGGCTCCGAGGGCCGCGAGGTCGGCGACGAGCTCGGCGGCGCCGGGGGCGTCCGGGCCCCGGCGGCCGGTGAGCAGGAGGTGGCGCACGCCGTGCTCGGTGACGAGGTGGCGGGCGACGAGGGTGCCGAGGGTGCCGGTGCCGCCGGTGATCAGGACGGTGCCGGCGGGGTTCCAGGACCACGCGCGGTCGTCCCCGCCGGAGGGCAGCGCGCGCAGCCGGGGGGCCGTCACCTCGCCGCCGCGGACGGCCAGGCGCGGCTCGTCGGGGACGGCGAGGGCGGTGGGCAGGGACGCGGCGGAGGCCGCGTCCTCGTCGAGGTCGACGAGGAGGAAGCGGCCCGGGTTCTCGGACTGGGCGGAGCGGATGAGTCCGTGGGCAGCGGCTTGGGCGAGAACGGTGGCGTCGGTGGAGGGGGCCGCGGCCTCGGCGCCGTGCGTGAGCAGGGCGAGGCGGGCGTCGGCGAGCCGGGGCTCGCCGAGCCAGGCGCGGGCGAGGCCGTGGGCGGCCCGGACGGCGCGGTGCGCGGCGGTGACGGGATCGGCGTCGTCGGCCGCGGTGAGGCGGTGGACGACGGTGGCGGGTGCGGGCTCTCCGGCGTCCAGGGCGGCGGTGAGGCCGGCGAGGTCGGCGTAGGAGCGGGCGCCGAGGGTGGCGGCGAGCGCGTCGTCGCCGCCGAGGACGGCCGTGTCCTCAAGGCCGGTGGCGGACACGGCGCTGTTCGGTGTCGGAGCCCACTCGACCGCGTAGAGCGGGTCCGCCACCGGGGCGAGGTGCTCGGCGGCGATCGGGCGGACGGTGACGGCTCGGGCGGTGAGCACGGGGGCGCCGTCGGCGTCGGCGGCGGTGAGCGCGTGGCCGCCGTCGGCGGCCGGGGTGAGCCGGACGCGGAGCAGGGCGGCGCCGGTGGCGTGGACGGTGACGCCGCGCCAGTCGGTGGGCTGGGCGGGGTCGGTGCCGCCCGGGAGGGCGGCGAGCAGGGCTTGGAGGAGTCCGGGGTGGACGCGGAAGCCGGCCGTCTCGGTGCGGTGCTCCTCGGGCAGGGCGACCTCGGCGAACAGCTCGTCGCCGCGCCGCCAGCGTGCGGCGACGGTGCGGAAGCGCTCGCCGTACTCGGCGTCGTCCAGGGTGTCCACCGCCTCGGCACCGGCGGGCGGCCATGCGGTCAGGGACGCGCCGTCAGCGCTCTCAGCGGTCAGGGTGCCGCTCGCGTGGCAGGTCCACGGGAGGTCGTCCGGCGCGCCGGTCGGGCGGGCGTGGACGGTGAGGGCCCGTCGGCCGTCGGCGTCGGCGGGTCCCGCGGTGAGCTGGAGGTCGACGGTCCCGTGGTCGGGCAGGGTCAGCGGGGTGAGCTCGGTGAGGTCGGCGACGGCCGGGCAGCCCGCCTCGTCGCCGGCCCGCACGGCCCAGTCGAGCAGCGCGGTGCCCGGCACGACGGCGGTGCCGCGCACGCGGTGGTCGGCCGTCCAGGGGTGCGTCCCGGTGCCGATCCGGCCGGTGAGCAGGACGCTCCCCGAGCCGTCCGCGAGCCGGACGACCCCGTCCAGCCCGCTGGGTTCGAGGGGCGCGCCGGTACGGGCGGCGCCCTGGGCGAGCCAGTAGCGGCGGCGCTGGAAGGCGTAGGTGGGCAGGTCGGCGGGCCGGCCGCCGGCGAGGGCGGGCCGCCAGTCGATCCGCACGCCGTGCACGTGGGCCTCGGCGAGGGAGGCGAGCAGCCGGTCCTGGCCGCCGTCCTCGCGCCGGACGGTGCCGAGCACGACGGCCCGGACGCCCGCGTCGGCGGCGGTGTCCTCGACGGCCATGGCGAGCACGGGGTGCGGGCTGCATTCGAGGAAGGCGTCGTGGCCCTGGGCGAGCAGGGCGCGGACGGACTCCTCCAGGCGGACGGTCCGCCGCAGGTTGCGGTACCAGTATCCGGCGTCGAGCGGGGTGTCGCCGAGCCAGTCGGCGGTGACGGTGGAGAAGAACGGGATGCGGGCCTCGCGCGTGGTCAGTCCGGCGAGTTCGGCGAGGAGGGTCTCCTCGATCCGTTCGACCTGGGCGGAGTGGGAGGCGTAGTCGACGGGGATGCGCTTGGCCCGGACGCCGTCGCGGGCGCAGTCGGCCAGGAGGTCGTCGAGGGCCGCGTTCTCGCCGGAGACGACCACGCCGGACGGGCCGTTGGCGGCGGCCACCGAGATCCGGCCGCCGTGGGGCTCGATCCGGGCGAGGACGTCGGCGTGCGCCAGCGGCACCGACACCATGCCGCCGTGGCCCGAGAGGCCGCGGGCGATGGCCTGGCTGCGCAGGGCGACGACCTTGGCGCCGTCCTCCAGGGAGAGCGCGCCGGCCACGCAGGCGGCGGCGATCTCGCCCTGGGAGTGGCCGAGCACGGCGGCGGGGGTGACGCCGTGGGCCTGCCAGCAGGCGGCGAGCCCGATCATGGTGGCCCACAGCGCGGGCTGGGCGACGTCGACGCGGTCGAGTGACGGCGCCTCGGCCCGGCCGCGCAGGACGGCTTCGAGGGACCAGTCCGTCCAGGGGGCGAGGGCCCGTTCGCAGGCGGCGATCCGCTCGGCGAACTCCGGGGAGGCGTCGAGCAGTTCGGCACCCATGCCGACCCACTGGGAGCCCTGGCCGGGGAAGACGAGGACGGCCCGGCGGTCGCGGCCGGCGCCGTGCCGGCCGGTGACGACGCCCGGGGCGGGCGTGCCGTCGGCGAGCGCGGCGAGCCCGGCGCGCAGGTCCTCGATGCCGGTGCCGACGACGGCGGCGCGGTGCTCCAGGAGCGCGCGGCCGGTGGCGAGGGAGTACGCGAGGTCGAGCGGCGCGGCGCTGCTGGCGGCGAGGTGGTCGAGCAGCGCGCGGGCCTGGCCCCGCAGGGCCTCGGCGCTGCGTGCGGAGAGCAGCCAGGGCAGGGCGGGGCGCTCGGGCCCGGGTGTCGAGGAATCGGGCTGGGACTCCTGCTGGGGGGCCTGTTCGAGGATCACGTGGGCGTTGGTGCCGCTGAGTCCGAAGGAGGAGACGCCGGCGCGGCGGGGCCGTCCGGTGGCGGGCCAGTCACGGGCCTCGGTGAGCAGGTCGACGGCGCCCTCCGTCCAGTCGACGTGCGTGGTGGGCCGGTCGATGTGGAGCGACACCGGCAGCTCGCCGTGCCGCAGGGCGAGGACGGTCTTCATCACGCCGGCGACGCCGGCGGCGGCCTGGGTGTGGCCGAGGTTGGACTTCACCGAGCCGACGAGGAGCGGGTGTTCGCGCTCCTGGCCGTAGGCGGCGAGCAGGGCCTGGGCCTCGATCGGGTCGCCGAGGCGGGTGCCGGTGCCGTGCGCCTCGACGGCGTCGACCTCGGCGGGCATCAGACCGGCGTCGGCGAGGGCGGCCCGGATCACGCGCTGCTGGGACGGGCCGTTGGGGGCGCTGAGCCCGTTGCTGGCGCCGTCCTGGTTGACGGCGGAGCCGCGCACGACGGCCAGCACCGGGTGCCCGTTGCGCCGGGCGTCGGAGAGCCGCTCGACGAGCAGCACGCCGACGCCCTCGGAGAAGCCGGTGCCGTCGGCGGCGTCCGCGAAGGGCTTGCAGCGCCCGTCGAGGGCCAGACCGCGCTGGCGGGCGAAGTCGACCGGGATCATCGGCGTCGACATCACGGTGACGCCGCCCGCCAGGGCGAGCGTGCACTCGCCGCCGCGCAGCGCGCGGACGGCCAGGTGGAGCGCCACGAGGGACGACGAGCAGGCCGTGTCGACGGTGACGGCCGGGCCCTCCAGACCGAGCGTGTAGGCGACGCGGCCGGAGATCACGCTCGCCGCGTTGCCGGTGCTGACGTACGGCGCGGCCTCGTCGGGGATGCGGGCGACCCGGTCGAGGTAGTCGCTGGAGGACAGGCCGGCGAACACGCCGGTGCGGCTGCCGCGCACCGTGCCGGGGTCGATGCCGGCGCATTCGAGGGCCTCCCACGAGGTCTCCAGGAGGAGCCGCTGCTGCGGGTCCATCGCGAGGGCCTCGTTGGGGCTGACGCCGAAGAAGGCGGCGTCGAAGCCGGCGGCGTCGGCGAGGAAGCCGCCCTCGCGGGTGCGGGAGGAGTCGGGGTGGTCGGGGATGCCGTCGTAGAGGCGGTCGAGGTCCCAGCCGCGGTCGGCGGGGAAGGGGGCGATGGCGTCGGTGCCGGCGGACAGCAGGGTCCACAGGTCGTCGGGGGTCGCGACGCCGCCGGGGAAGCGGCAGGCCATGCCGACGATCGCGATCGGCTCGTCGGCCGCCTGGAGCGCGCCGCCGGTCCCGGGCGCCGCGGCGGTGCCGGTGAGGCCGTCCGCCAGGTGCCCGGCGAGCGCCCCGGGGGTGGGGTGGTCGAACACGAGGGTCGCGGGCAGCCGCAGGCCGGTCGCGGTGTTGAGGCGGTTGCGCAGTTCCACGGCGGTCAGGGAGTCGAGGCCGAGGTCGCGGAACGTCCGCGCGGCGTGGACCTGCTCGGCCGAGGAGTGGCCGAGGACGGCCGCGGTGCAGCCGCTCACCAGGTCGAGCAGCGCCGCGGCGCGGTCGGCCGCGCTGAGCCCGGCCAGGCGGGCGCGCAGCCCGTCGGCGGCTTGGGCGCCCTGCGCGGCACGGCGGGCCGGAGTACCCCCGAGGGAAAAACGCAGCAGGGAGCGCAGCAGGGCGGGGAGTTCGGCCGCGCCGCGCGAGCGCAGGGTGGCGGTGTCGAGGCGGACGGGGACGAGGAGGGCGCGGTGGTCGGCGAGGGCGGCGTCGAACAGGGCGAGGCCGTCCGGGGTGCTGAGGGTCAGTGCGCCGGACTGCTCGGCGCGGGCCCGGTCGCCCGCGCCGAGGTGGGCGGTCATGGTGCTGGCCTGCGCCCACAGGCCCCAGGCGAGCGCGGTGGTGGGCAGGCCGGCGACGCGGCGGTGCTGGGCGAGGGCGTCGAGCCAGGCGTTGGCGGCGGCGTAGTTGCCCTGGCCGGGCGAGCCGAAGACGCCGGCGGCGGAGGAGAACAGGACGAGGTCGGCGAGGTCGAGGCCGCGGGTGAGCTCGTGCAGGTGGCGGGCGGCGTCGGCCTTGGGGCGCAGCACGGCGGCGAGCCGGTCGGCCGTCAGGCCTTCGACCACGCCGTCGTCCAGGACGCCGGCCGCGTGGACGACGGCGGTGAGCGGGTGTTCGGCGGGCACGGCGGCCAGCAGGGCCGCGAGCGCGGCGCGGTCGGCGGTGTCGCAGGCGACGACGCGGGCGTCGGCGCCGAGGGCCGCGAGGTCGGCGAGGAGTTCGGCCGCGCCGGGGGCGTCCGGGCCGCGCCGGCTGGTGAGCAGCAGGTGGCGGACGCCCCGCGTGGTGACCAGGTGCCGGGCGAGTTCGGCGCCGAGGGTGCCGGTGCCGCCGGTGATCAGGACGGTGCCGTCGGCGGCCCAGGGGCGCGGGACGGTGAGCACGATCTTGCCGGTGTGCCGGGCCTGGGCCATGTACCGGAAGGCCTCGCGGGCGCGGGTGACGTCCCAGCAGGTGAGCGGGAGGGGCTGCAGCGCGCCCTGTTCGAACAGCTCGACCAGGTCGGCGAGCATCCGCCCGATCCGCTCGGGCCCGGCCTCCTGGAGGACGAAGGCCTGGTAGCGGGCGCCACCGTGGGCGGCGGCGACCTCGGCGGGGTCTCGGACGTCGGTGCGGCCCATCTCGATCAGCCGTCCGCCGGGCCCGAGGAGGCGCAGCGAGGCGTCGACGTACTCCCCCGCGAGGGAGTTGAGGACGACGTCCACGCCTTCGCCGCCGGTCGCGGTGCGGAAGCGCTCCTCGAAGTCGAGGGTGCGGGAGGAGGCGATGGCGGTGTCGGGCAGGCCGTCGGCGCGCAGGAGGTGCTGCTTGGCCTCGCTCGCGGTGCCGTAGACCTCGGCGCCCCAGAGGCGGCCGAGCTGGGTGGCGGCCATGCCGACGCCGCCGGTCGCGGCGTGGACGAGGAGGCGTTCGCCTTCCCGGAGGTCGGCGAGGTCGCGCAGGGCGTAGTAGGCGGTGAGGAAGACGACGGGGACGGAGGCGGCCTGGGCGAAGGTCCAGCCCCGGGGGACGCGGGCGAGCACGCGGTGGTCGGCGACGGCGAGCGGGCCGAACCCACCGGTGACCATGCCCATGACGTGGTCGCCGACGGCGAGTCCGGTGACGCCGGGGCCGAGTTCGCGCACGACGCCGGCGGCCTCGGCGCCGAGGAAGCGGGCGCCGCCGGGGTACATGTCGAGGGCGTTGAGGACGTCGCGGAAGTTGAGGCCGGCGGCGCGGACCTCGATGCGGACCTCGCCCTCGGCGAGCGGCGCGGCCGCGTCGGGGCTCGGCAGGAGTTCGAGGTTGTCGACGGTGCCCTTGGTGCGGATGTCGAGGCGCCACGGGCCGTCGGGCACGGGCAGCGGCCCGGCGCTGTGGGCGCGGGCCAGGCGGGGGGCGTGGGCGGTGCCGTGGCGCAGGGCGAGCCGGGGTTCGCCGGTGGCGAGCGCGGCGGGCAGGGCGCGCCAGGAGGCGGGGTCGTCGTCCAGGTCGGCGAGGACGATGCGGCCGGGGTGCTCGCTCTGGGCGGAGCGGACCAGGCCGTGGACGGCGGCGGCGGGCAGGTCGTGGACGTCCTCGGCGGGGTCGGCGGCGACGGCGCGGCGGGTCAGGACCAGCAGGGGACGGTCCTCGGCGAGCTGGTCCTGGAGGACGGCGAGGGCGCGTTCGAGGGCGGCGAGCGGGTCGTCGCCGCTCAGCTCCACGACCGTCAGATCGGCGTCGGCGGCGTCCGTCAGGGTGACGCCCGCCTCGGCGAGGGCCGCCGCGTGGGCGGGCGGCTCGCCGAGGACGGTCCAGCGGGCGGGGGCCGGCCCCGGCTCGGGGAGGGTCAGGGCCGGCCAGTCCAGGTGGAAGAGCGCCTCGCGGGCCACCCGGGCGGCCGGGTCGAGGGCGCCCTCGGCGAGCGGGCGCACGGCCAGGGCCTCGATGGCGGCCACCGGGCGGCCGGCCGGGTCGGCCATCGCGACGGACACCGCGTCGGGCCCGGCCGGGGTGAGCGTCACCCGCAGCGCGGTGGCCCCGGCGGCGTGGAGCGTGACGCCGGTCCAGGCGAAGGGCAGCCCGGGGCGGCCCGCCAGCGGGCCGAGCCCGGCGGGGTGCAGGGCGGCGTCGAGGAGGGCGGGGTGCAGGCCGTAGCGGGCGGCGTCGGCGCGGGCCGGCGCGGGCAGCTCGACCTCGGCGTGGACGGCGTCGCCGAGGCGCCAGGCCGCGCGCACGCCCTGGAACACCGGGCCGTAGCCGTAGCCCTGTTCTCGCAGGCCCGGGTAGAAGCCGTCGACGTCGATCGGCTCGGCGCCGGCGGGCGGCCAGGCGGCGGCCGTCGGCGCGGGTTCGGCCCCCGCGGGGGCGGGGGCGCGGTCGGGGGCGACGCCGCCGTCGGCGTGCCGGGTCCAGCCCTCGGGCGCGTCCGCGTCGGCCGGGCGGGTGTGCAGGGCGACCGGGCGCCGGCCCGTGTCGTCCGGGGCGCCGACCTCGATCTGCACCTGGAGCGCACCGCGCTCGGGCAGGAGGACGGGGGCGTGCAGGGTCAGTTCCTCGATGCGCCCGCAGCCGAGCTCGTCGCCGGCCCGGACGACCGCCTCGACCAGCGCGGCGCCGGGCACCACGACGGTGCCCGCGACGGCGTGGTCGGCGAGCCACGGGTGGGTGTGCAGCGACCAGCGGGCGGTGGCCACCAGCCCGCCGCCCTGGGCGAGTTCGACGGCGGCGCCGAGCAGCGGGTGCTCCGGCGCGGCCAGGCCCGCCGTGGTGACGTCGCCGCCGGTACCGCCGGGGCGCGGCCAGTAGCGCTGCCGCTGGAACGGGTACGTCGGCAGCTCGGTGGCGCGCGCGCCGGTGCCGGCGAACAGGAGGTCCCAGTCCACCCGGGCGCCGTGGTTGCGGGCGTCGGCGAGGGCGAGCAGGAAGCGGCCGGGGCCGCCCTCGTCGCGGCGCAGCGTGCCGAGGGCGGCGGCGGGCAGGCCGCTGTCCTCGATGGTCTCCTGGACGCCGGTGGTCACCACGGGGTGCGGGCTGACCTCGACGAACACCCCGTGTCCCGCGGCCAGCAGGGTGCGGGTGGCCTGCTCGAACTCCACGGTGTGGCGCAGGTTGCGGTACCAGTAGGCGGCGTCGAGTCCGGCGGTGTCGATCACGGCGCCGGTGACGGTCGAGCAGAACGGGACGTCGGCGCTGCGCGGGGTGATCGGCGCGAGGAGGTCGAGCAGCTCGTGTTCGATGCGCTCGACGTGCGCGGAGTGCGAGGCGTAGTCGACGGGGACGCGGCGGGCCCGGACGCCGGCCCGCTCGCAGTCGGCGATCAGCTCCTCCAGGGCCTCGGGGTCGCCCGAGACCACCACCGAGCCGGGGCCGTTGACGGCCGCGACGGAGATGCGCTCGTCCCAGCGCGCGAGGCGCTCGCGGACGGCGGCGACCGGCTCGGCCACCGAGACCATGCCGCCGAGGCCGGCGAGCCGCCGGATCGCCCGGCTGCGCAGGGCGACGACGCGGGCGGCGTCGTCCAGGGAGAGCGCGCCGGCCACGCACGCGGCGGCGATCTCGCCCTGGGAGTGGCCGAGTACGGCGGCCGGTTCGACGCCGTGCGCGCGCCACAGTTCGGCGAGCGACACCATGACGGCGAACAGCACGGGCTGCACGACGTCGACGCGGTCGAAGCCGGGTGCGCCGGGCTCGCCGCGCAGGACGTCCGTCGCCGACCAGTCGGTGAACGGTTCGAGGGCCGCCGCGCACTCGGCGAAGCGCTGCGCGAACACCGGTGCGGTGTCCAGGAGTTCGACGGCCATGCCGGCCCACTGGGAGCCCTGGCCGGGGAACACGAACACCGGTGCTCCGTCCCCCGCGGCCTGTCCTTCCAGGACGGCGGGGGTGGCGCGGCCGTCGGCGAGCGCGTCCAGGCCGTCCAGGAGCCCGGCCCGGTCGGGCGCGACGACGGCGGCCCGGTGCTCCAGGGCGGCGCGGGTGGTGACGAGGGAGCGGGCGACGTCGTCCGGGGCGGGCTCGGCCGCACGGACGTGGGCGGCGAGGCGGCGGGCCTGCTCGCGCACGGCCTCGGGGGTCCGGGCGGAGAGCAGCCAGGGCAGCGGGCAGTCGGCGGCCGGGCGCTCGGGCAGCGGCTCGGGCGCGGGGGCCGCTTCGAGGATCACGTGGGCGTTGGTGCCGCTGACGCCGAAGGAGGAGACGCCGGCGCGCGGCGGCCGTCCGGTCTCGGGCCAGGTGCGGGCCTCGCTCAGGAGCTCGACGGCGCCGGCGGTCCAGTCGACCTGCGCGGTCGGCTCGTCGATGTGCAGGGACTTCGGGAGCTCGCCATGCTGCATCGCGAGCACGGTCCTCATCACGCCGGCGACGCCGGCGGCGGCCTGGGTGTGGCCGAGGTTGGACTTCACCGAGCCCAGGAGCAGTGGGAGTTCGCGGTCCTGCCCGTAGGCGGCGAGCAGGGCCTGGGCCTCGATCGGGTCGCCCAGGCGGGTGCCGGTGCCGTGCGCCTCGACGGCGTCGACCTCGGCGGGCGTCAGACCGGCGTCGGCCAGCGCGGCCCGGATCACCCGCTGCTGCGACGGGCCATTGGGCGCCGTCAGCCCGTTGGAGGCACCGTCCTGGTTGACGGCCGAACCGCGCACGACGGCCAGCACCGGGTGCCCGTTGCGCCGCGCGTCGGAGAGCCGCTCGACGAGCAGCACGCCGACGCCCTCGGCCCAGCCCGTCCCGTCCGCCGCGTCCGCGAACGGCTTGCAACGGCCGTCGGGGGCCAAACCGCGCTGGCGCGAGAACTCGACGAACACCTGCGGCGTGGACATCACCGTCACGCCGCCCGCGAGCGCGAGCGTGCACTCGCCGCGGCGCAGCGCCTGGGCGGCCAGGTGCAGGGCGACCAGCGAGGACGAGCACGCGGTGTCGACCGTGACGGCCGGGCCCTCCAGGCCGAGCGTGTAGGCGACGCGGCCCGAGATCACGCTGGCGGCGTTGCCCGTCATCACGTGCCCGGCGACGCCCTCCCGGGCCGGGTCCAGCAGCAGGTGGTAGTCCTGGAAGTTGGAGCCGACGAACACGCCCGTCCGCGAGCCGTGCAGGGCGCCGGGGTCGATGCCGGAGCGCTCGACGGCCTCCCAGACCGTCTCCAGCAGGAGCCGCTGCTGCGGGTCCATCGCGAGGGCCTCGCGCGGGGAGATGCCGAAGAAGGCGGCGTCGAAGTCGGCCGGGGCGGTGAGGAAGGCGCCCTCGGCGACGTAGCTGGTGCCCTCGTGGTCCGGGTCCGGGTGGTGCAGGCGGTCGGTGTCCCAGCCCCGGTCGGCCGGGAACGGGCCCACCGCGTCGCGGCCCTCGGCAAGCAGCCGCCAGAGGTCCTCCGGCGACTCGACGCCGCCGGGGAAGCGGCAGGCCATCGCGACGATCGCGATCGGCTCGTCGGCGGCGACGGCGGCCACCGGCTCCAGGACGGCGGCCGTGCCCGCCAGTTCGGCGCGCAGGTGCGCCGCGACGGCGGCCGGGGTCGGCCGGTCGAACAGCAGGGTGGCGGGCAGGCGCAGACCGGTCGCGGCGGTGAGGCGGTTGCGCAGCTCGACGGCGGTCAGCGAGTCGAACCCGAGGTCCCGGAACGCCCGGGCGGCGTCGACGGTCGCCGTCGAGACGTGCCCGAGGACGGCGGCGGCCTCCGTGCGGACGAGCTCCAGCAGCAGGCGTTCCTGCTCGTCGGCGCCGCGGCCGCGCAGCTGCTCGGCCAGCGGGGAATCCTTCTCGGTCGCCAGGGCGGGGGTGACCGCGCGACGCACCTCCGGCAGGTCCGCGATCAGTGCGCTCGGCCGGGCGGCGGTGAGCACGGGGGCGAGGGCGCTCCAGTCGACGTCCGCCACGGTGAGGCCGGACGCGTCCGCGAGCAGGGCCCGGCGCAGCGCGGCGACCGCCCGCTCCGGGTCCATCGGGGCGAGCCCGCTGCGCCGCATCCGGCCGGTGAGGCCCGGGTGGTCCCCCGCCATGCCGGCCCCGGCCCACGGGCCCCAGGCGACGGCGGTGGCGGGCAGTCCGGCGGCGCGGCGGTGCTCGGCGAGGGCGTCGAGGTAGGCATTGGCGGCGGCGTAGTTGGCCTGGCCGGGGTTGCCGAGGACACCGGTGATCGAGGAGAACAGGACGAACAGGGCGAGGTCGTGCCCGGCCGTCAGCTCGTGGAGGTTGCGGGCGGAGACCGCCTTGGCGCGGAGCACCGTGTCGAAGCGGTCGGCCGTGAGGCCCTCCAGGACGCCGTCGTCGAGGACGCCGGCGGCGTGGACGACACCGGTGAGCGGGTGCTCGGCGGGCACGGCGGCGAGGAGGGCGGCGAGCGCGTCGCGGTCGGCGACGTCGCAGGCGGCGACGGTGACGCGGGTGCCGAGTCCTTCGAGCTCGGCGCTCAGCTCCTGCGCGCCGGGGGCCCCGGAGCCACGGCGGCCGACGAGGAGGAGGTGCTCGGCGCCGGCCCGAGCCAGCCAGCGGGCGACATGGGCGCCGAGGGCGCCGGTGCCGCCGGTGACGAGCAGGGTGCCCCGGGGGGCGGTCCAGCCGTCGGGGGCGTCCGGCGCGCTCGGCTGCGCCGCTTCACCGGCCGGACGGCCGGCGGCCGCACCGGTGTCGGGCCTGGCATCGACACCGGTGCCCGACGCGTTCCGCTCCACCACGTCGTCACCCGGACGGTCCGACGGCACGGACAACTCCGCCACCCCGCGCCCTCCGGAGGCGGGCCGCGGCAGGCCGGCCGCGCGGCCCGGGACCGGCGGCAGGTGGCGGCGGGTCAGGCGGCGGGCGTAGGCGCCGGAGCCGCGCAGGGCGAGCTGGTCCTCGGCGGTCTGGGCGAGGAGCCCGGCCAGGCGCACGGCGGTGCGGGCGTCGGGAGCGGCGGGCAGGTCGATCAGGCCGCCCCAGCGCCGCGGGTGTTCCAGCGCGGCCACCCGGCCGAGGCCCCACAGCTGCGCCTGCCCGGGCTCGCTCACCCGGTCCGCGCCCTCGGCCGCGACGGCGCCCCGGGTGAGGCACCAGAGCCTCGCCGGACCGCCGGCGGCCTCCAGGGTGCGCAGCAGCTCGACGGTGGCGGGCAGGTAGCGGGGGACGAGGTGGTGGTCGGGGTGCGGGCGGCCGTCGGCGGCGAGGAAGGAGAGGACGCCGGCGAGCGGCTCGCCGACGCCGTCCGCGAGCACCTCGGCCAGGGCCTCGGTCCCCGCTACTCGCTCGATCCGCAGACCGCGCTCGGCGAGGGCGCCGAGGACGGCCTCGGGCCATTCGCCTTCCGCGCTCTCCGGTACGACGGCGAGCCAGCGCCCCGCCGGGACGGCGTCGGTGAGGCCGCGCACGGGCACCCAGCTCGTCCCGTACGTCCACCCGTCCAGCGCGCCGAGCAGGCGCCGCTGACCGCGCCAGGAGGCCAGGACGGGCAGCAGGCGGTCCAGCGAGGCCTCGGCGGCCTCCTCCGCGATCCCGAGGACGGCCGACGCCTCCTGCAGGTCCCCGGCCTCGACGGCCGTCCAGAACGCGTCCTCGACCGGGTCGGCCGCCGGCGTGCCCGCGTCGCGGCGCTGGAGCTCGGGCAGCCAGTAACGCTGCCGCTGGAACGCGTACGTGGGCAGGTCGACGCGGCGGCCGCCGGACCCGGCGAGCACCGCCGCCCAGTCCGGGCCCGCTCCGCGCACGTGCAGGCGGGCGAGGGCTTCCAGGATGGCCGGCTCCTCGGGGCGGTCCTTGCGGAGCACGGCGGCGAGGGCCGCGTCGGCGGGCAGCGACTCGGCCGCCAGCGCGGTGAGGACGCCGTCCGGGCCGAGTTCGAGGAAACGCGTGACACCGGCGGCGTGCAGCGTGCGGATGCCGTCGGCGAAGCGGACGGCCTCGCGGACGTGGCGCACCCAGTAGTCGGGGGTGGTGAAGTCCTCTCCGAGGCCGAGGGCGCCGGTCAGGTTGGAGACCACCGGGATCGAAGGCGCGTTGTACGTCAGCCCGTCGAGAACAGTGCGGAAGTCCGCCAGCATCGGGTCCATCAGCGGCGAGTGGAACGCGTGCGAGGCGCGCAGCCGCGTCGTCTTGCGATCGGCGAACTGCGCGCGGACCGCGTCAACGGCCTCCTCCGTGCCGGAGACGACGACGGAGGTCGGGCCGTTGACGGCGGCGATCGACACGAAGTCCGTGAGCAGCGGCAGGACTTCGTCCTCCGTCGCCTGCACCGCCAGCATCGCGCCACCCGAAGGCAGCGCCTGCATCAGTCGGCCACGGGCGCTCACCAGCGCACACGCGTCGGCGAGCGAGAACACCCCGGCCACATGCGCCGCAGCCACCTCACCGATCGAGTGCCCCGCCACGAACTCCGGCCGCACACCGAACGATTCGAGCAGGCGGAACAGCGCCACCTCGACCGCGAACAGCCCGGCCTGGGCGTACGCGGTCTGATTGAGCAGCTCGGCGTCCGAGCCCCACACGACCTCGCGCAGGGCCGGGTCGAGTTCCGCGCACGCCGCGTCGAAGGCCTCCGCGAAGACCGGGAACCGGGCGTACAACTCCCGCCCCATCCCCAGCCGTTGCGCCCCCTGCCCGGAGAACAGGAACGCCGTCGCCCCCTTCTCCGCCACGCCCGTCACCAGGCCCGCTCCCCCGCCCCCGACCGCCAGGGCGTCCAGGGCGCGCAGGCGCTCCTCCGGGTCCGCCGAGACGACGACGGCCCGGTGCGCCATGGCCGTCCGGCCGGTCGCCAGGGAGTGCGCGACATCGGCCGGGTCGAGCGGTCCGCGCGTCCGGAGGTGGGTGGCCAGGCGTCCGGCCTGGGCCCGCAGGGCCGGCCCGCTACGCGCCGACAGCACCCACGGCAGCGTTGCCCCCGGCCCCTCGTCGGAGCCGTCCCCATCCTCGGCGCACGCGTCGATGCCACCCACGCCCGACGCAGACACCGCCGCACGGCCCGATACAGCCTCGGGCGCGGCCCCCGAACCCGACGCCGCGCCCGACCCGGCGCTCACGCCCGACGCAGACACCGCCGCACGGCCCGGCCCGGCATCGGGCTCGGCCTCCGCCAGCCCAGCCCCCGACCCCGACCTAGCACTCACACCCGTGCCCGCGCGCGAACCCGACGCAGACACCGCCGCATGACCCGACCCGGCCTCCGTCGGCGCCGCCTCCAGCACGACGTGCGCATTGGTGCCGCTGACGCCGAAGGAGGACACGGCCGCCCGCCGGGGCCATGCGTTGGCGGGCCATTCGCGGGCCTCGCCCAGGAGTTCGGCGGAGCCGGCGGTCCAGTCGACGTGCGGGGTCGGGGCGTCGAGGTGCAGGGTGCGCGGCAGCAGGCCGTGCCGCATCGCGAGCACCGTCTTGATCACCCCGGCCACGCCGGAGGCGGCCTGGGTGTGGCCGGTGTTGGACTTCAACGCGCCGATGTACACGGGCCGTTCGCGGTCCTGCCCGTAGGTCGCGAGCAGAGCGTGGGCCTCGATCGGGTCGCCGAGCCGCGTGCCCGTCCCGTGCGCCTCGACGGCGTCGACATGACCCGCCGTCAGGCCGGCGTCGGCCAGCGCGGCCCGGATCACCCGCTGCTGGGACGGGCCGTTGGGCGCCGTCAGCCCGTTGGAGGCACCGTCCTGGTTGACGGCCGAGCCACGCACGACGGCCAGCACCGGGTGGCCGAGGCGCCGCGCGTCCGAGAGCCGCTCGACCAGGAGGACGGCGGCGCCCTCGCTCCACGCGGTGCCGTCGGCCGCCGCCGCGAAGGGCTTGCACCGGCCGTCGGCAGCGAGGCCGCCCTGCCGGGAGAACTCGGTGAACATCTGCGGGCTCGACATCACCGTCACGCCGCCCGCGAGCGCCAGCGAGCACTCGCCGCGGCGCAGCGACTGGACGGCGAGGTGCAGGGCGACGAGGGAGGAGGAGCACGCGGTGTCGACCGTGATGGCCGGGCCTTCGAGGCCGAGGACGTAGGAGATGCGGCCGGAGGCGACGCTGACGGTGTTGCCGGTCAGGAGGTGTCCGGCGGCGGTCTCGGCGACCTGGCCGCCGGCGGTGGAGGCGCTGTCGTAGCCGCCGTGCCCGGTGCCGACGAACACGCCGGTCTGCGTGCCGGTGAGCGTCCCGGGGTCGATGCCGGCCCGTTCGACGGCCTCCCAGGCGGTCTCCAGGAGGATCCGCTGCTGGGGGTCCATGGCGAGGGCCTCGCGCGGCGAGATGCCGAAGAACCCGGCGTCGAACTCGCCGGCGTCGTGCAGGAATCCGCTCTCGCGGGAGGTGACGGCGCCCTCGGGGAGGTCCCAGCCGCGGTCGGCGGGGAAGGCGGAGACGGCGTCGACGCCGTCGCGCACCAGGTCCCACAGCTCCTCCGGGGAGGCGACCCCGCCGGGCAGCCGGCAGGCCATGCCGACCACGGCGATCGGCTCCCGGTGCTGCTCGGTCGCCTCGCGGAGCTGCTCGCGGGTCTCGTGGAGGTCCGCGATCGCCCGCTTCAGGTAGTCGCGGAGCTTGTCTTCGTTCGACATCGGGACGTCAACCTCTCCGGGGATCTGCCAGGGAACGCCGTGCGGGTGGGGCCCGGCCGGACGCCCGGTGCGGCGCCGCGCGCGAACTCCCGACGTCGGGTCCGACCCGTCGCCCGCCCAGTCTCGCCACGGACGGCCCCGGTTTTCCCTAGACGAATGGGCCTGCAAGGAGGGCCTGACGTCGTGACGCGCGTGTGGGCCCGGGACGCCCCAGCGCCCGGGCCCAAACATTGGAGCGGTCAGACCCAGGTGTAGTTCTGGTCGGTGACCGGCTCCAGCTCGAACGCCGGCAGCGGTGCGTACGGCGAGGGCAGCTGGGCGAGGGCCTTGCCGATCGGCGGGAACAGGGGCAGGTCACCGACCTTGCGGTAGTCGATCCACTCGATGGTGCCGACCTCGTGGCTGCCGTCGGGCAGTTCGTCGAACTCTTGGGTCGCCAGGGTCGCGCGGACCTCCGGGGTGACGTGGGTGCGGTAGATGAGGTGGATCTTGCGCGGCGGTGCCGTCGGCCCGGGCCGGGTGACCCGGGCGTCCGCCATCGCGACCAGCTCCAGGTCGGCAGCCTGCTCGGGGGCGAGCCCGAGCTCCTCCCGCAGCTCCCGCGCGGCGGCGTCGCGGAAGTCCTCGCCCGCGGCGACATTGCCGCCGATGGTGGTGTAGTGCGTCGAGTCGGTGCGGTCCCGGCGCAGCAGCGCGACGTCGTCGCCGCAGAAGACAAGGCCGGTCACCCGGACCTTGATCCTGCTGAACGGCTTCTCGGTCGTCGCTTCGGTGGTGCTCATGGGTGTGGATCTCCTTGGTGGACGTGGCCAGGCCAGTTGTGCCCGGCAGTGCCTCCCGGTCCAACGACCGGGAGGAGTAGGGGGTTTGGCGTCTATTCCTAGAGTGCCCCGGGGAAGCCGTGGAGAGTGCGGGCTTCACTCTGCGGGACGTGTTCGATCTCGACGCCGGTGAGGGGGATGCGCCGCAGGCGGCAGCCGGTGGCGCGAATGACGGGGGACAGATGGCAGGGGTCCATCTCCTCCACCATCAGCGTTGGGCGAGCAGTGCGGGTGTTCTTGCCTCCGGTGATGGCGAGCGGCAGGTGCCCGCCTCCGAAGGGCATCGGGGTGATCCGCCAGATCGGCCCTCGGTCGCTGGACACGCTCGCCTGCCCGAAGCCGCGCTCCTCGCGCAGGGTCATCGGCTCGCCGTTGGTGCCCGTCAGGCCACGGAACAGGGCCTCAGCGCGGCCCTGGTTGACGATCTGTCCGGTGTCGATCGTGAATTCGCGGGAGAAGAACGCGGAGGCGGGGTAGCCGGCCTTGAGCAGGGCGCGGACGTAGACGCTCACCTGGGGCAGGACCTGCTCGCGCAGGTGCGCAGCGGCCAAGTGGTCGACGGGGTCGAGGGCCATGGCCAGCTGGCGCAGGGCGGTGAGGACGCCGTCGATGTCAGCCGGGGTCGAGGTCAGGAAGCTTCCGCGCCGGTCGATCCGGCGGGCGGTCTTGTATGCCAGCAGGGTGTTGAGGAAGTGCCGGGTGGTGTCGGTGTACCCGCTGGCCTTGCGCTGGTCGGTGGCCGGGTAGAGGTTGAGGGCGGTGAAGCGGCCGTCGGGGTGGAGGTCCGGGTCGGCGGCGAAGTAGTCGCCGTCCGCGTTGTGCAGACGGTGCAGCCGGATGGGGATGGCGCGGTGCTGGACGGGCAGGACGCCGTCCAGCGCGTCCCGGACGGTTTGCGTAGTGGGCTCGGCGGCGTCGGCCGTCACGTGCAGGTAGAGGCGGCCCTGCTCGGACAGCACCGGCTGGTTGCGCTCGTCCAGGCGCGTGATCTCGGTGTAGGGCAGCTCGTCCGTGCCGGGCTGGGCGGCGATGAGCAGGTGAGGGCCGCAGGCGAGGACGTGGTGGCCGTCGATGTGGGTGTCGAGGAGTTCACCGAGGCCGACGAGCGGGGCGAACCGCAGCTCGACGGCGGCGGTGGCCGCGCCGTGGCCGAGGTGGTCGAACAGCGACCGGTAGGTCCGCAGGACGTGGGCGAGGTCGTCGGCGTAGCGGTCGCGGCTGGTGCCGGGTGACTTGCCGACGTAGCCGGTGGCGTACGGAGTGAGCGAGATGCGGATGCCGTCGAAGACATCCTTGAAGTCCTCGGCCAGGCGACGGTGCATCGCGGCGAGGTGGCCGGCGTCCTCGGACCAGCCGACGGTGGAGATGCGGATCTTCACGCCGAGGACGTCGCGGGCGAGCCGGGCGTAGGTGTCCAGGTAGGGGTAGGACGCGATGTCGTTGTCCAGGTAGGGGAACAGCACGCCCGGGCGGTGGGCCCGGCCGCCGCCGATCCGCACGCCCCGCTCGGAGGCCTCCTCGGCGAGGGCGTGAAAGAGGTCGCCGAGGCCGTGCTCGGTGAGCTGCCAGATGTCGCTGCCGGCGGCCTGGCTGCACATCGCGCACCGGTTGACGCAGCCGACCGCCGGCGGCAGGTACTGCAGGTTGGTGAACGCCTCGGTCGGCAGGGTCCGCAGCTGGTCCCTCAGCCGGGGCATGGTCTGAGTGGTCACGGTCTCGCTCCTTCAGGGGGTGGGAAGGTCGGTGGGGATCAGGTGCTGGTCGAGGGCGCTCAGCAGCGCGCGCCCGACGGGGGAGAGCCGGTGCGGTCCGGCGAACGGGCCGCCGCCACACGGCGTGACGGCTTCAGCGGTGCCGAGCTCCGCGCCCGGCAGGCACAGCACGCCCGGCTCGGGGAGGTTGGCCAGCAGCACCTCCCCAGTGGCGGACTCGGCCGGGTGGGCCCCGGGGCCGACCCAGCGCAGCCGGCCGCCGTGGACGCGATAGCGGCCGGGGCGGGCCAGGTCCTGGTCCAGGACGACTGGCGTTTGCCCCCGGTGGCGGAGTTTCAGGTAGTAGGGGCCCGGCACCGTGGAGGCGGCGGCTCGCACCGTGGCGGCGTTGAAGTCGTCCGGGTCGGGCAGCCAGTCCACCCGCCCGCCGAGCAGGGTGGTCAGGTGGGCGACGACGAACGGCGGCAGGCCGCGCAGCTGCTGGTTGACCGCCGAGACCTCGGTGGTGCCCTGGTTGCGGCAGTTGATCTCGTTGAGGAACACCCGGCCGTCGTCGGTGAGGATCGCGTCCAGGCCGAACAGCCCGGACATGCCATGGCGGCGCCAGGCCCAGCGGGCGACGCGCTCGGCCGCGTCCACGACGGCAGCCGCGGCCGGCTCGGGCCAGGCGACGGACCAGCAGTTGCCCGCGCTCTTTCCGGGGCCGATCCCGGCCTCCGGCACCCCGACGGCCTTGTGGGAGGGCCGGTCGACGTAGACCCGCAGGTCGCCGCGGTGGTCCGGCACGGACAGCACGGTGACGTTCGAGGACCAGCCGGGGGTGAACGCGGTGACCCGGTACGGGCCCGGCATCCGGGCCGCTCTGGCCAGGTCGGGCTCGTCGTCCACGAAGACCGTGCCCCGGCCGCCGGAGTCGGCGCCGCACTGCACCACCAGCCGCACGGCGCCGACCCGGCGACGGAGCTCCGCCAGGCCCGGAAGCGGGCCGTCGACCCGCACCCCGGCCAGGTGGAGGGCGGCGGGCACCTGGGCGCCGCGCAGCAGCTCGCCGAAGTGGGCCTTGTCCTCGATCCGGGCGCGCAGATCGTGGTCGATCGCCGCGACCACGCCACGCGGCCCGGCCCACGAGCGCAGCCGGTCGGTGCCGTACCAGGCGGAGACGACCACCGGCTGGTCCAGTGCGGCGATCGCAGAGCGGGCCAGCCGGTCGATGCCGGCCATCCAGTTGCGCCGCTGGGCGACGCCGCGCACCCGGGTGCCGCTCTCGGCGGCGAGCACCCGCAGCGGCGCGGCCTGCGGCCAGGGCCGGTAGCAGCCGATCGCCAGCGCCGGGCGGGCCGCTTCCAGGGGGAACGGGCCCGTGTAGGTCGTCCGGCCGGCCGTGGTGAACCGCTCGACGCTCACGAGGACGCTGCGGCCCAGCGCGGTGGTGAGGCCGCGGGCGGCCTCACCCCACACTCCGGCGTCCACGGTGGTGGGCGCACTGGTCACGCGATCCTCCCGGCCGCCATCACGGAGCTCTCCTCGGCAGGCGCCCTGCGGGGCGCCTGCACCGTGAACGCCAGCCCGGCCTTGGCCAGAACGTGCTTGGCGATCTCCTCGGGCCTGTGCTCGGCGGTGTCGAAGACCAGCAGCCGCTCCCCGTGGCGACGGCCCATGCCATGCAGCAGTGCCGCGTTGAATCGCGCCGCGAAGGCCTCGTCCTCGACGCTGCGCCGGTCGGCGGAGTCCACCTCCTCGCGGCCTTCCATCCGCGTGCGCCGGACCTCGGGGGAGGCGTGCAGGTAGACGGCGACGTCGAACGGGGCGAAGTAGCGCGCCCCCCAGAGGCTGAGCACGGCGGTCAGGTAGGGGCCGCCAGCGATGCCAAAGGCCGCGGTCCGGTCGGCATAGCCGTCCTGGATGAGGACCGCGCCGCCGGTACGGGGCGGGTCGACACGTACCAGCGCGGCGTCCAGGGCGTACCCGCCGACCAGGAAGGCGGCGGTGATGGCGCTGGACTCGGCCTGGCGGACGAGCGGGAGCCGCTTGAGCAGTGGCTCGATCGGGTGGTGCTCGGCGAGCATGCCGCGGTGACGTATGGCCGGGATGCCGCAGCCGTCGAACAGGGAGATCAGGGCCTGGACCGTGGTCGTCTTTCCGGACATGTCGAGCCCGTCCACAAGGATGCGCACGACTGCCTCCTTCACTGTCGTGAGGACGGCGCCTGATGTGGCGCCAACCGATAGCCTGGCGTGACGGCTTGGTCGCTTGTAGTGAGAGATCGCCGCCCGGCCAGGGCGAAGTCACCGCCCGTTCGAGGCGGCGGCCTCGGCCACGCAAGGACGGTTCGAACAGCCGACGGCAAGGCACATCCGGGGAGCAGAGCGACGCCGCGCAAGGGAGCGGGCAGCGCTGACAAGGGGAGGTCACCGATGACCGTCACCAGCACCACGGCACCGGACGGCGCGCACTCGGCCGCCTGCGGGCGCCGGATCAGAGAGCGGACGCTCGGTCAGGCCGGGAGCCCGGAGCCGGTGCCGCACGACCTGGCCGAGCTGATCGCCAAGGAGATCGCGGCGCACTGCGGCCACCGCCCGCTCAAGGCCTTCCGGATGGCCATGGGTTGGACCGTCGCCGAGGCGGTCCGGGCGGCGCACGACCTGGTCGAGCGGGAGAACCTGCGCAAGGTGGGGCTCACCGAACGCTCCTGGAAGGACTGGGAGGCGGGCAAGGCGCCGAGCCCGGAGTACCAGGACCTGCTGTGCCGCCTCCTGTCTACGGGCCCGGTCCAACTCGGGCTGGCCGCCGACTACACGCCCGGGTCGGCCTGGGCCGACAGGCCGGACAGTGCGACACTCCCAGCAGGACCCGCCGACGCGGGAGCGGGGCTGGAGGGGGTGACGGCCACGAAACGGCGAACCGCGCTCATGCTCACCGGGCTCGCCCTCGCGGCGCCCGCCACCGCCGCCCAGGTCCTCGACCAGGCCGCCGCCGAGGCACTGGAGTTCACGCGCCAGGCCGAGGCCAGCTCCCTGGGCGCCGGGACGCTCGACCACCTGGACCTCGCCGTCACCGACTTCAACGACGCCTACTCCATCAAGCCCCCGCAGCAGGTGTTCGCCGAGGCGCTGGACTACCGCCGCAAGGTGGACGCGCTGTTGAAGGCCCGACACACCCACGAGCAGGGCCGCGAACTGCTCGCCTACGCCGGGTGGCTCTCCGAACTCCTCGCCTGGCTCGCCCACGACCTCGGCAATCCCCGCGCCGGTCTCGCCTTCGCCAACGATTCCTTCGTCCACGGCCGGCAGGCCGGCCACGGCGAACTGTGCGCCTGGGCCATGGACGCCGCCGCCTCCATCAACCTGTACGAGCACCGCGCCGACCGGGCGCTCGCCGCCGCCCTCCGCGGCCTCACCCAGGCGCCGGCCACCCATCCGCTGACTGTCCGTCTCCACGCCCAGGCCGCCCGCGCGGCGGCGGCGGACGGCGACGCTGACGGCTTCACCGCCTCCCTACGTGCCGCCGAGGACGCCCACCGCTTCCTGCCCGTCCGGATGGCCCACCGCTTCGGCCTGGACCCGCTGCCGCTCGCCGACTACGCCCTCACCTCCTACCCGGCCACCGCCTACATCCGGCTCGGCCAGGCCGAGAACGCCCGAAGGCATGCCGAGCACGCCCTGCAGGTCTACGAGGCCGCCCCGGCCGCATCCCGCTCGCCCAGCCGCGAGGCCATCGCCCGCATCGACCTGGCACTCGCTCACGCCCAGCTCGGCGCCCCCGACGACGCCGTCGCCCTCGGCACTGAAGCACTCGGCTCCGACCGCGTGGTGGACTCCGTACGCAACCGCGCCACCGACCTCACCACCTACCTCGCCCGTCGCTACCCCGGCCACGGCCCCGCCGGTGAACTTCGCGAGCGCCTGTCCGCCCTGTCCACCCCGGTGTAGAAAGAGAGCTCATGCCCGAGCAGGACCGCGTCATCCAGATCCGCCGCCCCTACCTCGACCTGATCGCCGACGGCACCAAGACGATCGAGGTCCGCGTCGGCTACCCGAGCATGCGCAGGATCCACCCCGGCCAGGCCCTCGTCTTCGAGTCCGGCGGGACTCGCTGCCGTACCCAGGTCGTCAAGGTCACCGAGTACCCGACCTTCGAGGCGATGCTCGACGCCGAAGACAACGAGGCGATCGGCAGCGAGGGCATGGTTCGGGCCGAACTGCTCGCGGCCTGCCGCGAGATCTACCCGCCGGAGAAGGAAGCGCTCGGCGTCCTCGCGATCCACCTGCAGCTCACCCCCACCACCGAGGACGATGTTGCGCGCCGAGAGTGACCGTGCCCGGGTCGACGGGCGGCTCGTCGGGCCGAGCACGACCCGCAACGAATGACCCCCACAACGACGACGGGCGCGCCGGACACCTCGGAGGGTGACCGGCGCGCCCGCTCGAAGGCGTCACTCCCGGCCGCGCAGCCACTCCTCGACGATCTCGGCGGTGAGGGCCGAGTCCTCGCGGATCATCGACAGGTGGTCGGCGGCGACTCCGCGCACCTGGGCGCCCGGCACGAGGGGTTCGGCCTGGGCGCGCTGCTCGATGGGGGCCTCGTCGACGCCGGTCAGGGCGCGGTCGCAGGTGACGAGCAGGACGGGGGCCGTGGTGTGGTGGACCTCCAGGCGGTTGAGGAGGACCATCCAGCGGCCCATGGCGGACAGGCGGGAGTTGGTCAGCCGCACCGGCGAGTCGGCGCCGGTGAAGTTGAGCCGCATCATGCCGGTGTAGTCGGTGCCCTCGTCGGCGTTGTGCTGGAAGCTCAGCGTGTCGAAGAGGACGACGCCCGCCGGGCGGATGCCCCACGTGTGCTCCAGCAGGCCGGCCGCGGCGTAGGCGAAGGAGCCGCCGGAGGAGTGGCCGGCGAGGACGAACGGGTGGCCGTCGCTGGCGCGCAGGGCGCTCTCGGCGATCACCCGGGTGGCGACCTCGGGGGTGGCGGGCAGCCGCTCGCCGGTGGCGAAGCCGACCAGCGGGAGCGCCGACACCTCGCGCTCGCCGCGGAAGTGGGCGGCGAGCCGGGAGTACTGGTGCACGCCCGCGTTGGCCGTCGGCGCGCTGACGCAGATCAGCCGGGTCGGGCGGGGCCCCTCGGCGAGGCGGGTCGCCCAGGGCAGGTCCTCCAGTTCGGCGGTCGCTTCGAAGGTGGGCCGCAGGGCGGCGACGGTGGCGAGCATGCGCTGGGCCTCGGGCACCTTGCCGTTGGCCAGGGCGTCGGTGAACAGGCGCTCCAGGGAGTCGAGTTCGGGTTCACCGCTGGAGACGAGGACGGGTGCCCCCTCGCCGTCCTCGGTGCGCTGGTTGGCGAGCTCGCTGCGGATCCAGGTGGCGAGCTCGACGGGCGAGCGGCTGTCGAAGACGACGGTGGCGGGCATCCGCAGGCCGGTGACGGCGGCGATCCGGTTGCGCAGTTCGACGGCGGTGAGCGAGTCGAACCCGAGCTCGTAGAAGTCGCGTTCGGCGTCGACGGCCTCCGGGGAGGGGTGGCCGAGGACGGCGGCGGCTTCGGCGCGGACGGTGTCGACGAGGTAGCGCATGCGGTCGCGCTCGTTCAGGTCGAGCAGCTGCCGGGTGAAGTCGGCGGCCGCGTCGGCACCGCCGGCGCCGGCGCCGGAGGCGGTGCGCCGGGCGGCGCGCCGGGCGGCGCGGACGAGTCCGCGGAACAGCGGCGGCACGTCGCCCTGGGGGCGCATGCCCCCGGCGGCCAGGCCCATCGGGATGACGAGCGGTTCGGCGGAGCCGAGGGCGGCCTCGAACAGGGCGAGGCCCTGCTCGACGGAGAGCGGCGGGATGCCGCCGGACTGCATGCGCCGCATGTCGGTCTCGCTGAGCTCGCTGGTCATGCCCGCCTCCTGGGCCCACGGGCCCCAGGCGAGCGAGGTGCCGGCGAGGCCGAGCGACCTTCGGTGGTCGATCAGGGTGTCCAGGAAGGCGTTGGCCGCGGCGTAGTTGCCCTGGCCGGGGCTGCCCATGACGCCCGCGATGGACGAGAAGACGGCGAACTGGGCGAGGCCGAGGTGGCGGGTGAGCTCGTGGAGCTGCCAGACGGCGTCGACCTTGGGCCGCAGGACGGCCGACAGGCGCTCGGGGGTGAGCGCGGTGACGATGCCGTCGTCCAGCACACCGGCCGTGTGGATGACGGCGGTGAGCGGGTGCTCGGCGGGGATGCCGGCGAGCAGCGCCTCGGTGGCGGCGCGGTCGGCGGTGTCGCAGGCGACGACACGGGCCTCGGCGCCGAGGGCCGCCAGGTCGGCGAGGAGTTCGGCCGCGCCGGGGGCGTCCGGGCCGCGCCGGCTGGTGAGCAGCAGGTGGCGGGCGCCGGTGACGGCGAGGCGGCGGGCGAGGTGGCGGCCGAGGGCGCCGGTGCCGCCGGTGATCAGGACGGTGCCGTCGGGGTCGCGCTCCACGGGCATCGTGAGGACGGTCCGCTTGTCCGGGTCCCCGGCGGTGCGGGCGTCGCGGATGTCGCGCGCGGCGACGGGCGGCGCGGTGAGTTCGCCGCGTCCGGCGAGGGCGGCGAGTTCCGCGAGGATCGCGGCGGTCTCGTCGGCCTCCGGTGCGGGCAGGTGGGCGAAGGCGTCGGCGTCGAGGACGAGGTCGGTGCCCGCCGCCGCACGCCCGAGGAGTCGCTCCGGCGGCAGGCCGTGGCCGAGCAGGGTCTCGCGCAGGCCGTCGGGGGCCGTGGCGGAGACGTCGGCGCCGAGGAGCAGGGCGAGCTGGACGGCGGCGGTGGCCGGTCCGGTGGCCGTGGCGTGCACGTGGACGGTCCAGCCGGTCCGGCCGGCCTGAGCGGCCGGGCCGCCGAGGGCCTGGCGGGCGGGGACGAAGTCGGCGGCCAGGGCGGCGGCGGCCCCGAAGGACCAGCCGGCGGGCAGCGGGGCCAGCAGGCGCCGGTCGGCGACCGCCTTCGGCCCGGCGGCCAGCACGCCGAACACCTCGTCGCCCGGGCGCAGGTCCGGCACGCCGTCACCGACCGCCGTCACCACGCCGGCCGCGCCGGTGCCGTGTCCGTGAACCGCGGCGGCCTTCACGGCGACGGCGACCTGCCCGGTCGCGGGCGGCCCGGCCGCCTCGGGCGACGGGACCAGGGCCACGTCCTCGGCGACGTCCAGCCGCCACGGCGTGCCCGCCGGGGGCAGCAGCCCCGCGGCGTCCGCGAGCCGGGCCAGCCGGCCCACCCGCAGGGCGCCGCCGCGGACGGCGAACTGGGCCTCGCCGTCGGCCAGCAGGCCGGGCAGCAGCGGCAGCACCGCGGCCACGTCCTCGGTCCGTTCGACGTCGAGCAGGGCGAAGCGGCCGGGGTGCTCGGAGTTCGCGGTGCGGGCCAGGCCCCAGGCGGCGCCGCCGGGCAGGTCGCGGACGGTCTCGCCGTCGGCGGCCCGGACGGCGCCCCGGGTCACGAACACCAGCCGGGAGGCGGCGGCGCGGTCGTCGGCCAGCCAGTCCTGGACGAGGGCGAGCACGCGCGTGGTGTGCGCGTGGACGGCCTCGGGGACGTCGCCGGCCGGGCCGTCCAGGGCGACCAGGACGAGGTCGGGCACCGGGCGGCCGAGGTCCGCGAGAGTCGCGGCCGAGGATCCCGTGCCGTAGGCGTCCCGGCCGAGCGCGGTGCAGCTCGGCGTCGTGGCGGCGGGCGGCGTGGCCGGGGCGGGGACCCACTCGATCCGGAACAGCGGGTCGCGGCCGGTGCGGGCGGCGGCAGCGGCGGCCTGCGGGGCGCGCAGGACGACCGAGCCGACCGTCAGCACCGCGCCGCCCGCCGGGTCGGTGGCGGTGACGGACACCGTGTCCTCCCCGAGGCGGGCGACGCGCACCCGCAGGGCGGCCGCTCCCCCGGCGTGCAGGGCCACGCCCTGCCAGGCCCGGGGCTGCGGCAGCTGCTCCTCGGTGCCGACGCCGATCAGGACGGCGGCGTGCAGGGCGGCGTCGAGCAGGGCCGGGTGGAGGCCGAAGTAGCGGGCGTCATCGGCGGGTTCGCCGTCGAGCTCGACCTCGGCGAACACCTCCTCGCCGCGCAGCCAGGCGGCGCGCAGCCCCCGGAACGCCGGGCCGCGCCCGGGCTCGCGGTAGAAGCCGTCCAGGTCGACGGCGAGCGCGCCGGCTGGCGGCCAGGCCGCCTGGGCGTAGTCCGGCAGGTCGGTGTCCTGGGGCACGAGGGTGCCGGTGGCGCAGCGCGTCCACGGCTCGTCGGGGGCGGCGTCGCCGGGGCGGGCGTAGCAGGCCACCGGGCGGGCGCCGGTGTCGTCGGGCGCGCCGACGCGCACCTGCACGACGGGTTCGTCGTCCTCGGCGAGCGGCAGCGGGTCGCCGAGCGTCAGCTCCGCGATCCTGCCGCAGCCGACCTGGTCGCCGGCCCGGACGGCCAGTTCGACGAGGGCGGCGGCGGGGAAGGCGAGCCGGCCGCCGATCCGGTGGTCGAGCAGCCACGGGTGGACGCGCAGGGCGAGACGGCTGGTGAACAGCACGCCGTCGGTGTCGTCGGCGAGCGGCACCGCGGCGCCGAGCAGCGGGTGGTCGGCCGGGACGAGGCCGACGGAGGCGACGTCGCCGGAGAGGGCGGCCGGGCGCGGCCAGTAGCGGCGGTGGTCGAAGGCGTAGGTGGGCAGGTCGACCCGGCGGGCGCCGGTGCCGTCGAACAGGGCCGCCCAGTCGACCGGGACGCCGGCCGTGTGGAGTGCGGCGAGGGCGGTGAGCAGGGTGCGCTCGTCGGCGCGGTCCTTGCGCAGGGCGGCGGCGCGGACGCAGTCCGCGTCCTCGCCGAGGCTCTGGTCGGCGAGGGCGGTGAGGACGCCGTCGGGGCCGAGTTCGAGGAAGGCGGTCGCGCCGGCCTCGCGCAGGGCGCGGACTCCGTCGGCGAAGCGGACGGCCTCGCGGACGTGGCGCACCCAGTAGTCGGGGCTGGTGAACTCCCCGCCCAGCGCGCCCGTCAGGTTGGAGACCAGTGGGATCGACGGGGTGCCGTAGGAGAGGCCGTCGAGGACGGTGCGGAAGTCCTCCAGCATCGGGTCCATCAGCGGCGAGTGGAAGGCGTGGGACACCCGCAGGCGGGACGTCCGGCGGTCGGCGAAGTGCGCCTCGATCGCCGCCACCGCTTCGAGAGAGCCCGAGACGACGACGGAGGCCGGACCGTTGACGGCCGCGATCGAGACGAACTCGGTGAGCAGCGGCAGGACTTCGTCCTCCGTCGCCTGCACGGCGAGCATCGCGCCGCCGGACGGCAGCGCCTGCATCAGCCGGCCGCGCGCCGCCACCAGGGCGCACGCGTCGCCGAGCGAGAACACCCCGGCCACATGCGCGGCCGCGATCTCGCCGATCGAGTGGCCCGCGACGAAGTCCGGCCGCAGGCCCAGGGATTCCACCAGCCGGTACAGCGCCACCTCGACCGCGAACAGCGCGGCCTGGGCGTACGAGGTCCGGTTCAGCAGCTCCGCGTCCTCGCCCCACACGACCGCGCGCAGCGGCTGGTCCAGGTGCTCGTCCAGCACCGCGCACACCGCGTCGAAGGCGTCCGCGAACACCGGGAAGCGCGCGTACAGTTCCCGGCCCATGCCGAGGCGCTGCGAGCCCTGGCCGGAGAACAGGAAGGCCGTCGAGCGGTCCGCCGCGACGCCGCGGGCCACCTCCGTCAGGCCCTCGCTGCACGCGAGCAGCACGGCCCGGTGCTCGAAGGCGGAGCGTCCGGCGGCGAGCGAGAACCCGATGTCCAGCGGGGAGAGTTCGAGCGCGCAGGCGCGGGCGAGGTGGGTCTCCAGCGCGTCCTCGGAGCGGCCGGAGAGCACCCACGGGACGACGGCGGGCAGCACCCGCTGGTCGTCGGTGGGCTCGGCCGCGGCGGGCGCCTGTTCGAGGATCACGTGCGCGTTGGTGCCGCTGATCCCGAACGAGGACACCCCGGCGCGCCAGGGCCGGTCGACCTCGGGCCACGGCCGCGCCTCGGTGAGCAGGTCGATCGAGCCCGCCGTCCAGTCCACGACGGCGGACGGCCGGTCGATGTGCAGGGACTTCGGCAGCACGCCGTGCCGCATGGCGAGCACGGTCTTGATCACTCCGGCGACCCCGGCGGCGGCCTGGGTGTGGCCGATGTTCGACTTCAGCGAGCCGAGCAGCAGCGGCCGTTCGCGGTTCCTGCCGTAGGTGGCGAGGAGCGCCTGGGCCTCGATCGGGTCGCCGAGGGCGGTGCCGGTGCCGTGGCCCTCGACGGCGTCGACCTCGGCGGCGGACAGTCCGGCGCTCGCGAGGGCCTGGCGGATGACGCGCTGCTGGGACGGGCCGTTGGGCGCGGTGATGCCGTTCGAGGCGCCGTCCTGGTTGACGGCGCTGCCCCGCACGACGGCGAGCACCGGGTGCCCGTTGCGGCGCGCGTCGGACAGCCGCTCCAGGACGACCATGCCGACGCCCTCGGACCAGTTGGTGCCGTCGGCGGCGTCCGAGTAGGCCTTGCAGCGGCCGTCCGCGGCGAGGCCGTTCTGGACGGTGAAGCCGGCGAAGCTCACCGGCGTGGTCATCACCGTCACGCCGCCGGCGAGCGCGAGTCCGCACTCGCCGTTGCGGAGCGCCTGGGCGGCCCAGTGCAGGGCGACCAGGGACGAGGAGCACGCGGTGTCGACGGTGACGGCCGGGCCCTCCAGGCCGAGCGTGTAGGAGATGCGGCCGGACAGGACGCTCGACGCGAGGCCGGTGCCGGCGTGGCCGCCGATGTCCTCGCGCGAGTTCATCATGAGCGTCGCGTAGTCGAGGCCGTTGGTGCCGACGAAGACGCCGGTGCGGCTGCCGCCGAGCCGCTGCGGGTCGACCCCCGCGCGCTCCAGGGCCTCCCAGGAGGTCTCCAGGAGGAGGCGCTGCTGGGGGTCCATCGCGAGGGCCTCGCGCGGCGAGATGCCGAAGAAGGAGGCGTCGAAGTCGGCGACGGCGTCGATGAAGCCGCCTTCCAGGGTGGCGCTGCGGCCGCGGCCGTCGCGGTCGCCGACGAGCAGGGTCCGCAGGTCCCAGCCGCGGTCCTCGGGGAAGCCGGCGATGCCGTCGCCGCCCTCGGAGACCAGGCGCCACAGCTCGTCGGGCGAGGTGACGCCGCCGGGCAGGCGGCAGGCCATGCCGACGATCACGATCGGGTCGGCGTCGTCGGCCGCGGCCCGCGGGGCGGGCAGCAGCGGGTCGGCGGGGGTGTCGAGGAGCTCGGCCAGCAGGTGCTCGGCGAGGGCCTGGGCGGTCGGGTAGTCGTAGACGGAGGTGGCGGGGAGCTTGAGGCCGGTGGCCGCGCCGAGCCGGGCGGGCAGCTCGACGGCGGTCAGCGAGTCGAAGCCGAGGTCGCGGAACTTGCGGTCCGGGGCGACGGCGGAGCGGTCGGCGTAGCCGAGCACGGCGGCGACGTGGGTGCGGACGAGGTCGGTGAGCAGGGCGGTGCGCTCGGCCGGGGTGAGGGCGCGCAGGCGGCCGGTGAGCTCGGAGGCGGCGCTCGCGTAGTCGCGGCGGGCCGCGGCGGCGGCCTCAAGGGCGGGCCGGGCGGCCGGGAGGTCCCGCAGCAGCGGGTTGCCGCGCAGGCCGACCAGGCTCTCCAGGACCTGCGGCTGCGTCAGGTCGAGCAGCACGAGCGCCGGGGCCGGGCGGGTGACGGCCTGGCGCAGCGCGGCCAGGGCGAGCTCGGGGTGCAGGGCGGGGACGGCGGCGCGCTGGGTGCGGCCGTCCTCCTCGGCCGGGGCGCCCGCGTCGGGGCCGGTGTACTCGGCGCCGATCCAGGCGCCCCAGGCGATCGAGGTGGCGGGCAGGCCCTCGGCGCGGCGGCGCTGGGCGAGCGCGTCCAGGACGGCGGCCGGGCCGGCCAGGGTGGCGCGGCCGGGGGTGCCGACGGCGCCCGCGACGGAGGAGCAGAGCACGAAGGCCGTCAGGTCGAGGCCGCGGGTCAGCTCGTCGAGGTGGAGGGCGGCCCCGGCGCGGACCCGGTGGACGGCGGCGAGGCGCTCGGGCGTCAGGTCGTCGAGGACGCCGTCGTCGACCGTGCCCGCCGCGTGGACGACGGCGGTGAGCGGGGCGTCGGCGGGGATCGCGGCCAGCAGGGCGGCGAGGGCCTCGCGGTCGGCGACGTCGCAGGAGGTGATCGTCACGGCGGCGCCCAGGCCGCTCAGCTCCTCGGCGAGGTCGGCGGCGCCGGGGGCGTCGGGGCCGCGGCGGCTCGCCAGCAGCAGGTGGCTCGCGCCCGCGGCGGCGAGCTGCCGGGCCACCGCGGCGCCCCGGCCGCCGGTGCCCCCGGTGATCAGCACCGTGCCCGGGGTCGCCCCCGGTGTCCAGCCCGCGTCGGCTGCGCCGGCCGGGGCCGGGACCAGGCGGCGGGCGTGGACGGCGGCCGTGCGGATCGCGATCTGGTCCTCGGCGTCCGAGCCGTCCGGGCCGTCCGCGCCGGCGAGGACGGCGGCCAGCCGGCGCACCGCGGTCTGGTCCGGTGCCCCGGGCAGGTCGACGAGGCCGCCCCACTGCTGGGGGTGCTCCAGCGCGGCGACCCGGCCGAGGCCCCACACGGCGGCCTGCTCGGGCGCGGTCGGCACGTCGGTGCGGGCCACGGCGACCGCGCCGCGCGTCAGGCTCCACAGCGGCGCGGTGACGTCCGCGTCGCCCAGGGCTTGCAGGAGGGCGAGGGTCACCGCGGCCGGGTCGGTGCCGCGGCCGAGCGCGAGGAGGGACAGGACGCCGGTGAACGGGCGCCCGGTCGAGGGCAGTTCCCGCAGCAGCGCGGCGAGCTCGGCGCGCTGCGGGGCGGGCACGGACAGGAGCAGGGCGTCCGGTCCGACGGCCTCGCAGGCCGCCTCCGTCCACGCCTCGTCGCCGTCCTCGGCCGGCGTGACCACCAGCCACGGGCCGGAGGGCCGGGCCGTCGAGCCGCCCGGCAGCGCGCGCCAGGACTCGTGGAAGCGCAGCGCGTCCAGCAGGGACTGGTCGCGGTGGTGGCGCCGCCAGGCGGACAGGGCGGGGAGCACCGCGCCGAGCGCGTCGCCGTCCACGGCGAGGTCGGCGGCCAGCGCGTCCAGGTCCTCGCCCTCGACGGCGGCCCAGAAGCGGGCGTCCAGCGGGTCGTCCTGCACGGCGGCGCCGGGGCCGGCGGCCGGGGCGTACGTCTGCGGCCAGTAGCGCTCGCGCTGGAAGGCGTACGTCGGGAGGTCGGTGCGGCGGGCGCCGGTGCCGTCGAACAGGCGTGCCCAGTCGACGGGCACGCCGACGACATGGAGACGGGCCAGCGCGGTCAGCAGGACGGTCTCCTCGGGACGGCCACGGCGGCCGGCCGGCTCGACGACGGCCTCCGGGGCGTCCGCGAGGGTCTGACGGACGGCCGGGGCGAGGGCCGCGTCGGGGCCGAGTTCCAGGAAGTCGGTCGCACCGGCGGCGTGCAGCGTGCGGATACCGTCGGCGAAGCGGACGGCCTCGCGGACGTGGCGCACCCAGTAGTCGGGGGTGGTGACGTCGCCGTCCAGGGAACCGGCCAGGTTGGAGACCAGCGGGATCGAAGGGGCGCCGTAGGCAAGCCCGTTGAGGACGGTGCGGAAGTCCTCCAGCATCGGGTCCATCAGCGGCGAATGGAACGCGTGCGAGACCTTGAGCCGCGTGGTCCGCCGGTCGGCGAAGTGCTGCTCGATCGCCGCCACCGCTTCGAGAGAGCCCGAGACGACGACGGAGGTCGGACCGTTGACGGCCGCGATCGACACGAAGTCACCCAGCAGCGGCAGGACTTCGTCCTCCGAAGCCTGCACGGCGAGCATCGCGCCACCCTCCGGCAACGCCTGCATCAGCCGGCCGCGAGCACTCACCAGCGTGCAGGCGTCCTCCAGCGAGAACACCCCGGCGACGTGCGCGGCCGCGATCTCGCCGATCGAGTGGCCCGCGACGAACTCGGCCCGCACACCCAGCGATTCGACGAGCCGGTACAGCGCCACCTCGACTGCGAACAGCCCGGCCTGGGCGAACTCCGTCCGGTTGACCAGCTCCTCGTCCGAGCCCCACACCACCTCGCGGACGGGCAGATCGAACTGCGCGCACACCGCATCGAAGGCCTCGGCGAACACGGGGAAGCGGGCGTACAATTCCTGCCCCATTCCCAGGCGTTGGGCGCCCTGTCCGGAGAACAGCAGTGCCGTCCTGCGCTCGCCGTCGGCGACGCCCCTGGCCACCTCGGCGCCGTCCAGCAGCACCGCCCGGTGCGCGAACCGCGACCGCCCGGCGGCCAGCGAGAGGCCGACGTCGACCGGCGAGGCGTCCAGCCCGACCAGTCGTGCGAGCTGCGCGTCCAGCGCGGCCTCCGACTTGCCCGCCGGCACCCACGGCACCACGCCCGGCGCCACCGACGGCTCCGGCGCGGGGGCCTCGGCCGGCGGCGCCTGCTCGACGATCACGTGCGCGTTGGTGCCGCTGATCCCGAAGGCCGACACGCCCGCGCGGCGCGGCCGGCCGGTCTGCGGCCACTCCTCCGCCCGCGTGAGCAGCCGGATGTCACCGGCCGTCCAGTCGACGTGCGAGGACGGCGCGTCCACGTGCAGCGTGCGGGGCAGCACACCGTGCTGCATCGACAGCACGGCCTTGATCACGCCCGCCGCGCCGGCCGCGGCCTGGGTGTGGCCGATGTTGGACTTCAGCGAGCCGAGCAGCAGCGGGCGTTCGCGCTCCTGCCCGTAGGTCGCGAGGAGGGCCTGGGCCTCGATCGGGTCGCCCAGGGTCGTGCCCGTGCCGTGGCCCTCGACGAAGTCGACGTCCGCCGCCGACAGGCGCGCGTTGGCGAGGGCCTGGCGGATGACGCGCTGCTGGGACGGGCCGTTGGGGGCGGTGAGGCCGTTGGAGGCACCGTCCTGGTTGACGGCGCTGCCGCGCACGACGGCCAGCACCGGGTGCCCGTTGCTGCGGGCGTCCGAGAGGCGCTCCAGCACCAGCACGCCGGCGCCCTCCGACCAGCCCGTCCCGTCCGCGCCGTCCGCGAAGGCCTTGCAGCGCCCGTCCGGGGCCAGCCCGCCCTGCCGGGTGAAGCCGGGGAAGCCGAGCGAGGACGACATCACGGTGACGCCGCCCGCCAGGGCCAGGGTGCACTCACCGCTGCGCAGGGACTGCGCGGCCAGGTGCATCGCCACCAGGGAGGAGGAGCACGCCGTGTCGACGGTGACCGCCGGGCCCTCCAGGCCGAAGGTGTAGGAGATCCGGCCGGAGACCACGCTCGCGGCCAGGCCCGTGCTCGCGTGGCCCTCGATGTCCTCCCGGGCGTTCATGACGAGCGTCAGGTAGTCCTGGCCGCCGGTGCCGACGAAGACACCGGTCCGGCTGCCGCGCAGCGCCGTCGGGTCGATCCCGGCGCGCTCGATGGCCTCCCAGGACGTCTCCAGCAGGAGCCGCTGCTGCGGGTCCATGGCGAGGGCCTCGCGCGGCGAGATGCCGAAGAAGGAGGCGTCGAAGTCGGCCACCCCGTGCAGGAAGCCGCCCTTGGCGGTGGCGCTGCGCCCCCGGTCGCCGGGGCCGCCGCCGAGCAGGGTGTCGAGGTCCCAGCCGCGGTCGGTCGGGAAGTCGGAGATGCCCTCGCGGCCCTCGGCGACCAGCGCCCACAGCTCCTCGGGCGTGCCGATCCCGCCGGGCAGGCGGCAGGCCATGCCGACGATCGCGATCGGGTCGTCGGCGGTGGCGGCGGCCGCCGCGGCCGGGGCGAGCGGCTCGTCGTGCTGCCCGAGCACCTCCGCGAGGACGAGGTCGGCGATCGCGGCGGGGGTCGGGTGGTCGAAGACCAGGGTGGCGGGCAGGCGCAGGCCGGTGACGGCGGTCAGGCGGTTGCGCAGTTCGAGTGCCGTGAGGGAGTCGATGCCGAGGTCGTGGAAGTCGCGGTCGGCGGCGACGGCCTGCGGCGAGGCGTGGCCGAGGACGCCGGCGGCCTCGGTGCGGACCAGGTCGACGACGTGGCGCAGGCGGTCGGCCTCGCGCAGCTCGTAGAGGCGGGCGGCGAGGGCCGTCATGGTGGCGGCGCCGGTGCCGGTCGCGGAGGCCGTGCGGCGCCCGCCGGGCAGCAGGGCGCGGAACATCGTCGGCACCTCGCCGCGCGGGCGGGCGCCGGTGGCCATGCGGCCGGTCGCGACCAGGTACGGCTCGTCGACGGCCATCGCGGCGTCGAGCAGCGCGAGACCGTCCTCCTCGGTGAGGGGCGGGACGCCGGAGGCGTGGAGGCGGTGCAGGTCGGCTTCCGAGAGGGTCCCGGTCATACCGGCGGTGGGCATCCAGGCGCCCCAGCCCAGGGACTGGGCGGGCAGGCCCTGGTGGCGGCGCCAGTGCGCGAGGGAGTCCAGGTAGACGTTGGCCGCGGCGTAGTTGCCCTGACCGGCCGTACCCATCACACCCGAGATGGAGGAGAACAGGACGAAGGCCTTGAGGTCCTGGTCCTTGGTCAGCTCGTGCAGGTTCCAGGCGGCATCGACCTTGGGACGGAGAACGGTCGACAGGCGCTCGGGGGTCAGCGCGGTGACGATGCCGTCGTCCAGCACACCGGCCGCGTGCACGACACCCGTGATCGTCCGGCCGTCCAGAGCCTGCGCGAGCGCCTCGCGGTCGGCCGCGTCACAGGCCACGACCTCCGCACGGGCACCCAGCCCCGCCAGCTCCTCCACCAATTCGGACGCGCCACCACGGCGGCTGAGCAACAGCAGTTCCCGCACGCCGTGTTCGGTGACGAGATGCCGGGCGACGAGACGACCCAGACCGCCGGTGCCACCCGTGATCACCACGGTGCCCGTGCCCCAGCCCGTCGAGGGTTCGCCAGGAGCCACCCGGGCCAGCCGGCCCACCCGGACGACGCCGTCGCGGACCACCACCTGCGGCTCACCCACGGCGAGCACCGCGTCCAGCGGGAGCTCGCCGTCCGCATCCACGAGCACGAACCGGCCCGGGTTCTCCGACTCGGCCGCCCGCACCAGGCCCCACACGGCAGCACCGGCGAGGTCCGACACCTCGTCGACCGCACCCCGGGTGACGAACACCAGGCGCGTGTCCGCGAACCGCGGCTCCGCCAGCCACTCCTGGACCAGGCCCAGCGACCATGCCGTCACCTCGTGCACCCGCTCGGGCGTCGAACCGCCCGCCACCGGGACCACCACGGCACCCGGCACGTCGTCGGTCAGGTCGGCGAACGACGGCACGTCCGCGCCCAGCGTCACCGCCGTCACGCGCTCACCCGCACGCGACGGCGCGGGCACCCACTCCAGCCGCAGCAGCGAGCCCGCCGCGGCCGCTCCCTGCACCACGGCGGCCGGCTCGGCCAGCGTCACGGCCTCGGCCGACAGCACCGGCTCCCCGGCGGCGTCCACGACGGCGAGCGCGAGCGTCTCCTCGCCCGTCCGCACGATCCGCGCACGCACCACGGACGCGCCCGAGGCGTGCAGCGACACCCCGGACCACGCGACCGGCACCAGCCCCTGGCCGTCCGCCCGCACCACGGCCGCCAGCAGCGCCGGGTGCACGCCGAACCCGGCGGCCTCGTCGGCCGCGTCGCCCGGCAGGGCCGCCTCGACGAAGGTCTCCTCGCCGCGCCGCCAGACCGACCGCAGCCCGTCGAAGGCCGGACCGAGGTCCGCCTCCTCCCGGATCCCGGTCAGGTCGGCGACGACCGAGCCCTTCGGCGGCCAGACCGAGGCGTCGAAGTCGGCGGTGCGCTCGCCGCGGACGAGCTCGCCCGAGGCGTGCTCCGTCCACTCGGCGTCGGAGTCGGCATCCGGCCGGGAGAAGATCCGCACCGGGCGGGCGCCGGAGGCCGCCGGGGCGTCCACCTGGATCTGGACGACGACGGCGCCGTCCTCGGGCAGCACCAGCGGCTCGGCGAGCGTCAGCCGCTCGACCCGGTCGCAGGCCACCTGGTCACCGGCGCGGACGGCCAGCTCCAGGAACCCCGTCGGCGGGAACACGGCCACGCCGCCCACCCGGTGGTCGCCCAGCCAGGGCTGCGCCTTCAGCGACAGCCGGCCGGTCAGCAGCGTGCCCTCGGCGTTCGCGAGCGCGACGGTCGCGCCCAGCAGCGGGTGCTCGGCGGGCGAGAGGCCGGCGCCGGTCACGTCGCCGATGCGGCGGGACGGGCGCGGCCAGTAGCGCTCGTGCTGGAAGGCGTACGTCGGCAGGTCGACGCGGCGGGCGCCGGTGCCCTCGAACAGCCGGGCCCAGTCGACGGAAACGCCGGTGACGTGCAGGCGGGCCAGGGCGGTGACGAGGGTCTGCTCCTCGGGCCGGTCACGGCGCAGCAGCGGCAGGGCGGGGGCGTCCGACTCGTGCTGGGCGAGGGCGGCGAGGACACCGTCCGGACCGAGCTCGACGAAGGCCGTGGCGCCGGCTGCGCGCAGGGCGTCGAGGCCGTCGGCGAAACGGACGGCCTCACGGACGTGACGCACCCAGTAGTCGGGGGTCGTGACGTCCTCGCCCAGGGAGCCGGTCAGATTGGAGACCAGCGGGATCGAAGGGGCCTGGTACGTCAGCCCGTTGAGGACCTCGCGGAAGTCCTCCAGCATCGGATCCATCAGCGGCGAGTGGAACGCGTGCGAGACCTTCAGCCGCGTGGTCTTGCGGTCCGCGAAGTGCGCCTCGATCACCGCGACCGCTTCGAGAGAGCCCGAGACGACCACGGAGGTCGGACCGTTCACCGCCGCGATCGACACGAAATCGCCCAGCAGCGGCAGGACTTCGTCCTCCGAAGCCTGCACCGCCAGCATCACGCCACCGGACGGCAGCGCCTGCATCAGACGCCCACGAGCACTCACCAGCGTGCAGGCATCCTCCAGCGAGAACACCCCGGCCACATGCGCAGCCGCGATCTCACCGATCGAATGCCCCGCAACGAACTCCGGCTCCACACCCAACGATTCGAGCAACCGGAACAGCGCCACCCCGACCGCGAACAACCCCGCCTGAGCGAAGTCCGTCCGATTCAGCAGCTCGGCGTCGTCACCCCACACCACCTCGCGCAAGGGCACGTCCATCGCGACACACACCGCATCGAACGCCGACGCGAACACCGGGAACCGGGCATACAACTCCCGCCCCATCCCCAACCGCTGCGACCCCTGCCCCGAGAACAGGAATGCCGTCGACCGCTCCCCCGCCACCCCGCGCGCAACCTCGACCCCGTCCACCAGCACCGCCCGGTGCCCGAGCCGCGAGCGGCCCGCGAGCGCGAGGGCGACGTCCACGGGGGAACCGCCGACTCCGGCGAGCCGCTCCAGCTGCGCGTCGAGCGCCTCCTCCGACTTCGCCGAGACCACCGACGGCACCACGCCGGGCACGACCGACGGGTCATCGGCCGCGGCATCCTCCTCCACGGCCTCCTCGACGATCACGTGCGCGTTCGTGCCGCTGATCCCGAACGCGGACACGCCCGCGCGGTGCGGCCGGTCCGCCTCCGGCCAGGACCGGGCCTCGGTGAGCAGCTCGACGGCCCCCGCCGACCAGTCCACCTCGGCGGACGGCGCGTCGACGTGCAGCGTCTTCGGCAGCACGCCGTGCCGCAGCGCCATCACCGTCTTGATCACGCCGGCCGCGCCGGCCGCGGCCTGGGTGTGGCCGATGTTGGACTTCAGCGAGCCGAGCAGGAGCGGCTGTTCACGGTCCTGCCCGTAGGTGGCGAGGAGTGCCTGGGCCTCGATCGGGTCGCCGAGCGGCGTGCCCGTCCCGTGACCCTCGACGGCGTCGACCTCGGCGGCCGACAGCCCGGCGGCGGCCAGCGCCTGGCGGATGACGCGCTGCTGGGACGGGCCGTTGGGCGCCGTCAGTCCGTTCGACGCGCCGTCCTGGTTGACGGCCGAGCCGCGCAGGACGGCGAGCACCGGGTGCCCGTTGCGGCGGGCGTCCGAGAGCCGCTCCAGCACCAGGACGCCCGCGCCCTCCGCCCAGCCCGTCCCGTCCGCCGCGTCGGCGAACGCCTTGCACCGCCCGTCCGGCGCCAGCCCGCCCTGCCGGGAGAACCCGGAGAAGCTCATCGGCGTCGACAGCACGGTGACGCCGCCCGCGAGGGCCAGCGTGCACTCGCCGGCCCGCAGCGCCTGCGACGCGAGGTGCATCGCCACGAGCGACGAGGAGCACGCCGTGTCGACGGTGACCGCCGGGCCCTCCAGACCGAAGGTGTACGACACCCGGCCGGACAGCACGCTCGCCGTCAGGCCGGTGGTCGCGTGGCCCTCCATGTCCTCGTCCGAGTTCATCACCACGCCGACGTAGTCGACGCCCGCCGTGCCGACGAACACGCCGGTGCGGGTGCCGCGCAGGCCCGCTGGGTCGATGCCCGCCCGCTCGAAGGCCTCCCAGGACGTCTCCAGCAGCAGGCGCTGCTGCGGGTCCATCGCGAGGGCCTCGCGCGGCGAGATCCCGAAGAAACCCGCGTCGAACTCGCCGGCCGCGACGAACCCGCCCTCGATCGCGGCGCTGCTGCCGCTGCCCTCGCCGAGCAGCGCCGCGATGTCCCAGCCGCGGTCGGCGGGGAACCCGGTGATGCCGTCCTGCCCGTCCGCGACCAGCCGCCAGAGCTCCTCGGGGGTGGTCACCCCGCCCGGCAGGCGGCACGCCATGCCGACGATGGCGATCGGCTCGTGCCGGCCCGACTCGGCCTCCAGCAGTCGTTGGCGTGTCTGGTGCAGGTCGGCCGTGACCCACTTGAGGTAGTCAACGAGCTTGCTGTCGTTCGACATGGGGGATGGTGCCTTCCTGTGATGAGGCAGGGTCGGTCAGCGGTCGCTCAGACGGCCGAGCTCGTTGTCGATGAAGGCCAGGACCTCGTCCGCGCTCGCTGCTTCGAGCCGCTCCGCAATGGCGTCCTCGGCATTCTGCGCGTCCTGGTTTCGCAATTTCTCCAGCATTCGGCGCAGCCGGAGGGAAACCGCGTTGCGGGTCGCCTCGTCGGTGTCCGCGTCGGCCAGGGCCGCGTCCAGGCGGTCGAGTTGGCCGAACAGCGCGGCGCCGTCCGCCGCTTCCTGCTCGTCGAGGAGCACGCCGAGCAGGTGTGCGCCGAGGACGGCGGAGGTCGGGTGGTCGAAGACCAGGGTCGCGGGCAGGCGCAGGCCGGTGACGGTGGTCAGGCGGTTGCGCAGTTCGAGTGCCGTGAGGGAGTCCACGCCGAGGTCGTGGAAGTCCCGGTCGGCGGCGACGGCCTGCGGCGAGGCGTGGCCGAGGACGCCGGCGGCCTCGGTGCGGACCAGGTCGACGACGTGGCGCAGGCGGTCGGCCTCGCGCAGCTCGTAGAGGCGGGCGGCGAGCGCGGCCACCGCGCCGGTGCGGCCGCCGGAGGACTCCGCCGTGCGGCGGGCGCCGCGGACGAGGCCGCGCAGCAGCGCGGGCACGGTGCCGGGCATCCGGGCCGGGCCGGTGGCGCGGCCGATGGGGACGAGGTAGGGCTCGTCGGTTCCCATGGCGGCGTCGAGCAGGGCGAGGCCCTGTTCCTCCGTGAGGGGCGGGACTCCGGTGGCCCGGATGCGGCGCAGGTCGGCCTCGGTGAGCGTGCCCGTCATGCCGGCCGTCGGCACCCAGGCGCCCCAGCCCAGGGACTGGGCGGCCAGGCCCTGTTGACGGCGCCAGACGGCAAGCGCGTCGAGGTAGACGTTGGCTGCCGCGTAGTTGCCCTGGCCGGCCGTACCCATCACGCCCGAGATGGACGAGAAGAGGACGAAGGCCTTGAGGTCCTGGTCCTTCGTCAGCTCGTGCAGGTTCCAGGCGGCATCGACCTTGGGACGGAGGACGGCCGACAGGCGCTCGGGGGTCAGCGCGGTGACGATGCCGTCGTCCAGCACACCGGCCGCGTGCACGACACCCGTGATCGTCCGACCGCCCAGGGCCTGCGCAAGCGCCTCGCGGTCGGCCGCGTCACAAGCCACGACCTCCGCACGGGCACCCAGCCCCGCCAGCTCCTCCACCAGCTCGGACGCGCCACCACGGCGGCTCAGCAACAGCAGCTCCCGCACGCCGTGTTCGGCGACGAGATGCCGGGCGACGAGACGGCCCAGACCGCCGGTGCCACCCGTGATCACCACGGTGCCCGTGCCCCAGCCCTTCGAGGGTTCGCCAGGAGCCACCCGGTCCAGCCGGCCCACTCGGACGGCTCCGGCACGCGCAGTGAACTGGAAGTCGCCGCCGTCCAATTGGGCGCAGAGGACGGGCAGCGCCGCCTCGACGTCCGACGCACGCTCGACGTCGAGCAGGGCGAACCGGCCCGGGTTCTCCGCCTCGGCCGCCCGGACGAGACCCCAGACCGCGCCGCCGACGAGGTCCGCGACCTCGCCGCCCGGCACCGCGCCCCGGGTGACGAACACCAGGCGGCCGTCGGCGAAGCGCGGCTCGGCCAGCCACTCCTGCACCAGGCCCAGCGCCCACGCCGTCACCTCGTGCGCCTGCTCGGGCGTCGAACCGCCCGCCACCGGCACGAGCACGACCTCCGGCACCGCTCCCGTCACGTCGGCGAGCGACGGCACGTCCTCGCCCAGCGTGACGGCCCGCACGGGCGCGGTGGCGCGCGCCGGTACGTCCACCCAGTCGAGCCGCAGCAGCGCCCCGGCCAGGTCGGCTCGCTCGGCCACGGCGGCCGGCTCGCCCAGCGTCAGCGACCCGGCCGACAGCACGGGACCGCCCGCCGCGTCGGCGACCTCCACGGACACCGCGTCCTCGCTCGCCCTCGCGACCCGCAGCCGCACGACGGCCGCACCGGTCGCGTGCAGCGCCACGTCGCGCCAGTCCGTGGGCACCAGCCGCGCGCCGTCGTCCGCCCCAATGAGGGCGGCGATCTGGACGGCCGCCTCCAGCAGCGCCGGATGCAGCCCGTACGGCGCCGCGTCCTCGGCCCGCCCCGGCAGGACGGCCTCCGCGAACACCTCGTCGCCCCGCCGCCACACCGCCTGCAGCGTGCGGAACGCCGGGCCGTGGTCCAGCGGGTCGTGGCAGGACGCCGGATCCACCGCCACCGCGTCCACCGGGGGCCACGCGGAGGCGTCGAAGTCGTCTTCCCGCTCGCCCACGGCCAGCGTGCCGGTGGCGTGACAGGTCCACGGGCCGTCCACGGCCTCCGCCGGCCGGGCGTAGCAGCTCAGAGAACGCGTCCCGGCCTCGTCCGGCGCGCCGACCGCCAGCTGGACGACGACGGCGCCGTCCTCGGGCAGCACCAGCGGCTCGGCCGGCGTCAGCCGCTCGACCCGGTCGCAGGCCACCTGGTCGGCGGCCCGGACGGCCAGCTCCAGGAACCCCGTCGGCGGGAACACGGCCACGCCGCCCACCCGGTGGTCGCCCAGCCACGGCTGCGCCTTCAGCGACAGCCGGCCGGTCAGCAGCACGCTGCCCGAGTCGGCCGGGGAGACCACCGCGCCCAGCAGCGGGTGCTCGGCCGACTGCAGGCCCGCGCCGGTGACGTCGCCCGTGTGCGCGGCCTGGGCGGGCCAGTAGCGCTCGTGCTGGAAGGCGTACGTCGGCAGGTCGGTGCGGCGGGCGCCGGTGCCGTCGAACAGCCGGGCCCAGTCGACAGGCACGCCGGTGACGTGCAGGCGGGCGAGGGCGGTGACGAGGGTGTGCTCCTCGGGCCGGTCGCGGCGCAGCGCGGGGACGGCGACGCGGTCGGCGCCCTCGTCGAGGTTCTGCACGGCGAGGGCGGTGAGCACGCCACCGGGGCCGAGCTCCAGGTAGTCCGTGGCACCGGCTGCGTCGAGGGCGAGGATCCCGTCGGCGAAGCGGACGGCCTCGCGGACGTGGCGCACCCAGTAGTCGGGGGTGGTGACGTCCTCGCCGCCGAGCTCACCGGTGAGGTTGGAGACCAGCGGGATCGAAGGGGCCTGGTACGTCAGTCCGTTGAGGACCTCGCGGAAGTCCGCCAGCATCGGATCCATCAGCGGGGAGTGGAACGCGTGCGAGACCTTCAGCCGCGTGGTCTTGCGGTCGGCGAAGTGCGCCTCGATCGCCGCCACCGCTTCGAGAGAGCCCGAGACGACGACGGAGGTCGGACCGTTGACGGCCGCGATCGACACGAAGTCGCGCAGCAGCGGCAGGACTTCGTCCTCCGAAGCCTGCACGGCCAGCATCGCGCCACCGGAAGGCAGCGCCTGCATCAGACGCCCACGAGCACTCACCAGCGTGCAGGCGTCCTCCAGCGAGAACACCCCGGCCACATGCGCAGCCGCGATCTCACCGATCGAGTGCCCGGCCACGAACTCGGCCCGCACGCCTAGCGATTCGACGAGCCGGTACAACGCCACCTCGACCGCGAACAACGCGGCCTGGGCGAACTCCGTCCGGTCCAGCAGCTCCTCGTCCGAACCCCACACCACATCGCGGACGGGCAGATCGAACTGCGCACACACCGCGTCGAACGCCTCCGCGAACACCGGGAACCGGGCATACAACTCCCGCCCCATCCCCAGCCGCTGCGACCCCTGCCCCGAGAACAGCAGCGCGAGCCGCCGCTCTCCCGCCGTGCCACGCGCCACCTCGGCGCCGTCCAGCAGCACCGCCCGGTGCCCGAACCGCGACCGCCCGGCCAGCGACAACCCGACGTCCGCCGACGAGCCGGCCACCCCGGCGAGCCCGGCCAGTTGCGCGTCCAGCGCGTCCTCCGACGCTCCCGAGACCACCCATGGCACCACGCCGGGCACCGAGCCCGGCGCCTCCGCGCCATCCACGACAGGCGCCTGCTCGACGATCACGTGGGCGTTCGTCCCGCTGATCCCGAACGACGAGATCCCGGCCCGGCGAGGGTGCCCGGCCTCGGGCCACTCGCGCGCCTCCGTCAGGAGCTCCACCGCGCCGGCCGACCAGTCGACGTGCGAGGACGGCGCGTCGACGTACAGCGTCTTCGGCAGCACGCCCGCCCGCATCGCCTCCACCATCTTGATCACGCCCGCGACCCCGGCCGCCGCCTGGGTGTGCCCGAGGTTGGACTTCACCGAGCCGAGGAACAGCGGGAGTTCACGCTCCTGCCCGTACGTGGCGAGCAGCGCCTGCGCCTCGATCGGGTCCCCGAGCGTCGTTCCCGTGCCGTGCGCCTCGACGGCGTCGACCTCTCCCGCCGACAGCCCCGCGTTCGCCAGCGCCTGCCGGATGACGCGCTGCTGGGACGGGCCGTTGGGGGCGGTGAGACCGTTGGAGGCGCCGTCCTGGTTGACGGCGCTGCCGCGCACGACGGCCAGCACCGGGTGCCCGTTGCTGCGGGCGTCCGAGAGCCGCTCCAGCACCAGCACGCCGGCGCCCTCCGACCAGCCCGTCCCGTCCGCACCGTCCGCGAACGCCTTGCAGCGCCCGTCCGTCGCGAGCCCGCCCTGCCGGGTGAAGCCGAGGAAGCTCATCGGTGTGGACAGGACGGTCACGCCGCCGGCCAGGGCCAGGGTGCACTCGCCGCTGTTCAGGGACTGCGCGGCCAGGTGCATCGCCACGAGCGAGGAGGAGCAGGCGGTGTCGATCGTGAGCGCCGGGCCCTCCAGGCCGAAGCAGTAGGACACCCGGCCCGAGATCACGCTGTTGGCCAGCCCGGTGCTCGCGTGGCCCTCCACCTCCTCCCGGGAGTTCATCACCAGCGAGGCGTAGTCCTGGCCCGTCGTGCCGACGAAGACGCCGGTCCGGCTGCCGCGCAGCGCGGTCGGGTCGATGCCCGCCCGCTCGAAGGCCTCCCAGGACGTCTCCAGCAGCAGGCGCTGCTGCGGGTCCATCGCGAGGGCCTCGCGCGGCGAGATGCCGAAGAAGCCCGCGTCGAAGTCCCCGAGGCCGGCGAGGAAGCCGCCCTGGCGGGTGGCGCTCACGCCGTGGCCGGTGCCGAAGAGCGCGTCGAGGTCCCAGCCGCGGTCGGTCGGGAAGTCGGTGATGCCGTCGCGGCCCTCGCTCAGGAGCCGCCAGAGGTCCTCGGGGGTCCGCACGCCGCCCGGCAGGCGGCAGGCAATGCCGACGATCGCGATCGGCTCCCCGGCGTCGGCGGTGGTGGCCACCGGGGCCGCCACGTCGTCCTCATCGTCGAGGAGGTCCCCGAGTAGGTGCGCGGCGAGGGCGTGCGGGGTCGGGTAGTCGAAGACCATGGTCGCCGGCAGCCGCAGCCCGGTGACGTCGGCAAGGCGGTTGCGCAGCTCGATCGCGGTGAGGGAGTCGAAGCCGAGGTCCCGGAACTCGCGCGCGGGGTCGACCGCCTGGCCCGAGGCGTGGCCGAGGACGCCGGCGGCCTCCGCGCGGACGAGGTCGACGAGGTGGCGCAGGCGGTCGCCCTCGCGCAGCTCGTGCACGCGGGCGGCGAGGGCCGTGCCGGTGGTGCTCACGGCGGTACGGCGCCCGGCGGGCAGGAGGGCGCGGAACATCGTCGGCACCTCGCCGCGCGGGCGGGCGCCGGAGGCCATGCGGCCGGTCGCGACCAGGTACGGCTCGTCGACGGCCATCGCGGCGTCGAGCAGCGCGAGACCGTCCTCCTCGGTCAGGGGCGGGACGCCGGAGGAGCGGATGCGGTGCAGGTCGGCCTCGGTGAGCGTGCCCGTCATGCCGGCGGTCGGCACCCACGCGCCCCAGCCGAGGGACTGGGCGGGCAGGCCGTTCTGACGGCGCCGGACGGCAAGCGCGTCGAGGTAGACGTTCGCCGCCGCGTAGTTGCCCTGGCCGGCACTGCCCAGGACACCGGAGATGGACGAGAAGAGGACGAAGGCCTTGAGGTCCTGGTCCTTGGTCAGCTCGTGCAGGTTCCACGCCGCGTCGACCTTGGGACGCAGGACGGCAGCGAGTCGCTCGGGCGTCAGTGCGCTCACGACGCCGTCGTCCAGCACACCGGCCGCGTGCACGACGCCCGTGATCGTCCGGCCCTTCAGGGCCTCGGCGAGCGCCTCGCGGTCGGCGGCGTCACAGGCCACGACCTCGACGTCGGCGCCCAGCTCGCGCAGGTCCTCCAGCCACACACCGACGCCCCCGCGGCGGCTCAGCAACAGCAGGTCCCGGACGCCGTGTTCCGCCACCAGGTGGCGTGCGACGAGACGGCCAAGACCGCCAGTGCCGCCCGTGACGACGACCGTTCCCTCGCCCCAGCCCGCGGACGACCCACCGCCGGGAGCGCGGGTCAGCCGGCCGACGCGCACGGCACCCTCGCGGATCACCACCTGCGACTCGCCGGTCGCCAGCACGGCGTCCAACGGCAGCTCGCCGTCCGTGTCCACGAGCACGAAGCGGCCCGGGTTCTCCGACTCGGCCGCCCGCACCAGACCCCACACGGCAGCGCCCGCGAGGTCCGACACCCCGTCGACCGCGCCCCGGGTGACGAACACCAGGCGGGCATCCGCAAAGCGCGGCCCCGCCAGCCACTCCTGCACCAGGCCCAGCGCCCACGCCGTCACCTCGTGCACCCGCTCGGGCGTCGAACCGCCCGCCACCGGGACCACCACGACCTCCGGCACGTCGTCGCCGAGCTCGGACAGCCCGGCGACCTCCACGGACCGAACGCCCACCGGCCGGACGGGCGTAGCCGCGATCCACTCCAGCCGCAGCAATGACCCGTTCGCCCCGTGAGAGGCGGCGGCCGGCTCACCCAGCTCCACGGACTCCGCCGAGAGCACGAGCTCGCCCGCCGCGTCGGCGAGGGCCAGCGACACCGTGTCCGCGCCCGTCCGCACCAGCCGGGCGCGCGCCACCGTGGCGCCCGTGGCGTGCAGCGACACCCCGGACCAGGCCACGGGGACGAGCCCCCGGCCGTCCGCCCGCAGGACGGCGGCCAGCAGCGCGGGGTGCAGCCCGAACCCGGCTGCCGTGCCCGCCAGTTCGGCCGGGAGCTCGGCCTCGGCGAAGGTCTCCTCGCCGCGCCGCCAGACGCCGGTGCCGTCCGTGACCGCGTCGTCCGCGACCGCGCCGGCCGGCGGCCAGACCGCCGCGTCGAAGTCGGCGGCGCGCGCTCCCGTGGTCAGCACCCCGGTGGCGTGTTCGGTCCAGGGCTCGTCGAGCCCGCCGTCGGGGCGCGAGAAGAACGTCACCGTCCGCGCCCCCGACCCGTCCGGCGCACCGGCCCGGACCTGGAGCATGGTGCCCGCGTCCAGCGCGAGCGGCCGGGTCACGGTGAGCCGCTCGACCCGGTCGCAGCCGACGTGGTCGCCGACCCGGATCGCCAGCTCCAGGAACCCGGCCGACGGGAAGACGTCCGCGTCGCCGTCCCACACCGCCGTGCCGGGCGCGAGCCGGCCGGTGAAGACGACGCTGTCCGTGCCCGCGAGCGGCACAGCGGCCCCGAGGAGCGGGTGGTCCGCCGCCAGCAGACCGGCGGAGGCGACGTCGCCGACGCCGCTGCCCAGGGCGGGCCAGTAGTGCTCGTGCTGGAAGGCGTACGTCGGCAGGTCGACGCGGCGGGCGCCGGTGCCCTCGAACAGCCGGGCCCAGTCGACGGAAACGCCGGTGACGTGCAGGCGGGCCAGGGCGGTGACGAGGGTCTGCTCCTCGGGCCGGTCACGGCGCAGCAGCGGGAGGGCGGGGGCGTCCGACTCGTGCTGGGCGAGGGCGGCGAGGACGCCGTCCGGACCGAGCTCGACGAAGGCCGTGGCGCCGGCTGCGCGCAGGGCGTCGAGGCCGTCGGCGAAACGGACGGCCTCACGGACGTGACGCACCCAGTAGTCGGGCGTGGTGACGTCCTCGCCCAGGGAGCCGGTCAGATTGGAGACCAGCGGGATCGAAGGGGCCTGGTACGTCAGCCCGTTGAGGACCTCGCGGAAGTCCTCCAGCATCGGATCCATCAGCGGCGAGTGGAACGCGTGCGAGACCTTCAGCCGCGTGGTCTTGCGGTCCGCGAAGTGCGCCTCGATCGCCGCCACCGCTTCGAGAGAGCCCGAGACGACCACGGAGGTCGGACCGTTCACCGCCGCGATCGACACGAACTCGCCCAGCAACGGCAGGACTTCGTCCTCCGAAGCCTGCACCGCCAGCATCACGCCACCGGACGGCAGCGCCTGCATCAGACGCCCACGAGCACTCACCAGCGTGCAGGCATCCTCCAGCGAGAACACCCCGGCCACATGCGCAGCCGCGATCTCACCGATCGAATGCCCCGCAACGAACTCCGGCTCCACACCCAACGATTCGAGCAACCGGAACAGCGCCACCCCGACCGCGAACAACCCCGCCTGAGCGAAGTCCGTCCGATTCAGCAGCTCGGCGTCGTCACCCCACACCACCTCGCGCAAGGGCACGTCCATCGCGACACACACCGCATCGAACGCCGACGCGAACACCGGGAACCGGGCATACAACTCCCGCCCCATCCCCAACCGCTGCGACCCCTGCCCCGAGAACAGGAATGCCGTCGACCGTTCCCCCGCCACCCCACGCGCAACCTCGACCCCGTCCACCAGCACCGCCCGGTGCCGGAACCGCGACCGCCCGGCCAGCGACAGCCCCACGTCCACCGGCGAGCCGACGACGCCGCCGAGCCGCTCCAGCTGCGCGTCGAGCGCCTCCTCCGACTTCGCCGAGACCACCCACGACACCACGCCAGGCGCCGAGCCCGGCGCCTCCGCCTGATCCACGACAGGCGCCTGCTCGACGATCACGTGCGCGTTCGTCCCGCTGATCCCGAAGGAGGACACCCCCGCCCGTCGCGGCCGCTCGTCCCCCGGCCACTCGCGCGCCTCGGTCAGCAGCCGCACCGCGCCCGCCGACCAGTCCACGCGCGAGGACGGCGTGTCCGCGTACAGCGTCTTCGGCAGCACACCGTGCCGCAGCGCCTGCACCATCTTGATCACGCCCGCGACCCCGGCCGCAGCCTGGGCGTGGCCGAAGTTGGACTTGACCGAGCCCAGCCACAGCGGCCGCCCGTCCTCCCGGCCCTGCCCGTACGTGGCGAGCAGCGCCTGCGCCTCGATCGGGTCGCCGAGCGGCGTGCCCGTCCCGTGGCCCTCGACGGCGTCGACGTCGGCGGCCGACAGCCCCGCGTTCGCCAGCGCCTGGCGGATCACCCGCTGCTGCGAGGGCCCGTTGGGCGCGGTGAAGCCGTTGGACGCGCCGTCCTGGTTCACCGCCGAGCCCCGGACGACCGCGAGCACCGGGTGCCCGTTGCGCCGCGCGTCCGACAGCCGCTCCAGCACCAGCACGCCGACGCCCTCGGCCCAGCCCGTCCCGTCGGCCCCGTCGGCGAACGCCTTGCAGCGCCCGTCCGAGGCCAGTCCGCCCTGCCGGGAGAACTCCATCAGCGAGCCGGGCGTCGCCATCACGTTGACGCCGCCCGCGACGGCGAGCGTGCACTCGCCGGCCCGCAGCGCCTGGACCGCCCAGTGCAGGGCGACCAGCGAGGACGAGCAGGCGGTGTCGACCGTCACCGCCGGGCCCTCGAGACCGAGGGTGTAGGAGAGTCGGCCGGAGAGCGCCGAGGCGGCGATGCCGGTGCCGATGTCGCCGGTGGCGTCGGCCAGGGAGCGCACCAGCAGGTACGCGTAGTCCTGGCCGTTGGTGCCGAGGAAGACGCCGGTGCGGCTGCCGCGCAGGCCCGCCGGGTCGAGGCCGGCCCGCTCGAACGCCTCCCACGAGGTCTCCAGCAGCAGGCGCTGCTGGGGGTCGGTGGAGACGGCCTCGCGCGGCGAGATGCCGAAGAAGTCGGCGTCGAAGCCGGACACCGAGTCGAGGAAGCCGCCGCGCCGCGAGACGCGGGTGCCGCGCTCGTCGACGCCGGCGTCCGCCAGCGCGCCGAGGTCCCAGCCGCGGTCCTCCGGATAGCCGCCGGTGGCGTCGGTGCCGCCCGCCACGAGGTCCCAGAGGTCCTCGGGCGAGGCGACGCCGCCCGGGTAGCGACAGCCCATGCCGATGACGGCGACGGGCTCGGCGGCCGCGTCCAGGAGCTGCCGGTTCTGCTTGCGCAGCCGTTCGGTCTCCTTCATCGAGGACCGGAGAGCGGCGACTACCTTGTCGTGGGGCGTGGTCATGGGTGCTCTCCGTCAGTCCTGGGCGTGGTCGGGGTCGTTGCGCAGGGCGGCCTGCACCAGGTCGTCGAGGTCCATGGCGTCGATGGCGTCGGCCTCCTCGGCCTCCTGGGCATCCTGGGCGGACGCGCCGTCGGCGAGCCTCAGCAGCGCGTCCAGGACCCCGCTGCGCCGCAGGCGGTCCAGCGGGACGGACTCGACGAGCGCCCGCAGGCGGTCTCGCTCGGGGTCCCCCGGCTCCACGGCGTCCCCGTCACCGGCCAGCAGGCCGAGCAGGTGCGCGGCGAGCTCGGTCGGGCTCGGGTGGTCGAAGACCAGCGTCGGGGACAGGTCGAGGCCGGTAGCGGCGCCGAGCCGGTTGCGCAGCTCGATCGCGCCGAGCGAGTCGAACCCGAGGTCGCGGAAGGCCTTCTCGGGGCCGACGGCCTCGATGCCGGGCAGTCCGAGCACCTCGGCCGCGCGTCCGCGCACCAGCCCGAGGAGGGCGGCGGAGCGGCGGGCCGGGCTGAGCGCGGCCAGTTCGGCGCGCAGCTCGCGGCCGTTCCCGTCGTCCTCGCCCGAGCTCTGCACGTCGGCGTAGCCGGGGAGTTCGGCGAGCAGCCGGCTCGGGCGGACGGCGGTGAAGGCGCGGACGAAGCGCTCCGGGTCGACGTCGGCGACCAGGGTGGTCGGCGCGGTGTCGAGGACGGCGCGGCGCAGCGCGGCGACCGCGACGGCCGGGTCGAGCGGCCGGATGCCGGTGCGGCGGGCGGCCTCGCCGGCCCGGGTGTCGGCGGCCATGCCGCCGCCGGCCCAGGCGCCCCAGGAGAGGGAGGTGGCGGCGAGTCCGTCGGCGCGGCGGCGTTCGGCGAGGGCGTCGAGGACGGCGTTGGCGGCCGCGTAGTTGCCCTGGCCGGGGTTGCCGACGGCCGCGGAGGCGGAGGAGAACAGGGCGAAGACGGCGAGGTCGTGGTCCCTGGTCAGCTCGTCGAGCAGGAGCGCCGAGGTGGCCTTGGCGCGGTAGACGTCCTCGAAGCGGTCGAGGGTGAGGCCGTCGATGACTCCGTCGTCGAGCACTCCGGCGGCGTGGACCACGGCGGTCAGCGGGTGCTCGGCGGGCACGGCGGCCAGGACGGCGGCGAGCGCCTCCCGTTCGGCGGCGTCGCAGGCCGCGAGGGTGACCGCCGTGCCGGTGGCGGCGAGTTCCTCGCGGAGCTCGGCCGCCCCGGGGGCGTCCGGGCCCCGGCGGCTGAGCAGCACGAGGTGCCGGGCGCCGGCGGCGGCGAGGCCGCGGGCGACTTCGGCGCCGAGGGCGCCGGTGCCGCCGGTGATCAGGACGGTGCCGGTCGGGTCCCAGTCCGCCGGATCGCTCACGGATCCGCCCGGTGTGGCGGCCAGGCGCCGGCCGAGGACCCCGGCGGGCCGGACGGCCAGCTGGTCCTCCCCGTCCGGGTCGGCGAGGACGGCGGCGAGCAGGGCCGCGGTGCGCCGGTCGAGGATCGCGGGCAGGTCGATCAACCCGCCCCAGCGCTGCGGGAGTTCGAGCGCGGCGACCCGACCGAGGCCCCAGACGGCCGCCTGGGCCAGGCCGGTGACGCGGTCGCCGGGGGCAGCCGCGACGGCGTCCCGGGTGAGGCACCACAGGGGTGCGCCGATCCGGGTGTCGCCGAGGGCCTGCACCAGCGCGGCGGTGCGGACGAGCCCGGCGGGGACGGAACCGTCCACGGACTCGTCGAGCGCCAGGAGGGACACCACCCCGGCGATCTCCTCGGCCGCGTAGGGAAGTTCGGCGAGCTGCTTGGCGAGACCGGCCCGGTCGGCGTCGGCCTCGACGGTCAGCCGGACGGCGTCCGTACCGAGCGCGGCGAGGACCTCGTCGGTCCACGCCGGGTCGCCGTCGCCGGCGGGCACGACGGCGAGCCAGGTGCCGGCCGGGGCCGCGGCACGCGGCCGGTCGAGCGGCTTCCAGACGATCCGCCGGCGGCGGGCGTCCACGGCGGCCTGCTCCTCGCGCCGGTCGTGCCAGTCGCGCAGGGCGGGGAGCACCTGGGCGAGGGCGTCGCCGTCGACGTCCAGGGTGCCGGCGAGCGCGTCGAAGGACGCGGTGCGCAGCGCCGTCCAGAACTCCCCGTCCGAGGCGGACGGAGACGCACCCGGGGACGCCGCCGAGGCGAACGACTGCTCGGGCCAGTAGCGCTGCCGCTGGAACGGGTAGGTGGGCAGGTCGACCCGGCGGGCGCCGGTGCCGGCGAAGACGGCCGCCCAGTCCGGCGCGAGCCCGTCGGTGTGCAGGCGGGCGACGGCGGCGAGCAGGGTCGTGCGTTCGTCGCGGCCGTGGCGCAGCGCGGTGGCGGTGACCACCGGGCGGGCCGGGTCGGCGTCCTCGGCCGTGTTGGCCTGGACGAGTGCGGACAGCACGCCGTCCGGGCCGAGTTCGAGGTGGCGGCGCACGCCGCGGGCGGTGAGGGCGGCGACGCCGTCGGCGAAGCGGACGGCCTCGCGGACGTGGCGCACCCAGTACCGCGCCCCGAGCTCCGCCCCGGTGCCGCCGGTGACGACGTCGCCGGTCAGGTTGGACACGAGCGGGATGCGCGGGGCGGCGTAGGCGATGCCCCGGGCGGTCCGCTCGAAGTCGTCGAGCATGGCGTCCATGTGTACGGAGTGAAACGCATGGCTCACCCGCAAACGCCTAGTCCTGCGTCCGTCGGCGGCGAATCCGGCGGCGATGCGCTCGACGGCGTCGGAGTCTCCGGAGAGGACGACGGCGCGCGGGCCGTTGACGGCGGCGATGGAGACGCCGTCCGTCAGCAGCGGCAGCACCTCCGCCTCCGTCGCCTCGACGGACACCATCGCTCCCCCACCGGGGAGTTCGGACATCAGCCGAGCCCGAGCAGCCACCAGCGAGCAGGCATCCTCCAGCGAGAACACCCCCGCCACGTGCGCCGCAGCGATCTCACCGATCGAATGCCCGACCACGAAATCGGGCCGCACACCCCACGACTCCACCAGCCGGAACAACGCCACCTCCAGCGCGAACAGCGCCGGCTGCACATACCCCGTGTCATCCAGCAGCGCGGCCTCCGCCGACCCCTCCACCGCGAACAGCACCGGGCGCAGCGGCCCGGCCAGCCGTCCCTCGAAACCGGCGAGGACGGCGTCCAGCGCGTCGGCGAACACGGGGTGGGCGGCGTACAGCTCCCGCCCGGCGCCGGGGCGCTGCGAGCCCTGGCCGGGGAAGAGGAAGGCGGTCTTCCCGCCCAGGGCCGAGCCCTGGACGAGCTGCGGCGCGGCCTGGCCGTCGACGAGGGCGTGCAGGCCCTGCGCCAGCTCGGCGCGGTCGGCGGCGAGCACGGCGGCCCGGTGGTCGTGCAGCGTGCGGGTGGTGGCCAGCGAGTGGCCGAGGTCGCGGACCGCCAGCTCCGGGTGCGCGGCGAGGTGGCCGAGCAGCAGGGCGGCCTGCTCGCGCAGCGCGGCGGGCGTCGCGGCGGAGAGCGGGACGGGCAGCGGCCGGTCGTCCGGGCGCTCCTCGGCCGGCTCGGCCGCGGGCGGCGCCTCGACGATGACGTGGGCGTTGGTGCCGCTCGCGCCGAAGGCGGAGACGCCCGCCCGGCGCGGGTGGCCGGTGGCCGGCCACGCGGTCTCCTCGGTGAGGAGCTCGGCGGCGCCGGCCGTCCAGTCGACGTGCGAGGACGGCGTGCCGACGTGCAGCGTGCGCGGCAGCACGCCGTTCTGCATCGCCAGCACCATCTTGATCACGCCTGCCACGCCGGAGGCCGCCTGGGTGTGGCCCAGGTTCGACTTCAGCGCGCCGATCAGGACGGGCCGTTCACGGTCCTGGCCGTAGGTGGCGAGGAGCGCCTGGGCCTCGATCGGGTCGCCGAGCTTCGTGCCGGTGCCGTGCGCCTCGACGGCGTCGACCTCCGCGGGCGTCAGGCCCGCGTTGGCCAGGGCGCGGCGGATGACGCGCTGCTGGGACGGGCCGTTGGGCGCGGTGATGCCGTTCGACGCGCCGTCCTGGTTGATCGCGGAGCCGCGCAGGACGGCCAGCACGCGGTGGCCCCGGCGCTCGGCGTCCGAGAGCCGCTCCACCACCAGGACGCCGACGCCCTCGGACCACGCGGTGCCCTCGGCGGCGTCGGAGAAGGTGCGGCAGCGCCCGTCCGGGGACAGCGCCCCCATCTCGCCGAACTCGACGAACCCGACCGGGCTCGACATCACCGTCACGCCGCCCGCCAGGGCCAGCGAGCACTCGCCCGACCGCAGGGCCTGGGCGGCCAGGTGCAGGGCTACCAGCGAGGACGAGCACGCGGTGTCCACGCTGACCGAGGGCCCTTCCAGCCCGAGGGTGTAGGAGAGCCGGCCGGACAGCAGGCTCGCGGACTGCGCGGTCTCGACGTGCCCGAGCTGGCCGATGGCCGGCCGGTAGTCGCCGCTGCCGCCGCCGATGAACACGCCGGTGTCGCCGCCGCGCAGGCCCGCCGGATCGATCCCGGCGCGCTCCAGCGCCTCCCATGCGGTCTCCAGCACGAGCCGCTGCTGCGGGTCGACGACCATCGCCTCGCGCGGGGAGACCCCGAAGAAGGCGGCGTCGAACTCGGCCGCGTCGTACAGGAACCCGCCCTGCTGGGTGACGCTGCGCCCGCGCCCGTCGCGGTCGCCGTGGGCCAGCCGGTCGAGGTCCCAGCCGCGGTCCGCCGGGAACGGGCCGATCGCGTCGGCGCCCTCCCGCAGGAGCCGCCACAGGTCCTCGGGCGAACGGACGCCGCCCGGGTAGCGGCAGCCCATGCCGACGATCACGATCGGGTCGTCGGTGTCCGCGGCGACGGCCGAACGCTCCGGCTCCTGCGCCTCGTCGAAGAGTTCGGCGCGGAGGTGGGCGGCGAGGGCGGCCGGGGTCGGGTAGTCGAACACGAGGGTCGCGGGCAGGCGCAGACCGGTCGCGGTGGTGAGCCGGTTGCGCAGGTCGACGGCGGTCAGCGAGTCGAAGCCGAGGTCCTTGAACGGGTGCCCGGACGGCACGTCGTCGGCGTCGGCGTGACCGAGCACGGCCGCCGACTCGGCCCGGACGATCGCCAGCAGCGCCTCGGTGCGCTCGGCCGCCGACCGCTCGCGCAGACCGGCGCGCAGCCTGTCAGTGCGGCTCGCGGTCTCCTCCTCGGGCTCCGCGGCGACGCGGGCCTCGGGCAGGTCGGCGAAGAGCCGGGTCGGCCGGGTTTCGGCGAAGGCGGGCGCGAAGCGCTCCCACGCCACGTCGGCGACGGTGACGGCGGAGCCGTCGAGGGCGGCGGCGAGGGCCGCCAGGGCGCGGCCGGGGGCGACGGGCGGCAGCCCGTTGGCCCGCAGGTGCGCGGCCAGCGAGTCGGGCGTGCTGCCCGCCCAGGCGCCCCAGGCGACGGCGGTGGCGGCCCGCCCGGCGGCGCGGCGGGACTGGGCGACGGCGTCCAGGAGCGCACTGGCGGCGGCCTCGTCGGCCCGGCCCTTGACGCCCCAGGTGCCGGCGATCGACCCGAACAGCACGTAGGCGTCGAGCTCCCGGTCCGCGAGCGCCTCGTCGAGCGCCGCGAGGTCGGAGAGCAGGCCGGAGAGGTGGTCACCGGGCTCGCCGGAGCGGCCGGTGTAGAGGACGGCGGAGAGGTCCGGCAGCTCGGGGAGGGAGTCACCGGGAGTGCCGACGACGAGGGTCAGGTCGGTACCGGACTCGCCGAGCTCGGCCCGCAGTTCCATCCCATCCACGCCGATCCGATCACCGGCCGCATCGAGCACCCCGGCCGCATCGGGCGACTCGTCGCCACGCGCACCGGCCACCGGCACCGACTCTCCCGTCAGCACCACCACGTGCTCGGCACCCGCCTGGGCGAGCCAGCGGGCCGTCGGGGCCGCGTGGCCCTCCGGGTCGCCGACCACCAGGACCGTGCCGCGCGGGGTCCACGGCCGTGCCGTGTCGGCCGTCGTGGCGCGCACGAGCCGGCGGGCGAAGGCCCCGGCCGTACGCAGCGCCAGCTGGTCCTCGCCATCGCCCGCGGCGAGCAGCGCCCGCAGCCGGGCCGCCGTACGGGCGTCGTCGGGCGCCTCCGGCAGGTCGATCAACCCGCCCCAGCCCTCCGGGTGTTCGAGCGCCACCACCCGGCCGATGCCCCAGACCGCCGCCTGCGCGGCGTCCTGCGGGGCCTCGGTGTCGCCGACGGCGACGGCGCCGCGGGTGAGGCACCACAGCGGGGCCTCGACGCCGGCCTCACCGAGGGCGGCGAGCAGGGCGTCCGGCCGGGCGAGCCCGGTGGGCACGCCGCCGGAGGCGGCGAGCAGGGACACCACCCCGGCGATCGGCCCGGCGATCGGGGCCAGACCCACGGCGTCGACCGTCACCCGCTCCACATCCGCGCCCAGCGCGGCGAGCACCGCGGACGTCCAGGAGTCGTCCTGCCCCTCCGCCACGAGCGCCAGCCACGTCCCCGGCAGGGCGTCCGGCCCGGCAGGAGCCGCGTACGGCTTCCAGACCGCCCGGTAGCGCAGCCGGTCCGCGTCCGTCCGCTCGGTCCGGCGGCGGCGCCACGCCGAGAGGGCGGGTAGCAGCGCGCCGAGCGACGTGTCGTCGTCCAGGCCCAGCGTCGTGCCCAGCGCAGCGGTGTCGGCGCGCTCGACGGCGGACCAGAACGCGGCGTCCGCCGGGTCGCCGGCGGCGACGGGCTCGGGTGCGCGCTCGGGCCAGTAGAGCTCGCGCTGGAACGGGTAGGTGGGCAGGTCGACCCGGCGGGCACCGGTGCCGTCGAACAGCCGCGTCCAGTCGACCGGCACGCCCGCGACGTGCAGGCGGGCCAGCGCCGTGACCAGGGAGTGCTCCTCGGGCCGGTCGCGGCGCTGCAGCGCGGCGACGGGGCCGTCCACGGTCCGCTGGACGAGCGCCGACAGCACGCCGTCGGGGCCGAGCTCCAGGAAGGCGGTGGCACCCGCCTCTTCGAGCGCCCGGACGCCGTCGGCGAAGCGGACGGTCTCGCGGACGTGCCGCACCCAGTACTCGGGCGACTCGACGCCGTCGGCGAGCGCGCCCGTCAGGTTGGAGACCAGCGGGATCGAGGGCGCCGTGTACGCGAGCCCGTCGAGGACGGCCCGGAAGCCGTCCAGCATCGGCTCCATCAGCGGGGAGTGGAAGGCGTGCGAGACGCGCAGGCGCGTGGTCCGCCGGTCGGCGAAGTGTGCCTCGATCGCGGCGACGCCCTCGGCAGCGCCCGACACCACCACGGACGTCGGACCGTTCACCGCCGCGATGGAGACGAACTCGCCCAGCAGCGGGAGGACTTCGTCCTCCGAAGCCTCCACGGCGAGCATCGCTCCACCCTCCGGGAGCGCTTGCATCAGCCGGCCGCGCGCAGCCACCAGGGCACACGCGTCCTCCAGCGAGAACACCCCGGCGACGTGCGCCGCCGCCACCTCGCCGATCGAGTGCCCGGCCACGAACTCCGGCCGCACGCCGAGCGATTCGACGAGCCGGAACAGCGCCACCTCGACCGCGAACAGCCCGGCCTGGGCGTACTCCGTCCGGTTCAGCGGCTCCGCGTCGTCGCCCCACACCACGTCGCGCAGCGGCCGGTCCAACAGCTGGTCCAGCCGTGCGCAGACGCCGTCGAAGGCCTCGGCGAACACCGGGAAGCGGGCGTACAGCTCCCGTCCCATGCCGAGCCGCTGCGAGCCCTGCCCGGAGAAGAGGAACGCCGTCGAGCGCTCTCCCGCCACCCCGCGCGCGACCTCCGCACCGTCCAGCAGCACCGCCCGGTGCCCGAGGAGCGCACGCCCGGCGGCCAGCGAGTGGGCGACGTCCAGCGCGGACGGCCCGTCCACGTCGGCGAGGCGCGCGAGCGAAGCGTCCAGCGCGGCCTCCGACTTGGCGGAGACCACCCACGGCGCCGCGCCCACGGCCGACACCGAACCGGCTGCCTCAGGATCGGCAGGCGCCTGCTCCAGCAGGACGTGCGCGTTGGTGCCGCTGACGCCGAAGGCGGAGACGCCGGCCCGGCGCGGACGGCCGGTGGACGGCCAGTCGCGGGCCTCCGTCAGGAGCTCCACGGCGCCGGCCGTCCAGTCGACGTGCCGGGAGGGCGCGTCGACGTGCAGCGACTTCGGCAGTTCCCCGTGCTGCATCGCGAGCACCGTCTTGATCACGCCGGCGGCGCCCGCGGCGGCCTGGGTGTGGCCGAGGTTGGACTTCACCGAGCCGAGCAGGAGCGGGAGTTCGCGGTCCCGTCCGTAGGCGGCCAGCAGGGCGTGCGCCTCAATCGGGTCGCCGAGGGCGGTGCCGGTGCCGTGCGCCTCGACGGCGTCGACCTCGGCGGCGGTCAGGCCCGCGTCGGCGAGGGCCGCGCGGATCACCCGCTGCTGGGCCCGGCCGTTGGGGGCCGTCAGCCCGTTCGAGGCGCCGTCCTGGTTGACGGCGGATCCGCGCACGACCGCGAGCACCGGGTGCCCGTTGCGCCGCGCGTCCGAGAGCCGCTCCAGCACCAGGACGCCCGCGCCCTCGGACCAGGCGGTCCCGTCGGCGGCGTCGGCGAAGGGCTTGCAGCGGCCGTCGGAGGCCAGTCCGCCCTGCGCGGTGAACTCGACGAAGGCGTCCGGGCTGGACATCACCGAGGCGCCGCCGGCCAGGGCCAGCGAGCACTCCCCGGCGCGCAGCGCGCGGGCGGCCAGGTGGAGCGAGACGAGGGCGGAGGAGCACGCGGTGTCGACGGTGACGGCCGGGCCCTCCAGACCGAGGGTGTAGGAGAGGCGGCCGGACAGGACGCTCGCCGTGTTGCCGGTGGCGGCGTGGCCGCGGACGTCGGCGGTGCCGCGGCGCAGCACGGTCAGGTAGTCCTGCCCGTTGGTGCCGACGAAGACGCCGGTGTCGCTGCCGCGCAGCCGGTCGGGGGCGATGCCGGAGCGCTCCAGGGCCTCCCAGGAGGTCTCCAGGAGGAGGCGCTGCTGGGGGTCCATGGCGAGGGCTTCGCGGGGCGAGATGCCGAAGAAGCGGGCGTCGAAGCGGCCGACGCCGTCGAGGAAGCCGCCGTGGAGGGTGGCGGAGCCGCCGCGGCCGAGGGCGTCGAGGTCCCAGCCGCGGTCGGCGGGGAACGGGCGGATGGCGTCGGCGCCGTCGCCGAGCAGCCGCCAGAGGTCCTCCGGGGACTCGATGCCGCCGGGGAAGCGGCAGGCCATGCCGACGATGACGACGGGGTCCTCCGAGACGTCCCGCGGGGCCGGGGCCCGGTCGGGTTCGGGGAGGGTGCCGAGGAGTTCGGCGAGGAGGTGGGCGGCCAGGTCGGCCGGGGTCGGGTGGTCGTAGACCAGGGTGGCGGGCAGGCTCAGGCCGGTGGCGGCGGTGAGGGCGTTGCGCAGTTCGACGGTGGTGAGGGAGTCCATGCCGAGGTCGGTGAAGGGCTGGTCGGCGCCGACGCGTTCGCCGCCCGCGTGGCCGAGGACGGCCGCGACGCGGGTGCGCACGAAGTCGAGGACGAAGCGCTCCCTGGCCTGCTCGGACAGTTCGGCGAGGCGCTGCCGCAACCCGGACTCCGGGGCGGCCGCGGCCGGCCGGCCGGCCGCTCCGGCCAGCGGGGCGATCAGCGGGACGGGCCGCTGCGCGGTGAAGACGGCGGCGAAGCGCTGCCAGTCGATGTCGGCGACGGTGAGCGCGGTGTCGTCGTGGTCGAGGGCGTGTCCGAGGGCGGTCAGGGCGCGCTCGGGCGCCATCGGGCCGTAGCCGCCGCGGCGCACCCGCTGTTCGACGCCGGCCCCGGCCATGCCGTCGCCCGCCCACGGGCCCCACGCGATGGCGGTGGCCCGCAGGCCACGGGCGCGGCGCTGCTCGGCGAGGGCGTCCAAGGAGGCGTTGGCGGCGGCGTAGTTGGCCTGACCGGCGGCGCCGATGGTGCCCGCGGTGGAGGTGAAGAGGACGAAGGCGGCGAGGTCGGCGTCGCGGGTCAGCTCGTCGAGGTGGTGCGCGGCGTCGACCTTGGGACGGAACACCTCGGCGAAGTGCTCGGCGGTCAGGGTGTCGAGGGTCCCGTCGGCGACGACGCCGGCGGTGTGGAAGACCGCGGTGAGCGGCCGGTCGGCGGGGACTGCGGCCAGGACGGCCGCGAGGGCGTCCCGGTCGGCGGCGTCGCAGGCGGCCAGGGTGACGTCCGCGCCGAGCGCGGCGAGGTCGGCGCGCAGTTGCTCGGCGCCGTGGGCGTCCGCGCCGCGGCGGCTGAGCAGCAGCAGGTGCGGGGCGCCCTGGGCGGCGAGGCGGCGGGCGAGCTGCCCGCCGAGGCCGCCGGTGCCGCCGGTGATCAGGACGGTGCCGGCGGGTGCGTACGGCCGGGTGGCCGGGCGCCCGCCCGACGGGTGGCCCAGCGGGTGAGCCAGCGGGTGGCGCACGAGGCGCCGGGCGAAGGTGCCGGAGGCGCGGACGGCGAGCTGGTCCTCGCCGTCGGTGCGGGCGAGCGCGGCGGCCAGGCGGCGCAGCGCGGTGTCGTCGAGCTGCTCCGGCAGGTCGATCAGCCCGCCCCAGCGGGTGGGCAGTTCGAGGGCGGCGGAGCGGCCGAGGCCCCAGACGGCGGCCTGCCGGGGGTCGGCGGGCCGGTCGGAGCGGCCGGTGGCGACGGCGCCGCGGGTGAGGCACCACAGCGGGGCCTCGACACCCGCCTCGCCGAGGGCCTGGACGGCGGCGACGGTGGCCGCGAGCGGGTCGTCGCCCGGGGCGGCCGGGGAGCCGAGGGCGAGCAGGGACAGGACGCCGGTGACGTCACCGAGCTCCGCCTCGCGCAGCTGTGCGGCGAGCGCGGCCCGGTCGGTCGAGGCCCGGAGAACCACCCCGTCGACCAGCCCGTCCGCCCACGGCGCGTCGTCCGACGCGAGCACCAGCCAGCGGCCGGAGGGCCGGGCCGCGGCGTCGCCCGTCGCGTCGAGCGGCGTCCAGGAGGCGCGGTAGCGCCAGGCGTCCACGGTGGTGCGCTCGCGGCGGGCGCGGCGCCAGGTGGAGAGGGCGGTCACGGTGTCGGTGTCGAGGTCCAGCCCGGCGCCGAGCGCCCCGAGGTCGCCGCGGTCGACGGCGGCCCAGAACTCGGCGTCCACCGGGTCGGAGCCCGCCGACGGGACGGGCCGGGACTCCGGCCAGTAGCGCTCCCGCTGGAACGGGTAGGTGGGCAGGTCGGCGCGGCGGGCGCCGGTGCCGGCGAAGACGGCCGCCCAGTCGAGGCGCAGGCCGCCGACGGCCAGCCGGGCGAGCGCGGCCGTGAGGGCCGGCGCTCCGGGCCGGCCGCGGCGCAGCGCGGGCACGCCGGTGAGGCGGGCGCCGTCGCCGAGGGTGTCGCGGGCGGCGGCGGTGAGGACGCCGTCCGGGCCGAGTTCGAGGAAGGCGGCGGCGCCGTGGCCGGCGAGGGCCTGGACGGCGTCGGCGAAGCGGACGGTGCCGCGCACCTGCCGGGCCCAGTAGTCGGGTGCGGCGAGCTCGTCGGCGGTGGCGGGGGCGCCGGTGACGGTGGAGATGAGCGGGATCGCCGGGGCGTCGTAGGTGAGCGTGGCGGCGACGCGGGTGTAGGCGTCGAGCATCGGCTCCATGTGCGGCGAGTGGAAGGCGTGCGAGACGCGCAGGCGCTTGGTGCGCCTCCCGGCGAACTCCCCTGCGATGCGGAGGACTTCGTCCTCGTCGCCCGCGAGCACCACCGCCGTGGGCCCGTTGACGGCGGCGATGGAGACGCCGTCCGTCAGCAGCGGCAGCACCTCCGCCTCCGTTGCCTCGACGGACACCATCGCTCCCCCACCGGGGAGTTCGGACATCAGCCGAGCCCGAGCAGCCACCAGCGTGCAGGCATCCTCCAGCGAGAACACCCCCGCCACGTGCGCCGCAGCGATCTCACCGATCGAATGCCCGACCACGAAGTCCGGCCGCAGACCCCACGACTCCACCAGCCGGAACAACGCCACCTCCAGCGCGAACAGCGCCGGCTGCACATACCCCGTGTCATCCAGCAGCGCGGCCTCCGCCGACCCCTCCACCGCGAACAGGACGTCCCGGACGGGCCGTTCGTAGCCGAGGTCGAAGCGGGCGAGGACGGCGTCCAGCGCCTCCGCGTACACCGGGTACCGGTCGTACAGCTCCCGGCCCATGGCCGGGTACTGGCTGCCCTGACCGGTGAACAGGAAGGCCAGGCCGCCGCCGACCGCCCGGCCGGTGACGAGGGCGGCGTCCGGCAGGCCGTCGCGCAGGGCGGCGAGGGCGCGCTGGAGCTCGGCGCGGTCGCCGGTGGTGACGGCGGCCCGGTGGTCGAGCGCGGTGCGGGTGGTGGCGAGGGAGAACGCCAGGTCGGCGAGCGGCAGTTCGGGCCGCTCGTCGAGCGCGGTCAGCAGTCGCACGGCCTGGGCGCGCAGGGCCTCGTCGGTGCGGGCGGACAGCGCGAAGGGCACGGTGTCGCCGTCCGCCGGCGCGGCCGGGACCGCGGCGGCCGGGGCCTGTTCGAGGATCACGTGCGCGTTGGTGCCGCTCAGCCCGAAGGAGGAGACGGCGGCACGGCGGGCCCGCCCGGTCTCGGGCCAGTCGCGCGCCTCGGCGAGGAGCTCGATGGCGCCCTCCGTCCAGTCGACGTGCGTGGACGGCCGGTCGATGTGCAGGCTGGCCGGGAGCACGCCGCTGCGCAGCGCGAGCACGGTCTTGATGACGCCGGCCACCCCGGAGGCCATCTGGGTGTGGCCGATGTTGGACTTCACCGAGCCGAGGAGCAGCGGCAGTTCGCGGTCCTGGCCGTAGGTGGCGAGCAGCGCCTGCGCCTCGATCGGGTCGCCGAGCTTCGTGCCGGTGCCGTGGCCCTCGACGGCGTCGACCTCGCCCGGGGCGAGCCGGGCGTTGGCGAGCGCGGCGCGGATCACGCGCTGCTGCGCGGGCCCGTTGGGCGCGGTGAGGCCGTTGGAGGCGCCGTCCTGGTTGACGGCGGAGCCGCGCAGGACGGCGAGCACCGGGTGGCCGAGCCGCTCGGCGTCGGAGAGGCGCTCGACCAGGACGAGGCCGACGCCCTCGGCGAGGCTCATGCCGTCGGCGGCCTCGGCGTAGGCCTTGCAGCGGCCGTCGACGGCCATCGCGCGCTGGCGGCTGAAGCCGACGAAGGCGTTGGGCGTGGCCATGACGCTGACGCCGCCGGCGAGGGCGAGCGAGCTCTCCCCGTTGCGCAGCGACTGGCAGGCCAGGTGCAGCGCGACGAGCGAGGACGAGCACGCGGTGTCGAGCGTGACGGCCGGGCCCTCGAATCCGAAGGTGTAGGAGAGCCGGCCGGACAGGACGCTCGGGATGGTGCCGGTGACGAGGTGGCCCTCGGCGCCGTCCTGGGCGGAGTCGCCGGGGCTGTAGTCCTGGTAGCTGGCGCCGATGAAGGTGCCGGTGAGGCTGCCGCGCAGGGCGGACGGGTCGAGGCCGGCGCGCTCCATGGCCTCCCAGGCCGTCTCCAGGAGGAGACGCTGCTGCGGGTCCATGGCGAGGGCCTCGCGCGGGGAGATGCCGAAGAACGCGGCGTCGAAGTCGGCGACGCCCTCCAGGAAGCCGCCGCGCACCGAGTAGGTGCGGCCGGGCGCGTCCGGGTCCGGGTCGTACAGCCCCTCGGTGTCCCAGCCGCGGTCCGCCGGGAACTCGGTGATGGCGTCGCCGCCCGAGGTGACGAGCCGCCACAGGTCCTCGGGCGAGGCGATCCCGCCGGGGTAGCGGCAGCTCATGCCGATGATGGCGATCGGCTCGTCCGGCGCGGCGCCCGCCACCGTGGCGGCGGGGCCGCCGACGGCGGCGCCGGCGATCTTCTCACGCAGGAAGCGCACCAGGGCGAGCGGGTTGGGGTGGTCGAACACGAGGGTGCTGGGCAGCGTGAGCCCGGTCGCGGCGGCCAGCCGGTTGCGCAGGTCGACGGCGGTCAGCGAGTCGAAGCCGACGTCGCGGAAGGCCCGCTGCTCGGACAGCACGTCCGGCGAGGCGTGGCCGAGCGTGGTGGCCGCCTCGGCCCGGACCAGGTCCAGCAGCCGGCGCTCCTGCTCGGCGGCCGGCAGGGTGCGCAGCCGGGTGGCGAACTCGCCGTCCCCGGCGGGGCGTTCGGCGGCCTCGGCGAGCCGGCGCACCTCGGGGACGTCCTCGAACAGGGCGGTCGGGCGGCCGGAGGTGAAGACCGGGTGGTAGCGCTCCCAGTCGACGTCGGCGATCGCGAGCACCTGCTCGTCGGCGTCCAGGGCCTGGCGCAGCCCGTCCAGGGCGAGCGAGGGGTCCATGAAGACCAGGCCGCTGCGCCGGATCTGGCCCGGGTCGACGCGGCCGAGCTTCAGGTCGTCGGACCAGATGCCCCAGGAGATCGCGGTGGCCCGGCCGCCGCGGGCGCGGCGGTGCTCGGCGAGCGCGTTGAGGTAGGCGTTGCCCGCGACGTAGGCGGCGTGCCGGCCGCTGCCCCACATGCCGGCGGTGGAGGAGTACAGCACGAAGGCGTCGAGCTGGTCGTCGGGCAGGAGCTCGTCGAGGTGGCGGGCGCCGGCGGTCTTGGCGTGCAGGACCTTGGCGAAGGCCTCGTGGGTGGTCTCCTCGATCGACAGCAGCTCGATGACGGCCGCGGTGTGCACGACGGTGCGCACCTCGTGGCCGGCGGCGGCGAGCTCGGCGAGCATCCGCGCGACGGCGTCGCGGTCGGTGAGGTCGCAGGCGGCCATCTCGGCCGCGCAGCCCGCGGCGGCGAGCTCGGCGAGCAGTTCGGCGGCGCCCGGCGCGGTGGCGCCGCGGCGGCTGGTGAGCACGATCCGCTCGGCGCCCTCGGCCACGAGGCGGCGGGCCAGGTGCGGGGCGAGGGTGCCGGTGCCGCCGGTGATGAGCACGGTGCCGCGCAGCGGCCCGGCCTCCCGGCGGGCGGCGGCCTCGGCGCGCACGATGCGGCGGGCGTAGGCGCCGGAGGGGCGGATCGCCACCTGGTCCTCGTCGCGGGCGGCCAGCACGGCGGCCAGCCGCTCGCCGGCGCGCCGGTCGAGCGCGTCGGGCAGGTCGACGACGCCGCCGAAGCGCTGCGGGTGCTCCAGGGCGGCCGTCCAGCCGAGGCCGTGGACCTGCGCCTGCACCGGGTTGGCGACGGCGTCGGTGCGCCCGGCGGCGACGGCGCCGCGGGTGACCAGCCACAGCGGCGCGTCCTGCCCGGCGTCGCCCAGGGCCTGGACCAGGGCGAGCGTGAGCGCGACGCCCTCGGGCAGGGCGGGGTGGCGCTCGCTCGGCCGCTCGGCGGTGGCGAGCAGGGAGACGATGCCCGCGAGTTCGCCGTGCGTGAGCAGCGCGGCGAGGCGCTGCCGGTCGGTGCAGGCGTCGTCCAGGACGAGCCGCTCGACCGTCGCGCCGTGCGCGGTCAGCGCCTCGGCGATGTCCTCACCTGCGGCGGCCTCGCCCTCGCCGTCGCCGTCCCGAGCGGTGACGAGCAGCCAGGTGCCGTCCAGGCGGGCGGTCGCGACGGTCAGCGGCTTCCACGTCGCCCGGTAGCGCCAGGAGTCGAGCGTCGAGCGCTCCCGCCGGCGGCGGTGCCAGTCGGACAGCGCGGGCAGCACCGGTGCGAGCGCGCCGCTGTCGATGCGCAGCCGGGCGGCCAGCGCCTCGACGTCGGCCTCCTCGACGGCGTTCCAGAACTCGCCGTCCTCCGGCTCCCCGCCGGGGCGCGGCGCGACGGCCCACAGGTGCTCGTGCTGGAAGGCGTAGGTGGGCAGCGGCACGCGGCGCCCGCCGGCGGTGCGGGCGGACCAGTCGGCCCGGCCGCCGCGGACGAAGGCCTCGGCGAGCGAGGCGAGGAAGCGGTCGGTGCCGCCCTTGTCGCGGCGCAGGGTGCCGACGGCGGTGGCGCGGTCGCCGCGGTCCTCGGCGGTGGCCTCGATCGCCATGGTGAGCACGGTGTGCGGGCTGACCTCGACGAACAGGCCGTGGCCCTGCGCCATCAGCTCCCGCACGGCCGGGTCGAAGCGGACCGGGTTGCGCAGGTTGCGGTACCAGTAGCCGGCGTCCATGGCGGTGGTGTCGAGCCAGTCGCCGGTGACGGTGGAGAAGAACGGCACCTCGGCGGCGCGCGGGCGCACGGGGGCGAGGTCGGTCAGCAGGTCGTCCCGCAGGAGTTCGACCTGGGCGGAGTGCGAGCCGTAGTCCACGCTGATCCGCCGGGCGCGCAGGCCCTCGGCCTCGAACTCGGCCATCAGTTCGTCGAGTTCACCGGCCGGACCGGCGACGACGACGGTCCGCGGCCCGTTCACGGCGGCCACGGCGAGCCCGTCGAAGCGCGAACGCAGCCGCTCCTCGGCCTCCTCGGCGGACAGCGGCACCGAGACCATCCCGCCGGAGCCCGCCAGGACCCGGCCGATGAGCCGGCTGCGCAGGGCGGCCACCCGGGCGCCGTCCTCCAGGGAGAGCGCCCCGGCGACGACGGCGGCGGCGATCTCGCCCTGGGAGTGGCCCACCACGGCGTCCGGGTGGATGCCGTGGGCGCGCCACAGGTCGGCGAGGGCCACCATGACGGCGAAGGTCGCGGGCTGGACGACGTCGACCCGGTCCAGCGCGGGCGCGCCCTCGGCCTGGCGCAGCACGTCGAGCAGCGACCAGTCGACGTGCGCGGACAGGGCCGCCGCGCACTCGGCGATGCGCTCGGCGAACACCGGCGACTCGTCGAGCAGCCGGGCGCCCATGCCGGCCCACTGGGAGCCCTGGCCGGGGAAGACGAAGACGGTGCGGCCGCCGTCCTCGGCGAGGCCCTGGACGGCGTTCGGCGCGGAGGCCCCGGCGGCGAGCGCGGCGAGGCCCTCGCGCAGTTCGGCGGGGTCGGCGCCGAGCACGACGGCGCGGTGCTCGAAGAGGGCGCGGGTGGTGAGCAGGGTGTGGGCGACGTCGTGCGGGCGAAGGTCCGGCTCGGCGTCGAGGTGCTCGGCGAGGCGTGCGGCCTGCGCGCGCAGGGCGGCGGGGGTACGGGCGGAGAGCACCCACGGCAGGACGCCGCCGGGCGCCTCGACGAGCGGAGCCGGGACGGCGACCGGCGCCTCCTCCAGCACGACGTGCGCGTTGGTGCCGCTGATGCCGAAGGAGGAGACCGCGCAGCGGCGGGTGCGCTCGCCGGCCGGCCACGGCGTGGCCTCGTCGAGCAGGGTGACGGTGCCCGGCGTCCAGTCGATGTGCGAGGACGGCTCCCCGGCGTGCAGGGTGGCCGGGAGCACGCCGTGGCGCAGCGCCTGGACCATCTTGATCACGCCGGCGACGCCCGCCGCCGACTGGGTGTGGCCGATGTTGGACTTGACCGAGCCGAGCAGCAGCGGACGCTGCGGGTCGCGGTCGCGCCCGTAGGCGGCCTGGAGGGCCTGGGCCTCGATCGGGTCGCCGAGGGCCGTGCCGGTGCCGTGCGCCTCGATGGCGTCGACGTCGTCGGGGGTGAGGCCCGCGTTGTGCAGGGCCTGGCGGATGACGCGCTGCTGGGAGGGCCCGTTGGGCGCGGTGAGCCCGTTGGAGGCGCCGTCCTGGTTGATCGCGGAGCCGCGGATGACGGCGAGCACCTCGTGGCCGTTGCGCTCGGCGTCGGAGAGCCGCTCCAGGACGACGACGCCGACGCCCTCGGCGAGGGTCATGCCGTCGGCGGCCTCGGAGAAGGCCTTGCAGCGGCCGTCGGCGGCGAGGGCGCGCTGGCGGCTGAAGGCGATGAACGCGTTCGGGTTGGTCATGACGGTGGCGCCGCCGGCGAGCGCGAGGGAGCTCTCGCCGCCGCGCAGCGACTGGCAGGCCAGGTGCAGCGCGACGAGCGACGAGGAGCACGCGGTGTCGACGGTGACGGCCGGGCCCTCCAGGCCGAACAGGTAGGCCAGGCGCCCGGAGAGCACGCTCGGGCTGGTGCCGGTGACGGCGTGCCCGGCGGAGCTGTCGTCCATGCCGAGCCCGTACTCCTGGTACGTGGACCCGATGAAGGTGCCGGTCGCGCTGCCGTGGACGGAGGTCGGGTCGATGCCCGCGGATTCGAGGGCCTCCCACGTGGTCTCCAGCAGCAGGCGCTGCTGCGGGTCCATGGCGAGGGCCTCGCGCGGGGAGATGCCGAAGAACGCGGCGTCGAACTCGCCGGCCTCGTGCAGGAACCCGCCCTGGGTGGAGTAGGTGCGGCCGGGGGTGTCGGGGTCGGGGTCGTAGAGGCCGGTGTCCCAGCCGCGGTTCTCCGGGAACTCGGAGATGGCGTCGGTGCCCTCGGCGACGAGCCGCCACAGCTGGTCGGGGCTTCCGGCGCCGCCGGGGAAGCGGCAGCCCATGCCGACGATGGCGATCGGCTCGTCCGGGTCGGCGGCGGCGACCGGCGGCGCCGTCACGTCCTGCGGCCCGTCGAGCAGTTCGCCGCGCAGGAAGGCGGCGAGCGCGACCGGCGTCGGGTGGTCGAAGGCCATCGTGCTGGGCAGCGGCAGGCCGGTCAGCGCGGCGAGGCGCTTGCGCAGCTCGACGGCGGTGAGCGAGTCGAACCCGGCGTCGCGGAAGGCGCGCTTCTCGGGCACGCCGTCGACGGAGCCGTGGCCGAGCACGGCGGCGGCCTCGCGGCGCACCAGGTCGACGAGCAGGCGGTCGCGCTCGGCCGCGGAGAGGCCGCGCAGGCGGCGGACGAGGTCGGAGGCGGCCCCGGCGTCGGCGGCGGCGCCGCGGGCGAGGGCGCGGACCTCGGGCAGCTCGTCGAACAGGACGCTCGGCCGGGCGGCGGTGAAGACGGGGGCGTAGCGCTCCCAGTCGACGTCCGCGACGGTCACGGCGACGTCGTCGTGGACGATCGCGCGGCGCAGCTCGGTGAGCGCGGTCTCCGGGGCGAGGAAGCGCAGGCCCTGGCGGCGCAGGCCGTCGGAGACGGCCTCGTGGGCGGCCATGCCGGCGCCGGCCCACGGGCCCCAGGCGATCGAGGTGGCGGTCAGGCCGCGGGCGCGGCGGTTCTCGGCGAGGGCGTCGAGGTAGGCGTTGGCGGCGGCGTAGGCGCTCTGGCCGGCGCTGCCCCAGATGCCGGCGACGGAGGAGAACAGGACGAAGAAGTCCAGGTCGTGGTCGGCGAGGAGGGTGTCGAGGTGGGCGGCGCCGTGGAGCTTGGCGGCGGTGAGCGCGGCGACCTCGGTGACCGGGGTGTCCGAGAGCGGGGCGGCCTGGCCGACGCCGGCGGCGTGCACGACGCCGGTCAGCGGGTGCTCGGCCGGGACGGCGGCGAGGACGGCGGCGAGCGCGTCGCGGTCGGCGACGTCGCAGGCGACGACGGCCGCGGTGGCGCCGTGCTCGGCGAGTTCGGCGACGAGTTCGGCGGCGCCGGGGGCGTCCGGGCCGCGGCGGCCGGTGAGCACGAGGTGCCGGGCGCCGCTGCGGGCCAGCCAGCGGGCGACCTCGGCACCGAGCGCGCCGGTGCCGCCGGTGACGAGGACGGTGCCGTCGGCGGTGAACTCCTCGGCGCGGGGCAGCTCGTCGACGGCGTGCCGCACCAGGCGGCGGCCGTAGGCCGCGCTGCCGCGCAGCGCGATCTGGTCCTCTCCCCCTCGGCCACCTCCGGCCAGGACACCGACGAGGCCCTGCACGGTCGGCGCGTCCAGCACCGGCGGCAGGTCGACCAGCCCGCCCGGCGCCTGCGGGCGCTCCAGGGCGGCGACCCGGCCGAGACCCCACGCGGCGGCCTGGACGGGGTTGGTGAGCGGGTCGGCGGGCCCGGTGGAGACGGCGCCGCGGGTGACGGTCCACAGCGGCGCGGCGGAGCGCAGGTCGCCGAGGGCCTGGGCGAGGACGACGCCGAGCGCGACGCCCGCCGGCAGGCCGGGCCCGGGGACGGGCCGGTCGGCCAACGCGACGAGCGACAGGATGCCGCTGAGCTCGCCGAAGTCCGCGATGCGGCGGGCGAGTTCGGCGCGGTCGCGGCAGTCCTCGCCGAGCGCCAGGCGCTCCAGGCGGGCGCCGTGGCCGCGCAGGGCGTCGAGGAGTTCGGCGTCGTCGACGGCCTCGGTGGTGACGACCAGCCAGGTGCCGTCCAGCACGGGCGCGGCCGCCGGGCGGACGGGCCGCCAGTGGACGCGGTAGCGGGCGGCGTCGAGCTGGGCCTTCTCGTGCCGGGTGCGGCGCCAGTCGGCGAGGGCGGGCAGGAGGGCGTAGAGGCCGGCGTGCTGTTCGTCGCGCAGGCCGAGCAGGCCGGCGAGTTCGGCGGCGCTGCCGCGCTCGACGGCGCCCCACAGCGCGGAGTCGGCCGGGTCGGCGACCGGGGCGGCCGCCTCGGGCTCGGCCTCGGGCCAGTAGCGCTCGTGCTGGAACGCGTAGGTGGGCAGGCCGGTGCGGCGGGCGCCGGTGCCCGCGTACAGCGCGGCCCAGTCCAGGGCGTGGCCGCGCACGTGGAGCGCGGCGAGGGCGAGGGCGGCGGTCCGCTCCTCGGGGCGGCCGGCGCGCAGCAGCGGGACGGCCGCCACGGCGCCGTGCTCGATCGGTTCGGTCTCGGCCAGGACCTCCTCGGCGAGCGCGGACAGCACGCCGTCCGGCCCGAGTTCGAGGAAGGTGGCGGCGCCGGCCGAGCGGGCGGCGCGGACGCCGTCGGCGAAGCGGACGGCCCGGCGGACGTGCTCGACCCAGTACTCGGGCGAGCACAGCTCCGCCTCGGTGGCGAGCTCGCCGGTGCTGTCGGAGACCAGCGGGATGGCCGGGGCGCGGAACTCCAGCTCCGCGACGGTGCGCCGGAACTCCTCCAGCATCGGCTCCATCAGCGGCGAGTGGAAGGCGTGCGAGACGCGCAGCCGCTTCGTCCGGCGGCCCTCGGCCGCGAACTCCCCGGCGATGCGCAGGACTTCGTCCTCCAGGCCGGAGACCACCACGGCCCGCGGCCCGTTGACGGCCGCGACGGACACGCCGGGCACCAGGCGCGGCAGCACCTCGTCCTCGGTGGCCTCGACGGAGACCATGGCACCGCCCTCGGGCAGCGCGTCCATGAGCCGGGCCCGGGCGGCCACGAGCGCGCAGGCGTCGGCGAGCGACAGCACCCCGGCGCAGTGCGCGGCGGCGATCCCGCCGACGGAGTGGCCGAGCAGCACGTCGGCGCGCACGCCGAGCGAGGCGACCAGGCGGAACAGCGCGACCTCGACGGCGAAGATCGCGGGCTGCGCCCAGCCGGTGCGGTTCAGCAGCTCTTCGTCGTCACCGTGGAGGACCTCGCGCAGCGGGCGCTCCAGCCGGGGGCCGAACTCGCCCAGCACCTCGTCCAGCGCCTCGGCGAACACCGGGTAGCGCTCGGCGAGTTCGCGTCCGGTGCCGAGGCGCTGGGCGCCCTGGCCGGCGAACAGCACGGCGAGCTTGCCGGCGCCGGCCTCGCCCGCGACCAGCCCGGCGGCGGACTCGCCCGCGGCGAGGGCGGCCAGGGGGGCGAGCAGTTCGTCGCGGTCGGCGCCGACGGCCACCGCGCGGTGGTCGAAGCCGGAGCGGGTGGTGGCGAGCGAGAGGCCGAGGTCGGCCGGGCTCGCCGCCGGGTCCGCGGTGGCGAACGCGCGCAGGCGGGAGGCCTGGTCGCGCAGCGCGGCCGGGCTGCGGCCGGCCAGCGGCCAGAGCAGGACGGGCTCCGCCACGGCGGGAACGGTGTCCCGCGAGACGACGGCCGGGGCCTGTTCGAGGATGACGTGGGCGTTGGTGCCGCTGAAGCCGAAGGAGGACACGCCGGCCCGGCGCGGGCGGCCGGTCTCCGGCCAGTCCGCCTCCTCGGTCAGCAGCTCCACCGCGCCCTCGTCCCAGTCCACGTGGGAGGACGGCTCGGCCGCGTGCAGCGTGCGGGGCACGACGCCGTGCCGCATCGCCAGCACCATCTTGATCACGCCCGCGACGCCCGCGGCGGCCTGGGTGTGGCCGAGGTTGGACTTCACCGAGCCGAGCAGCAGCGGGAGTTCGCGGTCCTGCCCGTAGGTGGCGAGCAGCGCCTGGGCCTCGATCGGGTCACCCAGGGAGGTGCCGGTGCCGTGCGCCTCGACGACGTCGACGTCGGCCGTGGCGAGCCCGGCGGTGGCCAGGGCCTGGCGGATGACGCGCTGCTGGGACGGCCCGTTGGGGGCGGTGAGCCCGTTGGAGGCGCCGTCCTGGTTGACGGCGGAGCCGCGCACGACGGCGAGCACCTGGTGCCCGTTGCGGCGCGCGTCCGAGAGGCGCTCCAGCGCGATCACGCCGACGCCCTCGGACCAGCCGACGCCGTCGGCCCGGTCGGAGAACGCCTTGCAGCGCCCGTCCGGGGCGAGGCCGCGCTGGCGGGAGAACTCGATCAGCGAGGTCGGGGTGGACATCACGGTGACGCCGCCGGCCAGGGCGAGGGTGCACTCGCCGGCGCGCAGGGCCTGCATGGCCCAGTGCATGGCGACCAGCGACGACGAGCACGCGGTGTCGACGGTGACGGCCGGGCCCTCCAGGCCGAGCGTGTAGGACACGCGGCCGGAGGCGATGCTGGGCGAGGTGCCGCTGCCCTGGTGGCCCTCGAAGCGCCCGCCCGCGAGCAGCGCGGAGTAGTCGTTGTACATCACGCCGGCGAACACGCCGGTGCGGCTGCCGCGCAGCGACACCGGGTCGATCCCGGCCCGCTCGACCGCCTCCCAGCAGGCCTCCAGCAGCAGGCGCTGCTGGGCGTCGGTGGCCAGCGCCTCGCGCGGGCTCATGCCGAAGAAGCCCGGGTCGAAGTCGGCGGCCTCGTGCAGGAAGCCGCCGAAGCGGGTGTAGCTGGTGCCGAGGTGGTCCGGGTCCGGGTGGTAGAGCGACTCGACGTCCCAGCCGCGGTCGGTGGGCAGGCCGGAGATCGCGTCGGTGCCCTCGCGCAGCAGGCGCCACAGGTCCTCGGGCGAGGCGACGCCGCCGGGGTAGCGGCAGCTCATGCCGACGATGACGATCGGGTCGTCGTCGGCCGCCGCCCGCACGGGGGCCGCGGCGGCCGGCGCCTGCGCGCCCGTCAGGCCGTCCAGGACGTGCCCGGCGAGGGCAGTGACGGTCGGGTAGTCGAAGACGACGGTCGCGGAGGTGCGCAGCCCGGTGGCGGCGCTCAGGCGGTTGCGCAGCTCGACGGCGGTGAGGGAGTCGAAGCCGAGGTCCTGGAACGGGCGGTGCGGGTCGACCTCGGCGGCGTCGGCGTGCCGCAGGACGGCGGCCACCTGGGCGCGGACCAGGTCGACGACCGCCTCGGTGCGGGCGCGCTCGTCCAGCCCGGCGAGCCGGCGGGTGAGGGCGCCGGCCGCCTCGGTGGCGGTCACGGCGGCGCGGCGGGAGGGGGTGCGGATCAGGCCGCGCAGGAGCGGCGGCACCTCGCCCCGGGCGCGCAGCGCCGGGAGGTCGAGGCGGACGGGCAGCAGGACGGCCTCGGGGCGGGCGAGGGCGGCGTCGAACAGCGCGGTGCCGTCGGCCGCGGAGAGCGCCGGGGTGCCGAGCCTGGCGAGGCGGTCGAGGTCGGCGTCGGTGAGCCCGCCGGCCATCCCGCCGGTCAGGCCGCCGACGGGGGCCCACGGGCCCCAGCCGAGCGAGAGTCCGGGCAGTCCGGCGGCGCGGCGGGTGCGCACGAGCGCGTCCGCGAAGGCGTTGGCGGCGGCGTAGTTGGCCTGGCCGGCCGCGCCGACGGTGCCGGAGAAGGACGAGAAGACGACGAACGCGGCGAGGTCGAGGCCGCGGGTGGCCTCGTGGAGGTGCCACAGGGCGTCGGCCTTGGGCCGCAGGACGGCGGCGAGCCGTTCGGGGGTGAGCTGCTCGACGACGCCGTCGTCGAGCACACCGGCGGCGTGCACCACGGCGGTCAGCGGGTGCCCGGCGGACACGCCCGCGACCAGGCGCTCGACGGCGGCGCGGTCGGTGAGGTCGCAGGCCTCGACCGCGACCTCGGCGCCCGCCTCGGCGAGCTGCGCCGCCAGGTCGGCGGCGCCCTCGGCCGCAGCGCCGCGGCGGCTCACGAGCAGCAGGCGGCGGACGCCGCGCTCGGCGACCAGGTGCCGGGCGAGGACGGCGCCGAGGCCGCCGGTGCCGCCCGTGATCAGGACGGTCCCGTCCTGGTCCCACGCGGCGCCGGCGCCGGTCGCGGCCACCGCGCCCGCGCGGGCCAGCCGGGCCGCGAGCACGGCGCCGCCGCGCACGGCCAGCTGCGGCTCGTCGCCGCCGAGGGCGCGCTCGGGCAGCGGGCCGCCCGCCGGGTCCAGGTCGACCAGGCCGAACCGGCCCGGGTGCTCGGCCTGCGCGGAGCGCACCAGGCCCCACACGGCCGCGGCGGCCGGGTCGGTGACCTCGTCGTCCGCCGTGGTGGCGACGGCGCCCCGGGTCACGAAGACCAGCCGGCCGTCCGTGTCCGCGGTGAGCCACTGCTGGACCCGGGCCAGGGCCAGGGCCGTCAGCGCGTGGGCCGAGGCGACCGGGTCGGCCGGGTCGCCCGCGAGCGGCACGAGCACCACCTCGGCAGGTCCCTCACCGACCGTCGGCAGCACGCCGAGGCCGAGCGGGTCCGCGTCCGGCACGGCCACCGAGGCGGGCGCCTGCGCGCCGCCGCGCGGCCGGGACCAGCGCAGCTCGAACATCGCGTCCCGCACCGGCCCGGCGCCCGCGCCGGCCAACGCCGGGAGCGCCCGCAGCAGCAGCGAGCCGACCGAGGCGACCGGGCCGCCCGCCGCGTCGGCGACCTCGACCGCGACCGAGTCGTCCCCCGTCGCGGACAGCCGCACCCGCACCACCGACGCGCCCGCGGCGTGCAGGCTGACGTCCTGCCAGGAGAACGGCACCCCGCCGAGCCCCAGGAACGCCGTCGCGTGCAGCGCCGAGTCCAGCAGCGCCGGGTGGATCCCGAACGCGCCGGCCTCGCCGCTCGCGCCCTCGTCCAGCGCGACCTCGGCGAACACGTCCTCGCCGCGCCGCCAGGCCGCGCGCAGCCCGCGGAAGGCCGGGCCGTAGTGGAAGCCCGCACCCGCGAGGCGCTCGTCCAGGCCGTCCAGGTCCAGCGCCTCGGCGCCGGCCGGCGGCCACTGCGTGAACTCCGTCGCAACAGCGCCCTGTTCGCCCGGCACGAGGATGCCGTCGGCGTGCTGCGTCCACGGGGCGTCCTCGTCGCCCTCGGGACGGGCGTAGACGCCGACGGTGCGCCGCCCGCTCGCGTCGGCCCGTCCGGCCCACACCTGCACCTGCACGCCGCCCTGCTCGGGCAGCGGCAGCGGCGCGGTGAGCGTCAGCTCCTCGACGCGTTCGCAGCCGACCTCGTCGCCCGCGCGCACGGCGAGCTCCAGGAAGGCCGTGCCGGGCAGCAGGACGGTGCCGTCGACGGCGTGGTCGGCCAGCCACGGGTGGGTGCGCAGCGAGAGCCGGCCGGTCAGCAGCAGGCCGTCGGTGTTGGCGAGCGAGACGGCGGCGGCGAGCAGCGGGTGGTTGGCCGAGCCGAGCCCGGCGGCGCGGACGTCGCCGGTGCGCGAGAGCGCGCTCTTCGGCCAGTAGCGCTTGTGCCGGAAGGCGTAGGTGGGCAGCTCGGCATGGCGGGCACCGGTGCCCTCGAAGTAGGCGTCCCAGCGCACCGGAACGCCGCGCACGTGCAGTGCGGCGAGGGCCTCGGTGAGCGCCTCGGTCTCGTCGCGGCCGGGGCGCAGCGCGCCGACAGCGGTCACCGGCTCGTCGAGAGCGCCCTGGGCGAGCGCGGCGAGGGCGCCGTCCGGGCCGAGTTCGAGGAACAGGGTGGCGCCGTGGCCGCCGAGCCAGCCGGTGGCGTCGGCGAAGCGGACGGCCTGGCGGGCCTGGTCGGCCCAGTAGCCGGCGGAGGTGAGCTGCTCGACGGTGGCGAGCGAGCCGGTGAGGGTGGAGACGATCGGGATCGCGGGCGCCTGCGGGTCCAGCGCGGCGACGACGGCGCGGAACTCGTCGAGCATCGGGTCCATGAGCGGCGAGTGGAAGGCGTGCGAGACGCGCAGGCGCCGGACCTTGCGCCCGAGTGCGGCGAAGTGCGCGCCGACGGCCTCCGCCGCGGCGGTCTCGCCCGCGACGACGACGGCCCGCGGGCCGTTGACGGCGGCCAGCGACACGCCGTCGCCGAGCAGCGGGAGGACCTCGTCCTCGTCCGCCTGCACCGCGACCATCGCGCCACCGGCCGGCAGGGCCTGCATCAGGCGGGCCCGGGCGGCGACCAGCGCGCACGCGTCGGCGAGGGTGAACACCCCGGCGACGTGCGCGGCGGCGATCTCGCCGACCGAGTGGCCGGCCAGGAAGTCCGGGCGCACGCCCCACGACTCCAGCAGCCGGTACAGCGCGACCTCGACGGCGAACAGCGCGGGCTGGGCGTGGCCGGTGCGGTTCAGGGCCTCCTCGTCGGCGCCCCAGACCACCTCGCGCAGGGCCGGGTCGAACCCGGCCAGCACCTCGTCCAGCGCGGCGGCGAACGCCGGGAAGCGGGCGGCCAGTGCGCGGCCCATGCCGAGGCGCTGCGAGCCCTGGCCGGCGAACAGGAAGGCGAGCTTGCCGCGGCCCTGGGTGGTGCCCAGGACGGCCCGGCCGTCGCCCTCGCCGGCCGCGAGCGCGGTGAGCGCCGCGACGGCCTCGTCGCGTCCGGCCGCGGTGACGACGGCCCGGTGCTCCAGGGCGGCCCGGGTGGTCGCGAGCGCGTGGGCGAGGTCGGCGTCGGAGCCCTCGGCGTCCGCCGCCAGGAACGCGACCAGCCGCTCGGCCTGGGCGCGCAGCGCCTCGGGGGTGCGGCCGGAGACCAGCCAGGGCAGCGTCCCGGCGTCGACGGCCGCCTCCGCCTCCGGCGTCTCCTCCGCCGGCGGGGCCTCCTCGATGATGGCGTGCGCGTTGGTGCCGCTGAGGCCGAAGGACGAGACGCCCGCCCGGCGCGGCTCGGCGCCCTGCGGCCACGGCGTCGCCTCGGTCAGCAGCCGGACGGCGCCGGACTCCCAGTCGACGTGCGTGGACGGCTCGTCCACGTGCAGGGTGCGCGGCAGCAGCTCGTGCCGCAGCGCCAGCACCGTCTTGATCACCCCGGCCATGCCGGCCGCGGCCTGGGTGTGGCTCAGGTTCGACTTCACCGAGCCGAGCAGCAGCGGGCGCTGCGGGTCCCGCCCGCGCCCGTAGGTGGCGAGCAGCGCCTGGGCCTCGACCGGGTCGCCGAGGACGGTGCCGGTGCCGTGCGCCTCGACCGCGTCGACCTGGTCGGCGGAGAGCCGGGCGTTGCGCAGCGCCTGCTCGATGACGCGCTGCTGGGACGGCCCGTTGGGCGCGGTGAGCCCGTTCGAGGCGCCGTCCTGGTTGACGGCGGTGCCGCGCACGACGGCCAGCACCCGGTGCCCGTTGCGCCGGGCCACCGACAGCCGCTCCAGGACGAGCACGCCGACGCCCTCGGCCCACCCGGTGCCGTCCGCGGAGTCGGCGAAGGAGCGGCAGCGGCCGTCCGAGGCCAGGCCGCCCTGGCGGGCGAACTCGACGAAGGTGGTGGGCGTCGACATGACGGTGACGCCCGCGGCGAGCGCCATGCCGCACTCCCCCGCGCGCAGCGACTGCGCGGCCAGGTGGAGCGCGACGAGCGAGGACGAGCACGCGGTGTCGACGGTGACGGCAGGGCCGACGGCGCCGAGGACGTAGGAGAGGCGACCGGAGATCACGCTGGTCGCGTTGCCGGTCAGGACGAAGCCCTGGACGTCGTCGTCCGGCCCGGTGCGGTAGTCCTGCGGCATCGCGCCGACGAACACGCCGGTGCGGGTGCCGCGGACGCTGCTCGGGTCGATGCCCGCGCGCTCGATGGCCTCCCAGGAGGCCTCCAGCAGGACGCGCTGCTGCGGGTCCATGGACAGCGCCTCGCGCGGCGAGATGCCGAAGAAGCCCGGGTCGAAGTCGGCGGCGCCCTGCAGGAACCCGCCCCGGACGTCGACCGGCCCGTCCGCCGGGTCGAGCTCCCAGCCGCGGTCGGCGGGCAGGCCGGTGATGCCGTCCTCGCCGGCGACCAGCATCGCCCAGAGGTCCTCGGGAGCCGCGACCCCGCCGGGGAAGCGGCAGCTCATCCCCACGATGGCGATCGGCTCCCGGGCGGCCGCCTCCAGCTCGTCCACCCGCTGCCGGGAGCGCTGGAGGTCCGCGCTGGCCCGCTTGAGGTAGTCCCGGAGCTTCTGTTCCTTGTCCATCATCGACGCAACCCATCTGGAAGACCGGCGAACGGCAGGGATCCGCTTGAGGACGGCCCGCGTGCCCGGCACGCGCGGCGCTCGCATTCCCGCACTCCAGCGCCCAGTCTCGATCCGGCCCGCGCCGAATTTCCCTAGGGTCTGCCTCCGGGCGGACGACGGGAGGCCGGAGGCAGACCCCAGGGTCTGTCGATCCTGCTCCAACGCCCCCCGGACTCTAGGGATTTGCCGGGCCGTTCGGCTGGATCGTCAGTTCCGCGAGCCATGGGCGCGGCCCGACCGGGGCGGCGCCCCGACATCGACGAGGATCACCGCCATGCCCGAACCGTTCCCGCACGGCGACGCACCGAGAGTGCCGCGGCCCTCCGCCGAGGGCACCGCGGACCCGGCCGCGGCCGAACTCAGCGAGCTCAGCGAGCTCGACGAGCAGCTGATCGCCCAACTGGTCCACCGCATCCGGCTGGCCCGGGGCCACCAACTCAGCCGCCGCGCCGCCGGATTGCCGACCACCAGCCTCGCGCAGGAGAACGCCATGCTGCGCCGCTACGCCGCCCGGCTGGGCGACCAGGGCGCCGGAATCGCGCTGGCGATCCTGGAACTCTCCCGGCCGCCGAACGGGCCGGCTCTCGAACAACGCTAGGGCGGTGGGGACTTCGCGTCCCCACCGCCCTCAAGCATTCCCGGCCCGTGTCACCAGCGGGCGCCGGCCAGCACCTCGCCGTAGTCGCGGGCGACGCGCGCCTGCTCCAGGTCGGACTCCACCATCATCCGCATGAGCTCCGGGAAGTCGACCTTCGGCTCCCAGCCCAGCTTCTCCCGCGCGTTGCCGGCGTCGGCGCAGAGCGTCTCCACCTCGGCCGGCCGCACGAGCCCCGGGTCCACCTCGACGTACCGCTCCCAGTCGAGCCCGACGCACTCGAAGGCGATCCTGGCCGCGTCCCGCACCGAGTGCATCCGCCCGGTGCCGATGACGTAGTCGCCCGGCTCGTCCTGCTGGAGCATCAGGTGCATCGCCCGGACGTAGTCCCCGGCGAAGCCCCAGTCGCGCACGGCGTCGAGGTTGCCGAGCAGCAGCCGGTCCTGCAGGCCGAGCTTGATCTGCGCGACCGCCAGCGAGATCTTGCGGGTCACGAACTCGGCCCCGCGGCGCGGCGACTCGTGGTTGAACAGGATCCCCGAGACGCCGTACATCCCGTAGGACTCGCGGTAGTTGCGGGTGATGTAGTGACCGTACGTCTTCACCACGCCGTACGGGCTGCGTGGGTGGAAGATGGTCCGCTCGTCCTGCGGGGTCTCCGCCACCATGCCGAACATCTCGGAACTGGAGGCCTGGTAGAACCGGATCCGTCCGGGACCGCCGACCGCGCCGGCCGGCTTGTTGATCCCGCTGACCATCCGGATCGCCTCCAGCACCCGCAGCACGCCGGTGCCGTTGACCTCGGTGACGAGTTCCGGCTGGCGCCAGGACATCGGCACGAACGAGATCGCCCCGAGGTTGTAGACCTCGTCGGGCTGGATCGAGTCGACGGCGGAGACCAGGCTGCCCTGGTCCATCAGGTCGCCGTCGACGAACCGCAGGTCCGGGATCAGCCTGCTGACCCGGTCCTTCCGCGGATTCGCTTGTCCCCGGGTGAGGCCCCAGACCTCGTACCCCAGGGAGATGAGGTGTTCGGCCAGGTACGACCCGTCCTGGCCGGTCACCCCGGTGATCAGTGCACGCTTGGACATCCGTTCCCCTTCAGCCACCGCTCGCGGGCTCGCGGGCCGTTCTCGGCACAGCCAGCGAACCAGAAGCACGGCTAAGGAATTTGCGAGACTTCGGGCCGGATCACGACGTCCACGCCCCCACGACCACGACGCCCCACGACGTTCGCGCCCCCACAGCGGGCCCGGAAGCGGGCTCGACCCGGGCTAGAGAAATCCCGCCGCCCCCGCGGCACGGGCTTAGTGTGCGGACGCATCCGCACACTCCTTCGACGACCACGCCGAGCCCGCACCCAGGGGAGAACCGCCATGCGCATCCAGGTCCTCGGCCCGCTCACCGCCGACCTCAACGGCACCTCGATCGTCCCCACGGCCGCCAAGCAGCGGCAGATCCTCGCCCTGCTCGCGCTCTACCCGAACCGGATCCTCCCCACGAGCACGCTCATCCACGAGATCTGGGGCGACCACCCGCCGCGGCGGGCCCTCACGACGCTCCAGACGTACATCCTCCAGCTGCGCCGCCGCATCACCCACGCCCTCGCCGGGGCGCCGCCGGCCGGCCAGGACACCACCGCCAAGGACGTCCTGACCACCAGACACTGCGGCTACCAGCTCACCCTCCCGCCCGCCGACCCCGCCCGCCACGCCCTCGACCTCCAGGCGTACAACGACCTCACCACGCGCGGCCAGGAGGCCTTCAACCGCGGCCACGACCTGGACGCCAACGCCCGCTTCCACGAGGCCCTCGCGCTGTGGAACGGCCCCGCGCTCGTCGACATCACTCCGGGACCGATCCTCAGCACCGAGATCATCCGGCTGGAGGAGAGCCGCCTGGTCACCCTCGAACGCCGCATCGACACCGACCTGCGCCTGGGCCGGCACAACGAGCTGATCCCCGAACTCACCCACCTCACCCACCAGCACCCGCACCACGAGGGCCTGCACGCCCAGGCGATGGTCGCCCTCTACCGGGCCGGGCGGCAGACCACCGCACTCACCACGTACCACCACCTGCGCCACCGCCTCACCGCCGAGCTCGGCATCCAGCCCTCGCCCCACCTCCAGCACCTGCACCACGCGATCCTCACGCTCGACCCCACGCTCAACACGCCCGCCACCAGCCTCCACCCGACGACCTACAACCTGTATCCGGCCTGAGCACCCACACCCTCCTCACCCAGGACCCGCCATGACGCCCACATCCGGCAAACCCCTCGCCCTCATCACCGGCGGGACGCGCGGAATCGGCCTCGCCATCGCCCGCGAGCTGGGCAACCGCGGTCACCGCGTCCACATCTGCGCGCGCACGGCCCAGGACATCACCGACACCCTCGGCACGCTCCGCGAGGAGGGCATCGAGGCCGACGGCGCCCCCTGCGACGTCCGCGACCCGGCCCAGGTCACCAGGCTCGTCCAGGACGCCGTGGACCGCCACGGGCCCATCACCGTCCTCGTCAACAACGCCGGCCGCACCGGCGGCGGCCCCACCGCGACGACCACCGACGACCTCTGGTACGACGTCATCGACACCAACCTGAACGCCGTCTTCCTCGTCACCCGCGAGACCCTCAGACACGGGCACATCACCGCCACGGCCCACCCGCGCATCATCAACATCGCCTCCACCGCCGGGAAGCAGCCCGTCACCCTCGGCGCGCCCTACACCGCGAGCAAGCACGCCGTCATCGGCTTCACGAAGGCCCTCGCCAAGGAGCTCGCCCCCACCGGCACCACCGTCAACGCGATCTGCCCCGGCTACGTGCACACCCCCAACACCACCCGCATCCACCACGAGTACGCGACCGCCTACAACACGACGCCCGAGACGATCCTCCAGCACTTCCAGACCCAGATCCCGCTCGGGCGCTACACCACCCCCGAGGAGGTCGCCGCCCTGGCCGGCTACCTCACCACCGCCACGGCCGCGAGCATCACGGCCCAGGCCCTCAACGTCTGCGGCGGCCTCGCCACGCAGTAGGCGGGCCCCGAGCCCCTCCCCCGCACGGCCACCGACGGAAAGGACCCGGGCCAGGTGCCCGCTGATCAATGATGACGACTCGTCAGTTCGCCAGCGCACCGGTCACCTTGTTCGTCGCCGGCACCCCGGAGCCGCCGCCCTGCCTGCCCGCCCGGCGACCGCCGCGGCGCCTCGACGCCGGCTCGGTCACCGCCGCACTGGCCCGCACCGCCACCCGGCAGTGGCGCCCCCCGACACCCGAGGAGTGGCAACCGCCGGGCCGGGCCGCCGAGTTCCACCTCGTCGAGCTCTACCAGCCCTACGCCGGCACCGTGTTGCGCACGGCCCTGCGCGCCGTCGAACCCGGCGCGGGACCGGACGTCCTGTGGGAGCGCGAGGCCGCCGGCCCGGACGGGCTCGACGGCGTCCTCGCCGAGCTCGGCCGCAGCCTCGCGCACGGGCCGCGCGTGCGCGCCGTCCTGGTCGGGCGGCCCGGCGCGGCCCGGCGGCTCTTCGTCGGAATCGCCGCCGGGCCGCCCGCCCGCACCCTCGGCGTCCTGGAGGAACTGCGCTCCGCGCTCTCCCACCCGCCCGCGCCGGTGACCGTCCCCACCAGCGCCCTCCAGCGCGAGCTCCTGCGCGACGCGACCGGCGGGGCCGACCACGGTGGGCGGCACGTCGAGCAGCTGTCCTGGAACTGGCACGGCCCGCTGGACACCGACCGGTTCACCGCCGCCTGGCAGTCCGTCTTCGACCACGAGCTCGTCCTGCGGGCCGCGTTCGACTGGCCGGAGGACGCGCACGACGACCCGTGGATCGTCCTCCACGACCGCGCCGTCCCCGAGGTCACCCGCCACCCGTCCGGCGCGCCCGGCTGGGAGGAGCTCCTGGACGCCGACCGCCGGCGCGGCTTCGACCTGCGCCGGCCCGCCCTGCTGCGCGCCACGCTGGTCGACACCGGCCCGTCCGACGAGGGCCCCGTCACCCGCGTGCTGCTCACCTACCACCACGCCATGCTGGACGGCTGGAGCGTGCGCCTGCTCCTCCAGTCCTTCTACCGCGCCTACCTGACCGGCGGCACCCTCCCCGGCGGCGAGCGCCGCCCGGACCTCCGCGACCACGCCCGCTGGCTCGGCGCCCAGGACACCGGCCCAGCCCGGCAGTTCTGGTCCACCCGGCCCGCCGCCACCGTCGTCGTCCCGGCCGGTCACCTCGCCCACGGCCGCGGCAGCGGACGGGCCCGGCGCCGCCTCACCCCGTACGAGGCGGTGCGGCTGCGCGGCTGGGCCGCCGCCTGGGGCGCGGGCGAGAGCAGCGCGCTCCAGGCCGCGTGGGCCCTGCTGCTGTACCGCGCCGCGCAGGAGCCTGACCCGCGCGTGGCCCCGCGGGCCGTCCGGGTCGGGTTCGCCGTGACGCTCTCGGGCCGCGGGATCCCGCTGGACGGCATCGACCGGCTCCCCGGCGCCCTGCGCACCCCGCTGCCGATCACCGTCCGGGTGCACCCGAGCACGACGGTCCCGCAGCTCCTCGCGGCCCTGCGGGACGGAGTGCTCGACCTCTCCTCCTACGAGTGGGTCTCCCCCGGCCAGGCGCACCGGTGGAACGGCACGCCGCCCGGCCGGCGCCCGCAGAGCCTCGTCGTCCTGGAACACCTGCCGCTCGCGCCGCACCACCCCCGGCTGGACACCGGCCTGGCGGCCCACGGCATCCACGTCGACACCCCGACCCCCGCCGGCACCTTCACGTCGTACCCGATCACGCTCACCGCGCACTACGACGCGACGGGCGGGCTCGTCCTCACCACCGTCCACGACCGCGCCCTGTTCGCCGACCGGGACGCGACCGAACTCCTCAGCCAGAGCGCACACCTGTTGCGCAGCTTCCCCGACCTCCCGAGCGGCCTCGCCACCACCGAGCTCCTCCGCACCACCCTCGCCGGCCACCCGGTCCCGCACCCGGGCGGTCCCTCCGACCCCGCTCCGAGCACTCCGAGCACTCCGAGCGCGCCGAGCGCGCCGAGCGCGCCGACCGGGCCGACCGGGCCGACCGGGCCGCTGGAAACCGTCCACCTCGATGTCCTGCGCCGGGCCACCCGCCCCGGCGCAGGCTGGGTGCTCCTGCTGCCCCCGCCCGGCACACCGGACGCCCGCTTCCCCGCCACCGCCCGCACCTGGCCCGGCCCGCAGGCCCTCGCCGTGCTGCGCCCGGTGCACGACGACGCACCACCCGCCGCCTACCGCCCGCTGCTGGCCCCGCTGCTGGAGTCCCGCGCGCCGGTCGCCCTGGTCGCCACCGCCGGAAACGGCCTCATCGCGTGCGAGATCGCCCGCCTCGGCCCGGCCGCGACCGCTCCCCTGGTGGTCCTGGCCACCACCGACACCGACCTCGCGGCCCTCGCCGCGGTCCTCGCCCGCACGTAATCGACCCGAACGGCGTCCGGCCGGCCCGGCCCACGCCGAAGTGGACCGGGCCGGCCCCGCGTCACGACCCGGGGGTCGTCGCGTGGCTGCCGTAGGGGCGGGTGATGATCTCCATGCCGTGGCCGGCGGGATCCAGGAAGTACAGCCCCCGCCCGCCGTGGTGGTGGTTGATCTCGCCCGGCTGCTTCATGCGCGGGTCGGCGTAGTACGTGATCCCGGCCCGCCCGATCCGCTCGAACGCCGCGTCGAACTCGTCGTCGGAGACGAGGAAGGCGTAGTGCTGCATGGTGATCGACTCTTCGGGGACGCTCGCGAAGTCCAGCGTGACGCCGTTGCTCGTGGCGACGGGGATGAACGGGCCCCACTCGGGACCGACTTCGAGGCCCAGGATCCCCGCCAGGAACTCGGCGGATTCCCGGTTGTCCCGGGCGTGGACGATGGTGTGGTTCAACTCGACCGACATGTGCGGAATGCCTCCGTAAGGCACCTCGCGGACACCTCCATGCCTCACCCGGCCGGTGACCGACACGCGATGCCGCGTCCACGACCCTATGCCACCCGGCGCTGATCGTCGAGCGCCCCGCGCGGCCCCGGCGGGCACGCGAACGGCCCCGGCGGGCCGGGGGCCACGCCGGGGCCGAGGAGCGGTGCCGGTGTCAGCAGCCGAAGTTGATCAGCCGGAAGGTCGCGTAGTGGTCGCTGGTGTAGTAGTCCTCCTGGGCCCGCTTGCCGGTGACGATCCGCCGGGCGCCGCGCGTCGGCGCGCCCGGGGTCACCACGGTGTACTCGTGGTAGTAGCCGTACGACTGGCGCGGCAGCACGCCGCCGTTGTTCTGGAACACGATCCCGTCCTGGCGGTACGGGAACGGCCCGTTGGAGGCGATGAGGTTGAGCGTCGTTCTGGCCTGCGGGGGCAGGGCGGAGACGCACACGGTGCCGCTCACGGCGGCGTTCGCCCCGGTGGCGGCGACGACGGGGGCGAGGGCGATCAGGGCGACGGTGGCGGCGGAGGCAGCAGTCTTCCACGCGCGTAGAGTGCTGGTCATGTCAACGAGTGTGGCGAGCCCCAAGCCGCCACGGAAGCCCCGTGACAAGTCTTCACTTCCGGGTAACTCAAGCTACCCACGGGCAACTTGAGCACGTCAGCGACGGACCGGCCGACGGTCGTCGGCGCAGTGCACCATGACGGGCCGCCCCCTCGGGCGGCCCGTCGTGGCATCCGGATCACTCAGCCGTCGCGGGACGCCCCGGCACCATCTCCGTCAGGAAGTAGAGGAGCGCCACCAACGGGAAGGCGATGCCGCACCATGCGATGCCCACCCAACCGTACGTCGCGTACACCACGCTGGCCACGGCCGACCCGACCGCACCTCCACAGAAGAAGATCGCCATGTAGAGGCCGTTCAGCCGGCTGCGGATCTCCGCGCCCAGCGCGAAGATCGAACGCTGCCCCAGCACCAGGTTGCACGAGATCCCGACGTCGAGCAGGAGCGCCGCGACGAACAGGACCGCGACAACGTGGCCGCCACTCGCGAACACCAGGAGGAAACAGGCCACGACGGTCAGGATCGCGAAGGCCGTAGCAGGTTTCGTCAGACCACGGTCGGCCACCCGGCCCGCGATCGGGGCGACGAAGGCTCCTGCCACCGCCGCCAGGGAGAACAGGGCGATGTCGACCTGGCTCAGTCCGCACTCCGGGCTCGCCAGGATCAGCGGCACGGCGGTCCAGAACAGGCTGAACGCCCCGAACAGCAAGGCGTGGTAGAACGCCCGCCGCCGCAGGATCGGCGTGCGGACGAGCAGCTGACCCATCGACCGCAGCAACACCGGGTAGTGGACGGACGTGCTCGGCTTCCGTTCCGGAAGGACCGAGCGCAAGGTCACGGCGAGCACCAGCATCAGTCCGGCGGAGATGGCGAACACCGCACGCCAGCCGAGCAGGTCGGTCGTCATGCTGGAAATGGGCCGTGCGAGCAGGATTCCCATCAGCAGGCCGCTCATGACGTTGCCGACGACCTGCCCACGGGTTTCGTCCGGGGCGAGGTGTGCCGCGAAGGGCACCAGCATCTGCACCACGACCGAACTCAGGCCGATGACCAGCGAAGTGGCAAGGAACACAGCGGCGTTCGATGCGACGGCCCCACCCAGGAGCGCTGCCATGCAGGCCACCAGGGTGACCGTGATGAGACGGCGGTTCTCGAAGATGTCGCCCAACGGAACCAGCACGATGAGGCCGACGCCGTAGCCGATCTGGGTGAGGGTCACGACAAGGCTGTAGGCACTCGCGCTCAGGCCCACGTCGGGGCCGATCAGACCCACCACGGGCTGCGCGTAATAGATGTTGGCCGCGACCGCGCCGCAGGCCAGGGCGATCAGGAAGGTCAGCCCGCGCGAGATGCTCGGGTGCGCCGTTCGGCTGGTTGCGCTCTCAGTTTTCATCGTTCTCTCGATACATAGGGACTCGACGTTTACACGGCACGTGTCTGGATGACCGAAAACTCCGGACGGGCGGACAGTACCTGCGGAGCGGAGAAGCCTGCCGCTTTCAGAAGTCTCTCGAAGTCGTCCAGTGTGCGCTCACGCCCTCCATGCAATACCAGCATTTGCAGATCCAGCACAAGGTCGAGCGGATCGCACTCCTGCGGCGCCTCCTGCAGCACGCGGTCCACGACAACGAGCCGGGCGCCGGCGTCCATCGCCTTGCGGCAGTTGCGAAGAATGGACTCCGCCTTCTCGTCCGGCCAGTCGTGAAGAATCCACGACAGGACGTAGACGTCTCCTCCCGGCGGCACCTCGTCGAAGAAACTACCCTCCTGCGTGCTGAGTCGATCGTTTCCGGAGGCCCCGGGCCCGGCCGAAATCACGCTGGCCTGGTCGTACACCACCGCGTGCGCGTCCGGGTTCCGCTCCAGAATCGCCCGCGCCAGGCTGCCGGTTCCCCCACCGACGTCGATCACCCTTTCACCCGGAGCCACGGTGAGCACATCGGCGATCGCCGCGTAGCGCCCCGGATAACCGCTTGCCATGTAACGCTGATAGAGCGCTTCCTCTTCAGGACTTCCGTTCATGTACGAGAAGAAGTCCTGAGCATTGACATGCGAGAACGCTTCCTCGCCGGTGACGACGCAATGACCCAGCGCCCCCCAGGACCGCCAGATGCCCGGCATCGCCCAGAATCGTGCAGCCCAGTGGAGCGAGGGGCCGGCCGTCGTGGTCCTCAGCAGGCGCGAGGCCTCGTTGTGGCGGATTCCGCCGTCCGCCTCGACCTCGAATATGCCATGGGACGACAGTGCTCGGGCAAGCCGAGTCAGGACGTCCGCATCGACCTTCAGTCGCTCGGACAGAGAAGTCAGCGACGTTCCGTCGCCGGCCACCGCATCGGGCAGTCCGACCTCGCAGGCGGCGGCGATCATCTGCGTGACCGCCATGCCGCGAATCAGTTCCTGCATCCTCCGGATGCTGTCGGCCGCCGGTGCCTCGACCTCGGCATCTTCGTGCACAGAGGGCTCCTCCGGGAAGGACGTCTGGACAGTCATACGCACCTCTTTCTACTCGTTCATCGCCATGCCCGGACAAGCCGCCGAGGCCCACTCGTCGCCAGGGCGAATCAGCCCATCCCGATCGTCTGCTCTTCCGAACCCAGCCCGAGAATCTCGCGCAGGGCCGCGTGCAGCGAGTCCTCGGCCGCAGTGGAATCCGCCTTGCGCCAGGCGACGAACGCATCCGGCCGCACCAGCAGACAGCCGTCCTCCGGCACCTCCGAGACATCCGCCCAATCGCCGTAGAGATCCTGCACGGCATGGCCGGGGCCGATCACATGCGCAGCAATCTCGATGTTCAACTTGTCCGAAAGGCGCTTGGCGACATCGAACCAAATCTGCCCGTTCAGCCCCGTCAGCAAGGTGAATTTCCCCTTGCCCACCACGTCCAGGCTCGAAACCTGCGTACCCTGCCGGTTGAGCCACGCATGCGGCAGGCGCGCGCCGGGCCGACTGGACGCCTGGTAGTAGAGTTCGGGATCGCGCAGCCATGCGGGCTCCGCCGTGCCGTCCGGGCGGACCGCGTCGGATTCATAGCGCTGGTTGAGTTCGACGCCTTGCGTGGCGAACTCATAGGATTTGAGCTCGATGGCCTCACGCAGCATTTTGCGTTGTGCGGCGCCCGCCGCGGAGGCCTCCTTCAGGACGGACATATTGGCGCGCATCCGGTCCGCGTCCAGGTTCGCGTCCAGTCCGAGTGCGGAGAAGATTCCGCCGAACTCCTCGATGCTCTTGTTCGCACGTTCGACGATCTGCTTGCCGATCGGCGCGCGTTCCTGGTCGTACGTACGCAGCAGGCGGTCCGAAGCCTGCCCCTTCAGAACCATGGCCATCTTCCACGTCAGATTGTAGGCGTCCTGAATCGACGTGTTCGAGCCCAGGCCGTTGGACGGCGGATGACGGTGCACCGCATCGCCCATACAGAACACCCGCCCCTGGGAGTACTTCGTGGCGTACATCTGATTCACGGTCCACGTCGAGACCGAACGTACGGTGATGTCCACCGAGTCGTCGCCGATCAGTTGACGGGCGATGCCGACCGCGTCGATTTCGGAGACATCGGGCTCGCCCGCGCTCATGTCGTAGCCCCACACGATCTGCCACTCGTTCCACGGCCTGACCATGCGAAGCAGGCCCATGCCGATGCCCCCGACATTGGCCCCCGGCTGCATGATCCACCAGAGATAGCCGGGACGGTGTGCCACGAGGTGGGAGAGGTCCGCCTGCAGAATGATGCTGATGCTGCCGGCGAGCCCCATGCCGCCTTCCATGGGGAGGCCGATCTGCTCCGCCACGAGACTGTTGCCGCCGTCCGCCCCGATCAGGTACTTGGCCCGGATCTGGTAGGGCTCGCCCTTCAATCTGTCCAGGACGTGCGCGGTGACACCGTGCTCGTCCTGTTCGAGCCGCAGGAATTGCGTGTCGAATCGCACGTGGCTGCCGCGCTCGGCGGCATTGGACAACAGGATGGGTTCGAGCAGGTTCTGCGGCAGGTCGCAGTGTTCGGCGGGGCTGGCCGACGCGTAGTCGCTCTGCCGTTGCGGTCTGTTGGCGCCGTAGGGCAGTCGACCCAGTTCATCGCCTACCAGGCTGGTGCAGAAGACGACATTGCCCATCACCTCTTTGGGCGAGGCCTTGGCAAGAATTTCGTCTGCCACGTCCAGGTCTCGGAAGATCTCCATCGTGCGCTGGTTCTTGTAATGCGCACGCGGACTGTCGGCGAGCCAGCGGTGCTTCGTGATCACGAGGTTGTCGATGCCGAGAGTGCTCAGCATCAGTGCTGCGGATGACCCCGCCGGACCGCTCCCGACGATCAGGACCTCAGTGTCGTACACGTGGAATGTCCCCCGAATTCATGATCAACCGTTTCATGTGACGGTGAGGCTGCTGGACCGCCGGCGCGGTACCAGATCAATGGTCATCGCGTCATGGCCGAAGACCCAGGCCGGGTCTTCGGGCTCCTTGAGCCACGAGTTCTCGGCCGACACGGCTTGGATCCGACCGGTACGCTGCCTGCGATTCTCGGCGTAACGCCGGAACGCTTCCTCGATCTCGTCCTCGGCTTCGAGACAACGCAGCAGCAGCACGCCGTCCTCGATGGCCATGGCCGCCCCTTGGGCCATGTGCGGCCTCATGGGATGACAGGCGTCGCCCAGGAGCGCGATTCGCCCTCGGCCCCATTCCTGCAACGGCGGGCGCTCGAAGAGCGGCCACTTGCTCAAGGATTCGGCCGCGTTCAGCAGACCGAGGACTTCATCGCAAGAGCCGGTGAAGGCCTCCAGCATCTCGTCCTTGTCGCCGTCGACCCAGGACTGCGGATGCGTCCACGCATCGACCGCCGTGCCGGCGACGAAGTAGTAGTCGTCGCTCTGGGAATCGATCGGGTAGCCGATGACAAAGCTGTCGTCAGCCCACCACTTGGTGATGCACCGCCTGTCGACAGGGATTCGGGTGCCCGCGGGCACGATCGCCCGGTACGCGATCTGGCCGGAAAAACTGGGACGCTCAGCGCCGTAGATCACTTCACGGACCTGAGAACCCAGACCATCGGCACCGATGACGCAGGAGGCTTCGGCGGTGCTTCCATCGGCAAAGCGCATCCGCACCGCCTCACCGCAGTCATCGACCCGGACCAGCCGCTTGCCGTACCGCACGCTGCCCGGCCGCAGGGCATCGATCAGTTCTCGGTGGAGAACGCCGCGGCCGACGGTGAGATAGGGAGCTCCGTACCGCTCCTCCGCCCGGTCACCGAGCGGCAGCGCGCACCTGACGGAATTCGACACCAGGTTCCGGCTGGTGAACGATTCGGGCCGGCATCCGGACCTGACGAGTGCGGCACCGATCCCGATGTGGCCCAAGACGCGCATCACATTGGGAGTCAGATGGATCCCGGCGCCGGCGGGCTCGAACTTCTGCGCCTGCTCGAATACCGTCACGGAATGGCCGGCCTGCTGCAGCAACGCGGCGGCTGCGGCTCCGCCCAATCCGCCGCCGACGATGGCGATGGAATCCTTGCTACCGATTCCCATGGGGCTCTCGACCCTTCATGCGATTTCTCCCGGACTCGACGGCGTGAAACTACGCCTGGGCCTCGATCTCATCGTGGATCAGGTTCAGCAGCGTTGCGCGCCGGTCGCCCGGCAGCCACGCGGGCCGGTCTTCGACGACGTCCTTGACGAAATCCCAGAAGTCGGCACTCTGATTAATGCCGTAGTTGCGGGCCATCGAGACCAGGCGAATGCGGGACAGAAAATCCGGCTCCGTGAGCTCTTCCTTGCTGGTCACGACCTTGCCCGCGTTCATGAAATACGGGAGTATCGAGCTCTCGGGCGTGTCCGGCGACCAGACCAACCACATCTCCTGGTTCACGCCGCTGGTATTGACGAAACCGTGCACGTAGTTGCGCGGAACGTAGAGCAGCTCCTTCGGGCGCATCGGCAGCATGGTGACCGTTTCCCTGTCGGCACCATCGCCCGGCGTGATGTCCAGGTCAGGGAACTCGTTGGGCCCCATGAAGATGCTGAATCCGCCGTTCGGCGCGTAGAACCATTCATCGGTGCGGTGATGGATGTGCGGCGGCGGGCCGACGTGCGGCGGTACGGTCAGCTTGGAGAACAGGTACTTGCCGCCGTTGCTCTCGCCGGTCCGGACGAAATTGAAGACCTCGCCGGCCGGGCCGAGCACCAACGGCTTCTCCGGGCCGGGCTTGACCTCCGGGAACTCGAACACCTCGTAATCTACGCTCACCATGTTTCCTTTCTTCTCAGGAAGTGCCGGATTTCACATGCCGTCGTAGCATCACGGGCTCGTAGTCGCTGCCTTGGTCGCCGGATTCATCGCCGCCGACGTGACGTCGCGCAACGCGGTCATGCCTTGCCGTGCCAGCGGCGCAGGAGGCAGCACCTTGTAATGATCGTTGAATATCTCGAGTGAAACCGGGCCGTCGTAGCCGTTGGCCAGCACGGGCGCCAGGAACGCGGCTACGTCGAAGTCTCCCTCGCCCGGCAGACAGCGGTGGTGCCGGCTCCAGGACTTCACATCCAGGTCCATCCGGGGAGCATCCGACACCTGTATCAGCGTGATGCGATCGGCGGGCACGTCGGCCAGGTCTTCGAAAGGGTCGTCCAGGGCAAGAGTGTGAAAGCTGTCCAGCACCAGACCGATGTTGTCGGCACCGGAACGCTCGATCATTCTCCAGGCCTGGCGGAACGTGTTGACGCGTATGCCCCAGGACAGGGCTTCGTAGCCGATCGAAAACCCTCTGACCGCGGCCCGTTCGCCCAAGCGCGCCAGGTCATCGGCGACGGCACCGTCGTCGAGGTCCGAAACGTCGGTGACGTTACTGCACAGGAGCAGCGTGCTCGTCCTCAGCTGCTCCATGCGGTCGAAGATCCGCTCGATCCGGTCCAGCTTGGGCACCAGCTGGTCCCTGGGGCCGCCTTCGAAGTCCCTGAGCGGCTGATAGTTCAGGATTTTCAGGCCGAGATCGTCCGCCATGGCCCGGGCGGCGGACACCGAGGATCCTTGCAGGTCCCATTCCATTAATTCGAAACCGGAAAAGCCGGCGTCGGCGATTGCCTTGATTTTGTCCGGCAGGGCGCCACCTAAGCTGACGGTGGCAATACCGTAGTCCAACTTCGCTTCCCCCTTGATAGCGGAATGACACGTCACAGTGCAGGTCGATAACTGCTTCTGCCGTCGCGTGGAGCATTGAGGGTCATCCGGGTGCAGCCGTCCTCGGCAGCGAAGCGGAAGGCCAAGGGCGTCCATGGAACGCACGGCGCAGCTGATGGGAAGCTGCCCGAGGCCGTGGCCTTGAGTAAGACATTCGTGACGGTCCCGGTGCGGGCTGCGGGTGGGCCCCGGGGGCGGCGACGTCAGATCCCCCCAACGCCGATGCATCGCAAAGTTAATTCACCCAGGTGGCCGGCGCAAGGCATGGCTCGGTCAAGATCCGTTGGTGTCTGGATTGTCGGTGATACCCAGGAGTGGGAGTGCTCAGTCGGGGTTGTCGCGGATCGGTCGGGTGGTTTGGGCGATGTTGTCGGCTCCGGGGGTCGGTGGCCAAGATGTCGACTGACGCCTCGTCAGTGATGCCGGCGCGCGCGTGGACGGCACATCCGTCGACGCGGCGGCCGGCGGGGGTTCTCGAACAGGTCGCGGCGGTGCTAACTGCGTGACGGCATAGCGGATCTGACCGACTGTCGGCCAGCACGGCGGAGTGGCTGGCCAGAGCCCGTGGGACTTGCACCGCCACACGGCGGGAAGTTAGGCTGCGGCCGAACCTTCTCGCGGCTTGCTGCGGGAACTTGCTTGGGCCGTCACGAACGGACTTGCTCTGCTCCGACGGGAGTTCTGATCCCTCGGAGCCGCTGGGCGCGTTGTCGTCACCCGACACCGCTCTTGGCGCGCCACCTCGTCGTACTTCCCGGACTCACAGTCCGGGAACTGCCGGGTGCTGCGCGCTGCCCTTCGAATCAGCCTTGCGAACGGGCGTCATTCCCCTCAGCACAACTCGGGTCAGCAGGCACGCCCAGCATTCGAGCCAAGTCAACAGGAACGAGCAGATGACCGAACAGATGACAGGTGCTCAAGCTCTGGTCAGGGCTTTGGAGCACGCCGGAGTCGACACCGTGTTCGGATTTCCGGGCGGCCAGATTCTGCCCGCCTACGATGCGCTCTACGATTCGAGCAAGATCCGCCACGTACTGGTGCGGCACGAGCAGGGTGCCGGACACGCGGCGGAGGGGTACGCCCAGGCGACCGGCAAGGTCGGTGTCTGCATGGCCACCTCCGGGCCGGGCGCCACCAACCTGGTCACCCCGATCGCCGACGCGTACATGGACTCCATCCCGATGGTGGCCATCACCGGCCAGGTGTCGAGCAGCATGATCGGCACGGACGCCTTCCAGGAAGCCGACATCTGCGGCATCACCCTTCCGATCACCAAGCACAACTTCCTGGTGACCGACGCCGACGACATCCCTCGCGCCATCGCGGACGCCTTCCACATCGCCTCCACGGGCCGGCCCGGTCCGGTACTGGTCGACATCTCCAAGGACGCGTTGCAGGCCCGCACCGAATTCCACTGGGAACCGACGACGCAGCTGCCGGGCTACCGGCCGGTCACCCGGCCGCACGCCAAGCAGATCCAGGAAGCGGCCAGGCTGATCTCCGAGGCCGAGTGCCCGGTGCTGTACGTCGGCGGCGGCGTGCACAAGGCCGGCGCCTCGGCGGAACTGCTCAGCCTGGCGGAGCTGACCGGCATTCCGGTCGTCACCACGCTGATGGCCAGGGGCACCTTCCCCGACGACCACCCGCTCCACATGGGGATGCCCGGCATGCACGGCAGCGTCCCGGCGGTGGGCGCACTGCAGAAGTCGGACCTGCTCATCGCCCTGGGCGTGCGGTTCGACGACCGGGTCACCGGGCAGCTGGCGTCGTTCGCACCGCGGGCCAAGGTCATCCACGCGGACATCGACCCGGCGGAGATCTCCAAGAACCGGGTGGCGGACGTGCCGATCGTGGGTGACTGCAAGGAGGTCATCGGCGCCCTCGTCCACGCGATCGACCGCCCCGGTGACTACGTCAAGTGGCGCGCGCTGCTCGACGGGCTGAAGGAGACCTACCCGCTGGGGTACGAGGACTTCGCGGACGGCTCGCTGGCTCCGCAGTACGTCCTGGAGAGGCTCGGCTCCGTCGTCGGGCCGGACGCCCTCTACGTGGCCGGCGTCGGCCAGCACCAGATGTGGGCGTCCCAATTCATCGGCTTCGAGAAGCCCGGCTCCTTCATCACCTCCGGCGGCCTGGGCACGATGGGTTTCGCCGTGCCCGCCGCGATGGGCGCCAAGATGGGCCGGCCGGACACGGTGGTCTGGGCGATCGACGGGGACGGCTGCTTCCAGATGACCAATCAGGAGCTGGCCACCTGCACGGTCGAAGGTGTGCCGATCAAGGTCGCGGTCATCAACAACGGCAACCTCGGCATGATCCGCCAGTGGCAGGGGCTGTTCTACGGCGAGCGGTACTCCAACAGCGATCTGCAGACGGCCCAGCGCGTCCCCGACTTCGTGAAGCTCGGGGAGGCCTACGGCTGCGTCAGTCTGCGGTGCACCCGGCCCGAGGACGTGGACGACACGATCGCCAAGGCGATGGAGATCAACGACGTGCCGGTGGTCATCGACTTCGTGGTCCACGAGGACGCGATGGTCTGGCCCTTCGTCCCTTCCGGGACCAGCAACGACGACATCATGATCGCCCGGGACATGACTCCGAAGTGGGAGAGTGACAACTCATGAGCAAGCACACGTTGTCGGTCCTCGTCGAGGACAAGCCCAGCGCGCTCACCCGGATCACCGCCCTCTTCAGCCGGCGCGGCTTCAACATCGACTCCCTCGCCGTCGTCCCGGCCGAGGAGCGCGGCTTCTCCCGGGTCACCCTCGTGGTCAACGCGGACGACACGGCACTGGAGCAGGTGACCAAGCAGCTCGACAAGCTCATCAACGTGCTGAGCGTCACGGAGGTCGACCGTGCGCAGCTGCAGGCCGTGTACGCATCAGTGACGAACTGAGCCGCGCCGGGGACATAGCACTCACCCCGTCGAAAACTGCCTTCCGCGCCCTGCCTTCCCACGGGCGCGGAAGGCAGCGGCATCACCGGAGACAGGCGCTGTGAGGAGTGCCTGGGCGCTCCCTGGTACCGAAGTGGCTGCGATCAGGCGCTATACGCCCTGGGGAACCCAGCGGCCCTGAGTCGGAAGAGAACACGTCCTAGGGACGTGCCGCACGTCACCGGACGGCGGAGAAGCCGGCAGATATGGCCGGTCGCCCCCGTCCGGACGGATGTGCTGATCGTTACTCCGTCTGCTCACAGGCCGCTAATATGTGGATAACAGCGATCCATGGCCGATGTGAGCGCTCATCACTACGGGGGTTCCGGCGGTGGGGATCCGGTTCGGGGTGCTCGGGCCGTTGCAGGTGGAATGCGACGGGCGGCTGCTGTCGATCGCCGGCCCGAAGGTGCGGATGCTCCTGGCCGGGCTCTTGTGCGCGCCCGGTGAGACCGTCCGCGTCGATGCCCTGGTCGACCTGATGTGGCACGGTGCTCCGCCCCGCACGGCGGTCGCCTCCCTCCACAATCACGTCAACCGGCTGCGAACGGTTCTGTGTCGGTACGGGGCCCGGTTGCGCTCGGTGCCCAACGGCTACCTGCTGGTCGTGGAGCCGGACGAACTGGACCTCCTCGCCTTCGCGGGCGCGGCCGAGCGGGTGCGCGACGCGCACGAGCGCGAGGACTGGGCGACGGTGGCGGCGGAGGCGGAAGGGGCCCTGGCCCTGTGGCGGGGCGAGCCGTTCGCCGACGTGCCGGCGCTGGCCGCCTGTCCCCAGGCCACCCGGCTGCGCGAGGCCCGACTCGCCCTGCTGGAGCGGGTTTTCGCCGCCGGCCTGCACAGCGGGCGCCACCACGAACTCGTCGCCGAACTGACCGCGCTGACCACCGAACACCCGCTCCACGAGACGTTCCACGCCCAGCTCATGCTGGCCCTGCACGGCTGCGGCCGCACCGCGCAGGCCCTGGACGTCCACCGGGAACTACGGACCAGGCTCGCCGAGGAACTCGGCGTCGACCCGGGCGGCCCGGTGCGCGAGGCCCATCAGCAGATCCTGGCCTCCGACGGCGAACCCGCGCCCCCGGTACCACGCGCGCCGTCCGCACGGTCCGCGGCGAGGGCGTCGCAGACGACGCCGCCCCCGGTCGCCTCGCTACCTCGGGACATCCCCGCGTTCATCGGGCGCCGGGAAGAACTCGACCTCGTGCTCGCCGCGTGCCGCCGTGGCGCCGAAGCGGGTGGCGTGCTGGGGATCCACGCCGTCGACGGCATGCCGGGCATCGGCAAGAGCGCGTTTGCCGTCCACTGCGCGCACCGCTTGGCCTCCGACTTCCCCGATGGCCAGATCTTCCTGCCGCTGCACGCACACACCCCGGGCACGCGCGTCGTCGGGCCGGCCGAGGCCCTCGCCGCCCTGCTCCTGGCCGTCGGGGTGGCGCCGCAGGAGATCCCGTCCGAGCTGTCGGCGCGGGCAGGTATGTGGCGCAGCCGGGTGGCGGGCAAGAAGATCCTTCTGCTGTTGGACGACGCTCTCGGCAGCGAGCAGGTCAGACCCCTGCTTCCCGCCGCGCCCGGAACCCTGGTGATGGTCACGAGCCGCCGTCGGATGGTGGGTCTTGAGGACAGCGTCCCCATCACCTTGGACGTTCTGCCCCCGCGCGAGGCCGCCGAGTTGTTCACGGCCAAAGTCGGCCGAGCGGGGCTGCTGCCCGAGGACCCCTCGGTCGTCGAGATGGTACGCCTGTGCGGGTATCTGCCGCTGGCCGTCCAGCTCCTGGCGGCCCGTCTGCGTCACCATCCGTCCTGGTCGGTCGCCGATCTCGTCTCGGACCTCGGCGATGCCACCGGGCGCCTGGACGCGATCTGTGCCGGGACGACCTCGGTGGCCGCCGTCTTCGACCTCTCCTATCGCCACCTGCCGACGGATCTCAAGCGGCTGTTCCGACGGCTCGGCCTGCACCCGGGTGACGACCTCGACGCCTACGCCGCCGCGGCGCTGGACGGCACCGATCTCCCCACGGCCCGGCGGCGGCTGGAGGTGCTGGAGGACCATCATCTGATCGACGAACCGGTCCGCGGCCGCTACCGCATGCACGACCTCCTGCGCGAGCACGCCCGCGACCTTGCCGGGGCGGACCGGCCCGAGGAACGCGTCGCTGCCCTGGACCGGCTGCTGGACTACTACCTGGCGGGCAGCACCGCCGCCAACCGCCACTTCGCCCGCCACAGCCAGCCCGCCACCAGCCACGCGCCCTCCGCGATCAGCCCCGACCTCTCGACCCCGGAACGGGCGACCGCCTGGATGCTGACCGAACGCGCCAACCTGCACGCGGCCGTGGAGCTCGCCGCCGCACACGACCGCCCGCTCCACGCCGTACGTCTGCCATCGGCCCTGCACGAGATCCTTCGGGGCCAGGGCCACTGGGAGCAAGCCGAGACCCTGCACCGGATCGCTCTGGACACCGCGACCGTCACGGGCGACCGGCTCGGCCAGGCCGACGCCCTGGTGTACCTGGCCAAGCTTCGAGACCTGCGGGGGCAGCTGGAACCGGCCACGGAGTTGCTCCGGCAGGCACTGACCCTGTACCGGGCGCTCGGTGAGCGGCTCGGCGAGGCATACACGCACTTCTGTCTAGGGGATGTGCAACAGAGCGAGGGACGGTACGAGGCCGCGATCGACTCGTGCCGCGCGGCACTGGCGATCTACCAGGAAGCCGGCGATCTTCCCGGCCAGGCCAATGCCCTGGTCAGACTCGCCTTCGTCCAACAGCTCGCCGGGCACACCGACCAGGCCACCGAGAACCTCCCGCCGGCTCTTGACCTGTTCCGCACCCTGGGGGACCGGGTCGGCCTGGGCAACGTCCATTTCAATCTCGGCCTGATCGGAGAGAAGACCGGGCGCTACGAAGACGCGGCACGCAACCACGACGCCTCGATCAGCCAGTTCCGCGCCATGGGAAACCGGTTCTGCCAAGCCAACGCCCATCAGGGCCTCGGTCTGGCGCAGGAGGCGATGGGACGGTACGAGGAGGCCGCCGAGAACCACCGGGCAGCTCTGGAGATCCTCCGTGCCATGGGAAACCCGATCGGCCACGCGAACTCCCTCGCCCTACTGGCACGTGTCCAACTCGTGACCGGGCAGCACGAGGTGGCCGCCGACAACCTCCGGGCCGCGTTGGAGATGTACCGCACGGCGGGCATACGCCGGGGCGAGCTGGACGCCCTCGTCACGCTGGGCAGCCTCCAGCACGAGACCGGGCACCACGCGGAGGCCGTCGAACTCCTCCAGCAGGCTCTGACCGGGTTCCGCGCCATCGGCGTGCCGGCGGCCGAAGCCCGCGCGCTGGTCCACCTCGGCGATGCCCAACGGGCCACGGGCGAACTCGACGCCGCAGCCGAGAGCCTGAGGCGGGGTCTTGCTCTGTGCGGCGACCTCCAGGACCCCGGGATCGAAACGGAAACCCTCAACGCGCTCGGCAGGCTCCTCTCTGAGCGAGGGCGGTGGGTCGAGGCGCGCGCACATCACACACGCGCGCTGGAGGTCGCCCGGGCAATCTCCTATCCGCTTCAGGAAGTACGCGCATTGGAAGGAATCGCCGACAGCTTCGGCCGGGAGGGGAACACCCGCGAACGTGCGGCGCATCTTCGCCGGGCCCTGACCATCGCCGAGCGGCTGGCGCTTCCCGACGTCGAGAGTGTCCGGAACGTGTGAGTTCAGGAGCAGCGGGTGCGCGATCGCCGAGTTGCGGGCTCTTTCACCTCCTCTGGCGTTCCGCCACTGCGGGCGGGACCGTCCGTCTCGACGCCTTCCCGCCCAGCGGCTTCCCGGCGGGCCTGGTGGCGGTCTTCGCCGACGCCGGGATCCTCCTCACCGCCGACGCCGACAGAACAACGGTCACCGCACCGAACGGACTGCGCCCGGTGGAAGCGGCCACCAGGCGGCTTCCTCACGGAACGGGCGGTAACCGCGGTCTGCGGACTTTCGTCACGCGGGTGCGGGTGGCGTGACCAGGTCTGCCCACACGGTCTTGCCGTGGTCGGACGGGAACGCTCCCCAGCGCCGTGCGAGGCGCTCCACGATGACCAGGCCGTAGCCGCCGATCCGGCCGGGCCGCAGAAGGCCGGGCCGGGGCAGGGTGGTGCCCGGGCCCGGGTCGGTGACCGCGATGCGCAGGCGGGAGCCGTGCTGGGCCAGGTCCAGGGCGAGGGCGCCGCCGGCGTGGCGGACGGCGTTGGTGAGCAGTTCCGCGGCGACGAGTTGCACGTCGTCCGCGAGCCCGGAGGGGGCGAGGTGCCAGTCGGCCAGGGCCTGGCGGGTGAACGCGAGACCGTCGCCGACCGGCAGGCTCCCGGCGTTGAAGGACAGGATCCGGTGGCGGTGTACGGGCGCGGATTCGGCAGTGGTGTGCATGGCGGCCCAGGGATCGTTTCGGTTGGTCGCGTTCCGAAACATGACGGGTACCCGATGCCATCGGGACCATGCACTCAGGCGGGCGACGATTGCGGCGGGTAGTGCCGCAGGGCGTCCTCGGCGGTGGCGTAGACCGCGAACAGGACGGCGGTCCCGGTGATCTCCAGGACCCGCAGTGTCTGCTGCCTGGGGGCGACCAGTACGAGGGGGACTCCCTCGGCCGCGGCACGACGGCGGGCGGTCAGGAGCAGGTTGAGGCCGGTGGAGGTGAAGAGCTCCACGCCGGCCAGGTCGACGGCGAGCAGGGCCGGTTGCTGGTCGAGGGCGGCGTTCAGGGCCTGGGCGGCGAGCGGTTCGCCGTCCAGGATCATGTCCCCGGCGAAGGAGCACACCAGCGCGTGCCCGACCCGGACGGTCTCCGACTTCAGGCAGGGCGGCACGGTCCTCTCCTCAGGCGTTGTCGGCGGCCGTGCGGCGCCCGGGCCCCACGGACGCGATCCGTTCCAGGCCCACCCACAGGGTCCAGGGCCTGCTCGCGCAGCTCCACCGCAGCGCCGTTGCCCGCCTCAACCGCGCTGAGGTAGGCGTCCATGCCGATCACCGCATGGCGCACCTGCCGACGCAGCGGCTCCACGCGCGCGACATCCTCACCGTGCGCGCAGGGTGCGCCGATCCGCTCGTGCAGAGCAGTGGTGAGCCGCTCCAGTGCTTCTCTGCTCATCGCGTCCACGCGCACCATCTCCGGTCGAGGAGCCGCCGCCCGGATCCACCACGGAAGCGGGACGGGAGCTGTTCCTCCACTGTTCGCCCCTCTGCCCGACATGTCAACCAATGCACGAATTCGCTGTCATGTCTCGGCGGCCGTGAAACCGGCGTCCTATCGTGGAGACATGGAAAACGCCACGGCGACCGAGCGGCACTGGACCTTCCTGACCAACCACGCCCGCGTCCTGGTCCAGATCGCCCGCGACCCCGGCATCCGCGTGCGCGACATCGCCACCCGCTGCCTGCTCACAGAACGCGCCGTCCAGCGCATCATCACCGACCTCGAACAGGCCGGATACCTCAGCCACGAACGCCGCGGCCGCGCCAACCACTACAGCGTCATCGCGAGCAAGCAACTGCGTCACCCCGCCGACGCCGGCCCCACCGTCGCCGAACTCCTCGCCGCCCTGCTGCGCCAACACCCGCAGACGAACGGCGAGACCCCGAGCCCCGCCGGGCCGGAACGGAGCCGCGTCACGTCCGCAGAGACGCGACGCGGCGACGGGCGGGGCTGAGGGAGCGGCCCAGGAGATCGGTGCGGCGACCGGGGCGCCGGGCAGGGCCCGTACGGCCTTACCCGGCCCGTTCGAGGCCGGCGATGATCCTTTGGCGAGGCCCAGCGAGGATGCCTGGGAATTCACGAAAACGCGTTCGCTCGCATTCGAATGGATCGGCCCCGGCCGGGCACACGCCGTGTCCGAACGTCCGTATCCCATGAAGGGGCCGAATCCCATGCTGATACTCATCCTCGTTCTGCTCCTGGCCCTGATCCTGGGCGGCGCAGGCTTCGCCATCCACATCCTGTGGTGGATCGCCCTGGCCGTCCTCGTGATCTGGGTCCTCGGCTTCGTCTTCTCCGCAGGCAGCGGCGGCGGCCGCGGCCGGTGGTACCGATGGTGACCGTCCGTGACACCTCCCACCGGGGCCGACCGTGACCGGCCCGGTCCCGGAACCGCCCGAGACCCCGGTGCTCGGAGCCGCCCTGTAGCGGGAGCGCGAGGCCGGCAAGGCCGGCGACGAGCGCGCCGTCGAAGAGACCGTGCAGGAACGGCCCCCAGGGACTGGGCACTTGGCGGACAGTCCAGCCGAACGGCCCGCCGTACAAGGCGCTCGCGGAGACGAGGTCCCGGCTTCCGCAGGCTCACCCGGCAGGGTCCGGCGGGCCGGCAGCACGCGAGCGGGTAGAGGTGGGCCTCCTCGGCCCGGGTGTGGCGCACGAGCTGGTCGGTCACGAGATCGGCCGGCTCCTTGCCCTGCGGGTCACCGCTGGGCAGGCCCTTGAGTTCGCACCGACCGGAACAGAGCTTGGCGCGGCTCCCAGGGCGACCGGGTCGAACCGGCGGAGCTCAAGGCGCGGGCCGACCTGCTCGGCACCACCAGCCCGGCCGTCCTGAGGGGCATACGCCGGCGCGAACGGGGCAGGCGCTCCTGTTCACCGGTCCACCCCGAGCCAGCCGGACGGAGCAGCCATGAACGGCCCCGAAGCGTTCCCGAGCGAATTGTGCGCCGAACACCGGGCCGTGGAGACGGTGCTCCGCAGACTCGACGGCATCCGCACCGACGACGGGCCCGTTCCGGACGACGACACCCGGTTGCTGCACGCACTCCGGGAGCTCCTCGACCGGCACCTCACCATCGAGGAGGAGCACGTCCACCCGCTGATCCGGCGGTACCTCCCGGCCGGCAGCGCGCTCGCGGACGCCGCTGTCCACACCCACACGACGATCCGCCGGCTGATCGACCGCGCGCTCGACGAACGCCTGCCGGTCACCGAGCGGCACCACGCCACTGACACGCTGCTCGTCGTACTCCGCACCCACCTGAGCGGCGAGGAGAACCGGCTCTTCCCCGCCCTGCGGCTCCGTGCCCCGGCCGAGGAGCTGCAGCGCTGCTCGAAGCGCGTACGCGAGGCCCCTCCCACGACTCCGCCCCGGCCCGTGTGGGGGCTTCCCCCCGGGACAGGCGCGATCGCCGCCGTCCGAGACCACCTCACCGGCCACGGCTCGTCGGAGCAACGGCACTCGCCCTGACCGGGGCCCCTGCCCTGGTGACCTCCGTCTGCCTGGCCCTCGGCCTGCCGCCCTCCCGGGTCACGGTGATCGCCTCCGGCGACGCCGTCGTCGCCGCGGCCCTCGCCGCCGGGGCGCACGCGATCCGCGTACCCGCGGCGCCGACTCGGGCGGACGTGCCGTGCCCGCCCTGCCTGCTGACCACCTGTCGGGCCGCGGCGGGCCCGGCCCAGGCCACTGATCTCCTGCTCCGCCGCTGACCCCGGCACCACCACCCGACGAGCCCGAACCGCCGAACGAGATCCCCACGGGCGCCTCCGCCCACGACGCCTTCTGGGACTTCTGGGACTTCTGGGACTTCTGCTCCCACCGCGGCCCGGACGAGCCGGCCGGCCGGGCGTTCTGGGACGGCTTCGCGCGCCTGTGGAGCGCCACCGCTTCCCCGCCCGCTGACCTGCGGATCGGGCTCCCGGTCCGCGCTCGGCTGCCCCGCGGCCCCGGCTGGGCAGCCGCCGGACCCGCGGCTCTCAGTGCTGACCGACCGTCGCGGCCCGCACTTTCAGCGCGGCGTCGATCCCTCGCAGGAACTGTTCGAGGTCCTCGGGCTTGCGCGAGGTCACGAGGCGCCAGCCGTTCGTGTCGTCCGTGACGAGCGCGGCGTCCGTCCAGGTCGCGCCGGCGTTGGCGAGGTCCGTGCGCAGTGACGGGAAGGAGGTGATCTCCTTGCCGTACACGACGCCGGCCTCGGCGAGCAGCCACGGGCCGTGGCAGATGGCGGCGACCGGGCGGCCGGAGGTGGTGAAGGCGAGGACGAGGTCGACGGCTTCCTGGCGCATCCGCAGGTGGTCGGCGTTGAGTGTGCCGCCGGGGATGAGCAGCAGGTCGTAGCCGGTGGCGTCCACCTCGCCGAGGGTGTGGGTCGGGCTCACCGTCTCACCGGGCTCCTTGTCCCGGACGAGGGTGCGGATGCCGTCCCGGCTGGGGGCGGCGATGTCGACGTGCACGCCGTCGCCGCGCAGGTGCCGGACGGGGACGAGGAGTTCGTCCTGTTCGACGCCGTAGTCGGTCACGATCGCGAGGACCTTGGTGTGCTGGTTCACGGCTTCCTCCTTCGGGCGGGAATCGCGTGCGGGCCAGGCCGTGGTCGGCCGTGCCCCCGAACACCTGCGGGTACCCGGCTTGCGCACGGCCATGCCGGATTGCCGGAGCCCCGTACGGGTAGCCGCTCGGCACGGCGGGCCCGGGTGTCCGCCCCGAACCCCGGAGGGCAGTGGTGAACCCCAGACGACGTGCGTGGGCCGTGGCGATGCGCGGCCGACACGGACACGAGCGCACGCAGCACAGCGGTGCCCGGCCCCTGTCGGACAGCGCCCGCCCGCAGAACGAGGGCCCGACGGCCGCCGACGTTGCCGGCGGCGGGCGACGGAACGGGCCACCCGGAGCAACCGAGCCGACAGCCCCCGACACCGCCGCACTGTGAGGTGAGGACGGAGGTGTGACCGAGCCCCGGAACAGTGCCCGGGGCTCCGTCGTGCCGTCAGTCCAGCGGCTCGGCTCGGGCCGGGCGGCCGATCGGAAGTGTGGTGGTCACCGTGCGGACCGCACCGTCGCGGTCGATCTCGGCGCGAACCGCACCGGTGTCGTCGACATACACTTCGGTGCCATCGTCACCCATCGCACCGGTAGCGGTGAGCACGACCTCGCGGTACGGGTCGGTCACGACCAGGCGGTAGTGCTTGGCCTTCTTCATGGTCGGTCCCTCGCTGTCAGTCGTCATCCGGATCGCCGTACCGCGCGCGCCATTCGCGGGCCCTGGCGTTGTGCCATTCGACGCCCTGCTGGGCCTGCTCCACGGAGAGGCCGCTGAGCGCGGCGACGGTGCTGATGGGGACGGGCTCGTCGTCGTACTCGGCGATCACCCGGCAGACCTTGCCGGCCCACTGCTCCTCCAGGACGAATGGGCGGCGGCGGTACTGCTCGATCAGGTCGGCCAAGTGGCCGACGGTGCAGGCGGTCAGCACCCTCTTGCCGTCCAGGTCCGGGTCGCTGACGTGCAACGCGGACGAGTCCGGCACGAGCGCGCTGAGCAGGTCGTCGCCAGGGACGGCCCGGCCGCAGAGGTCGCACAGGTCGAGCGTTTCAGGGGTGCCGCCGAACGGGTCGTCCGCCGGGGGGCCGATGTCCTCCATGCGGCGCGCCTACCCGCCGGCTCCGGGCCCAACCGCCCGTGCCGGGGCCCTGATCGCGAGAACCGGGGCCCCGGCACGGGCGGGGCGGCTCAGCCGGGAGTGATCCGCCCCCGCCAGCCGCCCTCCGCGCGGCCGCGCTCCTCGATGAAGTCCTTGAAACGCCGCAGGTCGCCCTTGACCCTCCGGTCGACCATGCCCATCACGTCGCCTGCCTTCTCGGCCATGCCCTGGGGGCGGAAGTCGATGGCCATGTTGACGCGGGTGTGCCGGTCGTCGAGGCGCTGGAAGGTCACGACGCCCTTCTGCTCCACCTCGCCGTCCAGCGTGCGCCAGGCGATGCGCTCGTCGGGCAGCTGGTCGACGATCTCGGTGTCGAACTCCCGGGTGACGCCGCCGATGCTGGTGCGCCAGTGGTTGTGGCGGTCGTCCAGCTGGGTCACCGAGTCGACGCCCTCCATGAAGCGGGGGAACTCCTCGAACAGCGTCCACTGGTTGTAGGCGGTGTGCAGCGGAACGTCGACGTCGACCGATTCCTTGACCATGCTCATCCGGGGCCTCCTCACGGATTGCGGCCGGGCGTTTCCCGACCGGCCCCGCGCCTGCCCGCTGCGCGCCGGCGTAACCGTCCCGGCGCGCGGTCACGTCGACGGACGAAACCGGTCCGGCGTCGCCGGACCGGTGCTGCGGCCCCTGCCTGGGAACCGTCCGTGAAGCGATGGCGACCGCGGTTCCGGGCCCCCGGGGACCACGAGCCGCGCAGCCCTCAGCCGGCCAGCACCGCGTCCGGGTCCAGGCGGCCCTCGACGAGGGCGCGGGCCGCGTCGGCCACGCTTTGCCCGCCGCGGCGGGCATGGGAGCGGAGGACCTCGAAAGCGGTGTCCATGTCGAGGCCGCCGGCCTCGGCGAGCACGCCCTTCGCCCGTTCGACGGCGGTGCGGTCCACCAGCGCGGCGCTGATCTCCTCCGCGGCGGTCTGCTCCCGCCCGTACCTGCGCTGGAGCAGGGCGATCACCGCGAGGTCGGCGAGCGGCTGCACGACGTCCGGGCCGTCCTGGCCGGGTTCGACCCCGGAGCGGACGTCGAAGACGTTGAGCGCGCCCACGACCCGGCCGTCCAGGCGCAGCGGCACCGCGCGCACCGAACGGAAACCGAGGTCGAGCGCCTGCTGCGTGAACTGCGGCCAGCGTGCCCGGGCCTGCCGGAGGTCCCGCACGACGACCTGCTCGCCGGTGCGGTGGCAGTCCAGGCAGGGCCCCTCGCCGACCGAGATCTGCAGCGCCTCCAGCCGGCGGACCCGGTCGTTGGAGTAGGCGATGTCGCGCAGCCCGCCGCGCCGGTCCGCGACCACGAGACCGGTGCCAGCCGCGCCGCTGAGCGCCGTGCAGACCTCGGTGAGCCGGTGCAGGAACTCGACGGTGTCGTAGCCGGGTCCGATCAGTGTCCCGGTGAGCCCGGCGAACGCCTCGTTCACGCGGGCCTCGCGCGTCATGACCGCCTCCACTTCCCTTCGGGGCAAGGCTACGCCCGTGCCCCGCCGTCGGTCATCCGTCATCGGTCCTCCTCGGTGAACCGCAGCCGTCGCTGCACGACCTCGTGCGCCACCTCGTCGATCTCGCCGTCGTGGGCGAACGCGTGGGCGCGCAGCCGGTCGAGGGCCTCGTCGGCCGACACCCCCAGCTGCACCATGATCATGCCGACCGCCTGGTCCACCTCCACGCCGTTGAGCGGCGGGTCGTCCAGCCACGGCTGGAGCGGCACCTCGCCGGACGGCGCCATGAAGGAGCCGACGATCGCGAGGGTCACGCTGGTCGCGGCGACCTGGATGTCGGCGACCTCCCCGGCGCCGGGAAGGCCCGGGTCGGAGCGGTACAGGCTCAGCACGCCGATGCCGGAGGTACCCAGGTGGAGCGGCGAGGCGTAGACGCTCCGCAGTCCCTGGTGGTCGATCACGGTCGGGGCGAGGTCCGCCACCAACACCGGCCAGCGCACCTCGTCGGGGGCCAGCAGGTCGGCGACCGCCACCGGCCGCCGCTCGCGGAAGGCGTCCACGCCCGGGCCCTCGCCGAGGCTGAACTGCCGCTCCTCCAGCCGCCGGGCCCTTCCGTCGCTGGCCCAGACGCCGGCGCGGTGGCCCGTGTCGGCCATCAGCGTGATGGAGGCGGCCTCGACGGCCAGGGCCTCGACGCAGGCCCCGCAGAGCCGCTCGGGCAGAGAGGGGCGTCCCAGGCCGTTGACCGCCTCGGCCATGATCTGCGCGATCCGCGTCAGATCGGCCATCTCCGCGCCTCGTATTTCCATCGGTCCGCCGCCAGCGGGCGGGACCGACTGTTGTCGGTCGTCACGGCGGGTCGCGCCGCAGCGTGATCACCGCAGTATAGGTGCCGGGGCCGCCTCCACGGCCTGTCCGGCGCTGCGCGTGTACCCGGATCGCCGCCCGGCACACGCCCGGCCGGGGGTTTGACCGCGCGGGACCCGGCAAGCCGCCGGGTATGGACGCACACCCGCATGCCTCAGCCCTGCCCGTCGACCGGTGGTCCCGCCGGCTGCGCCGCGCGCTCGACGCCCCGGCCCACTGGGAGGTCCTCGACCTCCCGGCCGGGCCGCTCGCCGACGCGGTGGAATCCCTTCCGCTCGGGCCGTACCGCGACGCCCTGCACGGCGTGTGGCTCGGCCATCCGCTGCACCCGGTGCTGGTCCAGGTGCCGATCGGCTGCTGGACGTCGGCCGGACTGCTGGACTTCCTCCCGGGCGCGCACCGCTCGGCCGACGCCATGGTGACCGTCGGACTGCTGGGCGCCGCGCCGGCGGCGCTGTCCGGCTGGGTGGACTGGGCCCGGCTCGACCCGCCCCGCCGCCGCACCGGCCTGGTGCACGCGCTCGCCAACACCACCGGCGTGCTGCTGTACACCGGATCGCTGCTGGCCCGCTGCCGCGGTCACCGCGCTCGTGGCCGGCTGCTCGGCCTGGCCGGGCTCACCGCCGTCTCGGTCGGCGGCACGCTCGGCGGACACCTGGCCTACGGGCAGGCCGCCGGCCCCAACCGGGCCGCCGCCGTACACCGGCTGGCACCCGCCGACTGGGTCGGCCTCGGCCCGGTCGACGACTTCCCACCGGGCGCACCCGTCCGCAGAACGGCGGGCGGCCTTCCCGTGGTCGTCGTCCGCGAGGGAGAGCGCTGCCACGTGCTCGCGGAGCGTTGCTCGCACCTCTCCGGCCCGCTCGGCGAGGGCACGGTGGCCGACGGCTGCCTGCGCTGCCCGTGGCACGGCAGCGAGTTCCGCCTGCGCGACGGCGAGGTCGCGAGCGGCCCGGCCACCTCGCCGCAGCCGGTGTTCGAGACCCGGGTGCTCTCCGGGCACCTGGAGGTGCGACTGCCCGGCGCCGGCTGACCGGCCGTTCACCGTTTCGCCCGCACCGCCGGGGGCAGCCGCCCGGCGAACGAGCCGCTGAGCGAGTCTCTGGAGGAGCCATGACCACTGTCGTCCCCGATCTCCCGGCCGGCCACTCCGCGCCGAAGCCGGAGTACCGGACGGGGATCCGGGTGGCGGCCGTCCCCGCCGGGCACGTCTACGTCCGGCACCTCGCCTCGTTGACCGCCCGGGACCCGGTGCGGCTGCTGCCGGACCCGTGCCCGCGCGGCACGCCCCGGAGCCGGTGGGGCTGGTGGCCGCCGGCCATGCTCGACCCCGACTGGGTCCGACGCCACCACGACGAGTCCGACCTCCTCCACCTGCACCAGGGCTACGAGAACGCTTCGCCGGTCCGGCTCACCGAACTCGTCCGGCTGCTGCGCCGGCTCGGGAAGCCGCTGGTGTTCGCCCTCCACTACCTGAAGAACCTCCCGGCGAACGTCGCGGCGGTGCCGCTGGTGGAGGTCCTCGCACGAACCGTCGCGGACCTGCCCGACGCACGGCTTCGGATCGACCCGCACGCGAACGCCCCGGACGGCGTGGTGCTGCGCCGGGTCACCGCCCTGGCCGGGCACCGCTGAGAGGCGGCTGGACGACATGCTGATGATCAGACCGCCAGGCGTCTACCGGCCCCAGGGCGACACCGAGTTGCTGGTCTCGTGCGTGCACCGCGAGCGTCTGGACGGCAGCAGCCGGGTGCTCGATCTGTGCACCGGCACGGGCGCCGTCGCACTCGCGGCCGCGCACGAGGGCGCCCGGGTGACGGCCGTGGACCTGTCGCCCCGAGCGGTGGCGGCGGCCTGGCTCAATGCCCGGCTGCGCGGACTCGCGATCCGGCTGCGCCGGGGTGACCTGCTGGCGGCGGTGGCGGACGAGGACTTCGACCTGATCACCGCCAACCCACCCTACGTGCCGGCGCCGACCACCCGCCGCGGGCACGGCCGCGGGCTCGCGTGGGACGCGGGGCCGGACGGACGCCTCGTGCTGGACCGGATCTGCCGGGAGGCGCCGCGGCGGCTGGCCCGCGGCGGCGTGCTGCTCGTCGTGCAGTCGTCCCTGGCGGACGTCCCGGCCACGCTGGCGGCCCTGGCCGCGGCCGGGCTGCGGACGGCGGTGACGGCTCGACGGCGGCAGGCCTTCGGGCCGGTGATGACGGCCCGTGCCGCACTCTTCGAGAGGCTCGGGCTGATCGCCCCGGGCGAGCGGTGGGAGGTCCTGGTGGTGGTGCGCGGTGTCCGGGAACGCTGACCGGCCCACGACCCGGGTGGTGGTCGTGCCGGACGGTCCGCTGCTCGTCGAGGGGCCGGTGGAGGTGGTCCTGCCCGGCGGCGAGATCAGGGTCTCCGAACGGCCGGTGGTGGCACTGTGCGTGTGCCGCCGGAGCCGGTGCTACCCGTTCTGCGACACCAGCCACCGGCGACGCCGCGGGTACCGCTCACGCGGCGGGGGCACGGACGGCGGCCTCGGGCAGGGGTGAGCGCAGGGACGTGCGGCCGGCCCGCCAGCGGGCGAGCAGGTGGTCCGCGAACCGGCCGTCGACGACCTGCGCGGCCGCCAGGCCGAAGGCGATGTCCGGCGCCAACGCGGGCTCGTCCGCGATCAGTCGCTCAACCACTCCGTGGCGGACCAGTTGCTCGTGGACGGCGTCGGCCTCCACGTGCTCCCGGTAGAACAGCGTCCCGTCCGGTCCCCCGCCCAACCGCTCCAGCGCGGCCGCCAGCCGTGCGGCACCGGGCGAGGAGGTGATCTCCAGGGCGGCGAACTGCCCGACGGCCGCGCCGCGCAGCGCCCGGTGCAGGCCGAAGAGCGTCATCAGGTTGACCACCGCGAGGGCGGCGGCCGGGACGAGCTCCAGGTAGTGCGCGTAGCCCGGGTCGAGGCCGAAGGCCGCCATCATCCGGGCGTACAGCCCCGCGTGAGCGCGTTCGGGGCGCCCGGCCCCGTACTCGTCGTAGACGATCGCCGTCAGGACCGCCTGCGCGGGCCCGTGGATCCTCGGCAGCATCCACAGCTGCGGGTCGGCCTCCTTGAGGTGGTAGACCGATCGGTGCACGAGGTACTCGCGGACGTGTCGGAGCTCGCCCTCGTCGCGCAGGAAGTGCGACGGGCCGGTGTCGTCCGGGGACTCCGTCAGCAGTTGGTCGAGGGCGGCCGGCACCGACGGGACGGGCTCCGCCTCCGCGCGCACCGCCGCGAGGAAGGAGCGCTCCAATGCCCGTCGCAGGAGCAACAGTTCGGGCTCCCACTCCCAGCCCGGGTGGACGCCCGCGAGACCCCGGTCGTGAAGTTCGTAGCAGAGGTACAGCGCGAGTTGGTGGTCCTCGCCCCACGGGTCGGTGAACGGGCCCGGCGGGGCGAGCAGCCGCCCTGCGCCGGGCGGTCCGGCGGACACCAGGCCCAGCACCGCCGCGGACAGCGGGCCGCGCGGGCCGAACGGGCCGGTCACCGTTTGCTCCCGTCGGCCACGACACAGGCGCGCAGCACCACGACGGCGATCGCGAGTATCAGGGCCGAGCAGCCGGCGAACGCCCAGACGGCGGACGCCGGCGCGGTCCACAGGCCGGCCACGAGCAGGCCCAGCGACAGCAGCACCAGCGCCAGGAGCGTCCCGGGCCGCACCCCCCGCACGACCTCCCACGCCCGGCTGCGCAGCCCGAAGGCGAGCCCGCTCACCAGGGCGTCCAGCCCGCGGTCGTGCCGCGTCTCGCGCCCGGTCGCGGTGGGTGCTCTCCGTTCCATCGTGTCCTGCCTCCTCGCACGGCCGTCCCCCGGTCCGCCGGTGCGGCTTCCCCGTCCGGGCGCGGACTAACGCGCGGCTCGGAGCCGGACGGCGAGGAGGCAGCTGTCGTCCGCCGGATTGGGGCCGCCGAGGCGGTCGGCGATGTGGTCGAGGCATTCCGCGAGGGCGGGCGCTGCGGATTCCTCGACGGTGCACTCCTCGGCGGCGCGCAGGAGGCGGTCGGGGCGGCCGGTGCCGGCGTCGCGTCGGTTGATCAGGCCGTCGGTCCAGAACAGCACGGTGTCGCCGGGCAGCAACGGCTGGACGGTGTCGCGGTACCGGACGTCGGCGAGCGCTCCGAGGACGGTTCCGGTGGGGCCGTCGGCGAGGTCCGCGACCGCCCCGCGCACGAGGGCCGGGGGCGCGTGACCGGCCGCGCTCCACGTGAGCGTGTTCGCGGCCGGCTCAAGCAGGCCGCACAACACGCTGGCGATCCGGTTGCCGCCGCGGCGGCAGAGCACCGTGTTGAGGCGGCCCAGCGCGGCGGCCGGGCCCAGGCCCGCGTAACAGAGCCCGCGCAGGGCGTAGCGCAGCTCGGACATTCCCACGGCGGCCGTCAGGCCGTGCCCGCTGACGTCGCCGACCGCGAGCAGGACCGGGCCACCGGGCAGGGCGGTCAGGTCGTACCAGTCGCCGCCCACCCGCCGGTGGTCCCCGGCGGGCACGTAGCGGGCGGCGTGGTCGAGGCCGGCGATCGGCGGTTCCGGCTCGTCCGGGGCGGCCATCAGCGCGTTCTGGAGGGCCCGGGTGGTGCGGTGTTCCGCGGCGGTGCGGCGCTGCTGCTCGGCGAGCCTGCTCCGGACCCCGGCCAGGTCCTGCTCGGTGCGGCGCCGTTCGGTCACGTCCTGGAGGACGCCCCGCACGTCGCTCGCTCGTCCGGTGGCCGGATCGGTGACGGCCTCCGCGCTGATCCGCACCGTCCGCGTCCCCGCCCCGGCCGGCCTGACGGCGACGTCCACGGGGCCCGGGTGCCGCCCGCCCAACAGGAGCCTGGCGAGCGCCCGCACGGCGGCGCGGTCCGACCGGTCCACGCACGCCAGTACCTCGACCGCGGTGACCGGGCCGGGCTGCCCAGGGGCGAGGCCGAGCAGCCGCCGGGCCTCCTCCGACAGCTCCAGGCCAGGTTCGCCGCGCCTCCACGCGAAGGTTCCGACGCCGGCCAACCGCTGCGTGTCACCGGTCCCCGCCGCGCGCTCGGCGGCGCCGTCCCGTGGGCGCCAGGTGAGGAGCAGGCCGTCGAGGAACGGCACCGCCCGTACGACGAGGACCGTCCCGGGCCCGGCACCCGTGAAGTCGCCGGCCCGGCCGTCGTACCGGATGCCGGTCTCGGCGGCATCGAGGATCCGGGCGAAGACCCCGGTCGCGACGAGCCCGGGGAGGATCTCGGTCAGGCGCCGCCCGACCATCGGGGCGGGGCCGGCCGCCTCGTTCGCGTACCTGACGCGCAGGTCGGTGACCGTCCCCTCGCCGCCCTCGCGGACCACGGACAGCACGAGAACGGGCTCGAACATCGCGTCCAGCACGCCGCGGAACCAGTACTCGCCGCCCGGCACCACCAGCCCCGGCTCCCCGCCCCCGACCACGGCCACCCGCAGCAGGTGCCCCGCCACCAGGCCGGCCAGCGCCTCGACGTACCGGGTGGCCGCGCGGGCCCGCTCGGGCGGGCCGTCCCAGCCGAGGCTCATCGCCCCGACGATCCGGTCCCCGCTGCGCAGCGGCACCGCGCAGGCCGTCCGGCCGGGGACGATCCGGCCGGTCTCGGGCGACCGGCCGGCCGCGTCGTCCGCGTCGAACTCCCACACCATGCCGCCGCCGTGCGCGGCCGAGACCAGCGGCACCCCGGTCTCCGGCGGGATGCGCCGCCACTGGCTGACCCGGCGCGGCTCCACGCCGTGGCTGCCGATCAGCGCGAGGGCGCCGTCCGGCTCCAGCAGACCGAGGACGACGGCGACGACGCCGAGCGGCGCCATGGCCACCTCGTGCACCAGCCGCGCCAGTTCCTCCGGCGTCTCCGCTCCGGACAGCGCGGAGACGGCCAAGTGATAGCGGGCGGCCAGGTCGGGCAATGGAGCAGAACGAGCGCCGCCCGGCGGCGCGGGGACCGGCGGCCCGGAGGCGGGTGCCACGAGCACGGGCGGGTGCCGCACGGGCCGGACGAACTCGTCGAGGGCCTCCTGGAGCGACTCGTCCCCGGCGAGGTCCGCGATCGGTGCCGCCAGGCCGACCAGCCCGGCGGCGATGTCCGCGACCCTCCGGTTGGTGTCCTGCGACAGCCGGACCAGGTGGCCGAAGGCCTCGTCCGGCGTGCAGCCGAGCCGCTCGGTGAGCATGCCCTTCGCCTGCTCGATCACGCCCCGGGTGCGCATCGCCCGGCGCAGCCCCTCCGCCTCGGCGCGCAGCCGGTCCACCGCTGCCAGCAGCACGCTCGTGTCGTCCGCCCGGGCGGTTCCCGCCGGGGACCGGTACTCAGCCACAGGCCGCCGCCACGTCCGGGAAGAGCGGCAGCACCGCTTCCACCCCGCTCAGCTCCACGACGTCCCGCACCTGCGGCACCGCCCCGGCCAGCCGGAGCGCGCCGTGCCGCTCCCGCACCCGGCGGGCGGCGCCCAGCAGGGCGTTGAGGCCGGTGGAGTCGACGAAGCCGACGGCGGTCAGGTCCATGACCAGCCGGGGCGCGCCGCCGTCGATCAGCACGTCGAACAGCTTCCGCAGCTCGGGGGCCGCGAAGTCGTCGAGGTCGCCGAAGAGCGGGACGACCGTCCAGCCGTTGACCTCGGAGAAGTCCTTCATCCGGATCACCTTCGCCACCTGGGTACCCCTCCAGGCTAGGGCTTCCCGTCCCGTTCGCGCCCATGTGGCGTACGGACCGGCCCAGCGGGCAGACGCACCCGCGCGGGCCCGGTCCGTGGCGGGTCCGCACCCCCGGCGTGCGGAGGAGGACGGCATGAACCCGGTCGAACGCGCCCTGCGCTCGGTGGACGGCTACCAGCAGCGCCACCGCCCCACCGCCGTTGTCGTCGGCGTGGTCAAGAAGTACGGCGACGACCGGGGCGGACTGCTCGCCGCGCTCATCGGCTATTACGGCTTCCTCGCCCTGATCCCGCTGCTCCTCCTGCTGAGCACCGTCCTCGGCTTCGTCCTGCACGGCAGCCCCGGCGCGCAGAAGTCCGTTCTCAACTCCGCCCTCGCGGACTTCCCGATCATCGGCGACCAGCTCCGCCAGAACGTCCACTCCCTCCAGGGCAGCGGGTTCGCCCTGGTGGTCGGCATGCTGTTCATGCTCTACGGCGCGCTCGGCATCGCCCAGGTGCTCCAGCACGCCATGGCCGAGATCTGGAACGTCCCCGGCGTGCGCCGGCCCGGCTACTGGCCGCGCCTGGGCCGCAGCCTCCTGCTCCTGGTGGTGCTCGGCTGCGGCCTGGTCCTCGGCACCGGGGCCGCCTCGGTCGTCGCCTCCTCCCTCGGCGGGCCCGCCGCCCGCATCGGCGGTCTGATCGTCTCCGCGCTCCTGAACGCCGCCCTGTGCCTGGCCTGCTTCCGCGTCCTCACCCCGCGCGAGGTCCCCACCCGCGCGCTCCGCCCGGGCTGCGCGGTCGCGGGCCCGCTGTTCACCGTCCTCCAGGCGTTCGGCTCCCTCCTCGTCGTGCACGAGCTGCGCCACGCCGGCCAGGTCTACGGCTTCTTCGCCACCGTGATCGGCCTGCTGTCCTGGCTCTACCTGGCCGCGCAGATCACCGTCTACACGGCGGAGGCCAACGTCGTGCTGGCCCGCCGCCTGTGGCCGCGCAGCCTGCTCCAGCCGCCGCTCACCGACGCCGACGAACAGGTGCTGAGCGCGATCGCCCGCCAGGAGGAACGCCGCCCCGAACAGCAGGTCGACGTGGCCTTCGAGAACGACGATCCTCCGCCGGATCCCGACGACGGCACCACGGGTCGGACCTCGCCGTAGATCGCGGCTCGACCCGGGCTGCGCGCCGGGCGCGGCCGTCACCGGCCCCGGCCGTCGGGGTGCCACTCGGCGAGGGCGATCGTGGCGTCGTCGCGCAGGCGGTGGTCCTGGTGGGCGAGCAGCGAGTGGATCAGGTGACGCAGGGCCTCGGGGGCGGGTTCGCCGCTCGCCATGTGGCGGACGAGAGCGTCCGTCAGGCGCTCCTCGCCGAAGGTCTCCCCGCTGGGTGAGCGCGCGTCGGTGACGCCGTCGGTGTAGACGAGGACCCGGTCGCCGGGCTGGAGCCTGATGTGGTGGACGGGCTGCGGGCCGCGGTCGTGGAAGCCCAGTCCGAGGGGCAGTTCGGCCGGCCGTTCCAGGGCGCCCGCGACGACGTGCCGGCCGCGGATGAGCAGCGGCGCCGGGTGGCCGCAGTTGATCCAGGCGAGTTCGCCGGTGGCCGCGTCCAGGTCGGCCACGACGGCGGTGAGCAGCCGGTCGGGGATCCAGCGGCCCAGTGTGCGGTCGATGGCCCGCGCGATCGCCGCCAGGTCGCCGCCGGCCCGGCGGGTGCTGCGGCAGGCGGCCAGTGCGACCGAACTGGCTCCGCCGGAGGCGAGGTCGTGTCCCATGGCGTCGAACACGGACAGGTGCAGGCGCCCGCCCACCACGGAGTGGTCGAAGGCGTCCCCGCCGACGTCGTAGGCGGGTTCGAGGACCGCGCTGGAGGTGACGGTCCGGGTGCCGATGGTGCGCGGCGGCAGGAAGGCCCACAGGAGTTCGGCCTGCAGGCTCATCGGCCGGTCGCGCGTCGTGCGGACGATCACGTCGCTGAACGCGGTTTTGGAGACCACCAGCAAGGCGACGAGGGCCGCCAGGGCCTCCCATCGGCCGGCCTCCTCCGGCTCCCCCGTCCGGGCCTCCACGCGCAGCACGCCGATCCGCTCGATCCCGTCGACCAGGGGGAACCAGCCGATCGGCGGCGGCCCGGTGGAGACCTGGGTGTGCTGGAGCCGGTAGGCGCGGCCCGCGAGCGTGGTCTCGATGTCGAGGGGGTCGCCCGGGTCGCCGGTCCGCGGGTCCGGCAGTGGCACGAGGTGTCGCTGCTGGACGTCGGCCAGGAACACCCGCGCTCCCGTCCCGCCCAGGTCGCGGACCGCGTCCTGCACCAGGCCTGGCAGGTCGCCCGGTCCGCTCGCCCTGGACCGGGCCAGAACCCGCGCCAGAACTCCGCCAAGCTCCTTCTCTTCGTACGCCGACACGGTGGTACCTCCCGTCGCGGTCGCGCCTACCCAGCGGCGGCCCGGTCGCACACGCGCGGGCCCGCCCTCCGCGGCCGTGACGGCGGCCGCGGAGGGCGGGGCACGTGGTCAGAGCGAGGACGTCCGGTCGGGCCCGGCCGTTTCGTCGGGCCCGGCCGTTTCGTCCGGCCCGGCCGTTTCGTCCGGCTCGGCGGGCGCGGCCTTCTGCTCCGCGACGGGCTTTCCCGCCCGGACCGTCTTCACGGTGTCCGCGGGCCGCTCGTGGTCCTCCGGCTCGGGCGCCTCATGGTGCAGCGGCACGCCGCCGGCGCCGCCCTGGGGTGTGTCGTCCATCGGGCCGCCTCCTCAGGCTGCGATCCCTGCCCAGGCCTGAGCAGGGTAGGGGACGCCGTGGCCCACGCCGGGCCGACGGCGGCCGGGGCGGTGGTGCGCCGGCCGCCGGGCGGCGCGCGAAGGCCGTGGGGGCGTCCCGGAGTCACCGGGAGCCGCCTGTCCCGTCCGGGCCTCAGTCCTCGCCGAGGACGGCATAGGCCTCCGCATCGCCCTGCTCCCCGCTCTCGTCGTCCGCTCGATCCGACGGGCGGTAGCACGCCGGTCCGCCGGCATCGGGCCGGTCGGGTGTGCGGACGGCTCCGGCCGGGCCGCCGCCTTCGCGCGCGTCCATGGGGGTCACCTCCGGAATCGGAGTCTCTGGGACCGCTCCGGCTACCCGGCTCCGGGCCCGGCAAACAGCGACGAGGTTTCGCCGGGCCGGGCCCGGTAAGCCGCTCCTGCGAAGGACCACGAGGCCATCGACGAACCGAGGCTGCCATGACCGCGTTCGGCTACTTCCTGTCCTGCGAGGAGTTCACCCCCGCCCAGCTGGTCGAGCAGGCCCGGCTGGCGGAGCGGGCCGGTTTCACCCGGCTGGCGATCTCCGACCACTACCACCCGTGGAACGACGCGGACGGTCTCGTCACGATGACCCCGGACACCGAGCTCATCGGGCGCTACCGGACCGCGGGCAGCGCAGGGCCGGTGCTCGGCGGCGTGAAGGTGTGCTGGTCGGAGGACCGGGTACGGGCGGTCAAGGCCGTCCACCGGCTCTGGCCCAGCGAGCTGCTGCCCGGCGAGCTCGCCCAGGTGCTGCCCACGCCGAGCCACTTCGAGCAGGCCACCGAGCTGGTCACGGAGGAGATGGTCGCCAAGGCGGTCACCTGCGGAGACGACCCCCGGGATCACGCCGACCGGCTGCGCGGCTACGTCGACGCGGGGTTCGACGAGGTGTACGTCGGCCAGATCGGTCAGGAACAGGAGGGGTTCTTCGACTTCTACCGCTTCTACCGCGAGCAGGTCCTGCCGCAGTTCGTATGACCGGTCAAAACTCCGCAGGAGGTGGGCAGTTGAGTACACCCGACACCACCGCCCCCGCCCCGCACGCCCTGCGGGACTACGCCCTGCTCGCGGACGGCCGGCGCGGCGCGCTCCTCGGACCACGTGGCGACATCGTCTGGATGTGCGCCCCCGCATGGCACGACGACGCCGTGTTCGCCGCCCTCATCGGCGGCCCCGGCTGGTACTCCGTCACTCCCGCCGAGCCGTTCGTCTGGGGCGGCTACTACGAACCGGGCGGCCTCGTCTGGCGCAGCCGCTGGATCACCACGGCTGGGATCGTCGAATGCCGCGAGGCCCTCGTCCACCCGGGCGACCGGCACCGCGCCGTCCTTCTGCGCCGGATCGAGGCCGTCCACGGGGACGCCCGGGTGGACGTCCACCTGTGCCCGGCGGCCGGCTTCGGCACACACCCCCTGCACAAGCTCCACCGCGACGAGCGAGGCACCTGGACGGGCCGCACCGGCGGACTGCACGTACGCCTGACCGGTGCCCCCGAGGCCCGGCCGGACGGCGCGGCGCTCCACGCCACGGTGCTCCTGGAGGCCGGTGGCCGACGGGACCTCGTCCTGGAGATCTCCGATCAGCACCTTCCGCCGCCCACCCCGGCGGACTCCCTGTGGCGGACGACCGAGGCCGGTTGGGCGGCCTGCGTGCCCGACCTGGCCGGCACCATGGGGCAGCGCGACGCCCGCCACGCCCACGCCGTCCTCGCCGGTCTGACCGGCCCCGGCGGAGGCGCCGTGGCCGCCGCCACGACGAGCCTGCCCGAGCGCGCCGAGCAGGGGCGCAACTACGACTACCGCTACGTGTGGGTGCGCGACCAGGCGTACATCGGCCAGGCCGCCGCGGCCGCCGGCGGGCACGCGCTGACGGACGGCTCCGTACGGTTCGTCACCGCCCGCCTGCTGGAGGACGGCCCGGCGCTCGCCCCCGCCTACACGGCCACCGGCGGCCCCGTACCGGACCAGCGCACCCTCGACCTGCCCGGCTACCCTGGCGGCTTCGACGTCGTCGGCAATCACGTCAACCGCCAGTTCCAGCTCGACGTCTTCGGCGAGGGCCTCCTCCTGCTCGCCGCCGCGGCCCGCCGCGACCGCCTGGACGCGGACGGCTGGCGCGCGGCGCTCACCGCCGCCGACGCGATCGCCGCCCGCCACCGGGAGCCGGACGCCGGCATCTGGGAGCTGGACGCCGACCGGTGGACGCACAGCCGCCTGATCTGCGCCGCCGGGCTGCGCGCGATCGCCGCCGCCCCCGGCGCGGGCGGCGGGCGCGCGGCCGGCTGGGAGACGCTGGCAGACCTGATCGTCGCCGAGGCCTCCGCCGACTGCCTGCACCCCGCCGGCCACTGGCGGCGCTCACCCGGCCGGTTCGATGTCGACGCGGCCCTCTTGTTGCCGGCCCTGCGCGGCGCCCTCCCGGCCGACGATCCCCGCACCACGGCCACGCTCCGCGCCGTCCGGCGGGACCTCGGCCAGGACCACTACCTGTACCGCTTCCGCCACGACCAGCGTCCCCTGGAGGACGCCGAAGGAGCGTTCCTGCTATGCGGCTTCGTCATGGCCCTCGCCGAGCACCAGCAACACAACGACATCGAGGCGGTGCGGTGGTTCGAGCGCAACCGCGCGGCCTGTGGCCCGGCCGGCCTGTACGCGGAGGAGTTCGACGTCGCCCAGCGCCAGCTGCGCGGCAACCTCCCGCAGTCCTTCGTCCACGCGCTGCTGCTGGAGTCCGCCGCCACGCTGGCCAACCCCGGCCGATGACCCGCCAGCGTCGCACGGGCCGTGGCGGGCCCGCAGGATGGGCGACGGGGTGAGAGGCAGTCCTCCGAGCCGCGGGCCGTCGAGAGTCGCCGAGCCCGTCCCTGGGGACCGCCCGGGGCGCACCCGGAGCCGCCCGCCACGGTCGGGGACGGTGGCGCGCGGCTCCGCACGAGCGGGAGGCGGTCAGTGCTTCAGTGCGTCCTTCGCCTTCTGGCCCGCCTGGGAGAGGTCGCCCTTGACCTGCTCCGCCTTGCCCTTGGCGACGAGCCGCTCGTTGCCGACCGCCTTGCCGGCTGCCTCCTTGGCCTTGCCCTTCGCGGTCTCGGCGGTGTGTGCGATCTTCTTTCCAGCGCCCACGGCTTCCTCCTCGTTCCGTTCGTTGTCCTGGGGCGTCTGCCCCGATTCCTCCGTTCAACTCCTCCTTCATCCGCATTCCGCGGACCCGTTTCGACTGATCCGATTCAGGGGCCGGACCCGAGCAGCGGCCCGAGCGGGCCGAGGTCGATGTCGAGGTCCTCCGGCGCGAGGCCGAAGTGGTCGCGCAGCTCATCCATCCGCTGTTCCAGGGCCATCAGCGTCACGCCCAGCGCCTCGACCTGGTCCTCGCTCAGGTCGCCCTCGTCGATGCGGCGCAGCGCCTGCCGCTCCATGAGCTCCCGCAAGAGCTCGACCACGGTGAGGACGAGGCAGGCGAGGTCCCGGCCCACCGTCTCCGGGTCTACGGCGACACGCCGGGCGACACGGGCTCCGTGGGGCTCCTGCGGCGACCGCGCGGTCACGGCGACTCCTCGTCCCGCACGGTCACGGTGCCTTCGACGGTCCGGGTCGCGGAGCGCACGGAGGCCACCAGCGCCCGGAGGCTGATGCGCACCAGGTCGACGTCGGCGATGGCGAGGGTGATCTCGCCGGCGATGACCACGCCGCCCGCCAGTACGCGGTCGAGGAGGTCGACGAGCGCCACGCGCTCGGCACCGGCCGGCGAGAGAGCGCCGGACCGGTCTTCGGCCCGTCGGTCCGGGCTGCTCACGGCGCCTTCCCCTCGGGGTCGGCGAACGAATAGGGCGGCCAGGGACCGGTCAGCTCCAGCCGGAGCTGCGGGTGACGGTCCGCGAGGGCCGCCACGGCGTCCTCCAGGCGCTTCCGATCGACGAGGTCGACGAGGTAGGAGCCGTTCAGGACCATGGGCTCGGTGCGGCCACTGGCCTCCGCCGACTGCGGTGGGTGCAGGGCCGCCGCGGCTACCAACCCGGAGAGTTGCGCGTGGATGCTCCACGCGTCTTCCGAGGCCTGTCGCACGGCTTCCCCGCGCTGCTGCCGCAAGGCCTTCCGGCGCAGCAGGTAGGCCGTGCCGGGCCGGGCCGTTTTCTCGGCGCCGGTCTCCTCCTCCTCCTGACTCGGCCGGTGGGCGAGGTACGCCTTGATGCCCCATTCGGTGCGCCCGTCGATCCGCCGGAGCGCCTCGGCGAGCTCGTCGTGGCGCTCGCGGAGCAGCGCCTGCGCGCGGGCGTCGTCGTGGTACAGCGTGGCGAAGCGCAGGGGCAGGGCCGGGCCCGTGCGGGCGAGGGCCTCGACCACCCGGTGGTGGGCACGGACGGCGTGCTCCAGCCAGACCGGGTCCTCCAGGTGGGCGTGCAGGGGCCGCTCGTCGAAGTCGGCCCGGGGCACCGATCCGACCACGGCCGCGAGGCCCGGGCCGCTCAGCGCGCGGAGGGGTTCCGCCGCGACGCCGCGCAGTTCGTGCAATCGGCGCAGTTCGGAGCGCCGGTCTGCCGGGACGACGGCGTAGAGCCAGGTGACATGGATCATGACGCCTTCCCTGCGCGTGGGGGCCGACGCCGGGTGGGTGGGGCCTGTGCCTCATCGGAGCAGCCACCTGGTGCCGGACGTTCCGGATCGCTCGCGGCGGCCTCCAGTTCACCGATCCGCTCGCGCAGGCGCCGGTTCTCAACGGCGAGGTCGCGCCGGCCCGAGGAGAGCCCGGGATCGTGCTCCCACCAGTCGATCCCCATCTCGCGGGCGCGGTCGACCGAGGCGACGAGGAGTCTGATCCTGATCGTCAGCAGTTCGATGTCCAACAGGTTCACCCGGATGTCCCCCGCGATGACGATGCCCTTGTCGAGGACCCGTTCGAGGAGATCGGCGAGGTTGGCCGGCTGCGGGGCGGGCGGCGTGCGGTAGTTCGCCGGCAGCGGCGGTCCGAAATTGTCGTGGCCGTTCACGGTGTCTCCTCCGGGTCGACGCGGCCGCGGTGGTAGCGCCGTTCGCGCTGGTAGGACACGAGACCTCCCCGTTCGTCCAGGACGACCCGGTAGACCGCCAGGATGTCGGTGGAGTCCGGGACGCGGCGGGACTCCAGGACCTCGACCCCGATCCGCCACCCCTCCTCGTCGCGCTCCAGCGAGGTGACGCCTTCGGGTGGGTTCCCGGTCAGCTCCTGCACCTGGCGGGCCGCCCGGGCGGCGGCCTGGCGGGCGCTCAGCCGGCTGCGGGGGCGCTTCTCCGTCTCGGACCGGTCCGGTTCGGCGGGCGCGGGCCCCCGCCCCCCCGGGGGGGGGGCGCGCCCCGCCTACAGGGCGCCGGGGGGGGGGGGGGGGCCGCGCGGCGGCCGGGC
>NZ_JBHVOL010000013.1:269735-300414 GCF_042887925.1 Kitasatospora sp. NPDC057904
CGCGCGCCGCGGACGCGGCCGGCGCCGGTGCGGGGGCCCCCCCCCCCCCGCGCCCGGGAGCGGGCGCGCGCCGCTCATCGTCTGCGCGGGCGGTGGCGGTGCGACGACGCGGCGCCGTCGCGCGGTCTGCGGGCCGACGCGGGCGGGGCTCGGTCTCGGCCACGGCTCACACCTCCCGCCGACCGCTCGTCCGCCGGGCCTCCCACAGCCGTCCGACCAGTTCCGCCTCCTGCCGGTCGGCCTCCTCCGGGCTGAGGGCGCCACTCCGACGGGCCTCCTCCAGCTCGGCCAGGCGCCGGCGGACGGCCGCCGGGTCATCCAGCTCGCGGCGGGCCTGGGCGTACAGCTGCTCGGCCACCCAGACCACGCCGCGCACGGGCGCGAGCGGCAGGGTGAGGAGCCCGGTGATCAGGCCCATGGACCGGACACCCCCTCGGAACCGCCGCCGACGGCCGCGGGCGCGAAGTCGTACGGCGCCAGCGGCCCGAGGAGGCGGATACCCACCCGCCCGGACCACCCGCGCGCCAGGTCCTCCGCCTCGGCCTCGAAGCGCGCCCAGCGGGTGTGGTGGACCAGGAAGGACACGTCGATCGGCTGGTCCAGGTCCGCGCCCGGGCCCCTGGTGACCGCGACCGCGAGCGGGCCGAGGGTGTCGACCAGGTGGCGCACGTCGGCCTCGCCGCGGTCGGCGATCTCCCGGGCCACCAGTTCGCCCAGCCGGAGCCGGTCGTAGTGGGCGGTGTCCGCCGACAGCGACGCGGTCCGCTCCCGGAGGGCGGCGATGTCGGGGCGGGCGGCGAGGACGTCCCGCAGCACGCGGTCCTCGACGTACGACCCGCGAAGCGTGTACTGGGCGAGGCCGCGCAGGCTCTCCAGCGCGAGGGCGAAGCCCTCCTCGGACGGGCCGAGCAGTTCGTCCACCACGGCCCGGCGGCCGTCGACCACCGAGCCGAACCGGAACGGCAGCACGGGGACCCGGGCGGAGACGACCGAGTCCAGCACCCGGGCGTGCGCGCGGAGGTCGTCCGGCGTTCCCAGGGGTTTGGTCGGATCGACCTCGCTGACCAGCGCGGCGACCCGTCCGCACGGGAGCAGTTCGACCGCCGCCGGGGGTGTGCCCACCCCGCGGACGGCCGTGGGCGCGGCGGCGTCGGCGGGGACGATTCCGTAGACGTAGCAGGCCGGTCCGGTGTCACCGGCGGCCGGTGTGTCGCGGTTCACCGTTCACGCTCCCTGCGTTCGCCGGAGGGCCGGGACCGGCGCCGGGGCCGTTCCTGCGGTTCCTCCTCCTCTTCTCCGTCCCCGTCATCGCGCCCGCGAACGTGGTCGATCACTTCGCTGACGCTCTCCTTGACGCCCTCCAGGGCGCCGCGGGTCTTGCGGCGGGCGCCGCCCTGGCGCATGTCGTCCATCAGTTCCGGCAGGCCCTCCGAGCCGTCCTGCTTCAGATCGAGGCGGTTGACCGCCTCCGCGAAGCGCAGATAGGTGTCCACGCTCGCGATGACGATCCGCGCATCGATCGTGATCAGCTCGATGCCGACCAGCGAGACGCGCACGTAGACGTCGATGACCAGGCCCTTGTCGAGGATCAGGTCGAGGACGTCGGCCAGGCCGCTCGGGGAGGGGCGGTCCAGGTAGTGGCCGGTCCTGGGGGCTACCGTCATCGTCCTCACCTGCCGCTCCGGGCGGGGGCCCGGCGGCGGCTCCGGGGCCGTTCATCGTCGTCCTCGTCCTCGGGTTCGTCCTCGTACTCGTCCTCGTCCTGCTCGTCCTCGTACTCGTCGTCGAAGTCGTCGGCGCCTCCGTCCTCGTCCTGCTCGTCCTCGTACTCTTCGGGTTCGTCCTCCTCCTCGTCGGCGTAGTCCTCGTCGTAGTCGTCCTCAGCCTCCGGCTCGTCCTCGTAGTCCTCGTCGTCGTTCTCGTCCTCATCGCCCCGCTCGCGCTCCTCGTCGTCGGGGGCGCCTCCCGTGTCTTCCGTCTCCTCTGATTCCGTCCCCTGATCGGACTCCTCCTCCAGGGCGTCCTCGTGCGAACGGACGACCTCGCTGTCGCGGATCTCGCCGCGCCAGCCCTCGACGCCGTCGGGATCGAGGATCGTCCGGGTCATCACATGCCGGCGGAAGTGCTTGAGCTCCAGGCGCGCCCGCCGCCCCTGGGCCCGCCAGAGGTTGCCGGTCCGCTCGAAAAGGCCCTTCGGGTGGTACTCGAGGACCAGCAGGATCTTGGTGAGGTTGGGGGCGAGTTCGTGGAAGGTGACCGTGCCGTCGACGTGACCCTTGTCGCCCTTGGAGCGCCACACGATCGTCTCGTCCGGGACCTGTTCGACGATGGTCGACTCCCAGGTGCGGTGGGAGAGGAAGATCCCCGCCTTCCACGTGAGCTTCTCGTCGGATTCCTGGTCCACCTGCTCCAGCCGCTTCGTGAACTGCGGGAAGTCCTGGAACTGCGTCCACTGGTTGTAGGCGACCCGCACCGGCACGCCGACGTCGATCTCCTCCACGATGTTGGTGACCTTGGTGTCCTTGCCGCCGCCCTGCTTCCCGCCCCCGGAGGACAGCGAGAGTCCGTTGGACACGAGGCTCTTCACTCCGGCCGCGCCGGCCCCGAGCAGCTTGCCGACCGGGAGACCCCCACCGCTTCCGCCGCCGCCGTTCTCGGCGTAGTCGACCAGCCGGTCCGCGAGGTCGGCGACCCGGTCGCCGGCCGCCCCCACGGCCCGCTCGCCCAGCGCGGACACGAACTCGCGTGCCTGCTCGATCAGTCGCTCGGTGGGCAGGGCGTCCACGAGGTCGCCGATGCCTCCGATTCCGGGCTCGGCTGCCTGCTTGGCCATCGTCCTCACCTCGACTTCCGTGCGGACGCCCGCGATCCGGCCGTCTTGCGGGCCGGGGCGCTCGTCCTCTTCGCGGCCGAGGGGGCGGTGGTCTTCCGAGCCGCGCTCGCGCGCGGGGCCGCCTTCTTCGCCGGCGCCTTCGCCGTGCTCTTGCGGGCCGGCGCTGCCTTGCCGGACGCCGTGCCCGTGCGCGTCGCCGTGCTCTTGCGGGCCGGCGCTGCCTTACGGGCCGCCGCGCCCGTACGCGTCGCCGTGCTCTTGCGGGCCGGCGCTGCCTTACGGGCCGCCGTGCCCGTTCCGGAGGGCTTGGTCGCCGTCCGGGACCGCGACGAACCACCGCTGGACGAGCTCCTCCCGGACGACGTGCCGGAGCGGGTGCTCCGGGTCTTGCCGGAGTCCTCGGTCTCCTCCTCCGGCTCTTCTTCCGGTTCCTGCTCATCGGACGGTTCGTCGTCCTCGCGGTGCCCGTTGGCCTCGCGCAGCGCCTCGGTCCGTTGTTCCAGCTGGTCGGTCAGCGCGCCGACGCGCCGGGACGCGGCGGCCACGGCCGCCTTCTTGCCCGCGCTCGCCAGCTCGCCCCGCACGTCGCCGACCATCCGCCGGAGCTGCGGCGAGGATTCGAGGAGCTGCGCGACCGCGGCTCCCGGGCTGGTACCCAGTTTCTTGCCGGCCGCCATGCCGGCGAGCGCCAGCGCCCATCGGGCTTTGTGCAACCGCCCGAGGAGGTAGCCGACGCCCACCGCAGCGGCGAGTTTCGCGTTCTTCATGGTCCGTCCCTGGGGGAGGATGTGATCGGGAGCCTTCGGTTCGCAGACCAACGGCCCGGCTCGGTGAACCCCCTCGCCTACCCCGCCGGACCGGCGGGAAACAACGCAGCGTCACCACGTTCCGTGCCGATCCGACCCCGCTCAGACCTCGTCCTCCAGGCGGATCGCGTGCTTCAAGTCCTCCCTGGCCCCGCCCCGGTCGCCCTCCTCCTCCGCCAGGAGAGCCGCCGCTATCGCGTCGAGCTTGCGCTGGATCGCGTGCTCCGCCCTGCGCTCGGCGTTCTTGAGCAGCGCGAGCAGCAGCAGCGTCACCGCCGACATCATGTCGCCCACGAAGTGCTGCCACGAGGACGAGAGTCCGGCGATGTGCACGGCCACGAAGGCGACCACGAGCAGCACGCACAGGGAGTAGAACAGCGGCGAGCTGGTCAGGTTGGAGGCCCGCTCGGCCAGGCGCGCGAAGCTCCCCCGGCCGCGCTCGGCCGGGTGGCTCAGTGTCATGTCCCCGACCTCCCGTCAGTGGCCGAACAAGTGCCGGATCCGGCCGCCCCGCGGCGCCTCGGCCGGCGTCCCGGTGTCCCGGCCGCCCTGCTCCGCCGCCCGTTCCTCCGGCCGGGCCGACCGGGTCGGCACCTCACCGGCCACCGGGACGTCCTCGGCCGCCGGCCGGTCATCGGCCACGGGTGCGACGCGTTCGACCCTGCGCACCCGCCGGGTCGGATACGCCTCCCGGTAGGCCGCGTCGCCCACGACGGGACGGACGGGCCGCCGGATCCGCCGGGCGAGCCCCATGAGGGCGAGCCCCATGCAGAAGACCAGGCCGAGCACCACGCCGGCCAGGAAGACGCCCAGGCTGTTCAGCGTGACCAGGTCGTTGCCCAGGACCGTCGCCTGGTACTCGGGCCCGCCGGCGATGTTGTCCGCGATCAGCAGCCCGATGAAGGCGCCGGACGCCGACATCAGCAGAAGTCCTAGCAGCAACATGGCAATCCCCTTCGTCCCGGTTCGGTGTACGTCGGGTCGCGCCTACCCGGGCCGCCGCGGCCCTAACGCTCCGCTACGGAGGGCTCGTCCACGTCGCCGTGCAGCCGGTAGACCGCGAACGCCCGGCCGATGACCGGCTGCGCCACGTTCCGCACGCGCACGCCGCAAGCCGTGAAGCCGCGCTCGGTGCCGAGGTGCGCGTGGCCGTGGACGGCGAGGTCGGCCCCCGCCGCGTCGATCGCCTCGGCGAGCAGGTAGCTGCCCAGGAAGGGGTAGATCTCCGGCGGCTCCCCGGCCAGGGTGTCGGGCACGGGGGCGAAGTGCGTCAGCGCGATCCGCACGTGGCAGCCCTCGGCCGCCAGCTCGTCCAGCGCGCGGCGGAGACCGTCCGCGCACTCCCGCGAGTGCCGGATGAAAGCCTTCATCTCCGGCTCCCCGAACTCCCCGCCGCTGCGCCCGGCGAACCCGCCGCCGAAGCCCTTGGTGCCGGCCACGCCGACCCGCCGTCCGTCCACACGGACGACGGTCGCCTCGCGCTCCAGCACCCGGACGCCGTGGGCGGCCAGGATCCGGGTGACTTCCCCGGGGCCGCCGGCGTCGTAGTCGTGGTTGCCGAGGACCGCGATCACCGGGACCGCCAGGCCGGCCACCTCCTCCCCCACCACCGTGGCCTCCTCGGGCCTCCCGTGCCGGGTCAAGTCCCCTGCCAACAGGAGCAGATCGGCCCGCTCCCTCAGCGTGGCGAAGGCCGGGCGCAGCAGGCCGCGGCTGTCCGGGCCGAGGTGGATGTCCCCGACGGCGGCGACCCGGATCACGGGAGGTCCTCCTCGCCCGCCGGGGGGCTGCCGTCGGCCAGGGCACTGGACCTCCCCGGGCGGTCGCGTTCCTCCCGGCCGGGCCGTCCGGCCCGAACGTGCCCCGGCGGGTACCCCGTCCGCACGTGTTCACGCCGCGCGGGGCCCGGCGGCTCCCGGCGATCGTTCTTCCGGCACCCGGGCGAGGAGGCTGCCGTCCAGCTCGGCGAGCAGTTCGGCGGTGTCGCGGTGGACCTCGGCAGCGCCGCAGCCGAGGAGCTCCTGCGCGGCGAAGCCGCCGCTCTCCACGGCGACGCACGGCACCCTGGCACGGGCCGCGGCGACGACGTCCCACACCGTGTCGCCGACGAACACCGCATCCGCGGGGTCGGCGCCCGCGCGGTCCAGCGCCGCGTGGACGAGGTCCGGCGCGGGCTTGGTCGCGGCGACGTCGTCGGCGGATGTGGCCGCCGCGATCACGTCGTCGGCGCCCAGGGCGCGGCGCAGCACGGCGAGTTCGCGTTCGGAGGCGGAGCTGGCGAGGACGATGCGCCAGCCCCGGGCGGCGCAGGCGCGCAGAAGCTCCGGGGCACCGGGCAGCGGTGCGATGACGGGCCAGTGGCTGGCGTAGAGGGCGTCGTGGGCGGCCGTGATGGCCTGGTCGTCCCCGTGGTCGCGGTGTTCGCCGAGGAGGTGGTCGAGCAGTTGGTCGGCGCCCATGCCGACCGCACGATGGACGCGGGCCGCGGGGACCGTCCGGTCGTACTGGCGCAGGGCCTCCCACCAGCTCAGGGCGTGCAGGTAGGCGGTGTCGAGCAGGGTGCCGTCGACGTCGAAGAGTGCCGCTGCCGTCTTCATCGTTCTTCCTTTCGGTCAGCCGGGCACGGTCGCGCGGATGCGGAAGGCTTCGGCGGCGCCGGTGAGTTCGAGCAGCCGCAGGAGCAGCGGTCCGGGGCGGGCCAGGTCGATCCGGCTGTCGTCGGCCGCCGCGTCGGCCCGGGCGCGGAGGATGGCGTTGAGTCCGGTGGAGTCGCAGAACTCCAGTCCGGCGCAGTCGATCACGATCACGCTGCCCGGCGTGGCGAGCGCCGCGTCCAGGGCAGCGTGCAGGTCGGTCACGGTGTCGAGGTCGAGTTCGCCGTGCAGCGCGAGCACCGTGCCCTCGGCCCAGGGTTCGGCCTGCACGCTGAAGCCCCGGACCTGTTCGACGGTGCCGGTCCGGCTTCTCTTCGGATGGTGTGTCATGGCGTCGGGCCCCTTTCGCTCGGGGCTCATGCGGTCCGGTACTCGGCGGTCCGGGTGGGCGCGAGGCGCAGCCCGTGGCCGGGGGCGCCGTCCGCGCCGGGGGTGACGGTGCCGCCGGTGGGGTCGAGGGTGCCGTCGAAGAGCAGTCGCTCGATCCGGACGTGGTCGTGGAACCATTCCAGGTGGCGGCAGTTGGGGACGGCCGCGGCGGCGTGGGCGTGCAGGTGCGGGGCGCAGTGGGCGGAGATGTCGAGGCCGTGTGCTTCGGCGAGGGCGGCGGCGCGCAGCCAGGCGGTGAGGCCGCCGCAGCGGGTGGCGTCGGCCTGGAGGCAGTCGACGGCCGGGACCATGCGGGCGAAGTAGGGCAGGTCGTAGCCGTATTCGCCGGCGGTGACGTCGGGGGTGACGGCATCGCGGACGGCACGGAGTCCGGTGAGGTCGTCGGAGGAGACGGGTTCCTCGAACCAGGTGACGCTTTCGTCGGCCAGGGCGTCGCCGATCCGGACGGCCTGTTTGCGCCGGTAGCCGCCGTTGGCGTCGGTGTAGAGCTCGGTGCGGTCGCCGACGGTGGCGCGGGCGGCGCGGACGCGTTCGAGGTCGCGCCGTTCGCGGGTGCCCCACGACTCGCCGATCTTGATCTTGACGCGGGGGATGCCCTGGTCCTCGGTCCAGCCCCGTAGTTGTCGCTCCTGCTGCGCGGCGGAGTACGTGGTGAACCCGCCGCTGCCGTACACCCGGACGGGCCGGGCGGCGCCGCCGAGGAGCCGGGCGAGGGGCAGGCCGAGCAGGTGGCCCCGCAGGTCCCACAGGGCGAGGTCGACGGCCGAGATCGCGCCGGCGATCAGCCCCGGACGGCCCATGTTCCGCACCGCCCGGCTCATGGCCTCCTGCGCGCCGGCGGTGTCGTGCGGGTCGCGGCCGGTCAGCAGCGGCGCGAGTTCGTCACGGATGACGACCGCCGTGGCGGGGGCGCCGTACGTCCAGCCGAGGCCGGTGTGCGGGCCGCTGACGGCCTCCGCCAGGACGAGCGTGGTGTGGTCCCAGGCGATCGTGCCGTCCGCCTCCGGCGCGTCGGTGGGGACGGTGTAGACGCGGGTGCCGATCCGCTGGATCTCGTTCATCCCGGTGTTCGCAGTCCGCTGCGTTCCCCCGCGGCGAGCAGGCCGGCCGCGCGGTCGACCAGGGCCATGATGGTGAGCGCCGGGTTGGCGCTGCCCTGGGTGGGGAGCACGCTGCCGTCGGTGATGAGCAGGTTGGGCACGGCGAAGGTGCGCAGCCGGTGGTCGACGACGCCGCTCCAGTGGTCGGCGGCCATGCGGCAGCCGCCGACCAGGTGGGCGTAGCGGTCGATGGTGATGACCTCGCTCGCGCCGGCGGCGCGCAGGATGTCCTCCATGACGGTGCGGGCGGCGCGGATCAGCATCCGGTCGTTGTCGCACTGGGAGAAGGCGAATTCGGCGACGGGCAGGCCGTGCCGGTCGGTGTCGGGTGCGAGGGTGACCCGGTTGTCGGGCTGGGGCAGGAGTTCGGCCATGGCTCCGAGGGTGGCCCAGTGGACGTAGTCGGAGAGGTAGGTGCGCAGGTCGGCGCCCCAGTGGCCCTGGGCGACGACGTGTTCGGCCCAGGTGATGGGCAGCGGCGAGATGTTCTGGATGGTGAAGCCGCGCTTGTAGGGCCGGTCGGTGCCGGTCTCGTAGTACTGCTCGGTGGAGACCTCCGGCGGCGGGGCCTTGTAGGCTCGGATCTCCTCGTCGAAGCGCCCGGAGGTCTGCGGCGCGCCCTGCACCATGACGTACCGTCCGACGAGGTCGTGGTCGTTGCACAGGCCTTCGGGGAATCGCCCGCAGGCGGAGTTGAGCAGCAAGCGCGGGGTTTCGATGGCGTAGCCGGCGACGGCCACCGTACGGGCCCGCTGGAGGTGTTCGCGGCCGTGGTGGAAGTACCGGACGCCGCGGGCGAGTCCGTCGTGGTCGAGTTCGACGACGGCGGCCATGCAGTCGGCGCGGATCTCGGCGCCGTTCGCGAGGGCGTCGGGGACGTGGGTGATCAGCGGGGAGGCCTTGGCGTTGACCTTGCAGCCCTGGAGGCAGAAGCCCCGGTAGATGCAGTGCGGGCGGCGCCCGAAGCGGCCGTTGGTGATGGCGACGGGGCCGACGCGGGCCTGGACGCCGAGGGCGGCGGCGCCGCGCAGGAAGACCTCGCCGTTGCCGCCGACGGGGTGGGGCGGATGCGGGTAGGGATGCGGCTCACCCCAGGGCCAATATTGGCCCGCCACGGGAAGTTCGTACTCCAGCCGGCGGTAGGAGTCACGCAGGTCGGCGTAGTCGATCGGCCAGTCGGCGCCGACGCCGTCGAGCGAGTGGGTGCGGAAGTCGGACGGGTGGAAGCGCGGTGCGTAGCCGGCGAAGTGGACCATCGAACCGCCCACGCCCCGGCCGGAGTTGTTGGATCCGAGCGGGACGGGGTCGGTGCCGGAGATGACGCGCGGCTCGGTCCAGTAGAGGTGGTGGGAGCCCGCCTCGTCGCTGACCCAGTCGGCGCGCGGGTCCCAGAACGGGCCGGCCTCCAGGACGACGACGCTCCAGCCGCGGCGGGCCATCCGCTGGGCGAGGGTGGCGCCGCCGGCGCCGCAGCCGACGATCAGCAGGTCGACCTCGTCGGAGTCCTCGAAGCTCCGCATGTCGCGCAGCAGTTGGTGGTCGAAGCCGTGCCCGTCGCGCGGCAGCAGCCAGGCGGAGGCGTTGGTGCGGCGGACCTCGCGCTCGGCCGCGGCGTTGGCGCGCACGGTCTCGGCGACGGCGCGCAGCCGGGAGTGCCGGCCGGGGTCGGTGGCGGGCGGCACCGGTCGGACCGGCCGGCGGTCGGGCGGCCGGGGCGGGCGGTTGCGGGCGTCGGGGACCTCCCAGGGCTCGCGCAGGCCCTCGCCGAGGCGCAGGTAGCCGCGCGGGTGGGCGGGGCCGCCGAAGCCGATCTCGTTCCACGCGGTGGGGTGGGCGTAGTAGGCGGTGCAGGCGTAGCGGGTCCACAGGCTCCACACATGGCGGGCGGGCAGGCCGTGCCAGCGCTCCCCGTCCAGCTCCTGCACCCGTCCGACGAGGGCGCGCTGCTGGACCTCGGTGAGCGCCGCGAACGGGCCGTCCGCGTCCTCGTCCAGGGCGCGCAGGGTGTGCCGCCAGGCCGTGTCGTCGCGCGGCATGTCTGCGTAGCGCCAGCCGTCGGTCTCCAGTTCGGCGAGCCGGGCGTCGATCATCGGCAGGAGCGGCACGGGCGGGTGGTCGAGCAGGAGGTCCAGCAGGGCGCGGCCGGTGGCCTCCTCCGCGGGCGTGAAGAAGCGCAGCGGCGGCTGGGGGCCGATCCGGGAGTACACGACGGCCGACGTCTCGTGGTCCCAGTGCGCGGCCTGGCCGAGCACGTCGAATCCGGGGAAGCGGCCCTCGTAGGAGGGGGTGCGGTCCTCGGGTGCCTCAGGCATCACGTGACTCCCTGCGCAGTACCGCGGCGACCAGTCCCATCCCTCCGACCATGCTCATCAGCAGCGGCGCGAACAGCGGCGGCCCCATCTCGACGTTGTAGCGGGCCATCGCCCAGCCGCCGGGCTTCTCGGCGATGCCCCGGACGTGCAGGTACGTGCCCTGGATGCCGTTGGCGGTGATCGCGGCGGAGGCGACGGGCAGCATGGTGTGCGCCGCCCGCGGACTGACCGCGCCGGCCACCCCGGCCACCGCGCCGACCGGCCCGAGCCACACCGGCCACCACATGACGCGGTTGCCGAAGCCGGCCCGATCGTGCTCCAGGTAAATCTCGGCGGCCGTGATCACCGACCCGGCGGCGGTGACCAGGGCGAGCGAACGCTGGAAGCGGCCGGTCCGGACGTTGCGCAGCACGACGTCAATGGCGCCCATGCCGGCCTCCGAACGACGGCAGGAGCTCCTGCAGCTTGGCCTTGAACCCCTGACGGACCATCCCGGCGCGGTCGTTGTCGCCGCGCAGCACGGACTCGGCCGCGGCCTGGATCTGGTCCCACGTCGCGTGCGGCGGGATCGGCGGGACGGCCGGGTCGGTGCGCAGCTCCAGGACGAACGGGCGGTCCGCGGCGAGGGCGTGCTGCCAGCCGCCCGGGACGTCGTCCGGTGCGATCGCCCGCTCGGCGGCGAGGCCGAGGGTGCGGGCGAAGCCCGCGTAGTCGACGTCGGGGAGCTCCTGCGAGGGCAGGAAGCTCGGCGCTCCCTGCATGGCCCGCATCTCCCAGGTGACCTGGTTGAGGTCGCGGTTGTTGAGCACCGCCACGACGAGGCGCGGGTCCTCCCACTGCTGCCAGTACTTCGAGACGGTGATCAGCTCGGCGAGGCCGTTCATCTGCATCGCGCCGTCGCCGACGATCGCGATCGCCGGTCGGTCCGGGTGGGCGAACTTGGCGCCGATCGCGTACGGCACGCCCGGGCCCATGGTGGCGAGGGTGCCGGACAGCGAGCCGCGCATGGTGCCGCGGAAACGCAGGTGACGGGCGTACCAGTTGGCGGCGGAGCCGGAATCGGCTGCGACCATGGCGTCGTCGGGCAACAGGTGGTCGAGGGTGTGGATCGCGTACTCGGGGTTGATCGGGTCCGCCTCGACTCCGGCGCGCCGCTCCATCACCTCCCACCAGCGCTCGGTGTTGTCGCACACGGTGCGCTGCCACGTGCGGTCCTCCTTGCGGATCAGGAGCGGCAGCAGCGCGTCGAGGGTGCGGGCGGCGTCGCCGACGAGGTTGACCTCGTAGGGGTAGCGCAGGCCGACCATGAACGGGTCGAGGTCGATCTGGACGGCCCTGGCCTTGCCGAACCCGGGCAGGAACTGCGTGTACGGGAAGCTGGAGCCGACGGTCAGCAGGGTGTCGCAGTCGCGCATCAGCTCGTAGGACGGGCGGGTGCCGAGCAGGCCGATCGACCCGGTGACGTACGGCAGGACGTCGGGCAGCGCGTCCTTGCCGAGCAGCGCCTTGGCGACGCCCGCGCCGAGGAGTTCGGCCACCTCCTGGACCTGGCGCCGGGCGCCCCGGGCGCCCTGGCCGACGAGCATCGCGACCCTGCGGCCAGAGTTGAGCACGTCGGCCGCGCGCTGCAGGTCGTCCTCGTGGGGCAGGACCGTCCAATGCGGGGTGCCGAGGCTGGAGGGCACCATCTTGAAGGCGTGCTCCGGCGGGCTGTAGTCCAGCTCCTGGACGTCGGCGGGCACGATGACGGCGGTCACGGTGCGCCGGGCGGCGGCGGTGCGCATCGCCCGGTCGAGCACGTTGGGCAGTTGCTCGGGGACGGTCACCATCTGGCAGTACTCGGCGGCGACGTCCTTGTAGAGGCTCAGCAGGTCGACCTCCTGCTGGTAGGAGCCGCCCATCGCGCTGCGGTCCGTCTGCCCGACGATCGCGACCACCGGCACGTGGTCGAGCTTGGCGTCGTACAGCCCGTTGAGCAGGTGGATCGCACCCGGGCCCGAGGTCGCCGCGCACACGGCGGTGCGGCCGGAGAACTTCGCGTAGCCGACCGCCTCGAACGCGGCCATCTCCTCGTGCCGGGCCTGGACGAACACCGGCCTGTTCTCGGCCCGGCCCCAGGCCGCGAGCAGCCCGTTGATGCCGTCGCCCGGGTAGCCGAAGACGTACTCGACGTCCCAGTCGCGCAGCCGTTCCAGGATGTAGTCGGAAACCTTCGGGGACACGGTGCTCCTCCTCCACGCTGACGACCCCCCGCGCAGCGCGGCTATCCGCTGCGGCAGTCCGGAAACGTCCTCACGCGCACGGGCAGAGCCGATTCCCGGGAGGCGGCTCCGTTCCTGCCGGCCGTCGTTGCCTTCCGCCCACGGGGGCACATGCAGCGCGGGCCCGCCCCCGGGACGAGGCCCGAGAAGGAAACCGGCCCGTGCGACCCGACCAGCCGCCCGGGCTGTTCAGGTGCGGCATGCGTCCCGCTGCTCAGCCGGCCGGGGAAACACCAAGCGCCGCACCCACACGCCCGGATCGCTTCACGAGGCCCGTAGGGCCGCCTCGCAGGCGTGGCAGCGCCGGTCGGCCGCGCTCGGCGGGTACCAGGGATCGCCAGGGTGGAGGGGGCGGTAGTGCGTGTGCTCCATCGGGCCGGTGTCCAGGCCGCACAGGGTTCGCGGGAGCGGGTCCTCGGGCACGTCGGGGTCGGCGCCCGCGGCGTGCACCGCGAGCACTGCCGGTCCCACGCCCTCCGGTCCCAGTGCTTCGTCGGGTTCCAGCTCGAACAGGACGACGATCGATCCCATGGTTCGAGCGTCAGGCACCCGGGCCCGGTCCACACCCGGGGGTGGGCCTTTCGCGCACTCCGCGGCGTACCACGCACGCGTTGCGCTCCGGCTTCGTGAATCCTTCGGCCGTTCCCCCTGCACGTACCTTCGGTCTCACGGTCCGCGGCTCTCCGGGCTCGCGTTCTCGCGGCCCCTGCGAGCGCGGACGAGGACGTGGCCCACCAGGGCACCCCCGTACACGGTGTAGCCGACGCCGATCAGCCAGGACACGACGATCAGGACCGTTCCCACCGTCCCGTAGGACACCGCGTTGGACACCAGCAGCGGCGCGAACACCAGGCGGGAGAAGAGGTGGAGACCCGCCAGCGCGAGGACGGTCGCGACCGCGCCCGGGAACAGGTCGCGTGCCGGGACGTGCCCGGCGAGCAGCAAGTGCTGGAGCCACCAGAAGAGCAGCAGACCGCCGATGATCGTGATGCCGATCCGGAAGGTCGGCTGCGCACCCGAATCGTGCCACGGGGAACCGCTCCACGCGGCCAGCACGATGTAGCCGACGAGTGCGGCCAGACCGAGGGTCTGGCGCCAGACCACGTGCCACGAGCCGGCGTCCACCCGCCAGATCCGCTGGTAGACACCCTGCACGGACCCCATCAGGGAGACGCCGAAGACCGCCAGCGCGGCCAGGCCGAAGCCCGTGGTGGTGCTGAGGACCTGGCCGCGTGAGGCGAACAGCTGGTGGACGGCGGCCGAGCCGCGGCCGCGCACCCCGAGAGCGTCGATGATCCACTGCGCGATGCCGGCGCCGCGCTCGGGGAAGGCTGCCGCGATGACGATCAGCAGCGGCACGAGCGTGACGAAGAACAGCGCCGCGAACGCCATCGAGCGCTGGAGGATCTCTATCCCGCAACCCTCTTCCCATACGTCCTTCGCCAGCGCCCGCAGGGCCCGCCACCGGCTTCGCGTCTCGCCTCCGCCAGGCCTCGGCGACGCGGCACGAGCCGTCGTTCTGATGACCATCGGCCGGCCTTCTTCCGATCCGGTGCCTGCACCTGTCCGGACGCGTGCCCCGGGCGCTCCCGGGCAAACGGCCGGTTTTCCGCCCGCCGGCGCGGGCACACGCGGCGCATGGAATCGGACACGGAGAGGACGCGACCAGCGCGCGCGGCACGGCACCGCCGCTACCTGCTGTGCCCGCCGAGGGGTACGTTCCCGTACCGGTCCGGATGCCCGAACTCCTCAAAGGTGGCGGCGGGCTCAAAGGTGGCGGCGGGCCGAAGTGCTGCGTGCTCGAACTGCGGCCGGCTTGACGGTGGATCAGTGCGGCGGGTCGCCCAGCGGCTCGTCCGACCAGCCGGGGGCGTCGCGGTCCTCCAGCTGTTGGCGCAGGCGGGCCAGGATGGAGCTGAGCAGGCGGGAGACGTGCATCTGGGAGACGCCGATCCGGTCGGCGATCTCGGACTGGGTTCGGCCCTCCCAGAACCGGAGCTTGAGCACGGTCTGGTCGCGCTCGGGGAGTTCGGCCAGCAGGGGGCGCACGGCGGTGCGGAAGTCGGCGAGTTCGATGCCCGGGTCACAGCTGCCGAGGCGGTCGAGCAGTGCGCTGCCGCTCTCGTCGGTGTCCTGATCGCGCAGCGCGTCAAGGGAGTTGGGGCGGTAGACCCGGCCGGCCATCAGGCCCTCGGTGGCCTCCTCAAGGGTGAGGTCGAGGTCCTTCGCGATCTCGTCGGGGTGCGGGAGGCGGCCGAGTTCCTGCTCCAGCCGGTCGGAGCCGCGGGCGACGCTCAGGTACAGCTCCTGCATGCTGCGCGGCACGCGCACGGGCCACGAGGTGTCGCGGAAGAACCGCTTGATCTCGCCGGCGATGGTGGGGATGGCGTAGGTGACGAACTCGACGCCGCGGTGCGGGTCGTAGCCGTCGACGGCCTTGATCAGGCCGATCGTGCCGACCTGGAGGATGTCGTCCATGTCCTCCGCGCGGTGGCGGAAGCGGGCCGCGATGAAGCGGACCAATGGCATGTTCAGCTCGATGATCGTGCCGCGGACGTAGCTGTAGGCGTGCGTCTCGCGGGCGAGACCGGCCAGGCGCTCGAACAGCGCGTCGCTGAGCTCACGGGCCTCGGACTTGCCCATCGCCCGCAGTTCCATCTCGGTGTACTGGGGCGGCAGTGGGTCCGACGGGCTCCTGGCGGTCGCCTGGTCAGCATGGTGCGGTGTTTCGAGGGGGATGGACACTTGCTTCTCCTGGGCATCGGGGTGAACGCCCCGCATTGCGGACGAGGATTCGCTCGCGACGGGCTTCTTCCCCCAGGACCTGTGCCCGGCTTCTTCAAGCGAAGGTCCCGGTGGCACCCGGTGGGTGCCGGCGCGGCCGGCATGGGCGCGGCCGCTGCAACAGACGTCCTACCCCGACATACGACATCCAATTCATGTTTCGACTGATTTATTACGATTTCACCGGGTACACGCCATCGGGCAACGACGGCCCGCCATGCGAGTCGAGTCCCGTCCGCACCCCACGGAGGTGCCACGATGACCATCCCGACGCCCCCGGATCCGGACACAGTGCCGATCCCCCACCCCAACCCCGCTCCCCGGCCCGGCGAGGGCCCCGATCCGGTGCCGCCGCCGATCCCGCCGTTCCCGAAGCCCGTGCCCTTCCCGGACCCGGACCCGGCACCGCCGCCGGAGCCCCACCCCGGGCAGCGGTGAACGCCCGGGTCAGTGGCGCCGGACGTGGTGGTCGACCGGGGACGCGACCTCCAGCCACACCCGCTTCCCGTCCCCCTCCGGCGCGCACCCCCAGGCCAGGGCGAGTCGGTCGACCACGCGCAGGCCGTGACCGCCCGGCTGCGCCGGGTCCTGGAACGGGCGCAGCCGCGGCGGTACCGGGCTCTGGTCCGCGACCTCGACCCGCAGGCGCCTGCCGTCCCAGCTGAGCCGCAGCTCGCTCGGGCCCCCTGGAGCGTGCAAGCACGCGTTGGTGACCAGTTCCGAGACCATCAGCAGGACGTCCTCCGTGACGGCCTGCTGCTCGTCGTCGACGGCGGGCAGCCAGTGCCAGGACAGCATGGCCGCGCGGCTGAACTCGCGGCTGCGCTGGACCGCACCCTCGCTGCCGCCGAACGTGAGCCGCCTGCTCCGCTCCTCCCGGCTGCGCGGGGGGTGGGCCCCTGGTGCGGTCATCCGGGCCTCCTCACTCCGGCCCCGACACGGGGTCCGCGCCCCGGTCGTCCGGCGCCGCACCCTGCGGGTCCAGCGCCGCACCGAGATCGGAGTGGATCACGAACACGCCGTCGGCCCCGGTGATCGCGAACAGCCTCGCCACGGCGGCGTTGGGGCCGGCCAGTTCCACCCCCGGTCCGGTCGCCTCGGCGTCGAGGCGGGCCCGGAGGAGGATGTTGAGCCCTGTCGAATCACAGAAGCGCAGGTCCGCGAGGTCCACCACGAGACGTTGCACGCCGTCGTCGAGGGGGGCGCCGAGCACGGTGCGCAGCCCGTCGGCCGTGTCGTGGTCCAGTTCGCCGGCCAGGGTCACGATCCGCACCGGTCCGACGCGGTCCACCTCGACCCGCAGGCCGCTGGGCCCGGGTCCGTCCGCGTTCCCACCGACGGCAGGACCTCCGACAGGACCCTCGGCTGGCCGTGGCATGGTGCGCTCCCGATGCGGTCGGGACGGCGTCGCGCCGTCCCGACCATCATCGCGCGCGGAACGCGTCGCCGCGCGAACGACCGGCACCTGGGGCACCGCGTCGGGCGCGGACGGGCGGACCGCCTGTTGGTCGTCCATGACCCGCGTTTGCCCCTCCTCCGTGCGGCTACACGCGCGAACGAACGAGAACCGGCTGAGGGCGGGACGGACCCAGAGGCGATCCCATGGCGGCATTCGGCACCAACCGGAACGGACGCGTCCACGCGCCGCGGACCGGACGGCGGGAGTCCGCCGACGAGCGGGCCGACCGGCGCTGGACCGACCTGCTCCAGGAGGTACGGGTCGCCCAGACCGGTTCCCAGGTGCTGTTCGGCTTCCTCCTGAGCGTGGTCTTCATGCCCCGGTTCGCGGAGCTCGGCGGTTTCGAGCGGGGGCTGTACGTGGTCACCGTCGTCTTCGGCGCCCTCGCCACGGGTGCGCTCACCGCGCCGGTCGCGTACCACCGGATCTTCGCCGGACGCCGCCTCAAGCCCCAACTGGTCGACGCGGCGGCACGGTTGGTGGCGGCGGGACTGGTCCTGCTCGCTCTCACCATCGGCTCCGCCCTGCTGCTCCTGCTGCGCGTGGCGACCGGATCCGCCGTCTCCGGCTGGATCGCCGGGGCCGTCATGCTCTGGTTCGCGTTCTGCTGGTTCCTCCTGCCGGTCCAGCACCTGCGACGGCACAACGGGCGGTGCCCGCCGCCTTCGCCCGGATCTCCCGACGGGGACCGCCCCCCGCAGGCCCCGCCCTGACGTTTCGGGCGCGGCGGCGCGGCAAGACGCCCGCCATGACGACTACCAACGCGCGTTCCCGTCCCCGCACCGTGGTCATCACCGGCGCCACCGCCGGCGTCGGCCGCGCCTGCGTGCGGGCCTTCGCCACCGGCGGCGACCGCCTCGTCCTGATCGCCCGGGGCGCGGCCGGGCTGCGTGCCGCGGCGGAGGAGGCCCGCGCGGCCGGCTCCCCGGTGTGCACGATCCCTGCGGACGTCGCCGACCCGGAGGCCTGCGAGGCCGCCGCCGAGCGCGCCGAGGCCGCGTTCGGGCCGATCGACGTGTGGGTCAACGACGCCTTCGTCTCGGTCTTCGCGCCGTTCACCGAGATCGGCGCGGACGAGTTCCGGCGGGTCACCGAGGTCACCTACCTCGGGTACGTCAACGCCACCCGCGCCGCCCTGCGCCGGATGCTTCCGCGCGACCGCGGCACGATCGTGCAGGTCGGCTCGGCCATCGCGTACCGGGGCATCCCGCTGCAGACCGCCTACAGCGGCGCCAAGCACGCCCTCCAGGGCTGGCACGAGGCGCTGCGCTGCGAACTGCTCGCGGCCGGTTCGAAGGTGCGCGTGACGATGGTGCAACTGCCCGCCGTCAACACGCCCCAGTTCGACTGGGTGCTCAACCGGCTGCGCGGCCGGGCCCGTCCCGTCCCGCCGGTGCACCAGCCCGAGGTCGCCGCCCGCGCCGTCCGGTACGCGGCCGACCACCCGGGGCGCCGGGAGTACTGGGTGGGCGGCAGCACCGCCGCCACCTTGATCGCCAACGCCGTGGCCCCCGGCCTGCTCGACCGCTACCTCGCCCGCAACGGCGTCGACGCCCAGCAGGAAGACCGGCCGCGCCGCGCCCGGGACCCGAACAACCTGTGGGCGCCCCTCGACGACTACGACGACCACGGCGCGCACGGGCGCTTCGACGCCGAGGCCCGCGATCACAGCGCGCAGTTGTGGGCCTCCCAGCACCACGGCCTGCTCGCGGCCGGCGGTGCGGCGCTGCTCGGCGCCGCCGCCGGCGCGCTCTCCAGGAGGCGGTGATCGAGGGCTGATGCGCCCGACGGTCGGCCCGCCCCGGCCTGCCCGCGTACGCCGAGCCTCCGGACGGGGAATTCGCCGCGGACGGGCATGGAACCTCGTTCCCCGGGCAGGCGCCGCGAGGGGCGGACCCGCCCCTCCGGCGAAAGGAGCACACGGCATGGCTACCTCGGACAAGATGCGCAACATGGCCGAGAAGGCCCGCGGAAAGGTGAAGGAGGCCGCCGGACGATCCACGGGCGACCGCCGGTTGGAGACCAAGGGCCGGGCCGAGCAGGCGAAGGGCGACCTGAAGCAGGCCGCCGAGAAGATCAAGGACGCGGGCAAGCACTGAACCAGGGCCCGGCGGCCGCTCCGCGCGGCCGCCGGCGCCGGAGGGTCACCGCGAAGGGAGTTGCCAACCACCTTCCGCTGCCCGAGGCCCCGCCGCGTACGAGACGTTCCGGCACAAGCAGAACGGCGTGGTCAAGGTGCTGTTCCAGCCCTGACGTTCCGCCAGGCCCCCCGACGGCGTTCGAGGAGGTGAGCAGGATGAGCGACCGGAAGGAGCACCCGCCGGTGGGCCCGACGTCCCCGGTCGAGACACCGGAGTCGCGGATGACCGGCGAGGGCGGGCCACCGCCCGAGCACGAGGAGGAGAAGGGTCCCGAGGACGGCCCGGAGTACGAAGTCACCGAGCCCGCCCACGAGTCCGCACCACCTGGCCGGGGCTGAGGACCTCTCCGGGGCCGAGGACCCGACCGATCATCACAGGACCCGTTCCCCCGCTGCGGCGAACGGGTGGTCCGGCGAGCCGATCCCGCGTGCGACGGCGTTGCGCGCGGGACCGGTCCGCCGACCGGACGGTACACCTGGGGCCGCTCGCCGTGCCGGCGCGGCCCGGCTGATGACACATGGGGTGGTGCGGTGCGCTCGGCGTTCGAACTCCTGCTCTGGTGGGGCTTGTTGCTTCTCCTCAATACCGTTTTCATCAGCTCGGTGACACCGCTTGAGGTCGCGGTCGGCGGCGGCGTCGCGCTCCTCGGAGCGATCGGCGCCCTCGCCGTCCGGCGCGCTTCCGGCGCAGCGCCCGGCGGTCCGGCCCGGCTCGCGCAAGCGCTCTGGGCGTTCCCGTGGACCCTGATCGCCGACACCGGCCGGCTGGCGCTCGTCACCGTGTCGCCCGCCCGCCGGCGGGACGCCGGCTTCCGAACCGTCCGGCTCTCCCCGGGCACCGGACCGGCCTGGGCCGCCGCGTTGTTGTCGTCGACGCCCGGTGCTTACGTCGTCTCAACCGAGGGCGACACACTCATCGTGCACGCGCTCGGCGGAAGGGGCTCAGCGCTTCAGGCAGCCTTGACGGACGGTGAGCGGTGAACGCGTGGCTGCTCGCGGCTGTCTTCCTCGCCGTCGGCGGGCTCGGCCCGTGCCTGCTCGTCGGGCTGCGCGGCGAGCCGCACGAACGCCTGGCCGGGCTCAACCTGGCCGCCACGATCGGCTCCGCCGTCCTTCTCCTGCTTGCCCAGGGCTTCAGCCGAACCTCGTACACCGACCTCGCCCTCGACCTCGCGGTGCTCTCCCCCGCCGGGACGCTCGTGTTCACCCGCTTCCTCGCCGGAAAGGAACACCGATGAGCGAGCGCAGCGAGCGAATCGTCGAGGGGTGCGCGTGGGCGAATGCCCCTGCCGAGCGATGGGGGTACCTCCCAGCCGTCAAGACTCGGGGAGAGGTGGGCGCATGAGCCGCCACGCCGTCGCCGTGATCCTGCTGTGCGCAGGCACGGCCGCCCTGCTGCTCGCCGCCCTCGCCCTCGTCGTGCTGCCCGGCCCGTACCTGCGGCTGCACGCGCTCTCCCCCGCGGCTGCCCTTGGCGCCCCGCTCGTCGCGCTCGCGCTCGCCGTCGACACCGGGCCGGGGCGCGCAGCGGTGAAGCTCCTGGTCATCGGCCTGCTGCTGGCCACCGGAGGCACGGTCACCACCATGGCCATCGGCCGCACCACCGTCCGCGCCGAGCAGCGATCAGGCCAGGAGGCCGGGCAGTGACCGACACCCTCATCGTGATCGCCCTCCTCCTCACGGCCACCACGGCGACCGCCGCCGCGCTCACCCGCGACCCCGTCCGGCAGGCCGTCGTCCTCGCCCTGCTCGGAGTGAGCCTCGCCGTGCTGTTCACCGTCCTCCAGGCACCCGACGTCGCGCTGTCCCAACTCGGCGTCGGCAGCGCGATCACCCCGCTGTTGATCCTGCTGACCGTCCGCAAGGTGAGCCGCGAGGAGCACGCCGACGACGAGCGCCCGGACCGCAGCGAGTGAGCCGGACCACCCGCCTGCGGCTCTTCCTGACCGCCGCCGCCGTCCTCGCCGCCGCCCTGATCGTCGCCGCCGAGCAGCTCCCCGGCTTCGGCGGCGCCCAACACCCATACGGTGACCGGGCGGTGGCCGCGGGCCTGGCCCGGCAGACCGCCAACATCGTGTCCTCCGTCAACTTCGACCAGCGCGCCTTCGACACCCTCGGCGAGGAGTCGATCCTCTTCGGCTCGGTCCTCGGCGCCGGCATGCTGCTGCGCCTGGCCCGGGACGAGCACAAGCGCCGGGCGGCGGCCGAGCCGGTCCTGCCCACCACCCGCCTGTTCGGCGCCACGCTGCTCCCCGTCACCGTGCTGACCGGCGGGTACCTCGTCGCTCACGGCCAGTTGAGCCCCGGCGGCGGCTTCCAGGGCGGCGTCGCGCTCACCACCGCCCTGCACCTGTCCTACGTCGCCGCCGACTACCTGGTGCTGAAACGGATCCGCCCGCTGGCCGCCCTGGACGTCACGGACGCGATCGCCGCCGGCTCCTACGCCGCCCTCGGCCTCATCGGCCTCGCCCAGGGCGCCGGCTACCTCGCCAACACCCTGCCGCTCGGCACCTTCAACGAGCTGTCCTCCAGCGGCCTGGTGGCCGTCATCAACGCCGCCGTCGGCGTGGAGGTCGGCTCGGCCGTCGTGGTGCTGCTGGCGCACTTCCTGGACCAGGCCGTGGAGGTCACCCCCCGGAGGAACAGCCGATGACCGTCTTCCCGTACCTGGTGGCCGGGTGGATCCTGCTCGCCGGGCTGTACGGCCTGGTCACCAGCCGCAACCTCGTGCAGGCCGTCGGCTGCCTGGCCGTCGCGCAGTCCTCGACGTACGTGCTGCTGCTCGCCGTCGGCTACCGCCGCGACGCCACCGCGCCGGTCTACTCCGACCTGCCGACCACCGCGCCGGTCGTCGACCCGGTGGTCCAGGCGCTCGCACTCACCGACATCGTCGTCGGCGCCACCGTCACCGCGCTCCTCCTCTCCCTCGTGATCCAACTGCGCAAGCGGCACGGCACGGTGGACCCGGAGGACCTGACCGGACTGCGCGGGTGACGCCCCGGTGAACACCGCCGACCTCCTGCCGCTGGCCGTCGCCATCCCCCTGCTCGGCGCGCCGCTGGTGGCCGTCGCGGGGCGGTGGCTGCCCCGCCCGGGCCGCGACGCGCTCGCCACCGCCTGCGCCGCCGCCGACGTCGTCTGCCTCGCCCTGCTCTGGGCCCGCACCGACCCGGGCGGTCGCGCGGTTTCGTGGCTCGGCGGCTGGACGCCGCGCGACGGCCACGGCGTCGGCATCGTCCTGGTCGCCGACCGTCTCGGCAGCGGCCTGGCGCTCCTCGCCGCGGTGCTCGTCCTCGCCGTGTTCTGCTACGCCTGGCGGTACTTCGACGAGCCGTCGGGCGAGCACGGCGGGATGTTCCCCGCCCTCCTGCTGCTCTTCCAGGCCGGGATGTGCGGCTTCGCGCTCACCGGCGACCTCTTCGACGCCTTCGTCTTCTTCGAGCTGATGGGCGCCGTCGCCTACGCCCTGACCGGCTACCGCATCGAGGACCCGCGCCCGCTGCAAGGTGCCCTCGCCTTCGGGCTCGTCAACTCGGCCGCCGCCTACCTCTCCCTGCTCGGCATCGGCCTGCTCTACGCCAGGACCGGGGAACTCGGCATGGCCCAGATCGGAGCCGCGCTGGACGAACGGGCAGCGGCCGGGCACGGCCGGGACACGCTGGTCGTCGTCGCGTTCGTGCTGGTCCTCGCCGGCCCGCTGGTGAAGGCCGCGACGGCGCCGTTCCACTTCTGGCTGCCGGACGCCCACGCGGTGGCACCCAGCCCGGTGTGCATGCTGCTGTCCGGGGTCATGGTGGAACTCGGCGTCTACGGGGTGGCCCGGATCCACCGCGTGGTGTTCGCCGGCGCGGGCGGGCTGCCGGACGCCGTCGTCCGGGACACCCTGCTCGCCGCCGGGGTGCTGACGGCGCTGGTCGGCGGCGTCATGTGCTGGCAGCAGCGCCACCTGAAGCGGATGCTCGCCTTCTCGACGGTCGGACACGTCGGCCTCTTCCTCGTCGGCACGGCCCTGCTCACCCCGGCCGGCCTGGCCGGGTCCGCCGTGTACGTGGCCGGCCACGCGGGCGCCAAGGCCGCGCTGTTCGGCCTCACCGGCGTCCTGCTCGACCGCTACGGCTCGGTGGACGAACACGGGCTGCACGGCCGCGCCCGCGAACTCCGCCTGCCCGGACTGCTGTTCGTCCTCGGCGGGCTGGCCCTCGCCGGACTGCCGCCGTTCGGCACCGGACTGGGAAAGGCGGTCGCCGAGGCGGCCGCCGGGCGCGAACTCGGCTGGCTGCCCGTCGTGTTCGTCCTGGTGTCGGCCCTCACCGGCGGCGCGGTGCTGCGCGCGGGCCTGCGGGTCTTCGGCGGGATCGGCCTGCCGCCCAAGGAACACCCGGAGGTCGCCGCGACCACCGGCGAGGGCGAGGAACCCGAGATCCGCGAACCGGGCCGGCGGCCCCCGCCGCCCATGCTCGTCGTCTCCGCCACCCTGCTCGCCGGCTGCCTCGCCGTCGGCGTCGTCCCGGGCGTCGGCCGGGCACTGGCGGAGGCCGCCGCGGCCTTCACCGACCGCGCCGGCTACCTCGCCGACACCCTCGGCCAGGCCGCACCTGCCGCCTCCCCCGCCCCCGATGCGGGCTGGACGCCCTCCGGTGTCCTCCTCGGTCTGCTCTCCGCCGCCCTGGCCGTCGCCTTCGCCGCCACCGCCGTCCGCCGTGACCCACGACGTCGCACCGGCGCCCTGTACCGGGCCACTATCCTGCCCCTGCGCCGCCTTCACTCCGGCCTGCTCGGCGACTACATCGCCTGGCTCGCCGTCGGCCTCGCCGCCCTGCTGGTCGCCCTCACCGCACAGCTGTGACGAACCCCGAGTCCTCCGGGCACGGGCTGACCGGACAGCCCGGGTTGGATCCAACCGATGCCTGTGACGCCTTGTGGAGCAGGCGGTGTCTCACCGGACTGCCGGCACCGAGACCCCGCTTCATCGGCAGTCACCCGGGCCTGGCAGGACTTGCATCGACGTGTGGAACCACCTCGCCACCCTGACCGCACACAGCCGATGCGAGCGGACCGGGACCGCACCGATATTGGCAGTCCTGGGCTGCGGCTGAGCGGAGTCCGGGAAGAAGCAGCGACTCGACAGGGACACCCGCCGAGGAGACGAGGTCCCGTCTCGTGGCCGAGCCACCGCAGGGGCGTACCCTGCGGGTTCCGCCGCGCGAACGGCCACGAGTCGCGCGACGATAGTGGCCGGGCCCCGGCCTTGACGCGGCCTGCGGCGCCGGTGGGAGATGACGGGTGGCGGATGAGCGGATCGGGCTGGCCGAGCTACTGGCCGAGGACGCGGCACCGGTAGCGTCACTGGACATGGTCGCGCACTACCTGCGGGACCGGTTCGGCGCCCGCTACGTGACGTTCCTGTTCGTCGACGTGGTGGGGCGGCAGGTGGTGCGCATCAGCGAGCAGGACGGACCACAGCGGGGCCGCCGCGCAGAACGGGATCAAGGTCGCCACCGTCGGCTTGGACCGCCTGCACGCCCTCCACCTCGCGGTGGACCTCGTCCGGCGAGGCAGCACCATCTCGCTGTCCGGCGTGTCCGGCGGGATGACCGACCGCGTGCCCATGCTGACCATGTTCGACAAACAGCAGGCGAACGTCCGACGGTAGACGAACGACCTGCTATCGCTGCTCACCCACGACGACCCCCTTGGCGTGGACGGCTTCACCACCCACCGCATGCCGCTGACCGAGGCGCCCGCCGCACACGAGATGTCCCAGCGCAAGCGGGGCGGCGCGATCAAAGTGCTCTTCCAGCCCTGATCCTTCGTCACCACCGGCGGGGCGGATGGGGCCGCGGGTCCCGCCTCTCGCGACCGAGCCGGCGCGCAAGGAGCCTCCCGGCGGCGGACGTCGGCAGGCGCCGCCCGGCCGCGGTGCACCGAGTGGAGAACCCGGTGCACCGCCCTCCTGCGCCGGCAGTACCCCTCCAGCGAGCCGGCACGCGCCGGGGCACGGCCCCGTCCCCGCGGACGCGGCCTTCTTGCGTTCTCACGGCTCGATCTGCTGATCCGTCAACTCATCCGTGGCCCGCGACGTCCAGGCCGGGCGGCCCGGCAACCTCGGGGGCGGTGCTCGCCGCGATGGTCTGGCATGAGCTGCAGGCGTGCCAGCGTGGCCGGTCATGGGTGCGCCGGCGGGGGGCGAGGGTCATGTCGGTGGTGGCCAGGCCGCACAGAGTGAGGGGGCCGCACATGCCCGAGGGCTCCGCGGGGGCGGTGTGGGCCCGGAGCACCGGATGTTCGGGATCCGCCGGTGTGTGGTCGGGCTGGAGTACCCGGACATTGGCAGGTATATCGAGTTCCAGTACGAAAATGGTGTCCATCCGGCCAGCCTGGCCGTCGGACCGTGGTGACGCACACTCACGGCGGCATTCGGAGCAGGCGGTGGCTCGCCGTCCGCGGCGCACTACGCCTGGCGCACCGGCCAACCTGGCCGTCGGTGTGGCAACCGCTCCAGGACGCGGCTGGGGTGGGGAAAGGGTGCGCAGGCGCTCAGCGTGCCGCAGGAGGGCCCGGGGCCCCGGGCCGTCGGTGCTGTAGCGGGTGAGGAGTGCTGGTGCCCGTAGCCCGCCACCGCCGCCTTCATGGTGCCGCCCTCACGGGGGACTGCTGCGCTGCGGTCGTCCCACACGCCGCCGTGCTACGGCGGCCTGACACAGCAGGCGCGGGGCCAGACGCTCCGCCGTCACGGCGCAGGCCAGGGACGTGGCGGGCACCCGAGAGCGGGAGAGGACGAGGCCGGCCTGTCGCCGTTGTGCGCCCGCCGGCCTGTCCTGCCTTCGCGGACCGCCGAGCGGTCCGGCGGTGTGCGGGTCACGCTGGGATCGGCGCTCCGCGTCTCCCGGTCCTGGCCGGACGGCGTCGCCCCGGATCGAAGAATGAGGAAGTACACCGTGCAGCACATCACCCTGAACAATGGCGTCGAGATGCCGATCCTCGGTTTCGGTGTGTACCAGATCCCCGCAGAGAAGACCGAGCAGGCCGTCGCCGACGCCCTGGCCGCGGGCTACCGGCTGCTGGACACCGCCGCCGCCTACGGCAACGAGGAGGCCGTCGGACGCGCCGTCAAGGGCAGCGGCATCCCTCGCGACATCATCACCATCCCCAAGTCCGTCGACCCCGACCGGATGGCGCAGAACATCGACGTCTTCGACTTCCGCCTCACCGACGGCCAGATGTCCGCCATTGCCGCCCTCGACACCGGCGCCACGCTGTTCTTCGACCACCGCGACCCCGAGATGGTCGCCTGGCTCAGCAAGCGCCGGCTGGAGGGCTGAACGCCTGCCCAGGGCCCGCGGGCCTGGGCGAGTCCGGCACGGCTGCCAGATCAGTCGCCGGCGCGCAGGCGGGCGAGAAGCACGTCGACATCGAGGTGGTCGGCCTCCGATCCTGCGGGTACCAGCGTGAACGAGTCCGCGAGGAAGCCGGTCACGGCGTCCTGCGGGGCGCTGACCACCGCCTGGCCGTCCGAACCTTGCAGGGTGATGAGGACTTCACCGGCGGGCCCGGGCCTGACCTTGACGTCTCCGTTGCCGACCGGGGCGTGGCGGCCCTCGTTCAGCAGGTCGCGCCCGAAGTACCAGCACAGCACCGAACCGCTCGCGTAGCCGAAGGGGGCCGACGGGAAGACCAGGCAGGCCGCATAGGGAAGCGTGGCGTCGAAGCGGAGCTCGGCGTCGACCGGGACGTCGGGCCGCAGGCTTTCGGGAAACGTGACGGGCAGCGGGCGGACGGCGGACTTCTGCAAATCCGATCACCTTCCTGGTGGGCACCGATCCGGACAGGCCGGTGCGTGCCAGCAGCGCCTACCCCGGTGTCCGCCCGCCAGCCAGCAAGTCCGATATCTGCACAACTCCCGCGCTTTCGAGGCATGTTGGCCGTCAGCCCGGAAGGCGACCCGGATCGGTTCGAGGTGTCCGCACGCGTCTGCATCGGTGGCCCGACCCTCGGGGCCGCCGGCCGGCGGGGTGTCGGTGAGCACTCGTCAGGCAGGCCGCGCAGGAACGGCCGTCGAGTGGATCGCGCTCGCCGACGGCTGCTTGAGTGCTCGGCTGATTACGCCTCGCATACGAAGGGAGCCCGCTGATGCTTGTCCCGTCCGTGCTGGAGCAGTGTAGGGGTAGGTCGTGGTGAGGGGCTGGGTGATCGGGGCCATCGGCGGACCGGGCGGCCCGCTGCGGCTGGTGACCGGGGAGCTGTCCGAGTGGGGAGCGGGCGGGACCCGGTACTCGTCGTCGTCGTCGAGATGGAGGCCGACCGGGTAGTCCGAACCGGCGTGCCCTCAGCGGACAGCTGAGCGGCCGGCCACTCACAAGGGAGCCGCGATGCCTGCAACGCCGCAGGCGACGGTCGCGTGCTCGGAACGGGACTCGCAACCGCGCCGATTCCCCGGCGGGCGGAGAGGCGGGCGGAGAGGCGGGCGAAGCCGTCGCCCACGTCGGCCAGCGACTGACGGTGACCGGACACGGCTCGTTGCCGGCCGGCGCCAGCAGCCGCACGCCAGGCCACCTCGGGCGGGAGCGGCGAGACGCCCGGCCTTGGCCGGGCGACGCCTCGTCGCGGGTGTCCTGCGCGGTCAGTCCTGGACGACCTGGTAGATGCCGTAGACGACACCGGGCACGTGCCCGCAGAGCTGGAGCAGGAAGGCCCACAGCACCTTCACGCTTGGACCGTCCTTGATGAGCACCGCCAGCCACGGCAGTACCAGGCACAGCAGTATGAGCAGAACCTTCACCATGATCGCTCCTCGCTTCCCCCTGGGACCGCGTCGCCGGGATCAGTTCGGGGCGATCCGGCCTCGTCTTCCTTCCGTGCGTCGTCACAAACCCCTGACGCGGCTTCCCACCCCGCGCCCCGGCAAAACCGCTCGCGGCGGCAAGTCGCGTGTAGAAGGCAGCGCTGTGCCGAACGGGCCAGACGCGGCCGGTGCCAGGCAATGGCACCTACGGCGTGCGTGGGGTTGCGAAGCACGGGTACACGCTCGGGCGCAGCGCCCCCGCTCGATCACCGGGCACGTCCTGGGGCGCCGGAAACGTCGGAAAGGGAGCCTCCCATGCTCGCTCTTGTCCTTATCCTGCTGCTCGCGCTGATCCTCGGCGGCCTGGGATTCGCCGTCCACGTGCTGTGGTGGGTGGCGCTGGTCGTGCTGGCACTGTGGCTGCTCGGCTTCGTCTTCCGCGGTGCGGCAGAGGGCGGACGCAGCCGCTGGTACCGCTGGTAGCCGCGGTCGGCCTCAGCCAGGCCGGCCGTCCCGGCGAAGAAATGGGGGCCCGCTGTGAGCGTGTTCCTGGCGCTGACGGTGATCGCCATCATCCTGGGACTCGTCGGCGTCGTCGTCCACGGGCTGCTGTACCTGCTGTTCATCGGGATCGCGGTGTTCGCGGGCGGCCTGACTCGCCTCACGCTCACCGCCTCCCGCAGGCGTCCTGCCCGCTGATCGGGCCGTCCCGGCCGCCGGCCCGGCGGGGCGGAGCAATCCGGCAGGCCCATCTGCCGCATTCCGGAAGCCTGTGAACGAGTCGCGTCCTACGTTCGGGGTACACGATCCGGCACCCCACAGAGGAGGAATCATGCCTGCGGGTTCGAGCAAGAAGCGTGAGCGACAGTACGAGCACATCAAGGACAGTGCGCTGGAGCGCGGGGAGAGCCAGAAGCGGGCCAAGGAGATCGCGGCCCGGACCGTGAACAAGGAACGGGCCCGGCACGGCGAGTCGAAGACCGCCAGCCGCTCCTCCACCCACGACATGTCCTCCTCCCGGCGCGGCGGATTGCACTCGCACTCGGGCTCCCGGGGGCCCACGTACGACCAGCTGTACAACGAGGCCAAGCAGCGCAACATCCACGGCCGCTCGAAGATGAACAAGAAGGAACTAGCCAGCGCCCTCGGCCACTGAACCTCGCCCCGGCCGACGACGAGCGGCAGCGCCGCCGCCGTCAGGGCAGCCTGGCGCACCGCCACCCGACATCACGGAAGGACGATGCGAGATGAGCACGGACGACACGGGCCCTCGCGACGAGAGCGACGCCTCGCGCGAGGGCGACACGGTACGGGAGCGGTCCGCGGAGGAGCGCAGCATCACGGCACCCACGCCCAAGGACGTCCGGGCCAAGGCCGACGACGTCGACGAGGACGGCGAGGAGGACGGCGAGGAGGCAGAGCCGCCCGCGGCCGATACCAAAGCGCCCTGACCGGCGGCCCCCGGTCCCCAGCACCACCGGCTGCGAGGTCTCTCCTGACCTGACAGCGACAGAAGGAGTCACGGCCGTGGACCGGGCCACCGCCCCACAGGGAGCCAGGACCCGTATGCCCCCGGCACGCCCTGGCCGGCGGGGGTCGACCTCCAGCTGGCCGCCGGCTTCAGCGAGACCGGCGTGCAACGGTGGTGGCCCTCCGCGTCACTGCTCCACTCCAACGGCGACGCCATGGACATCGCCGTGAGCGACGGCCGGACCGCCGACGGTCCCCCGCGCCACCACCGCGCCGCGAACGAACTCATCCCCACCCGCTCCGCACCGTGACTCCAGCGAATCCGGAGACCTGTCCGACCGACCAGCTCATGGTCTCCTCCCGATGATCCCAGGGGGCGCGGATGCGCCGCATGAGCGACGGTGCGGCGAAGCACATCTGGAGGTGCGGCTCACGCTTGTGCATCCCTGGCGGCGCCACCTCGGGCGGCGGTGGATTCCGTTGCAAGCCCGCGGGAATGAATCTCGTGATCTCGTGGCTGTCGGATCAAGTCGGGGTGATCACTGCTCCCCGGCCCCACGTGTGCAGTCTTGAGGGAGTGTCAACAACATGTCCGTTACGCAACCTGCCGCCGAGCGCGTGCGCGTCTCCGCGGAACCCGACTGGTACGAGTCGGCCGGAATATCGCTCGGAGTCCGGGTCGGGAACTTGGTCTTCACATCGGGGCAGGCACCAATTGATGCCCAGGGATCCACAGTCGGCGCGGGGGACTTTGAGGCGCAAGCCCGTCAAGCGCTCGCAAATCTGTCTACGGTTCTGACAAACGCAGGCTCCAGCCTCGCTGACGTGGTCAAGGCGACCGTGTTCGTCACCGACATCGCACAGCAGGACATCTTCGCCAAGCTGCGCGCGGAGCACTTCCCAGAGGAGCCACATCTCGCTGAGTCGTTCGTGGAGGTCTCCTCACTCGCCGACCCCGAGTGGATGATCGAGATCGAGGCCATCGGACTCGTCCGGTGATGCAGCAGGCTACCGCGCGGCCCAGGATTCTTCGCCTTGTCCCCTCGGAAGCTGCTCTGGACGATCCCGATCGTGGGGCGGTGTCGTTATGAACCGACTCGCGAACGCGACGTCGCCGTACCTGTTCCAGCACCCTTTGGAGGCACCCCGCCCTCGGCAGCGCCCCCCAAGAACCGCGCCCTCTCCGAGCAACCCCGCCCTTGGGTCTGTCCAAATGACCGGCTCTGGCCCGTATTCGGTGGTAGCGCTCCGTGGCGATCACCGGAGGAGGATGCGGTGGCGGAGCAGGGGGAATCCGGCGCGGCCGTGCATCTGCCGCATGATCCGCTTAGTTCGTGTGTTGACGCCCTCGGTACGGCCGTTGTGGTGCGGGGTGGTGAGTCCGGCGTCGACGGCGGCCCGGTCGAGTTCCAGGCCGTTCGTGAAGGAGCGTAGGTGGGGCAGGTCGGCGGAGCGAACTGACGCGATCCAGGCGGTGAGCTTGGCGTCGTTGCCCTCGGCCGGCGCCAGTAGTTGGGCGAACTCGCTGGTCAGACAGGCGAGTTCGGTCATCTCGCGGCAGGCACTGGTGAGTTCGCCGAGCAGTGCGATGTCTTTGTCGCGCAGGTTCTCGGGGCGGCTGAGGAGGAGGCGGGCGAAGCCCTGCGCGGTGGTGACGGGCCTGTCGCCCTCGGCGCGGCCCTGGGTTA
>NZ_JBHVOL010000014.1:0-43302 GCF_042887925.1 Kitasatospora sp. NPDC057904
ACTGAACGCCTTCGAGATCACCTTCGACGGCCGGCTCTCCATCGGCCGCCGGTAATACAAATCAACCTGAGTTACACCGTTGGCTGGACACACCCCCGCCCGGGGTCCTCACACGAGCCTGTCCGCGCGGACGAGGTCGAGCTGTGTGCGGACGCCGATGCGGCCTACGTTCAGGTGGCTTCGTAGGCTTGAAGGCGATCGGCCGGTCCGCAGGGGTTCCGCGGACCGACGGCTGGGGTCGCAGCGGCCCCAGCCGCGGGGGCGCGGATGTGGGTCGGGTGGTGGGCTCGCCTGGCCGCGCCACCGTGGCGGCTGGTCGGCTCCCAGCGGGTCGAACCTCACCGAGATCACCGAAGGCCACAAAGGGCCGATCCGTTGCGGACCATGTCGTCCAGGGTGGTGAAGTAGTGACGCGCTTGCCCTGCTGCGCCAGGCGCCCGGGCAGCACCTCGCCCGGTAGGCCGCACCGCACCGCACCGCGCGGTGCGGCCTACCGGCGCGTGATGGACAGCTCCAGCAGCGCGCGGCGTGTCTATGGACAGACCGTGCAGAGTCCGCGCGCACCCGACCGCGCGCGCCGACCGCGTCGACCGGGGCGATGCGTGTCCCCTGGACAGCGGCGCGTTTCCCCTGGACAAGGGGTTGGCCGTGCGCGGATCGCACCCGCACTTTGGGTCAGACGCCGGCTAACCAGGACGGCGACGAGCTGCTGCGGCGGAGCAGGCCAACGCTGAGTAGGCCCGGGAGGCCGCGGCGCGCGAGCGGCGCTGCCCGGCCTGCACCCGCTGCCCGGCGCCGTTCTCGGACGAGCGGTGGGAGGAGCGTGAGCGGGCCGGTGCCTGGGGCGACGACGGGCTGTGCGCCAGCTGCCGCCAGGCCGACGCCGACCGGAAGGCGCGGGCGGTTGCCGAGCGCGGGCGGGCCGCCGCCGAGACCGCGGTCGCCGAGGCGAAGCGCAGCAGCGCCTGGTGGCGCTGCTCCTGACCCCGCCTCACCCCGGGGTGGGGCCTCGGGCCGCTGACCTGCACTGGGGAGTTTGAGCACCCCTGCTGACCTGCGGTGGGGAGTTTCACCGGGAGGGCGGTGAGTTCCGCCCCCGGGGCGCTGGTGAGTGTGCCCGTCCGGCCTCTTCCCCCGATCGGGGGAGCGCGGTTTCCCTCCCGCCCGGGAGGCGCGCACGGGGCGTCGTGTTCCAGGATCGGTCAGGCCCGGAGCGATCGGGCCGATCACGGAAGGACAGCGGATGCACGCCCCTGGAACGACGGCCGCCCGGCCCGCAGCAGCACGCGACACCCCGGCGACGGCGGCCGTGGTGCCGGGCGCGCTCGGCCCGTTCACGTCGTTCGCGGTCGTCGGCGGCCTGTCCGGCGCCGCCGACCTGGTCACCGGCGCCGGCCGGGGCTGCGCGCTCGTCGGGCCGCTGTTCTCCCTCGCCGCGATCGCAGTGTCCGTCCTGGCCGCCGCCTTCATCGCCTGGTAGGCGAACCACACCCAGGAGAGCTACCGCCCCGACGGCCTCCACCAGTACGTCGAGTGCGTCCGCCGCAACCTCTCCGGGCACTGACCGCGCCGGGAACCCGCCGAACACCAAAACCGCACACACCATCAGAGGTGACATTCCATGAACTCACGTACACCGCTTCGGTTCCACGCCCTGCGTCACAGGACGACTCACACCGCCGTCGCCGTGGCCATCGGGGCCCTCGCCCTCGGCACGCTCGCCCCGTCCGCCGTCGCCGCCCCGGGGGCCGCCAGGCCAGACGCCATCCAGCAGCGTCTGGACGCGATGGTGAGCCCCGATCACGCGCCCGGCGCTCTGGCCGCCGTCCGTGACCAGGCCGGCCACACCCGTATCCATGCCGCGGGCGTCGGGGACCTGGCCACCGGAGCGAAGACGCCCCGGGACGGCGAGGTGCGGATCGGCAGCGTCACCAAGACGTTCACCGCGGTGGTCGTGCTGCAACTGGTCGGCGAGGGAAGGATCCGCCTCGATGACCCGGTCGAGACCTACCTGCCCGGTCTCCTGCGCGGACAAGGCATCGACGGGCACCACATCACGGTCCGTCAGCTCCTGCAGCACACCAGCGGACTTCCCGACTACGAGGACGACGTCACCGACGACATCCTCCAGCGCCGCTACCTCTCTCCCCGCGACACCCTGGACATCGCGCTGCGACACGACAACGTCTTCGCCCCGGGAACGAATTGGGGGTACAGCAACACGAACTACCTGGTGGCCGGGATGATCGTGGAAAAGGCCACCGGACTGCCCCTGGCCAAGGAGATCGACAAACGCATCATCAAGAAGATCGGGCTGCGCCACACCTACCTCCCCGCCCCCGCCGAGACCACCCTTCGAGGACCCCACCCCCACGGCTACCACAAGGACGGCCCGGACGGATCGCTGCGCGATGTCACCGAGATCGACCCCTCCGCGGCCTGGGCGGCGGGCGCGATGGTCTCCACCAGCGCCGACCTCACCCGGTTCTTCTCCGAGCTCATGAAGGAAGGCCACCTCCTCAGCGGCCCCGAACTCGAGCAGATGCGCACCACCGTCCCCACGGGCGCGCCCGGCTACGACTACGGACTGGGGATCATGAGGACACAACTGTCGTGCCACAAGACCGTCTGGTGGCACAACGGCAGCATCCCCGGCTACGGAACCTGGAGCGCCGCCACCGACGACGGACGCGCCGCCAGTGTCACGATGACCGTCGACCCGACCAGCATGGCGGACCTGCAGCCGGCCGAAAATGCCGTCGACGCGGCCCTGTGCCGCTGAACGCGCCTCCCCGGCGGTTGGAGGGCGCCGCCGGGCTGGACGCGGCCGGGCAGGTGATCGGGATGGTCCGCTCGGAGATGGGCGGCACCGCCCGGGGCGCCGGCCGCTCCGGCGCCCAGCACGCGATGGCGGTCAACGAGACCGTGCCCGCGTCCGTCCTCGGCGGCAGCGCGCCCGGGGCCGCGGGCGAGGTGGGCACGGTGTGGTTCTGGCAACCGGTCAACCCCCGGCCGGCCCGCGGAAACGAACACCAGACTCAACGGCTATGGCCGCGGCCCGGGCCGTTCCTCGGAGAGGCCTTGGCGTCGTCCTCGGCGGCGATCACCGGGCCGTCGTCGCCACGAGGAGCAGGCACCGCCCGGTTGCGAAGAGCCTGCCGGGCACCAGCTCGTCGAACACTCGACCGCGGGGTGCGAACCACCCGCTCGGCCGCCCGCCCCGGCTGCTGAGCGGGTGCCAGATTGACGCAGACGGTCCGCGCTGGACCAAGGTCGTCGATACGGGCACGGCCTCGGATCACACCGCGGTGTGGTCTCGATCGAGGGCCGCACGCGTACGGTACTCACCTGGAGGCATTCCGTAGGCCGCTTTGAACGCCCGGTTGAAAACCGCCGCGTCCGTGAATCCCCAGCGCGCTCCGATCATTCCGACAGGACGCAGCATGAGGCCGGGCGCCGTCAGGTCCGCGCGACAGCGCTCAAGTCGCCGTCCTCGGATAAAGGAGCCGACGGTGTGCTTCTCGTCTTGGAACAGGTGGTGCAGATAGCGGACGGAGATGCTCTGGGCGTCGGCAACCACCTGCGGCGATAAATCCGGCTCCGACAGGTGCGTCTCGATGAATGCCTTCGCCTTGTAGAGCAGAGTGGTCTGCCTCGTCTGGGTCGGCAGCAGTTGTTCCCGGTTCGACAGGCCCGAGAGAAATGCCAAGGCGAGATGAAGTGCGGCGGCACCGGTCTCCTCGGCCTCCCAGCCTTCCAGCCGTACCCCGGCCAGATCCCGCAGGAACCCAGCGAGCAGGGATCCGCTCCCGTGCGTGGGAAGCCGGCGGGCCAGGAGGTTCCGCATGACCTGGTCCGGCACGGGCACTGCGGTCTTCGGCACGTGGAGGATGACGATGCGGCCGTCCTCGGCGACTCGTGTGTCGAACTGCCTGGACGTGTCGTACAGCACCAGACCGCCCGCCCGTAGCTGCGCCACGTTGCGGTCCTGTTCGATCCCCATGACCCCGCCGACCACGTACCCGAGCTCCCACAGCTCCGGGTCCGAGCGTTGGATCAGCCGAGGAGTGCGCCAGCTCTGCAGCGTCTGGAACGACAGGGCCGACGCGTGAACGGATCCGAGCTCAAGCGCCACGGCCGTCGCCCGGAAGTCGTCCCGGTGCTCGGTGGTGATGTAGGTGGGTGCGAGGTCCCGCGTCACCAGGTCGACCCACCAGTCGAACCGGTCCGCCTTCGGCACATCCGTCGACCGCAACACGACCCCGCCCACCACAGCCCCTCCCCCAAGGTTGTGCACATGGTGTCAAAGCCCTTGCACGGTGTGTCAATGACATGCCGATCGAATGGCGAGAACCTTCTCTTCGGCTGTTACAAGAACGCGGCATCGAGCAGCCAATCGCCGAACGCACGGACGCAACGGTCACCGGGGCACGGGACCGGCGGGCCGTCAAGGCCTCGCCGGCTTCCACGGCGACCGCCTCCTGGAACAGACCACGATCACCGGTCACGAGAAAGAACCTGGCTGCCCCCAGACAGAGGAGTACACGATGAACACGGCAGCAACGAACAGCAAGAGCACCCGGACACGACAGCGGATCGCCGGCACCGGCGCCGCGGCAGTTCTGAAGAAGGTGAAGGTCCTGGCGGTCACGGCCGCCGCGGTGGCGGCGCTCGGCGTCGGCACCGGCGCCGCGCACGCCTCGACGGCGCGGCCGGCCACTTCCAAATGGTGTCAGAGCGGGAACGTGCACACCTACCGGACCGGCGGCGAGTACATGGAAGTGCACGGCTGGGGCGGCAAGGGCGCGGTCGTGGACACCTGGGAGTACGCCTCCCAGAACGGCCACATCCAGGACAACGAGCGCTGGTGCCTGGAGCCCGCCAGCGAAGGCGGCTGGTACCTGCACCCGTACTACAACCCGGGCCTGTGCCTGGACCTGCCCAGCACGAAGAGGATGATTGTCTGGAGCTGCAACGGCCGGAGCAACCAGCGGTTCTCCTTCAGCAACGGCGCCCCGACCGGCGGTCAGATAACGCCGAGGTCCGATGCCGGCCTCAGGATCAACGCCGGATTTGCACACGAACAGTTGTTTGCAATCTCGTGGAGCAGCACCGTCACCTTCTGGCTGTAGGCCGTAACGCAAACAAGGCCCCGGGCCCGCAGCGAGGCAGAGCCCTCGCCTCCTGCCTCACCTGATCACCGGCCGCCATCATCATCGGCCGACGCCAGAAGCGCGACCACCAAAGCACCAGAGGCCGCCACCCCGCAGGGTGGCGGCCTCCAGCACAGGGCAGGAACACCGCCACGCCGACCACCAGGGCCCCGGCCGAACCGCCTACCAGCCAACCCTCAGGGCCTCCAACTGCCCGAGCTGCTCGCCTCGTGCACGGCGTCCTCGGGCAGGGCGGTCCAGTCGACGCGGCCGTCGTGGGGGCGGCGGTGATGCGTTCCGCCCCCCGGCAGGGGAGCCGCAGGGCGTCCAGGGGCGGTGATGCGCCGGTTTCGCCTTCCCCAGTCCGGATGACGGCGGGAGCTCTGCCCGGTACGCCGCCCGGCAGGCGCAGTACGGCCCGTCTACCCTGCCGTCATGACGGCCCTGGCCAGCCTTCTCGACTACGTCAGTCTCCTTCCCGGCCCAACTCCCTCGGTCTCTCCGACACCGGACCGGGGCGCCGGCTCGAATACGCCTCTGTGGGCGGTGATCCTCGTAGGTCTCCTCGGCGGCCTGCTCGGCGGCACAGGTGCCTACCTCGGCACCCGGCACGCCGCACGCTCGGCCCGCCAAAGTGCAGGGCAGGCCCTGGAGCACGAACGCACCCGCCTGCTCAACGAACGCTTCGCCACGGCAGCCGGACTCCTCGGTCATGACGAAGCCGCCTGCCGCCTCGCCGGTGTCCACGCCATGGCCGGACTCGCCGACGACTGGAGCGAACACCGGCAAACCTGCATCGACGTCCTGTGCGCCTACCTTCGCATGCCCTACTCGCCACGCCCCGGGGCCACCGCACCAGCCGAGGAACGCCTGAACTGGCAAGCTGGCCGCGAAGTCCGTCACACCGTCATCCGTACCATCCGCGATCACCAGCAGGCCACGGACACCCCGTCTCCGGCATCCTGGGACGGACACGAGTACGACTTCACCGGCACCGTCTTCGACGGTGGGGACTTCAGCGGAACCCACTTCACCGGCATGGTGGGCTTCAAGGGGGCCGAGTTCGCCGGCGGCGCGGTGGGCTTCAATGACGCCGAGTTCGCCGGCGGAGCGGACTTCCGAGACGCCAGGTTCACCGGCGGCAGCGTGGGTTTCCAACGTGCCAGGTTCACCGGGGGCAGAGTGAGCTTCAGAAACGCCACATTCGCCGACTGCGATGTGCGCTTCACCGATGCCAGGTTCACCGGCGCCAGGCTGGACTTCACCGGCGCCCGGTTCGCCGACGGCAGGGTGAGTTTCCTCGGCGCCGAACTCACCGGCGGCACGGTGCGCTTCGACAACGCCGCGTTCACCGGCAGCACGGTGAACTTCTACGCGACCAAGTTCGTCGGCGGCGAGGTCGGCTTTGTCTATGCCGATTTTGTCCGGGGCACCGTGCTCTTCGACCACGCCGAGTTCACCGGCAGTGAGGTGGACTTCAGGAACGCCAAGTTCACCGGAGGTGAGGTGGACTTCAGCAACGTGGGATCGTGGGCAGTGCCGCCGGCCTTCGACAACGGGGTCCTGACGCGTCCCCCCGCAGGCCTGCTCCCACCACCACCCGATCTCCTCGCGAAGCCGGCCACCAGCTGACGACCCCCGTCAGGTTCCGGCGGCCGGCCCGGTCCTGCTCACCTGGTCCGACCACCCGGGCGTCCGGGAACTCCGGCAAGGCGGCCGGTCGGTCTGCTGGATCGATCGAGGAGTACGACCGAGGAGTACGACGTCCAGCGCGGCACCAGGACCACCGTCTCCACCGACTCCTCCTCGCCGCCGGCCCCGACCGTCACCAGCCGGTCGCCGTTCCCGCCAGCGAGCAGGGCGGTGGCCAGGAGGAAGAATCCGGGCCCGCTGGTGCTGCCCGTACATGCACGCCGGGGGAGTGGTGGCTGGCTCGGGTCGCCCCGTTCGGGTGCTGCGGGTAGACCGCGTTCAGCAGCGCGTGGACGAATCGGTAGAGGTCGTCCAGGCCGGCGGCGGCCAGAGTGGCGGGGCCGGCGTCGAGGAGGTGCGGGATAGCGGCGTGCAGGGCGAGGGTGACGGCGGGGCGAGCAGGCGGCGGTTGGCCAGGCGCGGGATCTGCTCGGGCGAGTGAGCCAAGAGCCGGCCGCGGGCCGTCCCGGCCGGACGTTCCGCGGTCGGCTCTCGGTCCGGGATGCGGCGCCGGCCGGTCAGACCCGGTGGCGTGGGGTGAGCAGACCGCTCTCGTACCCGACGATCACCAGCTGGACCCGGTCCCGGGCGCCGAGCTTGTCCAGCAGATGGCTCAGGTGGGTCTTCACCGTCGCCGCGGAGACGTGCAGTTCCTGCGCGATCTCTGCGTTGGACCGTCCGGCGCCCACCAGGTGGAGCACCTGCCGCTCCCGGCCGGTCAGACCGTCCAGGGCGGGCGGCGGACCGGTCGGTTCGGTGGCCGGGTGACGGCAGAACTCCGAGATCAACCGCCGGGTGACGCTCGGCGAGAGCAGGCTCTCCCCACCTGCCACCACCCGGATCGCGTGCAGCAGTTCGGCGGGCGGGATGTCCTTGAGCAGGAACCCGGCGGCTCCGGCCCGCAGCGCCGCGAAGACATGCGCGTCCAGGTCGAACATGGTGAGCATCAGGACCCGCACGTCCGGGTCCCGCTCACAGATCGTCCGGGTGGCCTCGATGCCGTCCGTGCCGGGCATCCGCACGTCCATCAGCACCACATCGGGCCGCTGCTCGGTGACCACCTCGATCGCGGCGGCGCCATCGGCCGCCTCACCGACCACGATCAGGCCGGGTTCGGCGTCGATCAGCATCCGGAAGCTGCCGCGAAGCAGCGCCTGGTCGTCCACCACCAGGACACGGACGGGCTCGGTCACACGGTCCTCCACACGTTCGTCGTTGCGCCCGGGGGCGGGCGCTCACCCCCGGGCGGCCCGGCGCCCCGGCGCCGGGCGGTTCATCACGCCGGCCCTGATCAGGGCTCCTCCCTCGCCGACGCCACGGTCCGGTACGGCAGCTCGGCCCGAACGGCGAAGCCACCCCCGGAAAGCGGCCCGGCCTGGAAGCGTCCACCGAACAACTCCACCCGCTCCCGCATGCCGATCAGACCATGGCTGTGACCACTCCCGTGCCCGACCGCCCCGACCGCCCCGGCGGGCCCGTGCCGGGTCGGGTACCCACCGTGCCGGCCCGGTCGGCGCACGCCGCGGCCTCCCGCACCACCCTCGTCGGTCACCTCGATCCGCAACTCCCGCCCGTCGGCGACCAGCTCGACCCGGCAGCGGGTCGGCCCGGCATGCTTGAGCACGTTGGTCAGGGCCTCCTGCACCACCCGGTACGCCGAACTCTGCACCCCCTGCGGCAGGCCGGCAGTGCCCTCGGTGCGCAGCTCGGCGGTGAGCCCGGCCGCGGTGGCACCGGCCACCAGCTCGGGCAATGCCGCGAGCCCGGGCGCCGGCCGGAGCCCGTCCACCCCGTCGGCCTCCGGCTCGGACCCGCCGGCCCGCAGCACACCGAGCATCTGCCGCATCTCGGCCAGCGCCGAGCGGCTGGCCGTCTCGATCACGCGCAGGGCCTCGCCGGCCCCCTCCGGCACGCGCAGGGCCTCGCCGGCCCCCTCCGGGCGGGTGGCCAGCAGGTGATTGGCCACGCCGGCCTTCACCGCGATCACCCCGACGTGGTGCGCCACGATGTCGTGCAGCTCCCGGGCGATCCGCAGCCGTTCCTCGGTGACGGCCTCCACCGCGACCCGCCGGGCCGAGCACCCAGGCCATCCCGGCCAGCGCCAGGCCGGCCACGTGGAGTACGAGGTCCTGCCCGCCGCCGGCCGGGGAGCCCGACGAGGATCTTGTGGACCGTGTGTGGCACCCCACCGCCTGCCGATGCTCGGCCGGCCGGCGCGAGGACATCCAGCGGTAGGTCGCCACCGTACCGGAGGACCGGCCGATGTCCGCTGCGAATGGTTCCAGCGCTGACGTCACCGTGGACGGCTCTCCACCAGCGACGGACGGTGGTTGCCCGACCTGCACCGGGGTGATCTCCAATGCGATGTCCCCGATACCGGACCGGCGGCCAGGTGCGGGGGCCGGGCGGCGGGAACAGAATCGAGGTGTGGCAACGATTGTCGGCATCCACGGCATCGGGCAGCAGTACGGCGACGCCTACCAGCTCGGCTCGGCCTGGTTCGACGCGTTGCGCGGCGGGCTCGCCGCGGCCGGCATGCACGGGGTCGCCCAAGGGCTGGACACCGGGGATCTCCAGGTGGCGTTCTTCGGCGATCTCTTCCGGCCGGCCGGTGCCATGGCATCTGCCACGAACGAGCCGCCGTACGGCCCGGATGACGTCCGGCCGGGGCTCGAACGTGATCTGCTGACGACCTTCTACCAGGCCGTCCTCGAACAGGACGCCGACCTCGCCCCGACGGAGGACACCATGGGGGCGGGCATGGTTGCCACGGCATTCATGCTCAGGCTTCTGCTGAAATCTCCCACCTTCGCCGGCCTCGCTGAGCACGCGTTGATCGGCAACCTGCGGCAGGTGTCGGACTACCTCACCAACCAGGCGGTCCGGACGGCCGTGCTGGGGCGCCTCGGGCCGTGTATCGGCGACGACACCCTGGTGGTCATCGGTCACTCCCTCGGCTCGGTCGTCGCCTACGAATACCTTTGCCAGTACCAGCCGGCCTCGGTCCGGCTGCTGCTGACGCTCGGCAGCCCGCTCGGCATCCCCAATCTGATCTTCGACCGGCTGACCCCGGCCCCTGCCGACGGCCACGGTGCCTGGCCTGGAACCCTGCCCGCCTGGGTGAACGTCGCCGATCCGGACGACATCGTTGCCCTCCGACCGGACCTGGCGGGCTTGTTCACCGGCCCGCCGCCCGGTCGCGTTGACGACCGCAAGGTGGCCAACCCGCCCAAGGCCCCACACGGGGTGACGACCTACCTCAACGCACGAGAGACGGGAAGTGCTCTCGGACATGCCCTGGCACAAGGTCCCGCCGAAGCCCGGCCCCGGCTCTGAATCGCCGAAGCCGGTACTGCTGGCAGTCGGCACGGCACACTACGATTGCGTCGATTTCAGTGAGTTACTCAAGGTCCCCGAGTCATTACGGACCGTTGTCGCGGCGCTCGCCGACCTCAAAGTCCGGCCGGTCACCGACCAGCCGCACTACCGGGTCGACCCCGGGCTCGACGAACTGGAGCAGGCCGTCGGTGAAGCCGCCCGCACACATCCACTGGTCATCGTCTACTACACCGGCCACGGCGTACACCCGCCGCGTGGCCACTACTTCCTCGTCGTCCGGGAGTCGCAGCCCGCAAACCTCCACAAGTCGGCCTTGCGCGCGACCGACCTGCCGTCGCTGCTGATGCGCCTCGACCGGCACGGCATCCCCGAGGCGGAGCAGCCGGAGGTCCTGCTGATCATCGACTGCTGCTTCGCGGGCGGCGCCGCCGAGGAGATCGGCTACGAGGTCCAGCGCCATGGCAACGACCGCCTGTGGGTCCTCGCCAGCGCCAGCAGCCTGGAGTTCGCGGAGCAGGGCCGGTTCGCGAACGCGCTGGCGGAGGCGCTGAAACGGCCGCTGGCTGGCGCAAGCGCGCCCTACCTGGGGTTGGACAGCCTCTCATACGCGGTCAACGACATCCTAGGCACTGAGGGGCAGACGACCCTCCACTTCCCGCCGCGAGGAGGCAGCGACGGGCGTGCCCCGTTCTTCCCCAATCGGCAGTATCACCCCGGCATCGCGGGCCTGACCGTCAGCGACCAGCAGCACTGGATCTCCCGACTGCGTGGCGCCCCGGAGGCCGCGGCAGGCTTCTACCTCACCGGCCGCTCCGGTCGGATCCGAGCCACCGCGGACCTGCTCGGCTGGCTCACCGCTGGTGGGCGCGGCGGCCTCGCCGTAGTCACCGGCAGCCCCGGGGCCGGGAAGTCCACCCTGCTCGCGCTGCCCGTCCAACTCAGCCGCCCAGGCGGCCGACGGCAGCTGCTCGGGCCGGGCGGTGCGACGGACAACCCGCTGGTGTCCCGGGCGGCAGAGCTGCTTCCTCTTGGCACCCCGCTGATCGCGGTGCACGGCCATGGGCTCAACGCCGACCAAGTCGCGCAGGAAATCGCGAAGCGGCTCGAACGTCCGGCCGCCAGCGTGGGGGAGCTGTTGCAGGATCTGACCGCGAATCCGGAGACGGAGGAATGGGCGGTGCTCGTCGATGCCGTCGACGAGGCCGTCGAGCCCGCCCCGCTGCTGGACAGCCTGCTAGTGCCATTGGCCCGCAGGTACGGTCTGCGGGTCGTCCTGGGCACCCGGCGTCAGCTGCTCGGCCGAATCGGGCCGACCGACCGGTTGATCGATTTGGATCGCGAGCCCTACCTCGATCCGAAGGCGCTGGTCGACTACATCCGCCAGCTGCTACTCGCCGCTCACGAGCCCGACACCGCGACGTGCTACCGCTCGGCCGGGGAAAGCGTGGTGGATGCCGTCGCCGCTGAGCTGGCCGACCGGGCCACAGCGGCCGCGGACGGCGGACGGCGGACGGAGTCGTTCCTGGTCGGTCAGTTGCTGGCCCGCTCCGCCCGCGGCCGAGAGCAGGCTGGCGACTTTGCGGACGACGGCTGGCGGCGCGATCTGCCGAGCACGCTCGGCCAAGCCTTCGAAGAGGACCTCGCTCGCGTCACCACGAACCCCGCGGCGGCCCGCACCCTGTTGCGGGCGCTCGCCTTCGCCCACGGGCCAGGGCTGCCCTGGGAGAACATCTGGGTGCCGGTGGCCAGGGCGCTCGCCACCTCGCCCGAGGGTGCGGGTGTGACGGACGACGATGTGCGCCTGCTGCTGGAGCAGGCGGGTGCGTACGTCGTCGAGGACCTCGGGGCGGGCAACCGGTCGGTCTTCCGTCCCGTGCACCACGAACTCACCGCCCACCTCCGAGGTCCACGGCCCGACGTGGCTCAGACGGTTACCGACGCCCTGGTGGCCACCGTCCCGACGAACGGCGAGGGCCGCCGGCTGTGGGCCTCCGCCCACCCGTACGTGCTGACCTACCTCCCTCATCACGCCTCCGACGCCGGCCCGGCGCTGGCATCACTCACCCGTGATCTTGATCTGCTGGCGGTGGCCGACCCGGTGACGCTGACGCCGTTGCTGTCCCCCGCCGTACCCCAGTTGAACGAGGTCGCGAGAGTGTACCGGCGGGCGCGGCCACTGCTCGGCCGCAGTCCGGAGGTCAACGCCGCTTGCCTCCAGGAGGCCGCTGTCGCCCTGGGCAGCAGTCTCGCGAACCGTCCCGGCGCCGTACCCCCTGCCTACCGAACCCGCATGGCAGCCGTCAGCTCGGACAACAGCTTGCTCAACCTCACCACACGGGACGCGTTGGACGTATCGGTGATGGCGTTCGGTGCGGCACCGGACGGTGGGCTGCTGCTGGCCATCGGAACGACCAAGCTCGTGCGGATACTGAACGCCCGCACGGGCGCAATCGAGCAGGCGATCACCATTCCAGGGCCGCCCGAGTCACCTGTCGCACTGGCCTTCGGCGTCGGTGGCGACGGACGCCTTCGGCTGGCCATCGCCACCGACGCTGCCCGCACCGTCGAACTGTGGGACCCGGAGACCGGGGCTCCGTTCGCGGCTCCGGCCGACGTCGACGACCCGGTGACCGCGCTGGCCTTCGTCCGCGCGCCCGGGGGCCGACTCCTGCTGGCCGGCGCTGGCAGCCGGGTTGTCCACCTGTGGGACGGCATGAGCGGCGCAGCACTCGGGCAGCTGACCGGCGGAGGACCTATTACCGACCTCGCGGTCGCAGCCGAACCGGACGAACGGCTACGGGTTGTGGGCGCCCGCCTCGATCCGCAACGGGGCGGCCGGACGATCGAGACCTGGGACGTCTATCCGAGGGCCGGCCTGTCGTACGTCGAGCCGGGCGCACATCGGCGGTTCCACGAGGACGTGATGGCCATCGGCGCCACGGCTGAGGGCCAGCTGGTGTGCGTCTGCTACGGCAAGGACGGCATGTTTCGGCTCCGCGACGCCGACACCGCCACCGAGCTCGGCAGGCCCGTCGGTCCGGCCAGGAAAGGCTCGATCTCCTCGGTCGGGTTCGGCACGACGCCGGACGGACGCTGGCTGCTGGCCTTCCAGACCGACAACAGCGAAATCCAGCTGTGGGACCTGCGCTTCGGAGTCATGGCGCGCGAGCCGCTGAGAGGACACCGGGATGGAGGTCTGCGTGCGCTCGCCTTCGGCTGTGCGTCGGACGGCGAGGTCCTGCTCGCCTCCAGCGGCGTCGACGACACGGTACGGCTCTGGGACACGCTCGGTGGCGTTATACGCGGTACTGGGGCTGGTCGCGGGCTCGCGCCGGTGGGGTTGGTGGCCATGGGCCGGACACCGGACGGGCAATCTTGCCTCGCGTTCATCGACGGCGACCAGGTGGCACATGTGGGAGGTCCCGGCCACGGTGGGCTGCCGAGTGTTCGCCCCTTCCCGGACGAGCGGTGCGACTCCCTTGCCCTGGGTACCGTGTCGTCCGGCTGCTACCTTCTCGGCACCACCCTGTCCGGAGAGCCCACGGTGCGGCTATGGGATGTCGTCGCCGGCCGCCCAGTCGAACCGGCACCCCCGCCCGCGCGGATGAGGCTCCGATACCGGACCGCCACCAACGGCCGTCTGCTGCTCGAATGCCAGCGGGACCAGGAGAGGGAGTACCGGGAACCGCTCACTGGTGAGCTGGTCGGCCGCATCACCACCGACCGGCCGCCGCAGGCGTCCTTCGATTTCGGCACGCGGGTCGACGAACGCTTCCTGCTGGTCGACGAGGACATGCACGACGCATGCGTACGGGACGCCACCACCGGAGCGTCGGTCCGGCGAACCATCAGCCACGACTGGGTCTCGGCCACGGCGCTCGACACCACCCCCGACGGACACATCCTGCTCACGGCCAGCACGGTGATTGGCGGCGGCCCCGATCAGTCGCGCCGAGCACCGGTCTTGGTGTGGGATCTCACGGCGAATCCGAACCGGCCTCCGCATGCCCTGGCGGCGCACCAACTGCCGGTGAACGCGCTGGCCTTCGGCGCCCTGCCCGACCGAACGCCCTTCCTCGCCTCGGGCGGCGAAGGGCTGACGATCCGGTTCTGGGACCCGATCGCCCTCCGCCCCCTCGCCGTGCTGCGCCGCCGGTCCCCAGTCCGCTCTCTCGCCGCACTCGGGACGCTGCTCGCGGTCGGGGACGACGAGGGCGTCTCGGTGCTGGAGCTCGACACCGATTTCCTGTTCGCCGGGCGGAAGGTCAGCGGGCGACCGGGAGGTCGGCGGCTGCGGCGGAGAAGTGGTCGTCGATGATGACGACCTGGTGGCCGCCGGGGGCCAGCTGCTGAAGACCTGCAGCCATAGCTCCACTTCATCGGGCCCGTCTGTTCGATCGGAGTCCTCCAGGAGCCTGCATCGGAGGGCGGCTCGGCCCTCCTGCCCTGACCCGGCCTGACCTCCGGCTGTCCTGGACGGTGCGGGCGGATCGCCTGCTCGGTCGGCCGCAGACACACGGAGGCCTTGCCCGCACCGGCCCCCGGCGCGTCGCATCACGTGGTCTGGCTCGTACTCACCAATCTGAGGAGAAACGGCAAGCTGAGTCGACGCATTGTGTCGTGCCCGCGTGCCCGCGTGCCCGATTCCGCCGCCACGTCCACATGTTCGCTCCTTCGCTGATGCGACGATGATCGCACTTCACGCGGGAACCCGGGACGGGCCTGAGGCCGCATTCTCCCGACCACTCCGCGGGACTCCTGGGCCCAGCGGATCCTGGGCCTGCCGCGCCGGGCGGGCAGTGCAGTGTCCAACCGCAGCCAGGCATGGGCGGGCGCATGCGGTGAGGGCGGTGAGCAGCCGGTCGCCGTCCTCGCCAGTGGCCAGGGGGAAGAATCTGGGCCCGCTGGCGCTGCCCGTACATGCACGCCGGGGGAGTGGGGGCTGGCTCGGGTCGCCCCGTTCGGGTGCTGCGGGTAGACCGCGTTCAGCAGCGCGTGGACGAATCGGTGTAGGTCGTCCAGGCCGGCGGCGGCCAGAGTGGCGGGGCCGGTGTCGAGGAGGTGCGGGATAGCGGCGTGCAGGGCAAGGGTGACGGCGGCGGCCCGCTCCGGGGTGACGGGTAGGCCGACGGCGCGTTGGGCTTGCTCTGGGGACCGTCAGGGGCGATGAACCGGGCGCCGACGGTGTCGTTCGGGTTGAGGTAGACCAGCGCGGTGAACCACACCGCAGCCGCCTTCGGGTCGCGGCGGCGCAGCAGTAGAGGATGCGGTGGGCGGGCCTGTTGTCGAGCCCGTTGTAGAGGAGGACGTCGGTGAACGGCCAGGGCAGGTACTGCTGGAGGACGCATACCCCGGCGCGGGCCCACTCCAGGGCAGCATCCAGCTCGCCGGGTACCTCGCCTTGGTCGTCCTCGTCGTCGAAGCCGTCCTCGTCGTCCTGGTGGAGGCCGGCCACCTCGTAGGTGATGGTGGCGTAGGCGTCCAGGTCCCTGGGGTGCAGCACGCGGCCGGCGATCGTCACCCCAGCCTTGTCGTACGCCGCGTCGTACGCCTCGCTGCTCTCCTCGTCCGGACTCCAGACCCGTTCATCCGCCAGGACTGGCGCACCGGCGGCTTGGCGATCCGCTTCTCCAACGGAGATAGCTTGTCGCTGTGCTCGCGGTGTTCGGCGTAGACGTCGGCCGAGTGATGGTGAACGGGTAGGGCCGGGTGCGCGGTGAAGCGTCCCGCTGTATCGCGATGAAGAGCCGGCGCCGATCGTTGTCGCCAGCCCCGGGACGTGGCTTGTGGCCATGCAGGCAGGACCGACCTCGGCTGACGCAAGTCCACTACCCCGCCATGGGCGCACCGGCACCCGGGCGGGACGGCCGGGCACCTCTCCCTCCGTGGCGGGCCGGCACCGGTCGCAGCGCGGAGCAGGCCCGCCGGGGCGGCTGGCGGGTGACCGTCGAAGCCGTAAAAAGCGGGCGGATGACGGCGGAAGCCGCCACCTGACCGCCGTCGTCACTGCAACGCCACCAGCATGGGGCCGCCCGAATCGGAGTCCACGCGGAACCCCTTCTGTACCGACTGGAGATGAAGGAGAAGCTCCTCGTCCGCGAGGTCGGGAGCCTCGATCACGCTAACGGTTTCGCCCTCCCCAGGCAGTAGCGTCATGGATTCGCTGAACTCCGGCCCTGGAACGACAAGCGCCCGAATTCTTCCCTCGTCGTCGTGCGCAACATGGATCTTCATTTCGCCTGGCTCCCGCCCTTTCACGACTCGGACATCAGGACCTTGTAGAAAAGAAACGACGGTTGCAGGTTAAATTCACCTCCCTGCATGTTCTCAACGACCACGTGCAGCTGGAGTGTGTTCGGGCCGGAGCCGGGCGGATGTTGCGGCCCTTTGAGGATGTAGTAGAGGTCCTTCAGCCTGGCCTGCTGGTCCGTGGGGAGCTGGGGCGGCGGCTGGCGTTGAGGAATTACGGTGATCGTGCGGGCCGCGTTCTGACTCATGTCCTCGAAAAAGAGTTCGACGGTGCTCGTCCCCGAGATCAACCCTGTCGCGATAACGCTTGACATTGCCAGTCCTCTCCGCAACTGCCGTCGACTAGACAGCCATATTTCGGCATCACCCCCGCTGGCGCCGTCTGCGAAACGTCAATGCACTCCAATCGGGTGGAAGTCGCCAATCCGATGGCGGTATTGCCGCTGCTCCTCGCTGCTCCGTCCTACGGTGACCGCCAGGATGACGCTGACGAGCGTGGTGGCCGGCGCCGGCGGCCACCTTCATCGGTGGCATGAGGGCGAGGCCCGGTCGGGCAGGTGCGCGTCGGCGGACGCGGGTCGGCGGGCGCGGGTCGATGGGGCGGGCGAGGACGCGCCCACCGCCGACGGCAGCGCGCCCGCTCCGGACCGGAACGGGCGCGCGTCGTGGGAGCTCCGAGGTGCGTCGTCGGAGCTCCGAGCCTCAGCCGAGCTGGGTCGGCACCGGCTGGGATGTGCCGAGGGACGCCACCCCGGCGGGGGACAGCGCCTGGTCGAAGACTTGGACGTCACCGACCCGGCCGGCCGCATACTCGCCGTAGCTGCCCTGGTAGAGGCGGCGGCCGAGCTGGAGCGGGCCGGTGGCGTTCCAGGCGGTGCCGGCGTAGTCGGCCACGCCGGCGACCTGGCCGTTGACGTACAGCCGCAGTTGCTGCCGGTCGGCGTCGTACACCCCGACCAGGTGGTACCAGGTGTTCACCTTCGGGCTCAGCGGGCCGTCTCCCGGTCCGTACGCGCTGGAGAACGCGCCGGAGGCGTCGTCCGCGTGGGCGTGGCCGATCGCGAAGCCGTGGGACCAGGTCGAGTAGTAGAGCTGGAGGCCGTTGGCGGTGGTGCCCGACTGGGAGACGAAGGTGGAGTTGTTCTTCAGGTCGGACAGGTTGACCCAGGCCGAGACGGTGTAGCTGCTCCCGGTGTTGAGCACGGGCCCGGCCGTGGCGGCGTACGCCGACGAGCCGTTGAGCGCGAGCGCGTTGCCCCGGGCCGGGTCGGTGGTGGTGGCCGCGCCGCCGTTCAGGGTGAGGGCGTTGGCCGGGCGGGTGCTGTCGGTGGTGTCGGCGAGCTTCCACCAGTCGACGGGCTGGTGCAGGTAGCCGATGGTCACCGGGTTGTCGAAGCGGCCGGTGCCGCCCGTTGGCGCGGCGCCCGGGTACTCGATGATCTGGCCGCTCGTGGTGGCCGCGTAGAGCGCCGGGTTGCCGGTGCCCTGGGCGTCGCCGGGGGAGCCGACGGTCGGGTAGTCGTCGCCGCCGAGGCCGAGCGGGAGCACCGCCTGGGCGCCGGGCAGTGCGTTGCCGGCGGTGGTGGCGGCCCAGTTCTGGCCGGGGGATGCGGCGCAGTCCTGGATCGCCAGCCGGGTGCCCGGGTTCTTGTTGTCGGACGGGTCGGCGAGGCAGCGGCCGGAGGCCGGGTTCTTGAGCGAGCCGGGGTTCGGGCCCGGGACCCACTGCTGGGCGTCGGTGTTGTTGCACGGCCAGAGCTGGACGGCGGTGCCGTTGGCGGTCCGGCCGCCGGTGACGTCCAGGCACTTGCCGAGGACGTGTAGCGTGTTGTCGGTGCCCCGCAGGACGGTCTGGGCGTTGGTGCCGTTGCAGGTCCACACCTGGGCGGCGGTGCCGTTGGCGGTCTTCGCGTGGTCGATGTCCAGGCACAGGTTCTTGCCCGCGCCGATCGGGACGGCGGAGGTGAGCGCGGCGCCGGTCGGTGCCGCGAACGACGCGGTGGGTGTGCCGTTGGCGAAGGTCAGCGGGTAGCTGAGGACCGCGCCGGTCATGTTGTCGCGGGCCCACAGGGTGGGGACGCCGCCGACCCGGCCCGGGGCGAGCAGGGTGGTGTGGGACCAGTCGCCGGTGCCGATCCGCACGCCGGCCGCGAGGTTGCAGCCGGCCTGGAAACTGCCCGGGTAGTACCGGAGTTCGCCCTTGTCGACGGTGATCAGGTCGGGCGCGTCGGCGAGTTGGGCGAGCTTGCCGGGGGCCAGGATCTGGCTGACGTTGTTCCAGGTGCCGTCGCTGCCCTTGGCCGGGCAGCTGTCCGAGTTCTTGATCGGGATGACGTTCTGGGTCAGCGTGAAGCGGCCCGCGGTGCCGCCGGGGGTGGTGGCGTCGTTCGGGTAGAGGTAGAGCTGGTGGGTCGCCTTGTCGAAGGCGAACAGGTCGTCGGTGTTGCTGCCGGTGGCGGTGCCGCGGTGGGCGATCAGGTAGTTGTCCCAGCCGGTGCCGTCCGGGCTCTTGTCCTTGGTGGAGATCACCTGCGGGGCGGCGGCCGGGTTGCTGTCGCCGCGCACGAGCATCAGGTCGCCGTCGGTGGTCGGGGCGGCGAGGTCCGGGATGCCGTCCCCGTCGAGGTCGCCCTGGACGACCTTGGCGGCCGGGTTCCACGGCGCGAAGAAGCTGTACTGGGCGGTGGTGGCCTGGGTGTTGCCGGCCCCGTCGACGGCCCGGACGTAGAGCGTGTGGGTGCCCCACTGGGCGGCGCTGAGCATGATGGGCACGTCGGCGGTCGCCGCGCCGCCGCCGGTCGCGGTGGCCGGCACCCAGTTCGCGCCGTTGACGTCCGTGTCCAGCGCGTACTCGAAGCGCTTGATGCCGCTGCTCAGGCAGCCACCGGGGCAGCCGGCCGGGGTCGGGTCGGTGGCGGTGACCTTGACGCTCACGCCGCCGTCACCGGCGTGCCCGGTGGGCGTGGCGGAGCCGCCGAGCGGCGGGAAGACCGGGGAGTCGGCGATGGCCGGAACGGTGGGCGGGGTGAGGTCGACCTTGAAGGAACAGTTCGGCGAGACCGGGCCGGTGAGCGTGCCGTCCTCGGCCTGGACCGACCAGCCGTACTGGTGGCCGTCGCTGACGGTGAATCCGAGGTTGGTGCGGACGGTGCCGCCGGGGGAGATCCAGTCGCTGGCCGGCTGGCTCTTCGGCGTCCCGCTCGCCTGGGCGTCCCAGACCTTGAACCGGCCGCGCAGGTTGACGCCGCTCATCCGGGTGGTGAGGCGGGCGTTCAACGCGATGTCGGAGGCGCTGCCGGCGGTGCCGGAGTTGCCGATCCAGCCGGGCTGGTTCTCGCAGCCGTTGCCGTCCGGGTAGTGGGCGGCCGGCGTGGTGCCGAGCGTGTCGGGCTGGTTGGGCGCGATGTCGAAGACCGTGGTCAGGTACGGGTTGCGGTTGAACCGCATGTAGTCGTCGTTGTCGTCGGACTTGGACTCGTTGCCGTAGAGGCCGAAGGTCCAGGTGTCGGCGTGCCCGGCGAGCTTCTTGAGCTGGCCGGTGACGTCGAAGTTGACGTCCTTGTTGCCGCAGCTGCCACCGCCGTTGGCGCCGGTCGGGTTCTGCGTGCCGAGCCAGCCGTCGCCGGTCGCCGAGGGCTGGTTGTCCCAGCTGGTGGTGTCGGAGATCCGGCCGACGGTGGCGAGGCGCACCTGGTGCGTCTTGTCGCAGTCCCAGGAGGCGGCGTAGGTCTCGGTGAGGTGCAGCACCGACTTGGAGATCACCATGTCGCTGCTGAGGTTGCCGAGGCCGATCTCGTAGAACGCGCGCTGGAGGCCGTTGCAGTCCTTCCAGTGCTGGTAGCCGACGCCCTGGCCGTTGTCCTGGGCCTTGTCGTAGTACGTGTAACCCGAGCAGCCCTCCTGGACGATGGTGTAGTGGTTGGTGGTGCTGGTCACCGGGCTGACCGCGGGGTCGATGTAGAGCGGCCAGACGGTGTGCGGGCCGGACAGCAGGCCTGCGTCCGGGGTGAGCACCAGGGCGTCGGCCGCGGCCTGGGCGCCGACCGGTCGGACCTGGGCGTCGCCGCCCGGCTGGTGCTCGGCGGGGCTCTGGGGCGCGCCGGCCTGGGCCGGGGAGCCGGCGGCACGGCCGGCCGAGTCCCACATCACCGGGGGCGGGGCGGTGAACGCGGCGGTGCCGTCGCCGCCGTGGGCGGTCAGGGAGCCGTCCGGGCCGGCGGCGAGGGAGAGGCCGTCGGTGGTGTGCGTGGCCAACCGGAGTGACTTGAGCGCCGGGTTGGCGGCCGCGGCGGCGTCGTGGACCACCAGGACCTCGCGCAGGCCGCCCTGGTCGGTGGCGGTGACGTCGAGGTCCACGCCGGGCAGGACGCCGCTGTAGCGGGCGCTGTCGCCGCTGACTTCGGGCGCCGGGAGGTCGGTCGGGAAGCTCAGGGCGAGGTGGCGGCCCTTCGGGTCGGTGAGGGTGGCCAGCGGGCCGCTGCCGCCGCCGGAGAGGGAGAGCCCGGCGGGGGTGGCCTTCGGAGAGAGGGTGCCGTCGTTGTTGCGGGCCAGGCTCGCGTCGAGCGCCGTCCACCGGCCGTCCCGCTTGACCCGCACCGGCTGGAGGTGGGTGGTGAGGGTGAAGGTGCCGTCGGCGTTCGCCGTCGTGTCGGCGGTCTCGGTGGTCAGTTCGTCCACTGGGACGGGGCGGCCGGACTCGCGGGCCGACGCCGACGCGGCTGCGAGCGGCGTCGCCGCCGTCGGCGCCGGGGCTGCGGCGGCGGCCGGCTGACCGTCCGCCAGGGCCGGGCCGGCACCGCCGATAAACAAGCCGGTGAGTGTGGCCGGAATCACCACGGCACGCGTCAGTGTTCGTGCCGGATGGTTCCGGGCGCGGATGATTTCCCCCATGAGGTCGCCCTTTCAGGACTGCTGGTGACGGCGGCGGGTGTGCCGTGATGTTGTTCACAGCCCGAGGCCCCGCCGGGCCCGTCGAATGTCGGATTTACGCCGCATTTATGCGTGTTCATCCAGCAGAAACCGCCCAGGGGTGAGTGCCGGGAGAACCCTCTGTGATCCGGGCCCCGGGGCGGTCTTTGTCGGTGAAACATTCATGGCCATACGGTGCCGAACGATCATACGTATCGTCAGATGTTCGCACTCGGCGGGCATCTGAAAGGCAATGTTTGACAGGGGGATAGTTCGGCATGCGATCAAAGCTGCGCCGGATTCACGGACCCCGCGCGCGTGCACTGGCACGACGCGGGACGGTCGCCGTCGCGACAGCGGTGACCCTTTCGCTGCTGACACCGATGGCGGTGGCCGAGTCGGTCGTCGGCGGCTACCACTACACCGACAAGGAGTGGGCGGCCGACCCGCTGCCCGAGCTCGCCAAGGTCCAGGGCCACCCGGTGGGCGCCACCGGGGCCAAGCCCGTCCCGGTGCTGACCGCGGGGACACGGGAACTGACGGCGCACAAGGCGGTCGCGCCCGTGTGGCCGACCGCTTCGACCGTCACGGTCGACCTCGGCGCGACGGCCGGGGGAGCCGGGCGGACGAGCGCCGCACCCGCCGCCGTGCGGGCGTCGGACGTCAAGGCTGACGCACGTGCCGGCGCCAAGTCCCCGCTGACGATGACCGCCGCCGAGCCGTCGGCCGTCGGCACCCGGGCCCGTGCCCTCGTGAGCCCGCTGGTGCCGCTCGCTCCGGTCTCCTCGGTGCAGGTGCGCACCGCCGACCACGAGCAGGCCAAGGGCGCCGGCGTGGACGGCCTGCTGGTCGGCCTGGAACGGGCCGACCAGGGCGCCGGCAACGGCGCGGTCAACGTCGCGCTGGACTACGGCGCCGTCGAGCAGGCGTACGGCGGCGGTTGGGCGTCCCGGCTGCACCTCGTGGCCCTGCCCGGCTGCGCGCTGACCACGCCGGAACTGCCCGCGTGCCGGGTGCAGAAGCCGATCGAGTCGGTCAACGACCAGGCGGCGAAGAAGCTCACCGCGGCCGTGGCGCTGCCCTCGGCGGCCGCGGCGCCCAAGTCGGCGAGCCTGTTCGCCTCGCGCTCCGCGCTCGCCGCGCAGACCGCGCCCGGTGTGGCGGTCGCCGCGGTGGCGGGCAGCGGCGGATCCCAGGGCGACTACGGCGCGACCTCGCTGTCCGCCTCGGGCGCCTGGTCGACGTCGTCCTCCGGCGCGTTCACCTACCGCTACCCGGTCACCCTGCCGCCCGCGCTCGGCGGGGTCTCGCCGCTGGTCGCGCTCTCCTACGACTCGCAGTCGGTGGACGGCGAGACCTCGGCCCGCAACTCGCAGTCCTCGTGGATCGGTGACGGCTGGGGTTACAGCCCCGGCTTCATCGAGCGCTCCTACAAGTCCTGCCGCAACGACGGGATCGACGACTCCGGCGACGAGTGCTGGGCGGGCTGGAACGCGACCATCTCGCTCGGCTCGCACAACGGCAAGCTGATCCGCGCCGCGGACGGCAGCTACCGCCTGCCGAACGACGACGGGACGAAGATCGAGCGCCTCACCGGAGCCGCGAACGGCCTGTGGGACGGCGAGTACTTCAAGGTCACCACGACCGACGGCGCCTCCTACTACCTGGGCCTCAACCACGCCCCCGGCACCACCTCCGACGGTGCCACCAACAGCGCGTGGGGCGTGCCGGTCTACCACCCGAAGCCGGGCGACCCCTGCTACGACTCCGGCAAGGGCAACGCCTCGCAGTGCGACAAGCCGGTCGGCTACCGCTTCAACCTCGACTTCGTCGTCGACTCGCGCGGCAACATCCAGCGCTACGACTGGGCCACCGAGTCGAACTACTACAACATGGGCTACGGCCAGGTCGCCAAGAACGGCGACGGCGGCACGATGACCCAGTACACCCGCGGCGGCTACCTGACCCAGGTCTCCTACGGCTACCAGCTGGCCGACGCCCAGGCCGGCCGCGAGCCCTCGGCGAAGGTCGTCTTCAACGCGGCGCAGCGCTGCACCGTCTCGGACACCGACTGCCAGGCCGCGAAGCTGTCCAAGGACACCGCCACCAACTGGCCGGACACCCCGTACGACCTCACCTGCAAGGCCGACGACAAGACCAAGGTCGACGGCGACAACACCGACGGCGTCTGCCTGCAGGGCGGTCCGAGCTTCTGGTCCACCTACCGGCTGAAGTCGATCGACACCAAGGTGAGGGTCGGCACCGCCTGGCAGGACGTCGACTCGTACGACCTGAAGCAGGTGTTCTCCGACGCCGGCGGCACGATGGACCCCGTCACCGGCAAGACCCAGGACCCGAAGACCACCGGCGCCCTGCAGTCCGTGATGTGGCTCTCGCAGATCGTCCACACCGGCAAGGACGCCTCGGCCGGCGGCACCGGCGCCATCGCGATGGACCCGGTGAGCTTCGTCGGCGTCGAACTGGACAACCGGGTGGACGGGCTGAGCCCGGCGGCGCCGCCGCTGTTCCACCCGCGCATCTCCAGCGTCCAGACCGAGACCGGCGAGTCGATCGCCGTCTCCTACCGCGCGCCCGAGTGCTCGCGCGACAACAACCACATGCCGTCCTCGGCCGACAGCAACACCATGGGCTGCTACCCGGTGTTCTGGAACACGCCCGGTGGCAAGGACCCGATCGCCGACTGGTTCAACAAGACCATGGTCGCGCAGGTCGCCGAGAGCGATCGGACCAAGGCGGGCTCCCCGGCCAAGATCACCAACTACGTCCACGGCGGCGGCGCGGCCTGGCACCGGGACGACTCCGACCTCACCGACGACAAGCACCGCACCTGGAACGACTTCCGCGGCTACCGGACCGTCACCACGACCACCGGCGCCGCACCCGACCCCGTCACCCAGACCACCGTCTCCTACCTCCAGGGCATGGACGGCGACTACAAGGCGGACGGCACCCAGCGCAGCGTCAAGCTCGCCAACTCGCTCGGCGAACAGACCACCGACAGCCCCTGGCTGGCCGGTACCGCCCAGGAGACGGACAGCTACACCCAGGCCGGCGGCACCGTGAACCGCAAGGTGCTCACCGACGCCCCCGGCACCACCGTCACCGCGACCGCGACCCGGACCGCCTGGACCTCGCAGGACCCGGCCCCGGCGAAGCTGTCCACCCTGCCGGACCAGACGGCCCGCAGGGTGCAGTCCACCTCGTCGCGCACGCTGGGACTGCTCTCCGACGGCACCTGGCGCACCGCGCAGACCCGGCAGACCAACGACGCCCTCGGCCGCCTCTCCCAGGTGGACGAGAAGCCCGACGTCGCCGACCCCGCCCAGGAGAGCTGCGCCACCACCAAGTACGCGGACGCACCGGCCGCGAGCCCGCTGCTGCTGACCGTCCCGGACGAGACCATCACCGTCGCGGGCCCCTGCGGCACCGCCGAGGGCGCCACCACGACGCTCTCGCACAAGCGGATGTTCTACGACGGCGACGGCAGCGTCACCAACCCCGGCACCCTCGGGACCGTCGGCCAGAACGGCACCACCCTCGGCCTGGTCACCGCCACCCAGGCGGTTGCCTCCTACGACGCCCAGGGCAAGCCGGTCTTCCAGACGATCGGCGCGGTGAGCTACGACAAGTACGGCCGCGTGATCCGCAGCCGGGACGGCGCGGGCGCGGCCACCACGACCACCTACAGTCCGGACAGCGGCACGCTGCCCACCTCGATATCGACCACCAACCCGCTCGGCTGGACCTCCAGCAGCACCGTCGCGCCCACCCGGGCGGCGGTCACCCACGCCGTCGACTCCAACGGCCGCGTCACGGACGTCGTGTTCGACGCGCTGGGCCGCCGCACGAGGGTCTGGTTCCCGGGCCGGAACAAGGCCGCGCAGAGCCCCGACAAGATCTACACGTACGCCGTCCACGGCGCCGGCGACAACCCGGACCCGAACAGCGTGACCACGCAGTCGCTCCGCGAGGACGGCTCGTACGGCTTCAACGCGAGTATCTACGACGGCCTGCTGCAGCTCCGTCAGGAACAGGCGACCACGGCAGACAACTCGGCGGGCCGCGTGGTCAAGTCGACGTTCTACGACTCGCACGGCTGGACCGTCGGCGCCATCGCCCCGTACTCGGACCCGGCGAACGCCCCCGGTACCACGATGTGGGCGGAGACCAACAAGACGGGCCCGTCGGTGACCCGCACCGGGTACGACGGCCAGGGTCGCGCCGTCAGTTCGGAGTTGGACTCCTTCGCCACCACGGTCTGGCGCTCCTCCACCGCCTACCGGGGCGTCGACCGGGTCGACACCACCCCGCCGGGCGGCGGCAAGGCCACCACCACCTACACCGACGGCGAGGGCCGCACCACCGCGACCGTCTCGCGCGACACCACGGGCGACAAGACGCTGGCGCCCAACTCAACGATCTACTCCGGTAGTTCGGAGGTCTCCGGCGGCGTCCGGCTGGCCGCGCAGGCGGACGGCAACCTCGTCCTCACCGCGCTGACCGACGGCCGCACGCTCTGGTCCGCCGGCACCTCGGGACACCCCGGCGCCTACGCGACCGTGCAGGCCGACGGCAACTTCGTGGTCAAGGACCCCAAGGGCACTCAGCTCTGGTCCAGCAACACCGCGGGCCACGCCGGTGCGATCGTGAAGGTCCAGGGCGACGGCAACCTCGCGGTCTACGACAGCGGGAACACCCTGCTCTGGTCCAGCGGCACGGCGAACGCGGCGACCACCGCGGACATCACCACCCGCTACACCTACACCGCAGCCGGCCAGCCGGCGACGATCAAGGACACCGTCGGCAACACCTGGTCCTACACGTACGACCTCCAGGGCCGAAAGCTCACCCAGACCGACCCGGACGGCGGCACCAGCAGCACCGGCTACGACGCGATGGGCCGGGTCGCCTCGACCACGGACGCGCGGGGACAGACGCTTTCGTATACCTATGACCCGCTCGGTCGGAAGACCGGCGAGTACGCGGGTGGCGACACGAGTGACTCGTCGAAGCTGCTGGCCGACTGGAACTACGACACCCTCGGCAAGGGGCTGTTCTCGTCCTCGGACCGCTACGTCGGCGGCAAGAACGGCAGTGCGTACACCACACGGGTCGACGCCTACAACTCGGTCGGCCAGCCCACCGGCACCTCCATCGTCATCCCGGCCGCCGAAGGCAAACTGGCCGGAACCTACAGCCTCGGAGCGGCCTACACCGCCAACGTCAACCTCCTCGCCTCCACCACCTTCAGCACCGAGGGCGGGCTGCCGGGCGAGACCGTAGGGTTCGGCTACAACCTCCAGGGCCTGCTCTACAGCATGGGCTCGCCCAGCACGCCCTACGTGGCCACCACCAACTACAGCCCGCTCGGCCAGGTCTGGCAGGCCACGGTGGGCACGCCCACCAAGCAGCTGCGCACCGCGCAGACCTACGACCAGGCCACCGGCCGGCTGGCCACCAGCAGGGTCACCCTGCAGAACAACACCGCCAACCCGATCAGCAACCTCACGCTCGGCTACAACGAGTCCGGCAACCTGACCACCGTCTCCGACGTCCAGTCGAGCGGCGGCACCGACCGGCTCACCGACACCCAGTGCTTCACCTACGACGCACAGGACCGGCTGGTCACCGCCTGGACGGACACCAAGGGCATCACCAGCGCGACCGCCGGCCAGCTCGCCCGGTGCAACACCGCCAAGCCGAGCCCGACCACGATCGGCGGGCCCAACCCCTACTGGCAGGACTGGCAGTTCAACCAGCTCGGTGACCGCACTCAGCAGGTCAGCCACGACGTCACCGGCAACGCGGCGAAGGACACCACCCAGACCCTCACCTACCCGGGGGCCGGTGCGGCGACCGCCAACCAGCCCAACGCGGCCGCCACCGTCACCATCAGCAACCCGACCACCGGCACCACCACCCTGAGCCCTGCCTACGACAAGGCCGGGAACACCACCGGCCGGGTCACCACGGGCGCCAGGACGAGCAACCAGAGCTTCACGTACGACGCCGAGGGTCGCACCCAGAGCGCCACCACCGACGGGAAGCAGAGCGGCTACCTCTACGACGCCGACGGCGCGTTGCTGCTCCAGCGCGGCCCCGCCAACACCACGCTCTACCTGTTCGGGGGCGCCGAGCAGCTGAACCTCGACGCGGTGAGCAAGACGGTCAGTGGCCTGCGCTACTACCGCGCGCCGGACGGCACGACGATCGTGCGTTCCAGTAAGGGAGGCATCAGCTACCAGCCGGCCGGCCGTCAGGGAACGGCCCAACTCCAGATCGACGGTGCGACCCTGGGGATCACCCGGCGTTCCTTCGACCCTTACGGCAATCTCCGTGGCACGAACCCGGCCAACTGGGCGGACAACCACGGCTTCCTCGGCCAGCCGGTCGACACCACCACCGGCCTCAGTCTGCTGGGAGCCCGCCACTACGACCCGGTCATCGGCCGGTTCCTGAGCGTCGACCCGGTCCTGGAGGTGGGGGACTGCAATCAGATGGGCGGCTACGCCTACGCGGCCGACAACCCGACCACCGGCAGTGACCCTACGGGCCTGTGGTGGGGCGAGGACCTGTTCGACGACGCGGTGGACGCGGGCGGGGACTTCCTCGCTGGCGCGGCCGACTCGATCGTCGGTGACCCGTACGAGTGGGTCGTCGACGGTACCGCCGACGTCTGGAACAGTTGTGCCGACCTCTACAACGACTACATCTACGAGGAGAACGCCTGGTACATGCCCGAGGCCGGGCACATGGACTACGTCGACGACACCCCGGTCGCGGACCTGTTCGGCATCGACACCGATTCGGACGCCTACATCGCGGGCCAGGTGACGGGCACCGTCGCGTCGATCGCGATCGACGGCTACGGACTGGTCAAGGCCGCCGAGGAGGGCTACAAGGCGTACAAGGCCGCGGACGAGATCGATGAAGGAGTCAGCTGGCTCAAGCGGCTCCTGAGCGACGACGAGCCGGTGGCCTCCGACCCCGACCCCGCGCCCACCACGCCCAAGAGCGACGAACCCTCCAGCCCGAGCAGCGGCAGCAGCAAGGAGCCCAACACCGAGCCTGGCGGCGGCGGCAAGGCCGGTGACGACGCGCCGGCCGGCGGCAGCAAGTCCGATGGCGGCGGCTCCGGGGGCGGGGGCTCCGACCCGGCGCCGGGGACCTACTGCAGCTTCACCCCGGACACGCGGGTGCTGATGGCCGACGGCGACACCAAGGCCATCGGTGACATCGCGGTCGGCGACCGGGTTCAGTCCGCCGACCAGGGCACCGCGGTCGACCAGGGCGGCCGGACCGTCACCGCGACCTGGGTGCACGGCGACGAGGACCTGCTGGACGTGACGGTCGTCGGCGACGACGGCCAGAACAGCGACCTCCACACCACCGCCAACCACCCGTTCTGGGACGACACCACCCGCGCGTGGACCACGGCGGCGGAGCTCCAGCCCGGCCACACCCTCGTGTCGGCCGACGGCCACCTGGTCCGCATCGTCGGAACCCGGGCCGTAGCCGGCGCCCGGGCGATGCACAACCTGACCGTCGACCAGCTCCACACCTACTACGTGCTCGCGGGCACCACGCCGGTCCTGGTGCACAACACGTGTGGCGATGACGCCGTATCTCCCGTTTTCAAGGACGATCCGTACCACCCGGATCAGGTGGAGGCGCGGATCGCCGCCGGGGTGAAGGCCTGGGCGGAGATTCCGAGGGAGGTCCACAACACGGTGAACGGCATCGAAAGCGGCCGGGTCACCCAGCGGATCACCTCGGACGGGCCCGACTGGTTCAGGGCGAACGGGAACGAGAAGAGCCCGTGGTTCGAGGCGACCATCTTCACCGGTGTGGCTTCGCCGACGACCTTGACCCGTGTGCTCGTGCGCAGCGATGGGGTCGTCGGGTTCGTCACCGGCCACAACTACAAGAACGTGATGGAGTATCCTTACGCCAACCTCCTCGCCCAATACGTACCGAAGCCGAAGTGATTTCGACATGGATGAAATGGAAGCCATGGAATCCCTTGCCGCGGCAGGTCTCGTGGTCCTGGAGGAGTGCGGCGACCTGGGCGGGCTCGTGCCTCCGCTCGTCACCGGTCAGGCGCCGAGCTGTCCTCCCGAGGACGGCCGGACCGAGGCGGTGGTGGACCTCGGGGACCCGCTTCTTCTCGAAAAGGCGAACACAGCCTGGTACCGCCTGTCCGTGGGTGCGGGACTCTTCACGGAGGCCGATGGCCGCTTCCTGGTCGCACTGACGCCGGAGAAGGACGGCCCTTCGCACTGGATCTGCGTGGAGCTGCAGGACTCGTGGGACATCATGGGAACCGGTGCTTCGGGCCTGCTCGGTAGCGGGTATTGTCGCCCCGAATTCCGCATGCTGTCGCTCGATGGAACAGTTCTGTGCTGTGGCACCACGTGGGAATCCGCGATCAGTGCGTTCGTCCTGAAGGATCCGGGCAATTCGCAGGTCCTTCGGAACTTCGCCGAGTGGGTGGCGACCGGCGAGATCGGCCACCCGACCGAGAGCACCGCGGCACGTCGCTGGCTCGACGGACTCTAGCTAGAAGATCTTGCTGGTGGAGGGGCTGTCCCGGTTGGGGACAGCCCCTCCTGGGTTACGTGGTTGCGTGGGTGAGGCCGAGGTTGATCAGTCGGCGGAGGTTGAGGGCGGCGGCGCGGTTGTGGAGCCAGGTGTTGTTCTTCAGGACGCTTCGGTAGGGGACGCGGCGGTTGCCGCGGGCGGTTACTGTAGCCAGGCGATGGCTCGTTCGACCGGATGGAACTCAGATGATGTTCACTCAATTCCCGGTTCTGCACAGCGATTTGACAGGAATCCGGCAAGCGCCTTTTGCAGGTGTCCGAGGACGGAGGAGGCGGTCCCGCAGCGATTGCCGACGGCTCGGGGCCGGACGCTGCGGGACGGGGTGGCCGGTCGGGGGCCCGCCGCAAACACCGGCACTCCCTCATGACCCGAGGCGCCGGAAGGCCGTCACCCCGGCGAGGTGACGTCCTCCTGGGGCCTTCTCGGGCCGCCGAAGCGTCCGACAAGACCCCACCCCGGCCGGGCCGGACCGCTACGCCCACTCGATGCCGTGCTCGGCGAGCTGCACCAGCTGTCCCTCGCTCAGCTTGGCCCGCCTCGCCTTCGTGTTGTTGAGGAAGGTGCCAAGCGAGACAGGGACCGTCTCCTCGCCCCCGGCCCCGACTGTCACCAGCGGAGCCGGCCGTTGACCGTGTCCGCGGGCTTATTCCCGAAGGTTCTTCGACCAGTCACCCCGAGGGCGATAGGCACGGCTGTCACCGACCTGTTTCGTCCCGCCGGGAACGACGTCCCCGTGGTACGGATACTGCTCGGTCACCGCCGCCAGCAGGAACTCCAGGAAGCCGCCCTCGAACACGTCCCACTCCCACATCGAGTGGAACTTGGCGGCCACCGGCCACCGGTCCGGATCCGGGCCCCGCATCAGCCAGAAGAAGTGGTCGGCATTGTAGTTGTTGCCCCACTTCAGCAGGCCGCCCTCGGCCGGGAACAGCGGATACGGGCACTCCCTGTAGTCCCCGTCCCGGTAGCACTCGGCTAGCCAGGCACAGTATCCGTAGGGCTCCGTCGTGTTGTACAGGAACCCCTCGAAGCCGGACGGCACCGCGGCGTGGGGACTGGGGACTTCCGTTGGTGTGAAAATGTGCAGCTCGTTGCTAATGCTGACAGACCCATACCGGTCGGCGAACGCCCGGTAGTCCGCGGGCAACTGGAAGCCGATCGCCGCGGGTGCGAGTTCCCACGGGACCGGGGTCACGCCGTCCTCGGGCGGCGGCCCGATCACCACGCCGAGTCGATCCAGCATCTCCTCGATGTCCATGCCCACTCCCATCGGTCGTCCGTCCCGCCGGAGGCTATCCGCCTGCGGTGACATCGCAGGCGGTAGGGCCCAGCCCCGCAGCGTCCTGGCACCCGAACTGCCCCACTTCCATGCCCAGACGCCAGAGGATCATCCGACCCAGGCAGCAGACTCCTCACGATCACCAAGCTCGATTGAGCAAGGGCTTCTGACCCCGGCTCCCGCAGCTGACGGCCGACCGTCAGCCGCGGGTCTCGATCCGCAGGCCGCCCGTGGTCACCCGGCGGATGTGGTCGCTCGCCAGCACGTCGTGCGGCTGGCCGAGCTCGATCGCGCTCGCCGCGTCCAGGCGGGCCAGCTGGGCGGGCGTGAACTCGACCTCCAGGGTGCCCAGGTTCTCCTCCAGCTGGGCGGGGGTGCGGGCCCCGATCAGCGTGGTCGCCACGCCCGGGTTCCGCAGGGTCCAGGCCAGCGCGACCTGGGCCGGGGTGCGGCCCAGGTCGGCGGCGACCTCACGGGCGACCCCCGCCACGGCCAGGTTGCGTTCGGTGAGCGTGCCCAAGGCGAGGTTGTGGGCCCTGCGAGTGCCGTCGCCGGCGCCCGTCGCGGTCACGTCGTCTGGGCCGTACTTGCCGCTGAGCACCCCGCCGCCCAGCGGTGAGTACGGGACCACGCCCAGGCCCAGTTCCCGGGCCATCGGGATCAGGTCGCGCTCCGCGGTGCGTTCGATCAGGCTGTACTCGAGCTGCAGCGCGACCAGCGGCGACCAGCCGCGTAGGTCGGCGATCGTCTGCATACGGGACACCTGCCAGGCCGGGGTGTTGGAGATCGCCACGTACAGCACCTTGCCCTGCCGGACCAGGTCGTCCAAGCCCCGCAGGATCTCCTCGACCGGCGTCCGGAAATCCCAGACGTGCAGGTACAGCAGGTCGATGTAGTCGGTGGCCAGCCGCCGCAGGCTGCCCTCCACCGAGCCGAACAGGGCCTTGCGGTGACCACCCCCGGAGTTGGGGTCGCCGGGGCGGCGCAGCGTCGAGTACTTGGTCGCCAGCACCAGGCGTTCGCGCTCCTCGCGGGCGAACTCGCCCAGCAGGCGCTCGGAGCTGCCGTTGGTGTAGGTGTCGGCGGTGTCGAGGAGGTTGCCGCCGAGCCCGACGTAGTGGTCGAACAGCTTGCGGGCCTCGGCCCGTTCGGCGCCCCAGCCCCACTCGGTGCCGAAGGTCGCCGTACCCAGGGCCAGCGGTGAGACCCATAGTCCCGAGCGGCCCAGCAGCCGGTAGGCGTCGAGGGACAGTGCCATCAGGTTCTCCTGTGTTCGTGGTCCGTTGCCGGGACCGAGTCTGTGGCGGCGCCGGCCAGGGGGTAAGGGAAGACACTTCCTGGGAAGACCGGTCCCACCCTGGCGGTTGGACCGGTCATGACGACCGGAACCATCGACACCGCCCAGGAGTTGGCCGCCTTCCTGCGGAGCAGGCGCGAAGGCCTGGACCCCGAACGGCTGGGTCTGCCCTCGCCCCGGCGGCCCCGGCGGACGCCGGGGCTGCGCCGAGAGGAGGTCGCCGAACTGGCCGGGGTCAGCACCGACTACGTCGTCCGTCTCGAGCAGGGCCGCGGGCTGCGGCCCTCGGTAGAGGTGCTGGAGGCGCTGGCCCGGGCCCTGCTGCTGGATCCGGGCGAGCGCGACTACCTGTTCGACCTGGCCGGACGCCGCCGCCCCGGCATCACCGGTGGTGCGGCCGCCGGTGCGGCGCCGTCGCTGGCCCGCCTGGTCGGCGACCTGTCACCGCTGCCGGCCATGCTGCTGGACTACCGCTACGACATCCTCGCCTGGAACCCCGAAATGGCTCGGCTGCTACCGGGATTCGAGGCCGTGCCGCCGTCACGGCGCAACGCGATGTGGCTGTGTCTGCTGCACCCGGAGATGCGAGGCTTCTACGCCGACCGGGAGCAGATGCTGCGGGACGGGATCGCCCACCTGCGCGCGGCATGGGCCGCACACCCGCAGGACCGGGAACTGTCCGGCCTCATCGCCGAATTCGCCACGCAGGACGAGGACTTCGCCCGCTTGTGGTCGAAGCGGGAGGTCGGCGTCAACGGACGCGGCCGGAAGTTGCTGCGGCATCCGGTCGTCGGTGCGATCACCGTCGACTTCGAAGTCCTGCTGCCGCTCCAGGACCCGGAACTGCGCCTGCTGGTCTACCGCGCCGCGGACGAGGAGAGCCGAGCCTCCCTGGACCGGCTATGCGCAACCGACGTGTCCAGGCCCACTGGCTGAGTCGCCGTGCAGCTCAGGCGACCGGCGGACCGCCGTAACCGGAGACACTCACTGTGCTTCGCGCGCTGCTGGTGACCGGTAGCGCGCCGAACCGGTGACAACCACCGTGCTTCACTCGCACCGACCAGCTCGCCGAACCGGTGACAACCATGGTGCTTCGGCTCAGGGCGGGCTGCCGCGCCGCCGGTCGGCCGGACGAGAACCGGCCGCTGTCCGCCGACGAAATCGGCATCGCCCGGCTCTGCGCGGGCACCGGCCGCACCGGCGCCGCCGCCCCGGTCTGGCACCGCTTCGGCCGGGACGGCTGGCATACCTTCACCGACGCGCACGACAACCCGGACGGCGACGAGCTACTGGCCGTCGAGCAGGCCGCGGCGGAGCGGGAGCGGCGCCGTCCGGCCTGCCGCCGCTGCTCGGCGCCGTTCTCTGACGTGGTGGGAGGAGAAGGAACGGGGCTGGAACGACGACGGGCTGTGCGCCGGCTGCCGCCGGGCCGACGCGGACCGGAAGGCGCGGGAGGCCGCCGAGCGCGAGCGGGTCGCCGCCGAAGCTGCGGACGCCGAGGCGAAGCGCACCAGTTCTTGGTGGCGCCGGTCCTGACCCGGCCTCACCTCGGGCACAGGACGCTGGCTGGCGGTGGGGAGTTTCGCCTCCCCCGGGGGGCCGCCGGTGAGTTTGCCCCGGGGCGCTGGTGTCTGGCTGGCCGGGGGCGGGGGCCGGGGAAGGTGGTGAGGAGGGTGCGTGCCGCATCAGACAACCAGGCCCAGTCACCGCTCGTCTTCACCGCGACGCCCGGCACCGAGAGCCACGAGAACCTGGCGCTGCTGAACGTCCTCGGCACCGACAGCTTTCCGGCCGCCTGAGCGCAGCCGCCGACTACTCCAGCATCGCGACCCCGGCCAGGAAGATGTCCAGGCCGACCATGAACTGCTCGCGGTCGTCGTGCTCGCGCAGCCGCGTCGCGGACGCGAGCACGAACGGGTAGGCCTCCGGGTCCAGTTGTGCCCAGCGTGCGGCGGCACGGTCGAGGAAGGCCGCCCGGTCCAGGTCACCATCGACGCGGCGACGGGCGTTGGCGGCGTTCTGCCCGGCTACGCCGAGCACGTAGTTCACCAGCGCTCCGGCCGCGTCGAAGCGCGCCCGCTCGGGGACCGCGAGCGCGTCCAGCAGTCTGCCGACGCTCTCGTAGAAGTCCAGCAGCGCGGGCCGCCAGGGCTCCCGCGAGAGTTCCGCGCCGACCCAGGGGTGGGCGTCGATCGCGTCGAACAGGCCCAGCGCGAGGCGGCGCAGGGCCTCCCGGGAGTCCGCGCTGCTCTCCACCCCGGCCAGAACGCGGGCGATGACGTCGTCGGTGGCCGCCGCGAGCACGTCGGCCTTGTCCGTGACGTGGTGGTAGATCGCCCCGTAGCCGGTGCTCAGCCGCTGGGTGAGCGCGCGCAGCGTCAACCCGGCCTCGCCTCCGCCGTCCAGTAGCTCGGTCGCCGCCTCGACGATCACCTCCCGGGACAGGCTCTCCGTACGCCGCGGGCTCCGCGGTGAGGTCTTCGCAGTTCTCGGCACCATGAAGCCGATTGTCGCACGGATGGATCGGCGATCCAAAGTCATGTAGCGTTTTGGATCGCCGATCCAATATGGGTCGGGAGACATCCGTCGAACCAGTGGAGGCACGCCATGACGACATCGGTCACGATCATCGGAGCAGGTCTCGGCGGTCTGGTACTGGCCCGTGTGCTGCACGTGCACGGGATCGGGGCCACCGTCTACGAGGCGGACCCCGCACCGGACGCGCGCCGCCAGGGCGGCCTGCTCGACATCCACCCGTGGAACGGCCTGCGGGCGCTGGCGGCGGCCGGGCTGACGGAGGGTTTCCGTCAACTCGTCCTGGCCGGCCGTGAGTGCTATCGGGTCATGGACCGGGCGGGGACCGTGCTGCTCGACCTGCCCGACCAGGGCAACGGCGAGCGCCCCGAGGTGGCGCGCGGCGAGCTGCGGCAGCTGCTGCTCGACTCGCTCCCGGCCGGCACGGTCCGATGGGGGCACAAGGCGACCCGGGTGAGGTCCCTCGGCGACGGCCGCCACGAGGTCGGCTTCGCCGGCGGCGCCACCGTGGTCGCGAGCGTGCTGGTCGGCGCGGACGGAGCGTGGTCGCGGGTGCGGCCCGTGCTCTCCGACGCCCTCCCGGAGTACGTCGGCATCTGCAGCGTGGAGACGTTCCTGTTCGACGGCGACACCCGCCACCGTGCCAGCGCGGCAGCGGTCGGCGGCGGATCGCTCTTCGCGCTCGCGCCGGACAGGGGCATCCTGGCCCACCGCGAGCGCGGCGGAACCCTGCACAGCTACGCCCAGCTGCGCAAGCCCCAGGAATGGCCCGCCGGTCCCGGTGTCACGGACGCCACCGCCCTTGCCTCGCTGCTCGCCGAGGAGTTCGCCGACTGGGCACCGGAGCTCATCGCCCTGGTCACCGCCACGGACACCCCGCCGGTCCTGCGGCGCATCTTCGCTCTGCCGGCCGGCCACCGCTGGGACCGCACGCCGGGAGTGACCCTGATCGGCGATGCCGCCCACCTCAGGGCGCCGAACGGTGAAGGCGCGAACCTGGCCATGCTGGACGGCGCCGAACTCGGCCGGGCGCTCGCCGCCCACCCCGGCCGACGTGGAGGCCGCGCTCGCCCTGCACGAACAGGGCATATTCGCCCGCGCCGCCGCAGTCGAGGCGGACGACGACGACCTGTACTCGACCATGATCGACGGCAACGCTCCCCACGGCACACTCGCACTGATGACCCGGACCGGGCGGGACTCGTGACGGATGACGGCGTGCGGCCTCGGCCCGCGCAAGGTCGCCCTCCCCAGCGGCACCGTCTGGGGCCACGACGGCCGGCTGAGCATGTCGTCGTCGAGGACGGCAATGCGTCGTTTCAGCGGCGGGGTAGTACACCCAGGAGAGTTGCGGTCAAGGCCTGCTTCAAGTAGTCCTCCAGGTCCAGGTGGAAGCGGGCCAGGTCGGGCTCGGCCTGGTAGGCCGCCTGCAGACTGGGTGGGGGGGTGCTGTACGCCGACAGCGCCCCGGCCATGACCATGGTTTGCAGACTGAACAGGGTGGCGTTCTCGCCCAGTTCCGGTAGGTACGTCCGGACCAGGTCGGTCATGGTCGTCAGGCGGGCCAGGGAGGCGCGCTTGTAGCGGGCTGCGACCTCGACGGAGACATTGTGTTCGAGAACGCTGCCCTGTGCACCGAAGAGCTCGCACAGCACCACCCGGCCGGACAGTGAGCGGCTGAGGACCTCGGCCACCGCCGCCGCTCGCTCGGGCATGGAGAGATCGTTGTCGAGGGCGGCGGCCAACTCCTCTGTCAGTTCTGCCAGCCACTCCTGCAGGAAGCGGTCGAGCAGTTCCAGGAGCACCGCTTCCCGGGACTCGAAGTAGCGCAGCACATTCGGCTTCGCCAGCCCTACCCGGCGGCTGAGCTCGTTGAGGGTGACCGCGGCCACCGGCATCTCGTCGAGCATGGCCGACGCCACGTCGAGGATCGCCTGCCGGCGGATCTCTCGCTGTTCCTCTGTTCGCGCGCGCTGGAAAGTCACATTCCCCAGTCTAGATTACGTACCGTCGGTACGTTGACATCGTACCGACGGTATCTTAGAGTCCGAAGCGCAAGATACCTTCGGTACTTTCAGAGGCTGGGAGTCTGGCATGAGCGATGAGTGGACGACCGCACGCATTCCCGACCAGCACGGACGGGTGGCCGTCGTGACCGGCGCCAACACCGGCCTGGGATTCGAGACCGCCAGGGCGCTCGCCGAACGCGGGGCCTCCGTGGTGCTCGCCGTGCGCAACGTCGACAAGGGCGAGAAGGCGGCGGCCCGCATCAGCGGCGAGGTGACCGTGCAGGCGCTGGACCTGACCTCGCTCGACTCCGTCCGGGCCGCAGCCCAGGCCCTGCGATCCCGGTACGACCGGATCGACCTGCTGATCAACAACGCCGGCGTCATGTACACCCCGAAGCAGACGACCGCCGACGGTTTCGAGATGCAGTTCGGGACCAACCACCTGGGCCACTTCGCACTCACCGGCCTCCTGCTGGACCTGATGCTGCCGGTGCCCGGCTCGCGCGTGGTGACGGTCAGCAGCACCGGCCACCGCATCCGGGCCGCGATCCACTTCGACGACCTGCAATGGGAACGGTCGTACAGCCGGGCCGGCGCCTACGGCCAGTCCAAGCTGGCCAACCTGATGTTCACCTACGAGCTGCAGCGCCGGCTCGCCCCGCACGGCACCACCGTCGCGGTGGCCGCACATCCCGGCCTGTCCAGCACCGAGCTGGCCCGTAACAGCCCTGCGGCCATCCGGCTTCCGCTCACTTGGCTCGCGCCGCTGGTCACCCAGACCCCGGCGATGGGCGCACTGCCGACCCTACGCGCCGCCACCGACCCCGCCGTGCTGGGCGGCCAGTACTACGGCCCCGGCGGACGCCTTGAGATCAAGGGCCACCCTCAGCTGGCCACCTCCAGCGCGCAGTCGTACGAGACAGCCGTCCAGCAACGGCTGTGGGCCGTCTCCGAAGACCTCACCGGCGTGACGTTCCCCGTCGCCCAATCCCAGCAGAACCGGATCCAGTCCGGACCGGCCATCACCAGTTAGCCCGCGCGCCCTACTCCTCGTCGTCCTCATCCAGCCCGAGCCCGGCCGCGTCTGGGTCACGCAGCGGGCGCAGGGCGCCAGCGGCCGGGGTGGAGGCGGTGAAGCCGTAGCGGCCAAGCACGTTGAGGTTGCAGTGTTTGAGCGGGGAGAGGCGGGCGATGTCCTCGTCCCGGATCTCGTGGCCTTCGGCGCGGAGCCGGCGCCGGGGGAGAGTAGGGCGTCGGCCTCGGGCTGCCGGGTGATGCGTGCCGTGGTGTCCACAGGCCGGCCTCCTGAGGGGGCTAGACGAGCGGCGCCGGCATCGCCGAGGCCCCGGTCCCGCAACGTCGAATACCGCCCGAAGTCTCCGACCACCACCGTCTTCCTCCGCCTGAACGCCACCCTCGCCGTTCCGCCGCAACCGAGCGGTGGGTCCTGCACGTCTCCGGCGGAAGCCGAGCGATCGGGTCCGAGAGGGAGCACGCTGATGCAGGTGGGGCGGACCGGCCGGGAGCCGCTGCAGGCTGCTGTCGTGGTGGTGCACGACGGAGATGACTCGGCGTCGGCGGACGGGGTACCGGTCTCCGTCGCGTCGGTGCGAGAGGGGAGGTGGGTCGTGGAGGTCCACGCCGATCATGAGTACTACCGCAGGAACCTCGCGTTGTACGGGGCGGAGTACCCGATTCCCGACTTCCCCACGGACCGGGCGGTGCGGCGGATCCCGATAGCCGGCAAGGGCCGGCTCTGGATCGGCAGGAGCCTTGCGGGACGCCACCGGGTGCCGCCGGAGATCGATCTCGCCCTCGATCCGGGGGTGAGCCACCGCCACGGGCTCCTGCAGCAGCAGGACGACGGCAGCCTGGTGCTGATCGCGCAGGCGACGGCGAACGGCACGTTCATGAACGGCGCGTGCGACGAGGTCGAGCTCGGGCGGCCGATCGAGCTCCAGGACGGCGACCGCATTCACCTGGGTGTGTGGACCACCATCACGGTGCGTACGGCGCCGCGTTGACGGGTGGGTTTCCCGGGTTCGGCGGGCGCCACGTTGCCCATCGCGTGGTCCAGCGTTCGCGCCCCTGCTCACCGGGGTCTGCGCGATCGCCTGCGGCCGGACCGTACCGATCGCGGCTGGACCGGTCACCGCGGAGCCGGCGTGGTCGGACCGGCCCTCATGAGTTGGGCGAGGCGCTCCCAGGCCGGGGATGAGGCCCCTGCCTGGGTCTGCGCGGCCAGCTGGGCGATCCTGGGGTTGTCGACGGGCCCGGCTTCGGACGAGCCGTGGTGGCCGGCGAGCCACGTGAGGGTGCGCTCCGCGAGCGCGGGCAGGCGGGGGTCGTCCGGCGACCAGTCGTAGGCGGCGTCGGTCTCACGGTAGAGGGCGCTGAACTCGGGGTCGGTGATCAGCTCGTGCTTCTGCGCGAACCACCGGTCGGCGTCCTCGGGTGAGGCGGCGTGCAGGAGAATCCAGCCGTCACGTTCCAGGCGCACCTGGCGCTCGCTGACGCCGAGCTCGCGCAACCGGTCGAGGTAGTCGGCGACATCCGGGGAGACGAACAGCCGATCGCCGCTGCGCAGCCGGGCGAGGTTCGCACGGGCTTGCCGCAGGTGCGCGATGCGGTCCCGGAGGTCTTGGTCGATCTCGGCGATGGCCGTGGTGAGCGTGTCGGGGTCCCCGTCCAGGAGGTCCTTGACGCGGGCCAGCGGTACGCCCGCGCCTGCCAGCGTCCTGATCTTGACCAGGGTGAGGGCTTGCTGGGCGTCGTAGCGCCGGTAGCCGGACGAGTCGCGGTCGGGCTCGGCGAGCAGGCCGCGCTCGTGGTAGTGGCGGACGGCCTTGGCGGTCACCCCGGCGTAGTCGGCGAGTTGGCCTATCGTGAGCATGCTGGAGATCCTCTCACCCGGGGGGCCGTCCGGGGGGCCGGACCGGGCAGGTCAGACCCGCAGGGTCAGTCGGCCGCCGCCGTTGCGGAAGCGCGCCTGGCCGTCGCTGACGTCGTGGTAGGATACCAGCAGCAGGCGCAGGTACCCGTCGAAGGCCTCCAGCGGGAATCCGGCCGGCGCGAACAGGCCGGGCCTGATCGGCACGAGGCGCTGCGGCGGGGCACAGACCCTCCCGCCGGCGAACTGCGTGAAGATCCGCTCCTGCGAGGCGTCCGCCGGCTCGTACGTCACCCGCTCCTCGAGTTGGCCGTCGACGACGCTGACGTCGACGCGGAGTTGGTTGGAGCGGTACGTGCCCACGTACGGAGTGAGGTCGACGTCCTCCTCCAGCTCGGTGATCAGCACGGGGACCCGCACGCCGAGGTGCTCGCTGAGCAGCCATCGCAGGATCTGGTCCTGCAGCATGATCGCCCCCGGGGTGTTGCCGAACGCGGTGAACACCAGGTCGTGCTCGGGAAGGACGCACAGGATGGACACCCCGCCCGGCGAGGCACCCGACATGGCCAGGACGGTCGTGTCGCCGAACGGGTACCGCACCCAGCCCAGGCCGATCGGCGGGGTGTTCGGGGTGCCCATGTCGAACGCCACCTGCTGCATCAGCGCGGTCGACTCGGCCGACAGGACGCGCGCGCCGGACGGGGACACACCGCCCGCGAGGTGGGTGCGCCCGAAGGCGAGTAGGTCGGCGATCGTGCCGATCGGCGTGCCGCCGGCCGGCCCCCAGGTGTCGGGCAGCATGAACATGCTGGTGGGCCTGGCCGCCAGGGTCTGCGGATCCGGGAAATGGCCGACCGCCGTGCTGCGCAGGATGGCCTCCTCGGCCGAGGCGCTGGAGTCGGTCATGCCGACCGGCGTGTAGAGCTCGCGCTTGAGCAGCTCGGGGAAGGGCAGCCCGGTCACCGCCTCCAGCAGGCGGCCCGCCACGATCATGCCGCCGTTGGAGTAGCTGAGCCGCTCTCCGGGCTCGAACAGGGCACCGCAACTGCCCGCAAGGCCCTCGACGTAGGCCTTCAGGGCGTCACGGCCCTTGGCATCGGGGAAGAACAGGTCCGCGTCGATGCCGTTGGTGTGCGAGACCAAGTGCCGGACCAGGATCTTGTCCGCCGCACCCGGCGTGGTCAGGGCCAGTTCGGGCAGGTACCTCACCACCGGCGCGTCGAGGTCCAGCACCCCGCGCTCGACCTGCTGGAGGACCAGCGTGGTGGTCAGGACCTTGGTGACGGAGCCGAAGAGGAAGCCGGTGTCCTCGAGCATCGGTGCGCCGGTGGCCGCGTTCGCGCAACCGTGGGCGACGACGACCTGCTCGCCCGCGTGGTAGACGCCGGCGACGAACCCGGGGACGTTGTTGGACTCGCAGTAGGCGGCGGCCTGCTCGCGGATCCGGGCTTCGACGGTGCTGAACGAGTTGTTGGTCATGCGGACCATCGTCGAACCCTGCCCCTGGGACAAGGTCAAGCCCGGAACCCGGAAAGCGTCTCTAATCAGCTAAGTGGTCCTGAGTCAGGCGTGGTGTCTGATTCTGGGATGTGTTCCCACCTGGGCGGGGCGGCATGGGCGTGGAGGTGGAATCCCGCGCCCAGTGTTGCCCCGTGTGGCCTGTGTCCGGCCGTGGTGGGTGTGCTGATTGTCGTCACGTCCTGGTGTCGGCGGGCTGCGCGGGGCAGCTGGGGCCGGTCCGTGTGAGCGTGTCCCTCCGGACGCTGGCCGACGGGCCGGTGACGGCTCGTCGGGGAGGGTGTCCGGCGTTGCCTGGGCGTCGGACGTGTTGGCGTGTGCCGGGTGGGTCCGGTCTTGGACCGGTCCCGGCGGGTCTTCGGCGCGGGTGTGATGACTGCGCAGGCTTCGAGTGTGTCCACCACCGAGCGGATCACCAGCGCACCCGTGGTGCGGTCCACCGCGGTCTTGGCCTGGTGGGTGAGACCGCGTGCGGCGATGCGCTTCCACGCGCCCTGGTCACGGTCGCCCTGGTAGCCGCAGCCGGGACACAGGGCCCACTTCCAGCCGGGCGTGGTGGGGCGGTCGGGTGCCTTGCGGTGGCGCTGGACGGTGAGGCAGTGCGGGCAGTGCCGGGAGGTGTCACGGGGCGGGACGGTGGCGACGGCAATGCCGCTCTCGGCGGCGAGGTGCCTCATCCGGTCAACGATCTGCCCGCGCACCGCTTGGGACATGCGGGTGTTCATGCTGCGGTCCATGCCCCCCGCTTCCATCGAGCGCAGGTCCTCGACGTAGATCACGGTTGCGCGGGCGGCGATGGCCTGGTCGACGGCCTCCCCGAGACCCGGGCCGGGGACCTCGCCACGCTGTTGGTGGACACACCTGGGACGAGGCCAAGGCCATCCGGGCCGCACACCCGTATTCCACCGACTTCACCATGGACACCCTCGAACGCCTGGCCGCCCGCTACCTGTCCACCGCCACGAAGCAGGGCCACAACCTTCTCGACGCCATCGCCCGACTCTTCGACGGCCGAGGCGCCTGGATCCCCGCCCCGACCTGACGGCACCGAGACGGGGACACGTAAGCGGCGGCGCGTTCGCGCTGCCCCTTGGCCCCTGCGGCCCCGGCCGGGTATGTGGCCTTGCGGCTGTTCCGGTTCGGGGCGGCAGGGCTCCGGTTTGCGTTCGCCTATTCACGAGTGGCAGGCCCGCGGGGGCCTGATGGGGAGGATGGTTTGCCCGGTCAGCGGGGGGACAGGACCGCGACCTCGTGACCGAAACCGACCACGAGCCGCCCGCCTGGAGCCACCGCCCACGCAAACACTGGTGCGGGGAAGCGCAGTTCCGGCCCCACCTGCTCGCCGGTGGCCGGGTCCCATACCTCTACCGTCCCGTCCTCGCCGACGGTGACGGCGACCGGAGGGCCCTCCATCTCCCCGGTTGCCGCCGTCCGTGTCCTGCCGGTGGGGCAGTGCACCGGCTCGCCGGTGGCCAGGTCCCACACCCGCACCATCCCGTCTTCGCTGCCGGTGACGGCGACCGGTCGGCCCTCCACCTCCCCGGTTGCCACCGCCGAGATGTCTTCGCGGTGGCCTCGCAGGGGGTTGCCGATCGGCTCGCCGGTGGCCAGGTCCCACACCCGCACCATCCCGTCCTCGCTGCCGGTGACGGCGAACGGCCGGCCCGCCACCACCCCGGTTGCCACCGCCCACACCTCCAGGGGAGGACCGTCCAAGGGCTCGCCGATCTCCTGACGGGTGGCCAGGTCCCACACCCGCACCGTCCCGTCGTGGCCGCCGGTGACGGCGACCGGCCGGCCGTCCACCACGC
>NZ_JBHVOL010000014.1:43401-146111 GCF_042887925.1 Kitasatospora sp. NPDC057904
CTCGTCGCCATGGCAGACACTGTGCGGTCGTGGCCGTGCAGGAGGGCGCCGATCTGCTCGCCGGTGGCCAGATCCCATACCCGTACTGTCTCGTCGTAGCTGCCGGTGACGGCGACCGGCCGGCCGTCCACCACGCTCGTCGCCATGGCAGACACTGTGCGGTCGTGGCCGTGCAGGAGGGCGCCGATCTGCTCGCCGGTGGCCAGATCCCATACCCGTACTGTCTCGTCGGCGCCGCCGGTGACGACGGCCGGCCGGCCCTCCACCACCGCCGTCGCCACCGCCCGCACCACGCCGTCGTGGCCGTGCAGGAGGGCGCTGGTCTGCTCGCCGGTGGCCAGATCCCATACCCGCACCGTCTCGTCGTCGCCGACGGTGACGGCGACCGGCCGGCCTTCCACCGCCCCGGTGGCCACCGCCCGCACCACGCCGTCGTGGCCCCGCAGCGGCTCGCCGACCTGCTCCCCGGTGGCCAGGTCCCACACCTGTACCGCGTTCCCGCCGGTGACGGCGACCGACCGGCCGTCCACCAGCGCCGTTGCCACCGCGTACACCACGCCGTCGTGGTCTATCAGGGGGTCGCCGATCTGGTCACCGGTGATCAGGTCCCACACATGTACCTCATCGGCCTCACAGATCTCGAGGGCGACCGGCCGGCCGTCCACCACCGCCGTCGCCACCGCGCACACACCCCCGCCGAACCCGGGGTCGTTGGAGGTCATGACGTGCCGGACCCGGGCGTCAACCTGGCTACCGGTCGACCACTCCACCTGCCACCGCGGCGCAGGCTCGCCCACCACCGGAACGGCACTGATTCGCGCCGCCAGCTCCATGTCCCCGTACCGAGCCGCGTCCAGCGCCAGCAACTGCCGACGCACTCCCGCCGTCTCATCCCGGTGAACATACGCCGACGCCCGGTACACCGCCGCCATCAAGCGAGCCTCCCGACCCGCTCCCGAATCCAGCAACCCCCACACCCGCGCCGGATCGCCATTCACCAACAACCCCAGGTCCGTCCACCACTCACCCGCCACCACCGGACCGGTACCCGAACCACCCTCACGCGCATCACCATTCATGACTGGCACCGTAGACGCACCCGCTGACAACCACTCAGGCACACCCCCGGGCCCGACATCACGAACATCACGTCGTTCCACCCACACCGGCAACCCCGCATCCCACCCCCGGGACACGTACCACAGTCGCGGCGCCGGACGGCTGACGCGCGGTGGCCGGGGGCGTGGTGGTCAGGACCTTGGTGACGGAACCGAAGAGGAAGCCAGTGTCCTCGCGCATCGGTGCGCCGGTGGCCGCGTTCGCGCAACCGTGGGCGACGACGACCTGCTCGCCCGCGTGGTAGACGCCGGCGACGAACCCGGGGACGTTGTTGGACTCGCAGTAGGCGGCGGCCTGCTCGCGGATCCGGGCTTCGACGGTGCTGAACGAGTTGTTGGTCATGCGGACCATCGTCGAACCCTGCCCCTGGGACAAGGTCAAGCCCGGAACCCGGAAAGCCTGCGCCTGGCCCGGCCACACCCCTCCGTGCCGCCTGGTCCGGCAAGGCCGGGCCGACGCTGCGGGAGCCCTGACGATCAGTCGGCGAATGGTCCGACAACGTTCAGCGGAAGTTCATTGGTTCAATTTCGTACACATTTCGCGTGCCTGTGATTCTCGTCGCATCCACGCCTCCTGACGGTCTTTTAGCACGGTTGCGGTCCGGTGCACCGATGCGTGAGCGTTACTGTGGTGGAGCGGCAACGTGGCTGCTCGGACCGGGCACGCCTACTTGCGACCTAAGTTTCTTTCGTGGTGCGCACGCGATGAACCGTGTTCGCGCCGCCTTTTGGGAGAGGCGACTTGGCCCTCGAATTCATTCCGGCCCGTCTTGATGACGTGGACGCTCTGTTGACGCTCTACCGCCAGGTGTACGGGCGGAGCTACGCGCTGCCGCTCGGCACCGACCCCGAGGTGATGGCCCGTGAGATCACGGCCCCGGACACCACCTGGCTGGTGGCACGGGAGCCCGGCGGCGACCGGTTGCTCGGGTCCATCCTCGGCACGGTCGACCCGGCCGCGCGGATCGGCAAGCTGCAGGGCCTGGTGATCCATCCCGATGCCCGTGGGCTCGGCCTGGCCAACCTCGCCGTACAGCAGCTCGCCGACCAGCTGCTGACGGGCGACCACCCGGTCGACTCCGTGTACGCGACCGCCCGGACCGACACCACCGCCCCGCAGCGCATCTGCCTGAAGTCCGGCTTCCGCGCGCTCGGCGTCCTGCCGAACCTGCGCAAGGCCGCCTGGCACGAGACCATGGTGCTGCTGGCCAAGCACCGCGCGGGCGTACTGGAGCAGCGGCTTCCGGTGTACAAGGTCCCGTCCGCGCTCGACGGGCTGGTACGGGCGCTGGCGGACCTGCCGGGGCCCGCGCAGCGACCGGAGCGCGTGGACGAGCCGCTGCCCAGGCCGAGGAAGGGCGGGCGCGCCGTCCGGGAGCTGGAGTTCATCGACGCGCCGGCCTTCGTGAGCCGCCGGTTCGACGGGCTGGGGGAGTGCTTCTACCCGTTCCACGAGCCGAACGTCATGCTCTCCGCCGCCGACGGCGCCTACGAGGTGTACGCGCACCTCAGCCCCGCCGACGGGTACTGCACGCTGATCGGCATCGAGCTCGCGGAGATCGGCGAGGAGCTGGACACCATCACCGACCGGCTGGCCGCGCACGGCGCCCGGTACATCGAGGCCCTGGTGCCGCTCGACAGTTACCACTCGCTGCGCCGGCTGCTCGGGCACGGCTTCCTGCCGGTGGCGGCCTACCCCGCGATGCGCCGGGAGGCCGAGGGCTTCCGCGACTACGTGGTGCTGGCCCGGATCCTGCAGCCGCTGGACTTCCGGGGCCTGGCCATCGACGCCGCGTTCCAGCCGTTCACCGAGCAGTACATCGAGCTGTGGAAGCAGCAGCACCTCGACACCCACGGGATATTCCAATGAACAAGTACCTCCAACCGGTCTCGGTACCGGACCCCGAAGCACTCGCCCGCGTACAGCAGCTGGCAGACCTGGCCGAGCCGTACCGCGCCGGGGACGACGTGGACGCCCTGTTCACCGCGGCGATGAACGAGATCAACGCCTGGCACGCCGAGCGTTCGCCCTACTTCGGCAAGCTGTGGGCGGCCGAGGGGCACACCCTGGAGTCCATCGAGGACCTCCACCGACTGCCGTTCGTACACGCCAACTTCTTCAAGCTGCACGAGGTGCTGTCGCTGCCGCGCGAGGAGACGCTGCTGACCCTGACCTCGTCCGGCACGACCGGCCAGAAGTCGCAGATGGCCTTCGACGACTTCACCCTGCGGGGCGGCCAGCGGATGGTCGCCCGGGTCTTCGACCACTACGGCTGGATCAAGTCCGAAGGCGACGAGCCGGTCAACTACCTGCTCTCCAACTACCAGCCCCGGCCGGGCCTGAACCTCGGCACCTCGTTCACCGACGAGTACCTGTGCCACTTCGCTCCCGTCCGCTCGGTCGAGTACGCGCTCAAGCACACCGGCAGCGGCCACGAGTTCGACCCGTTCGGCTGCGTCCGCGCGCTGATCCGCTTCGCCGAGGAGGGCGCGCCGGTCCGGATCCTCGGCTTCCCCGCCTTCCTCTCCTTCACACTGGACCGGATGCGCGAACTCGGGCTGCCGCCCCTGCGGTTGAACCCGGAGTCGCTGGTGGTCTTCGGCGGCGGCTGGAAGGGCAACGCGGACAAGCAGGTCGCCAAGCCGGAGCTGTACCGGCGCATCCACGAGCAGCTCGGCATCCCGGACGAGCGGATCCGCGACGGCTACGGCGCCGTGGAGCACTCCGTCCTGCACATGGAGTGCCCCAACCACCGTCTGCACGTCCCGGTCTGGGCCCGCCAGCTGGTCCGCGACGTGCGCACGCTCCAGCCGCTGCCGTACGGCCAGAGCGGCTACCCCCAGTTCATCTCGCCGTACATCACCTCGGTGCCGGCCCAGTCCGTGCTGATGGGCGACCTGGTCACCCAGCACGCACCGGAGGAGTGCGGCTGCGGCCTGCCCACGCCCTGGTTCGAGGTGCACGGGCGGGCCGGGATCAGCCGCAACCGCAGCTGCGCCGTCGCCGCCGCCGAACTGCTCAAGACCGAGGGGAAGAAGTGACTCAGCACTACTGGCAGGGCGCGTGGGTGGACGACGCGGAGGCGGCGGCCCGCCTGGAACGCCTCGACGAGTACGCCGCCGGCGCGCTGACCGAGCGGCTCAGCCCGATCACCGTGCTCGCCGCCTGCGACCGCCTGGCCGGCGCGCTGGCCGACCCGGCGAGCGAGCACTCCGTCCGGCTGGCGGGTCTGCTGCGCGAGGCGGGCGTGCCCGAGGACGAGACCTCGCGGACGATGCACGACCTGACCGAGGCGCTGTCCCGGGAGGAGCTGGAGGTCAAGCTGACCCGCGAGCTCGGCGGCATCGACCCCGGGCGGCTGGCGCGCTTCGACTTCCGCCGGGAGGTCTTCGAGGGCTGGCTGCCGGTCGGCCTGCTGGTGCACATCGCGCCGGGCAACGCACCCGCCGCCGGGGCGCTCACCGTGGTCGAGGGCCTGCTCGCGGGCAACCTCAATGTCGTCAAGACCAGCGGCGAGGGGCGGTTCACCCATGAACTGCTCGCCGCCCTGGCGCAGTTCGACGCCACCGGAGCGATCGCCCGGCAGGTCGTGGTGCTCGGCTTCCCGTCCTCGCGCACCGACTGGCTCGAGCGCCTGTGCGCGGCCGCCGACGCCGTCGCCGCCTGGGGCGGCGAGGAGGCCATCGCCTCGATCGCCGCGCTGATACCCGCCGGCTGCCGACTGGTCGACTGGGGACCGAAGCTCTCCTTCGCGTACCTGACGGCCGATGCCTGGTCCGCCCCCGAGACGCTGGACGGCATCGCCGACGACATCTGCCGCCTCGAACAGCAGGCCTGCGCCAGCCCGCAGGTGGTGTACCTGGACACCGAGGACCAGGACGAACTCTTCGCCTTCGCCGAGCGGTTCGCCGCCGTGCTCGCCGCCCGCGCACCCGCACCGCACGACCGCGAGCCGCTGGAGAGCGCCGAGATCACCAACACCGTCCTGGTGGCCCGGCTGGAGGAGCACCTCGGGCTCACCAAGGTGCACGCCGCTCCCGACGCGAGCTGGCACGTGCTCGCCGACACCCGCAGCGCGCTGCGTGCCTCGCCGCTGCACCGCACGGTCTGGGTCAAGCCGCTGCCGCGCAAGCGGATCGCCGAGGTGCTGCGCCCGATGCGCCGCTACCTGCAGACCGCCGGGATCGGCGCGAGCCGCACCGACACCGCGGAGCTGGCCGGTGCCGTGCTGGCGGCGGGCGTGCAGCGGGTGACGGTGCCGGGCGGAATGCTCGGCAGCTATGACGGCGAGCCGCACGACGGCGTGTACGCGCTGCAGCGCTACAGCCGCCGGGTGGACGTCCAGCTGGACGGGCGGTTCACCGGCGACGCCTGCCTGGACGACCTGGTCGGTGCGCGTGAACTCGCGCCCCCGGCGGTCGCGGTGACCGGCAAGACGGAGTTCGAGAAGCTGCAGAGCGACCTCAGCCGTGCGGAGGTCTTCTTCCGCAGCGGCGGCAGCTCCGGCGCGCCCAAGCTCTCCGCGTTCAGCTGGGACGACTACCACGAGCACATGCGGTCCGGCGCGGAGGGCCTGCTGGCGGCCGGGTTCGACCCGCGGACCGACCGGGCGATGAACCTCTTCTTCGGCGGGCAGCTGTACGGCGGGTTCTCCAGCTTCTTCTCGGTGCTGGAGACGCTCGGGGCGGTCCAGTTCCCGATGATGGCGCAGGACGACCACGCGGCGGTCGCCCGGTCGGTGGTCGAGCACGGGGTCAACACCCTGTTCGGCATGCCGAACTACCTGCTGCGGGTCTTCACCGAGGGCGCGGACCTGCTGCGCGAGTACCGAGGGGTTCGCAAGCTGTTCTACGGCGGCGAGCACTTCCCGGCACGCCAGCGTGAGTGGCTGCGCGAGGAGTTCGGGGTCGAGCTGGTGCGCGCCGGCGCGTACGGCAGCGTCGACGCGGGCCCGCTCGGCTACCAGTGCCCCACGGCGCCGGACCGGGTGTACCACCTGTTCAGCGGACTGCACACGCTGGAGATCCTCGACCGCGAGGCGGACCGGCCGGTGCCGGCGGGTGAGGCCGGGCGGCTGGTGTTCACCGCGCACACCCGGCGCGGGCAGCGGCTGGAGCGGTACGAGATCGGTGACCTCGGGCGCTGGCTGACCGAGGACTGCCCGTGCGGTCGGCGCACCCCGCGTTTCGAGCTGCTGGGGCGCTTCGGCGACATCTTCCGCAGCGGCAGCCACTTCCTGAACTACCGGCGGTTCGTCCAGGTCGCGGAGGAACGGCTGGAGCACCACGGTGCGCTGCAGATCCTGCTGGACGAGGACGACGCCGCCAACGAGACGCTGACCGTCCGGCTGGAGGGCCGGCCGCAGGACGGGCCGGACATCCGGGAATTCCTGGACGGGTACCCGGATCTCGCGGCGGCGGTGGAGCGGGACCGGCTGGTGGAGCTGCGCGTGGAGCGCGTACCGGCCGCGGACTTCGCGCAGACGGCGGCGAGCGGGAAGCTGCTGGCCGTCGTGGACCGACGGTCCAGGAACCGCTGACGTTCCGAAAGACGCGGAGGGACCGCGCGACCGGCCATGCGGCTTGGGATGCCGCATGGCCGGTCGCGCGGTCCCCGCGTTCCTGCCGGTCCGCCGCGAGCCCGGACGTCAGTTCGCGCGCTGGTCGACGAGACGGATCAGCTTGCCCGTGCGCGGGTTGATGTCCAGTCCGTCCGGGCCGACCCACTCGAAGGCGAGCGGGTGGATGTTCCCCTTCCGCACTTCCGCGCCGAACATCGGCCGGGCTTCGTCCAGCACGGCGAGCAACTCCCGCTCGAAGTCGGCCGACCGGGCCGGGCCGGCCAGCCGCAGGAGCAGTTCGTCCCTGGCCTCGCGGTGCCGGAGCACGACCTGCAGGTCGCCGACCGCACCCTGCCGGTCGGCCCGGGCGGCCATGGCGCGCAGGTCCTCCAGGTAGACGGTGACCACGCCGACCCGGGCACCCTCCTCGGAACGGCCGAGCAGCCGGAAGCGGCGTCGCGGGTAGTCGACCCACTCGGCGACGTCGCCGACCGGGTAGCGGATCACCGGCATCAGGCGACGCACCAGGTCGGTGGCGATGACCCGGCCCGCACGGCCCTCCTCGGTGATCGGCTCGCCGCTCTCGGGGTCGAGCAGCTCGATCACCTTGTCGGTGCCGAACACCTCGTGCACCCGGGTGTCCGGCTCGTCCGCCACCGGCCCGGCCAGGATACCCGCGTCCACGCTGGCGTAGCCGATCGAGCGGACCCGCGCGTTCGGGAAGGCGGCGGCCATGAGCGCCAACTGGTCGCCGTAGAAGGCCTCTCCGGCGAACAGCGCCAGCCGGACCTGCGGCAGCGTCCCCACGGTCTCGGCCACCTGACGGGCCAGCCGGCACAGCGAGGTCGGCGGCGCGGAGATCACCGTGGCGCGGAAGTCGCGCAGGGCCTCGATGGTGAAGTCCAGCGGCGCCGCACCGCCGATCGGCAGCTGCACCACCGGGACCGGCGCCTCCTGGAAGGCGTTGAGGGTGAAGACGAAGCTGGAGTACAGCTCCCCGGCGTAGAACAGATTGGCCACCCGGTCGCCCGCGCGCACCCCGGCGGCGGGCAGCCCACCGCCGAAGCGCCGGGCCATCGCACGCCACTCGTCGCGCGTGTAGACCGAGACGCGCGGTGCGCCGGTGGTGCCGCCGGTCTTGAAAACGATGCCGTCCTGGTGCGGGCCGGTGAGCAGATCGCTGCGCTCGATGCCGTGGGCGCCCCAGTAGGCGGTGTGGTCGATCAGCGGCAGCGCCGACAGGTCGGCGACGTCGCCGGGCAGTCCGGCGTAGAGGTCGCGGTAGAAGGGCGAGTGCTCGCGTACATGGGCCAGGAGATCAGCCAGCTGAGGGTCAGTCATGTCATCCAAACCTGCGATGGGATTACCAGTTGATCGTAGTCGCATCGTCGCGGGTCGGGCCGCCGCGGTCACCCGTCGAGGTGTCCGATCAGCGAGCCGATCACCGGGTACCACTCCTCGACGCGGACGCCGTCGATCACGCCCTCCCGCATGTACGGGTCGCCGTCCACCAGTTCCCGCACCTCCGCCTCGCTCCCGGCGCGGAAGATCAGCAGCCCGCCGGTGTCGCTTGCCAGCGGTCCGCACAATGCGATGCTGCCCCGTTCCGCCAGGTCGGCCAGGTACTCGCGGTGCGTGGGCCGTACCCGAAGGTGGCGGCGATCGGGAGTGAAGGTGTATTCGACGGCGTAGTAGGCCATGGCGTCCTCCGCACGGTTTCGTCCGACAACGCGTCACCCCCATGGTGTGAGGCGGGCGCGCCAGGTGAAACGCCGGCATGGCGGCGGCTATGCCCCGCAGGGACCGCCACCCTCGGGCGTTGCCGTCTCCCCGGCAGCGGATCGGCCGGCTGTGGGCAGATCGGCGATCGGGCTGCGGGGTGTGCCCGCGATGCCCGAGACTGATGTTCGGTCCGAGGACGGACAGTTGACACACAGTCAACTTGACGGTGTCTCCGTGATGCCGATTGAGACAGGAGCTGCCCATCATGAGCAAGCGCACCTCGCGATCGACCCCTCTCGCCACCGCCGTCGCCGCCACCGTCGTGGTCCTGGCCGTCGGCCCTGCGGCCGCGGTGGCCCCGGCGGCGGTGGCCGATACCGCTCCGGCGGCCCCGGCGCCCCTGGTGCTGGCGACCCCGGCCGGCACGCAGTTCAGCGAGCCCACCGGGGTCAACAACAACGGTGTCGTCGTCGGGTGGCTGTACGGAGAAGGCACCAACTCGGCGCGCCGCGCGATTCGGTGGAACGCGGACCTCACGCCCACCGTGCTCGCCCCACTGGAGGGTGACACCGAGGACCAGGCCTTCGGTGTCAACGACGCGGGCACCGTGGTCGGGTCCTCCCGCCGGCAGTCCGGGACGCACGCGGTGACCTGGGCCCCCGACGGCACGGCCACCGCCCTGGATCCGCTGCCCGGTGACACCAACGCCCGGGCCGCCGCGGTCAGCAGCACCGGCGTGGTGATCGGTTCCTCGTGGGCGGACGCCGAACAGCAGCACGCCGTGGCCTGGACTCCGGACGGGATGGCGGTCGAGCTGGAGCCGCTGGGCGACGACGTCCGCACCGTCGTGTCCGGGATCAACAGCTCGGGCGTGGCCGTCGGGTACTCCCAGGGCGCCGACAGCGTGGGTCCGCGGCACGCGGTGCTCTGGAGCCCGGACGGGACCCCCACCGCCCTGAACTCCCCGACGGGCTGGGCCGACAGCGGGGCCGTCGGGATCAACGACGCCGGTGTCGTGATCGGCTTCGGCGGGCCCAGCCCCGCGGCCACGCTCGGCCTGATCTGGCATGCCGACGGTTCCATCACGCAGGTGGCCGACTTCGGCTGGGTGACGGCGGTCAACGGCTCGGGCACGGTGGCGGGCACGGCCGCCTCGGTCGGCACGCTGGGGAGCGCCACGAAGTGGGCCCCGGACGGTACGGCGACGCTGCTCGGGCCGAAGGCGTCGGGCCCGGTTTCCAGCTCCGCCACCGCGATCAACGACGACGGCACCGTCGTCGGGTACTCCTGGACCGGCGACCCCGCCCGCGAGTTCCAGACGGCGCTGCGCTGGAACCCCGACGGGACGACCACCGTGCTGTCCCAGCCGGACGTCGCGTCGGCCAGGTTCGTCAACAACCCGGGACTCGTCGTGGGAGTCTCCCTGGTCCACGGCATGCGCGGCTACGCCGCGCACTTCGCAGCGGTCTGGAAGTAGCCCGCCCCGCCCGCCCCGCCCGGGCCGGCCCGCCCTACCGGCGCGGCACCGACAACCCCGACGGCTGGGACCACCACGGCGCGCGCCGACGCCCTCGCCGCGTTCGGCGATCTCGCACCGCACGGCCTGGTCGCCCCGGGACGCACCAAAAGACGCGGCGGCGGGAAGGCGCCGCCGGGCCGCCCGGACTGCCGGCCGGCCCGGAGGCGGTGGCGAAACGGGCTGTGGAGCCGATGACGGACTTCGATATCGCCGAGCTGCGGCGTCCGCGCGCCGCTCGGTGGCCGCAGAGGTGACCGGGTCTCAGCCGATCCGGAAGGTGGCCGACACGATCTGGAAGTAGCGGTTGGCCTCGTCGAGGCGACCGGTCGGTGCGGAGACCCAGAAGTCGTAGCTGCGGCCCTGCTCGGTCCAGGAGATGTCCTGCACGCGCCGGGCACCGAATCCGTCCTCCGGGTAGCCGTCCCAGGTCCACAGCCACAGGGCGGCGTCGGCGGTGCCGTGGAAGACCGTAGGCTGGACGCTGCCGCCGCGGTAGCCCGGGTTGGTCCGCGGGCCGGCGGCGTCCTGCTTCTGGAGTTCGGCCAGCATGCCCTGACCGCTCGGGGTGGTGGGGTGGACGCCGATCCGGAAGGCGTGGTCCGGCGAGAGGTAGAAGACCCGGCCGGCGGCGTCGGTGTCGCGCACCCAGCCGTCGGGGACGGCCAGCGAGAAGCCGGCCGGGTCCCGGCGGATGCTGGACCCGGCGGGGACGGCCACCGGGCCGGTGCCGCCCGGGACGGCCGCGGAGGACGCGGCCGGGGACGGCCCGGCCGGGCTCACGGACGACGCGCCGGCCGCGCCTGCCGGGGACGACGTCGCCGGGGACGGCACCGGTTCGGCCTGTGCCTCGTGCTTCCCGGGGCGCAGGCCGGGGTCCAGGACGAGGACACCGCCGGCTGCGGCGGCCGTTGCCAACGCGGCGGCGACGCTCCAGCGCAGTCCGGTTCGGCGGCGGGTCCGCCGCACGGCGGGGCGGGCTGCGGGCGCGGCAGGCAGCTGATCCCCGGCGAGGGCGCCGGGTGTGACGAGCGTGCCGGGAGGCTGCGCCACGGTGTGCGCGCCACTTGCGGCTGCGGGCCCGGGCACGGCGTGAACGGGGGCTCCACCGTTCCTGACGGTCAGGCCCGGGCCGTGCTCCGTCCCGTCTGCCGGCTTCGCGCACCCCGCCGCGGTGTCGTCGAGCAGCAGCTCCGCGACCTCGGCCGTGGGCCGCTCCAACGGTTCCTTCTCCAGCAGCGACCCGATCAGCGGCGTGAGCGGACCGGCGCGCAGCGGCGGCTCCGGCGGGTCGGCGGCGATCGCCATGACGGTCTCGATCGCGGTCGCCCTGCGGAACGGAGACAGCCCCTCCACGGCCTGGTACAGGGTGACGCCCAGCGCCCACAGGTCGGAGGCGGGGGTCGGGGTGCCGCCGCGGACCAGCTCCGGTGCCAGGTAGTCGACGGATCCCACCAGTTCGCCGGTCCTGGTCAGGCTGGAGGTGCCCGCGATGGTGGCGATGCCGAAGTCCGTCAGCACGACCCGGCCGTCGAGCGCGAGCAGGACGTTGCCGGGCTTGACGTCGCGGTGCACGACGCCGGCGGCGTGGGCGGCCCGCAGCCCGGCCAGGATCTCACGCCCGATCCGGGCGGCGTCCGCCGCGGGTAGCGGCCCGTCCTCGGCGAGGACCGCGGCAAGGGTGCGGGAGGGGACGTACTCCATCACCACGCAGGGGAGCCCCTCGTGCTCCACGACGTCGTGCACCACCACGACGTTGCGCTGGCTGATCCGGGCGGCGCTGCGCGCCTCGCGGAGGGTCCGCTCCAGCAGGGTCGCGGTCTCCTCGGGCGACAGCTCCGGGCGGATCCGCAGCTCCTTCACGGCCACGTCGCGGCCCAGCAGCTCGTCCTCGGCCCGCCACACGGTTCCCATGCCGCCGCTGCCGATCCGCTCCAGCAGCCGGTACCGGCCGGTGATCAACCGGTCCTCGCCCACCTGGGCACCTCTTTCGTCCTCTGCCCGCCCGCCGCGGTGATCCGCCCGTGACGGGTGATCCCCGAGATTCTCGGCCGCCGGGGGCGCGGACGCCAATTCCCGGGGAGATCCCACCTTGTTCCCGTGCGCGCCCGGGCCGGCGTCCCGCAGCGTCGTGCCGTGCCGGCACGCCAAGGAACCGACCAGCGACGCCGGTGACACCGTCGGGGCGGAGCCCGGTACTCAGATCTCCGGCGCAAACGAGCCCGAGCACGGCGAGCCGCCGGCCGGCCGTCAGGAAGCGGTGCCTGCCCGGCCGCGGCCCCCTACGCGCCTGACCTCACCCGCCCGCCGCCGAGCCGCCCTGCCGCGTCGGCGCCGCCTGCCTGCTGCTCGTCGGTCTCGTGCCGCGTCGTCGCCGTACCCGTCGGGCTCCTCGTCGCCGCACGCCGTCTGGGGCACTGTCGTTCGGCTGCGCATGACGATCAGCCCCGGTCGGGCGGTGCCGTCCTGGTGACGCCCGCGCAGCGTGAGGGCCCGCACGCTGGTGGTGATCTGCTCCAGGGCCGGGGTGCGCACGACGACGAACCGGGAGCGGTAGGCCAGGCGTTGGGCAGCGCCGCGCCGGGGTCGTTCGGGTGAGGGCGGCGCGGGCCGTTTGCGGTCGACGAAGCGTCGCCATTTCTCCCAGGTGGCGGGCGTTGCGTCCCCTGTCCGAGCCGCGGGCTGACGGACGTCCGGCGCCGGCCGGGTCCGGCCCACCGGGCCCGCTGCGCCGTGCCTACTGGTCGAAGCGCTCGGCCTCGGCGCTGTGCCCGGTGGTCCGGCGGCTGGGCTTCTGGGGAACGGCCGTGGCCTCGACCACCCGCTCGCAGGCCATCGGCTGGGCCGGGGTGCGGTCAGGACTCAGGGACGATGGCGAGTTCGGCTTCGGTGGCGCGGGTCAAGGCTCCGTGGCATGAACTGCTGGCGCATCCTGGGCATTGCGGTGTCGATGTCGTGGCTGTCGCCGGCGCCGCGAGATTCGGCGCGCGCCTCCGACAGCGGTCGGGGGCAGTGGGCCGGTGGTCGCCCGAACGCCTGCGGCGACCTGCCGCTGCCGGACGGCCGTGCGGCCCGTCCTGTCGGCGGTGGGCCCGGCCGGTCCCGGAAGGGGATGCGTGAGCCGACGACGGAGACACGGCACACTCCCGGACGATCACCTTCCATGACGATGCCATCACTGTTGGTTAACTTATCGCGCGGGTTTCCCGTTGCCGTCGCACGACCAACCGAGAGCGGGAGAAGGATGCGGACCGGTACTCCCAGCCGTGAAGAGCGCAACGAGGCGCAGCCGAGAATCTGGCGCAACGCGCTGTCACCGCAGGACTGCCGCGCCGCCGTCGAGGCCATGGCCCGGTCCGCCGCCATCACCGGCCCGGTGCTGCGCCGCAGCGAGGACGTGGTCGACCTGAGCATGCGCAGCTGCTCGGAGCACCTGCTGGCGCCCGAGCGGTCGAAGCCCGTCGTCGCCGCGATGCGGGAGGTGGCACGGAAGACGATCGAGGACGAGGGATGGCGACGGGCCGCACTGGACGGCCCGAAGTTCTGCAGCTATGCCGAGCGCGGACTCTTCCGCGCCCACCGGGACAGCTCCGACGACCCACTGGATCCCGCCGTCGTCCGCCATCGACGGCTGTCGATCGTCTGCCTGCTGAACGACGCGACACCGCACGACGGCCTCCCCTCCTTCGATGGCGGAGCGCTGGTCCTCTACGTTCCGCGGCCCGACGGCACCGTGGCGCCCGAGAACATCCGGCTGGAAGCCGGCTCCATCGTCACCTTCCGCTCCGATGTGCTGCACGAGGTGCGCCCGGTGCGTACCGGCGTGCGGTACTCGGCGGTGGCGTGGCTCTACGACGTGGACGACAGCAGTACCAGTGAGGAGAAGCGATGAACAACCTTCACGACGAGCTGAACGACCGTCTGGAACTGCGGATCACCACCGATCTCCTCGGCGAGTACCGGCCGGAGCTGGCCCACTTCCTCAGACGGCTCGGCCTCGGGCACCTGCTCGACGAGGTCCTCGCCCCGCTCACGGTGAGGGCCCGCACCAGGATCGCCGTGGCCTTCGAAGAGCGTCCGTGGCCGCCGTCCGGCATCGGCGCGAGGACCCTGCGCGGCATGGCGGTAGCGGTGGTCAGCGACAACGGGCAGTCGCTGCTCACCCCGGCGTTCCTCTCCGTGCGGGACGCCACCAATGTGGGGCTGGCGGCGGCGATGACGAAGTTCCTCTTCGAGGACCTGGCGGGCGCGGGCGTGGACTGGGTGTCCCTGTTCGTCAACGAGCAGTCGGCGGTCGTCTCCGGTGAGCTCGCCGACGTCGGCTTCGTGCCCCGGCAGGCCCGGATCCTGACCGGCGGGGCCGAGTTCACGGCGTATTCGGCGAGCCCGCCCGCGGTGCTGAAGGAGCTCGGCCTGGACGCCACCCGTCTCGGCGATGCGTTGGCCCTCAACCTCGACCGGGCCCGGATCTCCCGGCTCACGGGATTCCACCTCGCACTCGCGGCGGGGATCGCGCCGCACTGGGCCGGCGACACGCGGTGGGCCGAGGTGTTCCCCGGGTTCGACGAACTCCTGATGACGTTGCCGCCCGGCGGCATCACGGGCACTCCGGGACCCACGATCGGCATCGGGGACGAGCCCGTCGAGTGACCCCGAGCATCGACGTCTTCATCCGGTCCTACCACCGGGACCGGCAGTGGCTGGCCCTGGCGCTGCGCTCCATCGCCCTGCTCGCGTCGGGCCACCGCCAGGTCGTCGTGGTCGTGCCGCGGTCGAGTCTGGAACGTATGGAGCCGTCGGCGATCGAGTCGACGGGCGTGCGTCTGTCCACGTGCCGCGACTACGCCGACGACTACCTCGGCCAGCAGATCACCAAGCTCAACGCGGACCGCTACACGGACGCGGACATGATCCTGCACCTGGACTCGGACCAGGTGTTCACGGCGCCGTGCGAGCTGACGGACCGTCTGTTCGACTGCGGCCGGCCACGGATGGCCTTCGACTCGGGCGGTGCCCGGCCGGAGTCGGACGGCTGGCGGCGGTGCCCGGCCGCATTCTTCGGTGAACCGGTGCGGCCGGACGTGACCGAGCCGCCGCCCCTGGTCGTCCCCCGGCACGTGTACGCCGGGCTCCGTGCCCACTGCCGGGACGCACACGGCCAGTCGATCAGCGACTACGCGCACGCCGCCGGGTTCGGCAGGTTCTGCGAGTTCGCGCTGCTGCGCGGGTTCGCCCTGACCCGGGAACCGGAGCGGTACACCTGGGTGGACACCGCCCGGCACGGCCGTCTGCTGCCGGAGTGCCGAAGCTTCTGGAGCCGGGCCCGGACGCCCGCCTCGGTGGTCGGCGACCTGCCGCCGGAGCTTGCCGCCGCCGGTCCGCAACCCGCCGTTCCACCGCATCGGTGACGCCGGCATGCGCTCCTCGGTGCCCGTTTCCGTCGTCGTCTGCGCCTACCAGGAGGGTGACCGCGTCACCGAGACCATCCGGTCGGTGGCGAGCGCGTGCGTGCGGCCGCGGCAACTCGTCCTCGTCGACGACGGCAGCACGGACGGCGGCTGCGAGCGGGACTGGCCGTCGTGGGTGCGGACGCTGCGCGGGGACCATGTCGGCGTGGCCGCGGCCCGCAACCGCGGCGCGCGGGCTGCGGACCAACCGGTCCTCGTCTTCCTCGACGCCCACTGCGCGGTGGACGACCGGTGGCTGACACCGCTCGTGGCCGCGCTCGAGCGCACGCCGGACGCGCTGGTCGGACCCGCGGTGCGGGACGCCTCCGACAGCCGGTTCGTGGGCTGCGGGGCCGAACTCGTGGACGCCCTGCTGACCTACCGCTGGCGCCCGGTGGCCGGGCCCGGACCCATCGAGGTCGGTCTCCTCCCCGGCGGCTGCCTGGCGGTCGTCCGGGACCGCTTCCTCATGGAAGGAGGCTTCGCGGCCTTCAGCGGATTCGGGCTGGAGGACGTGGAGCTGGCACTGCGGTGGTGGCGGGCGGGGCGTCCCTCGCTCGGCATCCCCGGGGCCGTCGTCACCCACCGCTTCCGGACACTTCCGCCGTACCGGCCGGAGCAGCAGCCGTGGCTCCAGAACATCCTGCGCACCGGGCTCTTGCACCTGCCCGGTCCGCAGCTGCGGGCTTCCGCCCTGGCCTGCGCACGCTTTTCCACCTTCCCCGGCGCGATCGCCACCGTCCTCGCCGAGCCGTGGGTGGCGGCGCAGCAACGGCTCCTCATCACCGAGCTGCGGCCGATCGCCGACTACCTCGACCAGTGGGCACCCCGGGCCTTCGGCCCCTGAGGCCGGATCCACCTCGTCGCGTCCGTGTCGGCCGTGCCCGGGGTTCGACCGGCGGGAAGGCGGGCTCGGAGCCGGAGCTGCGAGGAGGTCGTCGCCGCCACGCCCGGAGAGCGGGCCGCCTCCTGCCGCCCGCCCCGACGAAGCGGGATCGCCGCAGCCGCCGAGCCGATCGCCGCGCGCTCCCGCCCGTGCAGCGGATGCGGGCTCAGCTGCCCGACAACGTCCTGCGTTTCCCCCCAGCCCTCACCTCTAGCAGGTGACGGTGGTGTACCAGCCGTTCTTGGTGGTTTGTTCGTAGTGCCAGTCGACGCCGTAGTCGACCGTCGGCTTGGCGTGCAGGTAGACGGCGTGGTCGATGAACACGTACAGCGGGCCGACGCCGTTGATGCGCACCGCCGGGCACACGGTGGTGACGTAGGAGCCGCAGTTCTCGTAGTAATGGTTCATCGCACGCCCGCCGGGGCTGGACGGGTCGAAGCTGGTCCAGCACGAGCTCGCCTGCGGCCAGTTCGACGGGTATTCGCCGACCGGCCCGTAGATGACCTCATTCGTCTGCGTCGCGTTGCCGTGGACGTAGATGACCCTGGTGCCGGTACTCGGGGCCCCCGTCGGAGCTGCCTGGGCAGGTGCGGCCCCGGCCGCGAACACCGGGGCACTGGCCAGGACGATCGAGGCCATCGTGACGGCACCGACCGCGAGTGCATTGAGTCCCTTGCGCATGCTCCCCCTCCAAATGCCGCTCCCTGCGGCACGGTTGCCCATGCTGTCAGGGATGCGTCATGATCACCATGGGGGCGGGGCCCGGTCCGCCGCCATCACCGGCCCGGTGCTGCGCTGCAGCAAGGACGTGGTTGGTCGATCCGGTCGCTGCACTGGTGACCTGCTTGACGCCAGCGGCGCACAGGCCACGCCAGCCGCCCCACCGGCCCGCCGAGTAGTCGCCCTCGACGTCGTGTAGACAGCCATCGGGGGTGATGTTCACCAGCACGGCCAGCAGGATGCGTGCCTGACCGTAACTCAGCGATCATATGGAGAACGTTCATTTGGTGGAGGAGAATGACCGAGCGGGTCACAGTGGTTCCGGCGACGGCCCGGACGCCGCAGAGCTCCGTCGGAAACGACCTCTGGCGGTAGGCGGACGGTCGCTCAGGGGAGCCCGTCACCGCCTCGTGCCAGGTTTTCCCGTGGCCCGGAACGAGGCGGCTCGGTCCTTCCGGCCGGCGGTCAGGGCGTGCCGGAGGATCCGGGACGGGTCTTGGGAGAAGCCGGTTCCGGTGAGGCCGGGGAGGCGATGGCCGGGGTCCGTAGTCCGAGCGCGGTGGGAGCGTCCGGCAAGCCGGCACCGGTGCGCCGCATCGGGTCGAGGGGAATCGGCTGGCAACTGGCGTGCAGCACGGTCCACAACGCCGTTGTGCGGGCGCTGTGGCGGGGGAGCGCGCGCAACTGCTCGTGATGGGCGAGGAGGACGGCTGCGAGGCCGGCGATGTGGGCGGCGGCCAGCGCGGTGCCGTCCGCGGGGGTGTAGCCGTAGGTGGGGGCGGTGGTGATCACTGCCACGCCGGGCGCGGCGAGGTCGACGCCGGGGCCGGGCGGGGTGAAGCTCGGGGCGTAGGAGCCGGGCCGGGTCGGCAGGGGACCGGCGTCGCGGGCTCGCGGGTCCGCGGGGTGGGCGACGGTGTGGCCGATGGCGCCCACGACGAGAACGGTGGACAGGCTCGCCGGGAAGGCCGGCGAGACGCCGTTGTCCCCTGCGGGGACGATGACGGCCGTTCCTGCGGTATGGGTGTCGAGGATCTTGAGCGCGAGCAACTGCGAGGCCGCCGCGCAACCGAGGTTGAGCTGGGCGATGTCGATGCCGTGGCCGATGCAGTAGTCCAGGGCCTGGAGCAGGTGGCTGACCCGCCCGCCCGGGTACAGCTTGCAGGCGTGCAGTTCGGCATCGGCGGCGACACCGGTGATCCCCGTGCCGTTGTCGGCCGCTGCGATGACCCCGGCGCACCACGTGCCGTGTCCGGTCGGATCGGACGCCCAGGTCTGATCGGAGCCGGCGACGAAGTCATACCCCGTCCGCGCAGCGTCCTTCAGGTCGGGGTGTTCCCGGCTGATGCCGGAGTCCAGCAGAGCGATCCTGATTCCGTCGCCCCGCTGGGACCGGGGGAGCTGGTGCGTCCGCATGGCCTGCTGGCCCCAGCCTGTCAGTGGTCGGTCCGGGAACTCGGCGGCCAGATCGCTGAGGGGCTGTACCTCCACAAGGACGGCCAGGTCTCCATCGTCCGAAATCGTGGGCCACTCGATCCGGGCGGGCCAGTAGCCGTTCCGCGGCCGGACGTGCAGGGCCCGCAGCGTCGTCGCCGTATCGGTGGGAAGAGCCAGCAGGGCGTTGCCGTAGGCATCGCTAACCGCGTGCGTCGGCGCGGTGGACCCAACCGCCCACACGTGGACGCCTTCCAGGGCCGGACCGTCGGCCCCCCTGACTTGGACCGTCAGGCGCACGCTCTCCGCGAGCGGAACGGCCACGGCCGGGTCGGTCGCCGGTACGGCCTGGACGAGCGGGCTGACGACGTCGTAGACGAGCGGCTGGTCGGGTTCGAGGAACACCTGCGGGTTCGCGGCCAGGGCTGCCGCGTGTGCCTTCGTCATCTCCGCCACCATCACGGGCGGGCACAACGGGCGCGGCCCGTCGGTCGCCTGCGCCTGGTCGGCGCTTGTGGCATGCACCCGGGCGAGCACCCTGACCTCGGGATCCTCCTCCAACTGTGCGAACAGCCTGGCCGATTCGGGTGGCGCCACTCCGGCCGGGAGGAAGAGCGGGGGGCGAGGAGCGAGGAGGTACCGGCCTCGGCCCGATGCGGCCAGGAGCGTGTCGGACTCCGGCTGCCGGGCGGTGGGAGACGCGGTGGGAGAGGCGGGGGGCGAAGGCGCCTGGGCATCTCGTGTTCCGGGTTCGGCCCCGTTGGGCTTGTTGCCGGAAGTCCTCGGGGAGACCTTTCCCGTGCTGTCACTCATGTACTTGACCAACCTTCGGATCTGGAGACGGGACGCGTGCCGTCCCGTGCGAGGCCCTGCGCCTCGCACGGGACAGCAGGTGTGATCAGGGGAGCTGGCCGGCCGTGCCTCGGTCAGGCCACGCCGCGCACCGGTACGTCAGATCGTGAGGCCGGAGAACCCCGTCGCCGAGGCGGGCCATGACTGTCCTGCCACCGGGCGGCCGTTCAGCTGGGCCAGCGTGAGGTGGATGACGGGGGCCACCCGGCGTGCGCACTCCACCAGCACGCTCGACACCAGGTGCGCCGGAATCTGTCCCTGCGTCTGGATCCCGACCAGTGCCTGGGGCTCGATCCGCAGCTGCTCGATGACCGCGGCGGCCGTGGCGGCCGCGCACTTCAGCGCGAGGTCCGTCACGATCTGCGGCAACAGGCCCTGGAGCGGGGCCTCCTGGAGCAGCGGCAGGCCCGGGAGGCCGTGTCCCCAGGCCTTGGTGTCCCACGGGAGGGTCGACGGCAGCGGCTGGGTGAACGGCATGCCGCCCAGTCCCGGAGAGGCCGTCGGGAACTGCCCGAACAGGTCCTGCTGCTGGAGGTACGACGGCTGGACGAACGGGTGGGCGTATCCATTGGACTGCTGCGGGTACTGCTGCCCCAGTTGCGGTGACATGGTGGTGTAGACGGACATCGAGGATTCTCCTGGGTCTTGTTGGGTCACGTCACGAGAGGGTTTGTTCACGACCCCCTATGCGTACGCCAATCCTGCGCAGCAGTCGTCCGGATCGCCACGGGGAAAACGCCAACTGGATGGCTTTTCTCCGAGATTCCCCAGTTGCTGCTCGCAATTCCCCAGTCGGTTTCATCGTCAACCTCGCGGGAGCACGGCTCAGGATTCTAAGTCCGCGTCTCCGGAAGGTGCTTGTCCGGTGGCCGGTTCGGACGGCGGTTCCCTGTCCCGCGTTGTCGCGGGGAGTGGGCCGATCCCTATCGGGATCCAGTAGCAGGGGGTATTCTGTGCTGTTTCGGCAGCACACTGGTAGCCCTCATTGACCGGCAGGCAAACCGATCCTTTGAGATCCCGGTAGTCCCGTTCGATCGCGGAGGTGAGCTCCAGATTGCCGGAGCTGGTGACCCATCCGGTGTTGGATTCCTCCTGGAAGAATCCGTTGGTGGGGGCCATGGCCCAGTCGGCCGTTCCACGGCGGTTCTGGACGGGGCCGAGGATCTGCACGTGCCCGCCGTCCTTGATGGACAGCAGCTCCTCGGTGGTGAGTTCGCCCGCCACCTCCAGTGCGCTGGCCTCGACGGTGGAAGAAGAGCCGGCCGACAGTTCCGTGGTCGTGCCGGTTCCGGTCTGGACCGTTTCGGTGTGGCCCGCGGTGATGCTCTTGTCGGGTGGCACGACGAACGAGTTCCGTGCCGTCAGCGTGCCCATGACGTCGAGGGCGTGCTCCTCGACGACCGGAGCGCCGATGGTGAGCTCGGGAACACCGGTGAGGGTGTCGAGGGTGAGGGCCGGCAGGACCGGGGCGTCGACGGTGACGGTGAGCGTGGCGAAGTAGTGTTCGCGTCCGAGTGCGGTGTCCAGGGTGAAGGTGGTGTCGCGGGTCAGCCGTGGCGTCTCGTACGGGAAGGACACGGGGAACCCTTCGGGACTGCCGTCATGGTAGAGCCGATGAGTGGCCCCAGCGGGTCCGAGCCAGTCGAGGACGACCGGGGTGTTCACCGGGACGAGGGTGGCCGGTTCAGGGTTGGTCCCACTGTCGGCGGTGGGCAGGTGGGCGGAGAAGTTCCCGGCGATCTTCTTGCCGGACCCTTCGCGTTCCGAGGGGAACGTGCCGATGGGGATCTCCAGATGGCGCGGGCCCATCTGGTCCCCCGAATCCTCACCTGCCTCGAAGCTGAACTCCTCGATCTCCACGTTGGCGATTCCCGCCATGCGGCTGACCCGGACCCCACTGAGGCGCAGCGTCAGGCTCGATGTCTCCAGGGTCGCGTCGTCCTCCCCGATCGGGGTGAAGTAGCCGCCACCGCTGTCGGCGAGGGAGGGTGGGGAGAAGGTGGCTGTGTTGCTCTGGGGGCGCAGGACGAGGACGTCGTCCTGGACCATCACCGCGGTCCACGTGTCCGGGCTGATCCTGGGGGTGATGCCGGCGGCCGATGCCGCAAGGTCCTGGGGCAGTTTGCCGATCGGGATGATCATCCGGATCTCCGCGCAGCAGACGGGGGCGTCCCGGCTGTCGGAGATGACCATGTCGATGGTGACGCTGTCGAGTTCACCGACGATCGGGCTCGTTCGCAGGATGGTAGGAACGGACTGGACCGTGTAGTCGAGGAGAGCCGGAGGGTTGGCGGTCAGGGCGGCCATGTGGGGCTCCTCACGGGTGTGCTGTACGGGTGTGCTGGGTCGGCGCTGCAGCCGGAAGCGGCCAACAGCGGTGGCGGATCCGGGAGGTGCGAGGTCTAGACACCGAAGGGGATCCACCAGAACTCTTTGGTGAGGCCGGCGGAGAAGGAGGTCGCCCAGGACTCGCCTCGTCTGACGAGGAGGCAGAAGCTGGTGCGTCTCTCGTTGCCCAGTGCGCGCACCGTGCTGTGGCACTTGCGGAAGCCGCCTGTGGAGCCTTCCGGGATATCGGTTTCCGCCGAAATGGTTCCACCGCGGGCATCACTGCGCTTGGCGAATCCGATGATGAATCCGTCGGTCGAAGCCGTGCCCCTGGTATCCGTGAGCCTGGAAGGAGTGCCGAGGAGCCTGACCTTGCCGGTCGCGGTCAGATCACCGGTACAGCTGAGGTCGGTGGCGATGGTGTTGGCCGTGGATTTCAAGTGCCCGGTCGCCGTGAGCCTTTCGCCGATCTCGATGGTTGTGGCCCGGAGATTCGCTGTCGCCGTGATCGACAGATCGGTGATGGTGGCGCCTTGAGCCGCGTCGACCGTGCTGGTGACCCGCAGGTCTTTCTCCGCGACGACGGGGCCGATGACGCTCAGACCGGACGGGGACGCTGTGATGGCGCCGTCCTGGACCGTCAGGCCGGGATATGTCGGTTCGGTGACGGCGACGGTGAGCGTGTCGTAACGAACAGTCGGATCGCCTCCGTGCTGGGAGACCGTCTGGAGGGTGAAGGTGGTGTCGCTGACCAGGGGTTCGGGGCACTTCCAGGTGCCACGCGTTCCGGGATCGGGCATGATCCCCTCGTCCTGGTCGCGGTAGTGCATGTTGTAGGCGACGTCGCGGATGGCGTCCCAGCGCAGGAGGACATCGCTGCCCGGAGCGACGCTGGTCACCGGTGCGTCGCCCGGGGTGTAGGGGAACAGATAGGCGCGCAGGTCGGAGCCGGTGCCTGAGTCCGCGCCCGAGCCCGTTCCGGCGGCGAACTTGGTGATCTTGATGTTCGCGCGGCGCAGCTCGTACTCCGGCTCGTCCCCGACCGGATGGCCGTACTCCGCCCACTCGCGCAGCTGGAGATAGGCGATTCCCGGCGCGGTGTTGATGGGGACATCGGTGAGCCTGATGGCCGCGTAGTCGATGGTGATCCCGCCGGCCAGCGGGTCCTCGTCCGCGTTCGGGGTGAAGGTGATGATGTTGTCCGCGGGCGGATTCCCTACCCGGTGGAGCCAGTTGCTGCCGTCGACGAAGATCCTCTCGGCTGGTACCGCGGCGGTGGCGAGGTCCTGCGGGCTGCCGCCGATAGAGAACTCGACTTCGAGCTTGTCGACGCGCACCATCCTGCTGGTGGTGTTGGAGACCACGAGGATGACGTCGGCGAGCGTCTGGGGACGGTCCGGGTCGCTTTCCAGGATCTCGGGATAGGTGATCGCGGAGTAGGTGAGCAGGGTTCCTTCGCCCGCCGGGGCCCGGGTTTCGATGACTGGGGCGGTCACGGCTTCCTCCTCGCTAGTTTCCGAGCGGAACGAAGTGGTAGGTGTACGTCGCGCCGAGGTAGCTGTTGGAGTTCAGGTAGCCGTTGGGGCAGAGCTCGCTCTTCTTGACGGGCAGGAAGAGGGAGTCCGAGGGGACGATGTCCTTGTCCACGTTGATGCCGCCCTCCCGCGCCCCCGCGGTGAAGCGAGCCCGGTAGTCGTACGAGATCGGCGGCATGTCGACCTGGGAACACCCGCAGAAGAATCCGTCCGTCACCGCCCGGGGCTGGCGGGCGGCCGAGTCCGAGTACAGACCGCGGGTCAGCGCGACCGGGGTGCCGAGCATGTCGGCCCGCTTCCTCGCGGTCAGCGCAGCCGTTCTGGTGTCGCCCATGACCGCCTTGCCCCGCGTGGTGATCCTGGTCGCGTCGATCGAGCCGTTCACCGACATCGTCGTGGAGGCCAGCAGCCGGCCGGGGTTGACGGGACCCTGCGCGACGGCCGTCCGGGCCGTCAGGGGTCCGGCGAGGTCGAGCTTCTGCCCGAGGGTGGCGTCGCTGGTGATGGTGAGCGTGGGTCTGCCACCCAGCGGGCCGGTGAGCAGGAGGTTGTTGAGGACCGGCTTGTCGACGGTCACCGTGGCGGTGTCGTAGGAACATATTCCGGTGACGTCGTCGCAGGTCATCAGGGTGAACGTGGTCGTGCGGTAGAGGCGTTCGACGGTGTAGGTGGACCGGTCGCTGACGTCCGTGTCGACCCTCACGTCGGGGCCGGTGTGGGTCCCGCCGGGGCGCTGGTAGTACAGCCGGCGCTTCTTGTCGTGATCGTCCTTCCATTCCAGCAGGACCGTTTCACCGGCCGAGATCCGTGTGGCGGGTTGCCGGCTGCCGTTGTTGCGGAGCGCCCTGAACCGGTTGGCAGTGCCAGCGACGAGCTCCGGGGCGTACTGGTGCTTGGTGATGACCAGGTACGCCACGCTGTCCGGATCCCGGCCGCCCTCCGATGAGTACTCCTGCACCAGGATTTGGGCGTGGCCGGGGAAACGGTTGACCCGGATGTCGTCCAGACGCAGGGAAAGCGCATCGATGGTCGCCGAGCCGCCGGCCTTGGGAGCGATGGTGAACCTGACGGCGGTGTCCGACGCCACTTCGGTCACCTCCCAGATGGTGTCGGGAGTGAGCACGGCGCTGATGCCCTCACCTATGGCCGCGATGTCGTGCGTGCCGCCGCCGACTGGCACCACCACGACGATTCTGGTCAGCCGGCCCTCCTCGTTCGGCGGTGTGCACGCGACCAGGTCGAGGGCCGTGGTGCTGTAGGGAGCGCCGGTGTCGAGCGGACTGGCCTGCAAGGGCGACGGTGAGCTGGCCACCGAGTAGTCCAGCAGGGTCGGCCCGACCGACGCCGCTGGGGTGCTGCCGACGGGGGTAGTCATGAGGAGGGCCTTTCCTGGTGGGCCGCGTCGGGGGACTCCTGCGTGGTGCGTGCGGGGCGCAGTTGCAGTGCCCCCGTGTGCAGGGTGGGGCGCGGGTGCGGGTAGCGGGCCTTGGGGTCGGCCGGGACGGTGGCCGCCTCGGCCCAGGCATCGGCGCTCCGCTCGGTCCAGGTCCACAGGCCGTGGCGGTCCGAGGGGCGGGGGAGCAGGAGGCCGGGGGGTTCGTCCGTGGCGGTTTCGGCGACGGACTCCTGCGGCACGGTGAGCATCGGCGCGAACTGGAAGGAGGCGAAGAGCGTATTCAGGCTCTCCTCGACCAGGTGGCCGGGCAGGCGGGCCTTGGTGACCGGCAGGATGTCGGTCGTGGCGTGAACGCTGCCCAGCGGGTCCGCGATGAGCGTCAGGTGACCCATGCTGGCGCGTTCGTGCAAGGGAGTGTTCCTGGCCGGCAGAGACAGGTTCTCTCCGCTGCCGATGGGCTCGAAGTAGTCCATGGCCGCCTCGTTCCCGGCGATCAGCTCGACGAGATCGTCCGAGGTCAGGACGGTGTACAGCCGCTCGTAGGTCCCGCCGCGGCCGAGGCTGTCGCGGTAGTAGCCGATGAGGGAGTCGCCGAGCCTGTCGCGTTCGCCCAGGCGAACGGGCCAGCGCTCGTTCAACAGGTAGTGAGGGTCGGGCAGGTCCTCGATCAGGTGCAACCAGGACGGGCTGCGGTACGCGGGGCCGTCCAGGTCGATCTGGGCGCGCAGCCGGATCAGCGCCAGCGGCCGGCCGATCAGGGCGCAGGGGGAGGTTAGGTCCATCTCACCCCGCGGGGAGATCGTCTCCAGGGCGCGGTCGAGGACCTTCAGCATGACCGTCAGGCCCGGGGACCCCTGGGCCAGGAGGTCCTGCACGAAGCCATGCAGGTGGACGTAGTCGGGCCTGAGGTCGTCCACCTTCTCGTACCCGGAGAAGGGCAGTGGCTGCCAGACCGGGCGCCGCTCTCCGCCGGGAGGGAGCATGTCGCGCAGGTAGCCCAGCGGGGCACCCTCAGGGGCGAAGCACAGAAGTGACTGGTCGAGGTAGTTGGGGATCAGCCAGGCACAGATCGCCCGATCCGCCTCGTCGGGGTCCAGAGTGTGGGTGTCGTCGCGGGCGGACAGGAAGGTGAGCCGCATCCGGGCCGGCTGGTTGATCCGGGGCGTCAGCTGCACGAATCGGCCGGCGTTTTGCCTGATCACGGTGACGGGTTCGTCGTGATCGTCGAGGCCCGGGGCGAGGTCGGGGGTCAGGACCGGGCGGAACTGGTACGCGGGCACGCCCAGGCCGATGGTGTCGCGGATCTTGACCTCGTCCGGGATGACCACCGGAAGGACGTGGCCGAAGCGGTCGACGACGTTCAGTCGCGTGAACGCGAATTGCCCGCAGCGCAGTTCACGGAACCGGACACCGTAGTCGTAGGCATCGGCCCAGCCGAGGAACGGCCGTGGCAGCGGACCCGGGTCGGCGGGAGCGGTCTCCAGCATCTGCTGTTCCAGCGCGGTGCGCAGGGTGTGGCTGCCGGTCAGCGGGGCCACGGCCCGGCTGGAACTGCGGCTCAGGAGCTGAGCGCTGAAGCCGTCCAGGGACTGGGAGATGCAGTCCGAGTGCCTGATCTCGTCCGCCAGGGCGTGCAGCGCCTCTGCGTGCGGCCCCGGGTGGTCGTCGGCGTAGTCGTGCAGCCGGGCGGCACCGGTCTCGGAGGGTGTGGGGGTGAGGAACTGACGCCCCCGCAGGGTCTGGGGCTCCGTGCTGCTGTAGCCACCGCGCCAGCGGTACTCGGTGCCGTCGAAGTCCCAGTGGTTCTGCAGGCCCTCGGCGGGGTCGCCCTCCTGGAAGGGGATGGCGTAGTACTCCACCTCCCACTGGAAGAACAGCGGTGACCACGGCTGTTCCCAGGGGCGGGCACCGAGGGCGGGCACAGGCCCGTCCGCATGCTCCTTGGGGAGGCGCATGGCCCGGACCAGACGGGCGGTCTGATCGGCGTTGAGCGGCGGGACGGTGAGCCTGGCCAGGGCAGGGGCGTTCGCCGGGTCGAGGTGGAAGAACTCCTTCAGGAGTGCGGGCAGCACCGCTGTGCCCAGCCCCGGCGGGACGGGCAGGTTGCTCGGCAGCGGGACCCTGTTCCCGGCGGACACGGGTTCGGTGCTGTTGGCCGGGGAGAGGAAGAGCGTGGTGATGAGTTCGGCGGGCCAGCGGCACCGCAGCCCCTCGTCGGCCTCCAGCCGCGCGACCTGGTCGGCCTTGGTGCCGTGGAGCACAACGATGGGGTCGTTGGTCCGGTGGAAGTCGGGTTGGACCGCGCACTTGAGTTCCGCGCCCTCGGGCAGTTCCAGGCCGTTGCGGTCGATGTAGTCGGCGATCGAGTCCTGGAGCTCCTCCGCGGTCCGGCCCCACGGGATGTGCCGGCGTGCCTCGGCGAGCAGGCCCTCCAGGTCGGAGGCCTCGGCTTCGGCATCCGCCAGGCACGTGGCGAGCACGTCGCGGTAGCGCGGCCTTCGGGGGCCCGGGATCAGCGTGCCCACCGTTCCGGTCGTCTCCAGCGCGGAGGTGAACAGGAAGAGGAACGGTTCGACCACCACGGCGGCGTCGATGCCCCGTCTCATGGCGATGGGCAGTTCGGGCATGTCGTCGAGGTAGGGACGCGGGTAGCCCTCCTCCACGGTGTCGTTCTGCCAGTCGTAGATCAGGTACTGCATGCCCTTGAAGAAGAACACCAGGCCGGACGCGTGATCGACGGCGTCCAGGTCACTCCAGAAGTGCTCGAATCGGTTCTCCTGCAGCCCGCGGAACATCTCCTTGATCGGCTTGACGGTCTTCGTGTTGCCGGCTGTCACGCGGTGGCAGCACTGGTCGCCCTTGAAGAACCACTGGTCGGTGTCCGCCATGGCGAACGCCGCATCGAGGTCCGCCGTGAAGGGAGCGGGCAGGCTCCACAGGGCCGCGATGGTGGAATCGCTTTCCATCTGGTCGGTTTCGAGGTTGCCGCGGCCGACCGTGCTCCCGCTCTTGTGGACGAAGTGTACGGGCGAGCCGTAGCACAGGACATCGGCGAGGTGCTGGGGCCGGGGCGGTACCCCGGGCCCCCCTTGCGGCTTGAAGATGTTGGGGACCGGCGTGGCGATCCAGGACGCGCCCGGGAACTCGGGGATGCGCGGCAGGCCGGAGCACCACCACAGGTCGTACACCCGGCGCTGCGCCGCGGCCAGGCGGTGGGCGGTGGCGTCGTGGTCCGCCTGGTGCCAGTTGAGCTCGTTCAGCCACGTCATCTCGCCGTCGAGGGCGACCCCTGTGGTGTCCCCGTCCTTGAACAGGTAGAGGAACCGGCCGATGAAAGCTGCCGCGTCGATCCCGTCGGTGAAGGCAGACGGCAGTGAGGGGAAGTCGGCACCGAGCAAACGGGGAAAGCCCGGCCGGGTCCGGTCGGTGGCGATGTCATGGACCACGTATCGCGGTCCCTTGAACAGGAACAGCAGACCCTCGTGGACGGCGCCGGCGTCGAGGTCTGCCTGGAAGTCCGTGGGCAGGCCCGGCCACCGTCGGGCGATCGGTGAGGCCTGTTCCCACGGAGCCTGCGACCAGCACTGGTCACCCGCCAGGATCAGCCGGAGGCCGTGCTCGTCCAGGAATGCGGTGTCCAGGTCCTGGCCGAAAGGTTCCGGCGCACCCCAGGCGCCGGCGATCGTGGCCGTACCACGGCGACCGGTGCCCACCGTGTGGACGCGGCCCGCCTCGACGAACTGCACGCGCTCACCGGAGTCGTGGACGAGCACCGCGTCCACTGTCGTGGGCCGCCGGGGTGGCAACAGCTGACCGGGGACGGGGACGGCGGCGGTCCGCAGGGATTCCTCGGCGGGCACCCCTTCGAGCACCCAGGTGGTGGCGGCGGGCGAGGGGGTGAACCGGGCGGCGTGCCTCGCATCCGCGGCGGTGTACTCGCCGTCGGCGTCGTCCAGGTCGTCCAGGACGCCGTGGTGGCAGGCACCGAGCAGGGCCGGCAGCTCGTCGTCATCGCCAGGGGCGGCGCCGAGCAGGCTCTCGAAGGCGTCGGTACTGGTGTGGCCGATCGCCACGTCGGTCCGGTCGGGACGCGGAGAGTCCGGGAGGTCTCCGTCCAGCTGCCAGCTGACGTCCAGGGCGATGCCGTGGTAGACCGTGCGGGTGACCGGTCCGGCCGCGGGTGGATCGCTCGCCGTCCACTCCAGCGCCTCCAGCGCCGCGGCCAGGTCATCGCCCGCACCGGCCAGGAGGTCCTTGGCGGGATCGCTGTACCAGCCCGTGACCAGGTAGCTGACGATCCATTCCCCGGTGTCGTTCTCCTGCGGATCACCGGCCAGGTCGCGCATCAGGTCGTGGAGGGAGAAGACATTGGTGTTGTAGGGCTGATAGGTGGCGAAGGTCGCCACGCCGGGGCCGATCGCGGTCAGGAAGAGATCGCGGGCGGCGGGCTCGGGTTCGGACCAGCCGTCGGCCAGATCGACGCGGCGCCCGATCCGGGTGAGCTCCCTGCCGGGTGTCAGGTAGGCGCTGGTACCCTCGGCGGGATCGAGGAAGTCGCTCTCGACCATCCACGCCGTCTGGATCCGCGTCTCGGAGTCGGCCCTGCCGTGGGTGCGCACCACCAGCCACCGGTTGGGGACCAGCGGGAACTCGGTCACGCCCGTCTCCTGGTCCTGACTCCCGGACACCAGGGCCTGCGGCAGCTGCCAGTCCAGATAGATCCCGCAACTATCCGGATCAGCAGCGAAGTTGATACCGATGTTGCTGAACGGTTGCGGCTCGGGGGAGACCCGGTTCGCCTTGGTGAGGTGGTAGTTCGCCTGCCAGCGGTGGAAGTTCTCCGCCCACCGCACCTGATTGTTGACCACCAGGGCATCGACGTGAATGGGCACCAGCAGCGGCGTCGGTCCGTCGGCCGCAAGGGGCGGGGTAACGGTCATGGCGTGTCTTGCCCTTCACTCGTCCCGAGGCCGCTCGAAGGTTCGAGATCGGCCCGCCACGGGGTGAAATACTGGGTATACGGAGCGTTGGCCAGCTGCACAGCCAGGGCCGCCGGACCCGGCCCGGCGGCCGGCACCGGCTGCTGGGCCTGCCCCAAGCGGACGCCGAGGTCCCTCAGCAGACCCCCGGTCGTGCCTGGACGCAGGTCCAGCACGCGCGGCCGGCCCGCCGGGTCCGTCCGCAGGTACGCCTCGACCCCGGACTCCCCGACCGGAGTGGGGAAGTAGGCCCCCTGGATGGTCTGGCCGGTCCCGGACGCGGTCAGGCGGCGCAGGTTGATCACCGGCTTGTCCCTGTCGTCACCCGGGCCGGGGTGGACGTCGATCCCGAAGGACAGGCCCTCCGGCGGCTCGGTGATCTCCAGCGTGTCGGGAACCTCACCGAACAGGCAGAGCAGGATGTCCGGTGCCAGGTACTCCCAGCGCAACAGCCGCACCGGCCGGTCCCCCTCCTCGGGGCGTGCCGGACGACCGACCTGCTCCCGCCGGTACGCGCGGATGATCAGCCCGGGGCAGTCGGTGACCAGGGAGGAATGCACGAGCACTCCGGCTCTCGGCCACGAGTCGTCCTCGGGCAGCCCCTCGGCCCACGGCGCGGCCAGGGCCTCCAGCTGCTCATCGGTGCTCCCGGTCAGACCGACACTCACCGCTCCGGCCTCCAGAGCCGTCAGCCAGCCCCGGTCGACGTAGAAGAACCGCAAGGACTCCGGCGGCAGCATCTCGGGGTCGGGGACCAGATGCGCGAACGGCACCGGGTGGAGCAGCCTCAGCCGCTCCAGCCAGCCGGTGACGGGCTCGGCCGGCTCCTCCATCCGATCACGCAGCACCTCGCCCAGCACCGCGCGCTTGTCGGCGTCCTCCAGCACGGTGCGCAGCGCCGGCCCACGCCCGCCGCCCCGTACGGCGGTGCCACGCGGCGGCACGGCCCGGAGCGGGTCGGGGGAGGCCAGCGCCCGGACCATGGAGCCAGCGGCTCCGTCGGCGACGAGCTGCACGAACCGCTTGCCCTGGGGGCAGGGTGCCATCAGGCGCCCGAGCGCGTCATGGCCCGCGGCGCCATCGACGCCGGCCAGACGCTGCGCGAGCATGCCCGCGCGGAACCGGGCGCGGGTACGCCAGTGCGACAGGGAGGCCGAGAAATCGGCGTCGGCCAGGGCCAGGGCCCGTCCCAGGGACCAGGCCACCGACCACGAGGTGTCGAAGACACCCCAGGTGTGCAGGTAGACCTGCAACTGGGACGCATCCGTCCAGCGCTCCGGCGCGGGCTCGTCTCCCACCCTCGCACGTGCCCCCGTCCCCGCCCGCGCGGGTGCCGACTCCGGCAGCTTCCGCGCCGGCTCCGCGGTCAATGGCCCCCGGTACCAGGCGAACGTTCCCTCCCCCGACTCCACCCGGTACGGCAAGGGCACCCAACCGCCCTCCAGGCGCTCCCGCACCTCGGTCCCGGCCGCCCCGCCACCGCCGCCGGGCTCCGGCAGGCGCAGCATCAGGTCCTTCTGCCGCGCGTCGGGTCCGTAGAGCATGTCGCTCATCCGGCTGGGGAAGGCGACGCCGGTGGACGGCAGGCAGTCGAACGACCAGCGATGCAGAGACACCACCCGCACGTCCCGCGGATCGTCCGGCCCCGTGACGGGACCCGCCCGCAGCGCCTCCAGACAGCCCTCCAGCGACACCAGGTGCGCCACGTAGCGGCCGCCGAGCGGATCGGGCAGCCGACTGGCCAGCAGCACCGCGAACTCGCCCTCCGCGTAGTCCTCCCCGCGCAGGAGCCGGTCCTCCTCGACCGTTCGCGTGTGCGCGAGGTAGCGCAGCTCGTCCTCGTGCGGACAGACGAGGGAGAACACCCACCGGGGGACGCGGATCGTCGCGCACTCACGGCGAAGGTCGTCCTCCGGTACCTGGGTGAGCGGGATCTTGGGGGTGATGACGCCCGGCTCCGGCCGGGTCAGCAGGTCCTCGACGATCTTGGTGTCGACCGCGCCCAACGCACCCGGGTCATTGGGAAGTTCCTCCTCGGCGAATACCAGCAGGGCCAGCCACGGTGCTGGAACCGTCGCCGAGACGTCCAGCGCCCCGGGCTCCAGGGTCCGTTCCCACGGCAGCAGCCGGTCGGCCAGGGTGATGTGTGGCAGCGTGCCGGCGAAGGCGCCGAGCTCGTGCGGCACCGGATTGACCGCGGTCACCATGTCCTCGGGGAGGGCGAACTGCGGAGCGCGGATCTCGAACTCCTGCACCTTCTCGTCGAAGTAGGGCCCGGTGGACTCGCCCAGGTTCGGGAGCCCCTGCTTGGCCACGATCCGGTACGAGCCACCCGGCAGGGCGGGAACCAGGTGATCACGCAGATCCAGTCTGAAGCTGACGTCCCGGCGCCCCGTCATGGGGCCGCTGTTGTGCGTAGCCATCACGCCTCTCCTTCGACCGGCGAGGTGCCGGCATCGCGCTGCGGTCCATTCGATGACGAGGAAGGGGGAGCCGACTCGCGTTGCTCCCGAAGGATGGAACCCGACTCCGTGATGGGAACGGTGACGACGAAGCGCCAGAGGTTCTCGCTGCCCAGATCGATGCTCCCCAGCCGGCGCGGTGGTACGGCCGTGGCGTCCACGACGTGCAGCTGCCGGTTCGCTCCCGCGCGCACGCCGTAGGCGCGCGCCCCGTCCGGGGAGAAGCGCAGGAGGTCCGCCTGGCCGGCGTTGATCAGGCTGCTCGTGTCGAACGAGGAGTAGATCCCCCAGTTCGGTCCCGCACCGTCGACGGCCCAGATGCGGCCGTCAGGGGACTGCTCCGCGGTGACGAGGGTCATGAGGTTGAAGGTGCCCAGCTGGACGGTGCGGGGCTGGCCGCCGCCGTCCGTCTCCGCGCGCAGGGCACGGAGCAGGAACCCCTCCCGGGCGAAGACGCAGGGCGCCCCGTCCCAGGAACCCGCGAACAGTCTGGTCACGTTCCCGACGTCGAGCGGCGCGTAGTCGCGTCCGGTATCCGGGTCGAGAGCCTGCACCGAGCCGGGCTGGCCGGAGAACGAGGACGACGTGACGAACACGAACAGCTGTCCGGCGGACGTCACGGCCGCCTGGTAGGGGTAGTGCCGCGCGAGGGGCCAGCTGTTCAGCAGCTGTCCGGTCTCGGTGGCGTACACGTCGACCGTCGACGGTGTCGCCCGCAGGGCGAACAGCCGGCCCTGCTCGGGATCGATGGCCACGGTCCGGGAGCCCTGATGGACGAAGTCGAAGGCCCGGGGTCCCCAGGCTCCTCCCGGATCGACCACCACCGCGCGGTTGCGGGGGATGGAGGCGGCCAACACGCGCTGCCCGTCGGCGCGCACCGCCATGACGAACGGCTGCGTGCCGACGATCTCCGAGGACCTGATGGTCCTGCTCGCCGTGTCGATGACCCACATGCCGTTGTTGGAACAGGTGTAGATCCTGGAACCGTCGGGTGTCGCCACTGCCGCGTTTGCATCGAAGCCCGAGGGCACCGGCAGCGGTTCGAGCTGTTCCATGGTCTCCAGGTCGACGACGCCGACCTCCCGTCCGAGTACGTGGAACAGCCACGCCATCGCCGGCCGCGGCTCCGGCACGGGCTCGGGCTCCAGGGCACCTTCCACGAGGAGCGGATCGGACGGCAGGCCGATCTCGGCTGCGTGCGCGGCGAGACCCGAAAGCCGGTCATTGGGCAGCTCTGCCCACAGCGTGTCCAGCAGTTGGTGCAGGTTGCCGCGGGCCGTCACCGTCTCCGGCCGGGCGATCCGTTCGGCGACGAGCGCGACGCCCGCGCCGGACTCCTCGACGGGCTCGACGACGACTCCCGCAGGCGGCCGGTGCCGACTGACCGGCGTCACCGCATCCAGCATCTCCTCGTTGCCCAGCGCCTGCTCGGTGATCTTCGGCAGGGCATCGCCTTCGGTGGGCGGTGGGACGGTGACCGTCACCCCGGTGAGCTGGTGAGGCACCAGTTCCCTGTCGTCGACGGAACGCGGCTTTCCCCAGAGCGCTGACGGGACGTTGCCGCGGATCGCCTCCCGTGGCCAGGTGTCGGGGTCGGCCAGCGTCCCCCACTGGGCGGCGGCGCCGCGGGCGGCCTTGTTGTACTGGACGGTCACCGTCACTGGGGACTGCTGCTGCTGCTTGCGCATCGGCCGGATGTCGAGGGCGTCGCCGCTGATCGGCCTGCCTTCGAAGGTGACGGTGGAGGCCGGAACGGCCGTGCTGACGCGGAAGGTGAAACCGTCGAACCCGACCAGCCACCGTTCGGTGTCGGACTCGCTGCCCGCGATCCGTTCCGCCTCCTCCTCGGCGTCCACCAGCAGGCCCTCGGTGGCCGCGATCTGCACCGGCTCTTCCGGGAGCTGCTTGACGAACTCCGGCCAGGTGATGTCCTTCGGACCACCGATCCCGGAGGAGCCGAAGTTGATCTTGACGGTGACGAAGACGAATTTCGCCTCGACCCGGCCACCGGTGGGCGGTCCCCAGAGCTGGAGTCTCGCACTCAGCTCGCCACTGGGCTTGGTCAGCCAGAGGTCGATGGACGCCCCGATGACGACCCCGATCTCCGCTCGGAAGGTCACCGGTGCCCAGGTGATCCACAGGTTGGCCTTGGCATCCAGCCACGCCTTCACGTTCGCGACCTTGTAGCGCACGGCCAGCACCCCGCCCGCCATGATCTCGCGCGGGGTGAGGGCGAAGTAGGCGCCACCGGTGATGCTGATGTTGGAGCCCAGCGACCAGGAGAAGCCGAGCCGTGGCACCACCGGATAGTGGTCCGGCTTCTGGTCCCGGTAATCCGGGTGGTACCCGCCGATGGTGAGTACGAATTCCCCGGGGTGCGCGCTGTTCCCGAACCACGAGGAGAAGGCGAACCCACCTGTCAGGACACAGGAGCGGTCGATCACGAAGGAGTCGTACAGCTCCGCGCTCGCGGCCAACAGCCCCTGCGCGTACGAGTACACGACCCGCAGCTGCAGCTTGACCTGTGCGTAGGCCGTGCCTTCCGGGGGGAAGGCGGCCGCCGCGGTGCCGAGCAGCGCGACCGTCAGGCCGTCGCCGATCTCCAGGAGCAGGAGCACCCGCGCGCGGATGAACTCGACGATGCTGAAGTCCATGCCGGCGGCCAGCCACACCTGCCCGGGTCTGGCAGAGACCGTCCTGCGGGCGATGAGGTCCTGCAGGACCGCCATCGGGTTGTCCGGCAGGCCGCCCTCGTCCAGACCCGCCACCAGGGGGAAGGAGGCCACCTGGCTCTGCCCCGGGATCGCGACGGTGCTGTTGTAGCCGAAGCCCGCGGCGAAGCCCGTCACGACGAACGGAGGCAGGCCCAGCGTCAGGCCGATCACCCGTCCGAACAGGAACAGGGACGGACTCCCGCCGTTCTCGCGACGCTGGTAGGCACCGACCACGAACAGGCCGAGCTGCGGCAGCTCCACCAGCGCGGAGCCGGCCAGCATCAGGTCGTAGTCCGGCGGCGGGTCCAGGCGCAGGAAGGCGCCGCCGATGTGCAGGGGCGGCTGGTTGAAGTCCAGGCCCACACCGTCGATGCGTGGCTTGACGGGCAGCGGCCAAATCTGTTTCGCATTGAGATCCAGTCCGAGGCCCATGCCTTCGACGCTCAGCGTCATCCCCATCGCCGACAGGGAGCCTTCGACCATGAGGTAGACCACGCCGCGCCGGTAGTTCAGGCCGATCCGCTGGATCAGCAGGGGACCGAACTCGGCACCCACGTCGACCCAGCAGGAGGCGCCGCCGGCGACCGATCCGGCCCGGCTGTCCAGAGCGGCGTGTTCGTCGGTCTCGCCCGAGTCGTCGGACCCGGCCGGCAGGAGGAAGCGCGATCCGGGCCAGATCATGGCGGGGCGCTGGTCGGGGTCCTCCTCGTCGGTGTCCGTGTCCGTGGGCATGACCAGGATGAGCGGATCCGGCTCCACGCCCGGCAGCGTGTAGTCCAGGATGAGCATCGGGCCTTCGAGCAGGCCGCCGTCCTCACCGATCATCGGGAACGGCGTGGCCTCCTCCACCCCTTCCGCGAGCGCCGTGTTCACGGCCTCCAGTTGTTCGGCGTCCAGAAGGCCCGAACAGGTCAGGATCCGGACACCGGTGACGGAGAGGTCGGTCTGCCAGGGAATGAGCCCGCCGACCAGCGGGATCTGCTTCAGACTGGCCGTGACCCGCACCGCCAACTGGAACGCCCAGACAGTCTCGTCGTCACTCAGGGGGTCGGGGACGGACACGACGGTCAGGTTCAGCCGCTCGGTGGAGACGGACACCACGATCTGGCCTGCGCGGTAGCTGAAGGAGACGGCGCTGACGGTCGGCTTCAGTGCTTCGGGCCATCGGTCCTGCCAGTCGCCACCCGGCAGGCCCAGGGCGCGCAGCACGTCGAGCACGGGCAGCGGCTCCCGCTCGGCGGCCCAACTGGCCGTCCAGAACGACTCGTCGTCGCTGTCGCCGAAGCTCACCGCGAACACCATCGGGTAGGGTTCCGGCTCGTCTCCGAGGGTGACCTCGATCGAGAGTTCGGCATCGAAGCGCCAGCCGTTTGGGCCGACCGAGGCGTGCAGGACGAACTCGGCGTCGTTGGACCGGTCCCCCAGCGGCAGCGATCCCCGGCAATGGAACGCGCCGGCGGACTGACTGTCGAACTCGACGTGGACGACGCTCAGTTGCATGTCCCTGATCGACGCCGGTATGTGCGTCCTGAAGGTGTCGTAGAACCAGTCGCAGAATCCGTCGAACTGGATGTCGCGGGCCGTTCCGGAGAACCCCCAGCCGGCTTCGGACTTGCGGGCCATGACGACGATGGGCGTGTCTCCGGAGTTGATCTTCGCGACGAGCGTGCCACCGGTCTCCCGGTCCGGGGCGGAGGAGATCTCCAGAAGGACCTCCGACAGCTCCAGACCCAGGCCGAAGTCCCAGTCGAGTGCGGTGGCGCAGCCGAGCGAATAGGCTCCGCTGGCGGCGTCGAACTGGATGTAGGCGTACTCCAGTTGGAGGTCGGCCCGCTGTCGCAGATCCTCCGGCAGGTAGGGACGGAAGAGCTCGCTGCCGCTGTCGGGCTTGGCGATCGTGGCTGTCACCCAGAGATCGGGCAGCGTCAGAGCGGCATCGAGGACCAGGTCCTTGTTGCTGCCCACGCTCAGGCGGGCGGCCAGCCCGGCGGCCAACTCGCTCTCCTCCTCGGCTGGTTCCTCGTCCTCGTCGGTCCTGTTGTAGTAGAACCAGGCGGAGAACTCCTCAAGTGCCAGGAAGCCGGGGATGACGTCCCAGCCGCCGTCGGTGTCCAGGCGCAGGTCCCCGCAGACGTGGAAGAACTCCCGTGAGCCCCAGTCGAACTCCGCACTCACGTCCATGAGCAGGACGGCTTCCAGCGCGCCCTGAACGGGGCCGGGCAGTTCCACGCCGTCCAGTGCCCCTTCGGGGAGCAGGGGAATCCTCCGCGCCAGCTCCGCCAGCGACCCGAAGGAGATCCCACCGGGGAAGACCCCCAGGATGGTGCTGCGCTCCGGCCAAGGCTGCTCGACCAGCGCCAGGTACCCCATGTCGTCGGCCAGGTCGACGGCTGCCATCGCCTCCGGCACGACCCGCTCGAAACCGTCCGGAATTGCGGAGAACACCAGCAGGGGGGAGGTGAAGTAGGAGGAGAAGTCCTCCTTCAGCGGGAGCAGGTCCACATCGACGCCGTGCATGTCGATGTGCCAGTCCTCCCAGGTCACCGCCACCTGCAAGCCGCTCACCGCCTCGTCGTCTGCGGTGAAGCGGACCTGGGCCGATTGGGCACCCACCCCCGGAAGATCGATCTCCCCGTGCGCGGTGAGCCTTAGCGGATCTCCTCGTGCCCCCGTGAGGACCAGGGGCCCACCGCCGAAATAGTCGGTGAACAGGCCGTCGGCACCCTCGATATCAAGGGTTTCGGCATCCATCTCGAAATACTGCTGCTGAGAGGCATCCCGCAGCATCCTTCTCAGCTCTTGCACGGAGAGACTCATAATGTCTCCAGGTCGATCACGTGGCTGGAAAACGGCGGGCCAGGGGCGGTTGGCCGAAATGTCATGGCAACCGGCATCAGGATTTCGTGATTCGCTTCCCGCGGCCCCCCTACCCGCTGAAGTACTTGGCCGTCCGTTCGAGGGTCTTCTCGAAATCCGCTGCCGGATCGAGGAACGCCGCCTCGGCCATGCTCGGGTACTCGTGCACGAAGAGCGCCCGGTGTTCCATCAGGCGGCGGCGGACCCGTGCCGTGAAGGCGTTGTCGCCCTTCGTCTTGGTCGCGAGCTTGTGAAAGACGATCTTGGCCTGGTCGAACGACACGAAGGAGATCTTGTCGATCTTTCCGAGTGCGAACGCCGCGCCTCCCTCGACGAGCTTCTTGAGTTCCTGGAGGGCTTCGTCCTCCTCCTCCGCCGGCTTGATCCCCTTCGACGCGGCCCGCGCGGTGGGCGTGTCCGGCTCCTCCTTCGACAGGACCAGGTCCTTCGCGTAGTCGAGTATCCCGACGTCGGAGGCGAGCCTGAAGTACTTCTGGACGTCGTTCTTCGCTTCGCCGCTGTCAATGAATTCGCTGGCGAACTGGTACATGTCCTTGCCGGCCTGGGCGGCCACCGCGAACTTGTCCTTCACGGTTCCGTGGTAGCCGGCCGCAGGCACGTAGGTGGTGACCCAGCGTGCCATGTTCCGGTACGCCCAGATGTTCCGGGGCATGAGAAGCTTGACCTTCGATCCCAGCCCGAGGACGTTCAGGCCGAACATCGGGACGACGACATCGGTGAGGATGTCCCCGACCGTCGCACCGATCATCCAGGCGATGTCGCTCTTTTCCTGCGGGTTGTAGTACAACTCGGCGTCCCAGCCGACGAGGTTCAGGGCGGCCGCGGTCTTGGGATTCTTGACCTCCACCTCCCCCAGCTGCGTGGGCTCCTTGATGACCCTGCGCTGCCAGTACATGTCCGGGCCGACCTTCTGGGCAGCCAGCCGGTAGGGCAGGCTCCGTTCCTCGCTCAGTTCGCGCTCGTTCACCTCCCAGGCCTTCTCGCGCGCCGCCTGGGTGCCCTCGATGCTCCGGTAGAGCTCCCTCAGATAATCGCTGTTCTGGTTCCCGTACAGTTCGATCCTGAAGTCCCTGGCGAGCTCGGCGGCTCTCCTCACCTTCGCCGGTGCTTCGATCTTGGCCTCCCCCAGGGCGGCCAGGTACTTGACGTCCTCCTGGTCGGAGGTGGTCTGGGCGAAGCGCAGCGCGGCGGGTGCGCCGATCGAGTAGGCGTCGTCCATCGTCATCTCGACGGTTTCGAACTGCGTCATCGAGCAGGACACCGGCACATGGACCCGGGAATGGTCGCTGACGCCGGCGAGGATCAGCCCGGCCCGGTGGAGACAGTTGCCCAGCATGACGTCCGGGCGCAGCAGGAAACCTTCGGCCTGGAGGATCCTGGCCCACGGGAACGAGATGATGACCCAGGATCCCTTGCCGTCGCCGGCGTGGACCTCGCTGCCGGCCTTGACCCACATGTTCCGCATGTCCGTTCCGCCGTTGAGTATGAGGACACGGATTCCGCTGTCCTTGCCCATTTCTCCCGGCAGCAGGCTCAGGTCCGCGCTCTCGATCCGCTGCACGCCGTACAGCGAGTACGGATCGCGTGCGTATGATGCCTCGGTCTTGGTGAAGTCGAATCCGGTTCCTGGTGTGTATCCGGCGGGAATCGGCACCAGGTTCTTGATGTCGTCGAGCAGCAACTGCCCCAGGGTTCCCTCCTGCTTGAGCATTTCCAGGAGAAACGTGATGTAGCCGATGAATCCCGCCTTGACCGGGAAGTCCTTCACCTCGTCCCGCTTCGGAATCTTGATGCGCCCGATGCGCCCGATGCCCGGCAGGGAGATTTCCTTCTCGGTGGGGAACGCCCATTTGCTCAGCCCTTGGAGGGAGGTCTGGGCCTCTCTTTTCGACGCCAGTCCCCAGCCGTACCCCACCTGGACCGAGTCGACCGTCGCCTGCGGGGTGGGGCTCGCCGGATCGAACGCCGTCTGGATGGCGATGCCGGGTATGCCGTCGATCTCATAGGCCTCCAGTTCCCTTTTCTTAGGCGGGGAGGTGTCGTCGACCCCGAAATTCAGGATCTTGCGATGCCACTGGATGGTGGGCCCGTCGGATGCTGGGTGTGGCATGGGTGGCTCCGTGCACATGAGGTGGGTGGTCGTAGTCGGCAGGAATGCGGGCCTGCGCGCTCACCGGACGCGGGAACACGACTGCTGTCCCTGGTTGAAGTCTCCCGGCCTGCCCGGGGGGCGGTATTCCCCTTCCGGTTCCCGGACGGACAGCGCCACCGCCTCCTGGGGTACCGCTTCCGGGCTCTTCATCGCCCGGTTCCCGAACGGGTCGCGTGCTTCCCGTCCGGGCGCCGGTGCGGGCCGATCGGACCCGCACCGGCGCGGGCAGGCTGTTCTGCGGGCCGCCCCGGCGACGAGTGCCGGGCCGCGGGCCCGGTGAACTGGATCGCCTGTGATCCAGGCAGCGACCAGGAGGGTTTCGATGTCCCACGTTGCCTTTTCAAATGTTCCGGCCAGTCGCGGATATCCACTGGAGAATCTCTTCGACGGCGACCGCCTGACGTACTTCCGCACCGACCGGGAGGTAGTGCGCGGGGACTACGTCACGGTGGACCTCCAGACCGTCGAGTACGTCACGAACATCACGCTGAGGTTCGGCGGAGACCTGCTGAACCGCTACCGACCCCCGGCGGCCGAGCTGGAGGTGTCCGCCGACGGCGAGACGTGGAAGAGGGTCGGAGGCGTTTCCTGGGATGTGCTGGACGCGGGAGCCAGCCCCCCGCCGGGAACGGCTCTGGCACGATATGTGCGTCTGCGCTTCACCGGAGCCAGTTCCAACATGGTCGGTGTGAACTCCTTCCGGGTGGAACACGAGCCCGGTCCGCATCAGCCCGAGCGGGTCGACGTCTCGGTGACCCTGGATCAGGATCTCGACTTCTCCGAGCAGGTCCGCTGCTCTCCCGGTTCCGGGAACAAGGTCGCGGCGTTCCACGGACCGGGCGGGCAGCAGGAGGACTCGGGAGAAGAGATGTCCGACCGGCGCGCCCTGGTGCTCGGCCCGGGTGAGCGGATATCGGACATCGCCTCGGTGGAGCGGGCCGAGGGCGAGGTGACCGGCTGGAGATCCGTTCGTCCCTTCACCCTGGCTGCCGAGCAGGACGATCGCGTGTTCCAGCTCCTGGTGGCCGAGACCGGGCGGAAGAACGCGGCCAGGGTGCTGGGGTTCCTGAACTGCTACAACCGCGGCCTGCTTTTCTCGCAGATGTCCGACGCGGACGGCGGCTGGACCGAGCCCCAGCACCTGTTCGACCCGTTCCACTCGGTACGGTTGGCCCACGGCGAGCAGGTCGGCTCGGTCCTGCACGCCCTCCGGGAGAGGGCCGACGACCAGGGCCTGGAGCTGGTGCTCGCCTTCCTGCGGGACGACTTCGAGGACGGTCGGCCCCGTTGTTCCGCTCTCGACGTCTCCGGGCTCGGGATCGTCAGCGACGACTACGACCTGATTCCCCTCCTGGACGGACGCTGTCTCCTGCTGGCGGCGGCGGACCGCACGCTGAAGTCATGGACGATCGAGCGCGACGGGCCGAACAGCGCACCGCGTCTCGTCGAGGAAGAACCGTTCTCCTCGGCCGACTGGGACGTCCACTCGGTCATGGGCGGCTTCGAGACGGGCTACGACACGGACGCGGCCCGGCTCCTGTACACCGATGTCGATTCGGCGCTGTGGACGTGCACGTACGAATATGATCCGGAGAGCGGTTCGGGCCTCCGCTTCTACGGCAAGGAACTGCTCAACGGCGGTGGCGAGAGCCTGCTCAACGGCAATGGCAACAAGGTGGAAGCGGTTTTCCACCAGCCGGACCTCGACGACGGAAGAGCTGTCTACTCGCTGGGAACCTCCGCGGACGATGCCCCCGGAACGCAGGTCTGGGTGTCCCGGCACCTGGTGCCCTCGGGGGAGGGGCGTCCTCCCGAGGAGTGGACGCGTCCCGTGCCGCTGAGATCAGGGTCGATCCGGATGTCCGTGGCCGACACGGACCACTCCTCGTACTTTCTGTGGGACGGGGACGGCGGCAACCTGCGCCTGCACCACCAGGACTTCAGGACCGGACTGTGGCAGCAGTCCCGGGTGGCGGTGGCCGGACAGGACGCCACCGAGGTCGCCCGCTACCGGTTGGCGGCGACGGTGGTCGACGCGGCGGGGGCGCCCGTCCCGGACTTCCCGGTCGCACTGGCCGTTCCCGCGGACGGGCCGGCCTGCGAGGCCGTCGTCCAGGGCCGGACGCGGTGGGTCACCGGGAAGGCCGCGCCGGTGTGGACCGACGGCCTGGGGAAGGTGACGGTCAGCGTCGCCCCCGAGGGGCTGGTGGCTCCCGAATTCCGGCTGGAGGTGCCGGGCCTGTCCGATGATGTTCCGCTCAAGCCGGCCGAGGAGGTCCAGCAGTACCTCGCCGGGGAGAAGGACGACCTCAACCCCACCAACCCCGGGGGACCGCTGCCGCGGTTCGACGAACAGGGCAGCGCCCTCAAGACCCTGGCTCCCGACCTGAGCGACGAACAGGCCGCGCAGGCCGCCCAGTGCATCCGGTACGCCATGCTCGGCTCGGACGCGCCCTGCGAGGCCTTCGAGGTGAATCTGGTGCGGGGGACGGACGGGACGATCGTCCCCGTCCTGACGCCGCATACCCTCGACAGTCTGAACGAGGCGAGGCGTGCCGCCGGCGTGGCGGCACCGGGGCAGGCACAGAGCTGGCTGCGGCGCATGGCGGGGGACCTCTGGGAAGGCATCGCCAGCGGCGTGCTCGTCGTCAGGACGTTCCTCGTCGACACCGTCAACAAGGTCATCGACATCGTGGCCGCTGCGGGGGAGGAGATCATCCGCCTCGCCGGCGTCGCGTGGAACGGCATTCTGGGACTCGGTCGCCTGGCCGAGAGCGTGGTCGCCGGGATCGGTGTCGCCGTGACCGCTGCCGTCGACTGGCTGAAGGCGGTCTTCGATCTCGACCACGTCCGCAACACCCAGAAGGCGCTCCAGGAGGCCCTTACCCGCTCGTTCGCGAGCCTGCAGACAGCGATCGCCTACTACGGCAGGCTGGGTGACGAATGGTTCGAGGAGCAGGAGGCGGAGATTCGTCAGTCCTTCGCCGAGGCGCGTGAGAAGTGGGGCGACAAGTCCGTCGGTGAGCCCGAACCCACGGACGAGGTCGGGCCGGGGGAGCGTGGCATCGGTTCCGACACCCATGCGAACTGGATGGCCGAGAAGACGGAGTCCCACCGGCCCGAAACGCCCCTGCTCCGGCTTCCCGAGGACATCCTGCGGGAGTTCGCGGAGAAGATCACGGAAGCGGTCGGCGACATCGCCGGAGGAATCGTCGATGCCTTCGACGCTCTCGCGGACGCCTTCACCAGCCCGGAAGGCTTCGGTGCGCTCACGGTCACCGCGCTGCTGGACGCGCTGGAGCAGATCGTGACCGCCGCGTTCCGCGCCGGTGCCGCCACCATGCGAGCGGTTCTTTCCCTCCTCTCGTACCTCGTCGAGCAGCTGGATCTGTACCTGAAGGCCCCGCTCTACCTTCCCTGGCCGCTGGACAAGGTCTGGACGTGGGCCGCGGGACCCGGGCTGAGTCCCAGCATCGGCGCGCTGGTGAGCCTGGTGGCCGCGTTCCCCGCGACGATCGGGTACAAGATCGCCGTCGGCGATCCCAGCAGGCAGCCCTTCCCCGGCGGCAGACTCGTCGCCCCCGCGCGGGCCGGCCGACAGGGTGCGCTGGGCAGCCCGGAGAGCGGCATCGTACTGGGCGTCCTCCAGATCGCCGACGCGCTGGTGTCCTCCGGGTGCGACGCCTACGAGGTGAAGCAGACCTGGCTGGATCCTACCGACCCCGGCCCCGCCATGAAGGTGGGCCTGGCCGAACTCGGGTACTACATGCCGCAGTTCGGGTTGCTGCTCGCTGCCGAATGGGGAAGCGAGGACGCCTGGGACCAGGGGATGCTGGCGTTCGACCTCGTCACCACCGCCCTTTCCCTCGGCAGTCGCACGATCAAGCGGTGCACCGTGGGTGCCTTGGACTGGGCGGCTTCGCTGGCCGAGACCATCGCCGGGCTGGTCAGCTGCGGCTGCAGCGTCAAGCTGCTGCTGGCGGCGGAGAGCGACGATGCGACCTATCTCGCCTGGGCGGGTGTCGTCGGAGCGATCCCCGACATCTTCGGCCACCTCACCAGCGTGGCCGGGTCGCTTCCCGGACCGAAGGGAGGGGTCGTCCTCGCGGGGAAGGCGGGGATCAACGTCCTCAGCTCGGTCGCGGAAGGCGCGCTGAGCATCAGCGGATACAACGCTCGCCTCGCCACCTGACGATGCGTTCCGGTCCGGCTGCCCGCGATGACGTGCCATCGCGGGCAGCCGGACCTGCGGGCTGCTACGAGCGGCCGCAGAAGACGCCGATGGATCTCACGCCGGCAAGGTCGAGGTTGCTCACGCCGAGCGTGGTGACTCGCTGTTCGCTTCCCTCGAAGGAGGGCCCGTCGTTGAGGACCCAGCCGCACTTGAAGGTCTCGTAGCGGAGGGGATTGCGCACCGACTTGGGCTTTCCGGGCAGTTTGACGTCGAGTTCGATTCGGGGGGTGAACGAATTCATCTGGACACCCTCGTCCACGGCGTAAAGGACCTCTCCGGTACCTCCCGCGCCGGAGAACAGGCACAGCTGGCCAGGTCGGCAGAGCAGGTCGTTGGTGGTGCTGTCGGCAAAGCTGGTGGCAGGGCTTGCGGAAGCTGAGAGGCCGAGAGCGGCCACGGCCACAAGGACAGTTCGAGTGACGCGATTACGCATGGGGAAACTCCATTCGTCGGGCCATGTGATCTCGTGGATCAATGTCATGGTTCTTGAAGGCTAGCGATGTCATTCCGGCTGGTTGCCTGCAGCTGGGGAATTTCGTTCACCACGGGCCCGGCCATCCGGATGGAGCAAACCCCAATCCCGTCGCGGCATGCTCGAACCGGTGCGTCAGGCAGTCACGCGCCGGGGTGGGTGAGGTGGACGCCGCCCCCGGGTGGCCCGGTCCGCCGCGTGGGGAGGCGGTCGGAGAACAGTTCCTCCGTCCGTACGCCCAGAGCGGTGGCGATCCTCCACGCGGTGATCGGCTTCGCCCCGCGCTGGCCGCGCAGAAGCTGTGAGAGGAACGCCTGGGACGTCTGCGCCCGCACCGCGAGGCTGCGCTGCGACAGTCCTTGAAGATTCATCAGATCTTTGATCTGGTCAACGTTGTGCACGTACATGATGCAGTCCTTGGACAGAGGTGGGCCGCGGACGGGTGGGCGTCGTCGCGGACGTGCAGCAGGATAGCTCTCGGTGATTCGCACGCACGATCGATTGCGGTGCGGACTTTCCGTGGCGGTACCGCTGCTCGCTGAAATGGGAGGGGCCTCGGGCCGACTGTCCATCGGAGCCCGCGGCATATGCCATCAGTTCGGTCGGCAGAGGTGGCGAGGCGCCTCTGCCGCTGGGCAGGTCGGCGTGCGAATCGCTTCCTTCCTGGGAGGTAGCGTGGGGGTGGCGTCCCGGTGGCGCGCCGCGCTACCACGGCGCCACCCCGCGGCCCCCCCCGAGGCTCATCCGATGGGTCGACCCATCGGCGACTTTCGGAAAATGTCGATGGAAATCGCTCATGACACTTTTTTGGAAATGAATATCAGCTGGGGTGATGATCGCGCGACGCGTTGACGTGCGCGTTCGAGTCCCGGCTGCCGGTCGAACCGGTTCCTTGCTCCGCCGCCCGGTCCCACCGGCAGCCCTTGCCGGGGAGAGGGCGAGGGCCGTCCCACTGCACGGCAAGCCGGTCGAGAGCGGCCTGCGTGGCCCAGAGGCTGGCCTCGCCCGGAACACCGTGCCACCAGCGCTGGACGGTCGAGTGAAGACGCTCGTCCAACACGCCGTCACCGACAGCCCGCTCGTCAGGGGAGGCTCCGGCAGTCCGGCCGTACTGTCTCGCCACGCTCGTGAAGACGGGCGCGGCCCGGGCGGTCGCCGGGCAGCAATCGGCAGGCGTTCCGCCCCATCGCCAGCGCGGAGCGGCGCAGCTGAGTCGCCTCATCACCCGGTCGATGGCTGTGACGAGTTATGGGGACTGCTCGTTCCTCGCCAGTACTCCGCGCAAGCGTCCCAAACCATCGAGCAGGCCCGCCAGGAGGTGGGCGCGGTCCGCGTGTCCCCACGTGGCCGGCGGGTCCTCCAGTTCCAGCCAGTGGCAACCGCGCCTCTTCGATCGCCGCCCGCCGTGCGGGTGTTCCGTCGCCGTAACAGGTCGTGCAGTGCGGTCGCACCTGGTGTTTGCGCAGGGCACGGGTGAAACTGGAGTAGACGCCCGGGTATCCCAGCTTGATGGTCTCCTTGAACAGCACGGTCGCTGGCAGGTGCGGATCATCTGCGAGCCGTTGACGACAGTACGGGACGAACCGGAGGAATACGTCCCGGTTGCTCCTGCGGACCCCGGCGACCCGCTCTCCTCGCAGATAGGTTCTCACCGTTTTTCGGTCGCGGCCGAGGTGTCGGGCAATCGCCGAGATCGACCATCCCAGGCCGCAGAGTTCTAGCACGTCATCGTATTCCTTCTCGGTGAGCAATCCACACCCCTCATTAGCCCGGACGCGATGCCCGTCATGTACATTCGGATTTGATCGGTGTTCACTTCGGCGGAGCCCTCGCCTCCGAAGTTTCGAGAGCGGGTCAGGGGCAGCGGACCAGCGAATAGAGGCAGTCGACCCACGCGAAGCCGGCGTTGTCGAGCAACCGCTGAAGGGAGACGAGGCCGTCGGGATCCTCCAGGTGGCCTTCGGAGATCCTGGCGATCACCTCGACTGCGCCGCACGAGCGCATTTCCGCGAGGCACTGCTGGAGCAATTCGCGGCCCAGACCGTGTCCTCGGTGTCCGGGCGTGACCCTCAGGAACCACAGTTCGGCGGTGTCTTCGAGCGGTGCGGTGATGTAGGCCTCTCCGGTGAGTTCTCCGTCGGTGTGCGTCATCTCGAGCCGCCAGCCGGGCGGGCTGGTCCACGGTACTTTCTGCGCCACCGGATATGCCTGACCCGCGGGTCTGGCATGGGGGGCATGCCAGTAGTAGTTCTTGTCGAGCGAGCTGAAGCCCGCGCTTTCCAGCGCCCGGAACGTGACGATCCTCCTGCGGATCGGGATGCCGTTCATCGCCAGCGGCGATCGCGTCCCGAACGGGAACGCCGTGAGTCGTCGGCCGGACCCGAAGTGGCAGCGAACGTGATCGAGCAGTGCGGCGGTGATCTCCGGGTCCTCCTCGGAGTGCATCCACAGCAGGGTTCCCGTGCCGTTCGATCTGTTCGTGGCGTAGGAGGCTACTCCGGTGACGGTTCCGGTCGCGTCGGTGGTGACCACCGTGTACGGGTCGGTGAATCCTTCCGCGGCGACCAGGTGAGCCGCTCCGGATCGGGTTGCGTGCCTCAGGTCCGAGACGTGCACGGCCGGCTGGCCCGGCAGGCGGTCGGCGTGGACCAGGTTCAGCACCGACGACTCGTCCTCGTCCCGGTACAGGCGAAGTGCTTCCCTGTTGCGAAATCTGGACCGAAGCAGATTCATGCTCTCTTCCTCCCGATGACGTCGATCCGCCTGAGGCGAATGCCATGTACGAATTTCATGGATGTCGGAACGGCCTGGCGGCCTGGGGCCTCAGATGTGCCCCTCTCTGATGGCCCAGGCCACGGCCTGGACCCTGTTGTTAAGACCGAGCCTGGTGATGAGAACGCTGAAGACACTCTTGACGGTTCGCTCCGAGAAACCGACCTTGAGGGCGATCTCGGTGTTGGAGAGGCCGTCCGCGGACAGAGACAGGAAGAGCCTTTCGCGTTCCGTCAGGACGTCGATCGCCGGTCTCCGCTGGGACTGCGAGTTCATCCTGGAGACCTGGTTGAGCAAATGACTGAGCAGATCGCCGGGGATGTCCGCCTCACCACGGGACACCGCGCTGATGACGCCGGCGAGCCTGTCCGGATCGGCCTGTGTGCGCGGGAGGAGGGCCAGAACTCCCGTGGCGGCGGCCAGGGCGAGATCGGCGTCGTCGAACCGGTCGAGCAGGAGGGCTGTGTGCGGGGGAGCGGCCTGGTTCAGCTTCCTGAGCAGCCTGGCTGTCGACTCGTCGAGGGTGGCGGACACCACGAGATTCACACCGACGGGTTGTGACCCGCCATCCGTGACGCAGATGTGGGGAAAGCGGAGGAGCTCGCTCGACACCCCGGCCCGAACGATCGGATCATTGGTGTGGATCCGTACCGAGATGAGATCCATGGCTGCCTCGTACCCTCCCTGGTGGACAACCTGACTCCCTTGCGAATTGATTCAGCGGCAATCAAAGATCTTTGACGATCTGTCACGAGAGAAGCGCACGCCATGAGAGTGTCGGTGCGGCGGTGCGATCTCGCACCGAAATGGAGTTGGCTTCTCCGCCGCGGCAGGCCTGTGCGCATGGGCCGGAACGCGGCGGAGGCGCTGGAACGCCGAGCATTCCAGCCCCTCATAGTCATCACAACCGGGCTTCGCTCGCAAGGCTGTTGCCGTTTCGAACCACCGTCGGTTATCACCCGCGCCAGCGCGACGTCGGCTTGCCGGAGCGCCGCGGCACGGCCCGTGGGTCGGCTGGACAGGGCATGAAAGTTATAGGCCTGCCGCCGCGTTATCGGCGTGGTGTGCGTATGGCACAGGGGACGCGCCCCCGGTCGGAGAACGGCCACATGCCGTGGTTCGCACACAGCTACGCCGCCGACCCGGACTCGGTCCTCGATGTCGTGCTGCGCATGACCGGGTCGCGCGGTCAGATCACCGTGCCTGACCAGCGGTTCGTCAGGTGGCGGGGAGCACGGCTGTGTGAGGACCCTGGCAGGGGCGCGGTGCTCCAGGGCCTCCAAGGAGGGCCTGACGGGCGATAGCCTTGGGCAGCCCGGGGAGCGAGCAGCCCGGGCGCCCCGGGAGAACGAGCGTGATGGAAGAAGGACAGGGCCCGGCCGCTCCAGGACCTGGCCGCCACCCAGGAGGCGGCTACGCGTCTCGGCCCGCTCGCCGCGACCACCGCCGACCGGCAGCCGCCCGCGCCGATCCGCGGCGACCCGGTGCTCAGCGCCGTGGACCTGCCCACCGCCAACGATGGCCGGCCCCTCTCGTTCACTGTCCGCGTGCCCCGGCTGGTCGTCGTCACCGGCCCGAATGGCAGTGGGAAGTCCACCCTCCTCGCCCAGTTGGCCGGACGGCTACCGACCGCCTCGGGCCGGGCGCTGCTGGGCGCCGCCCCCGTCGCGGACCTGCCCGCCGATGCGGTCGCCGAGGCGCTCACCCTGGTCGAGGCCCGACGGCCGGCTCGCCGACACCACCATTGCGGCGAACCTGTGCCCGGCCGCACCCCTCGCCGACCCGGAGCAGTTGTGTGCCGCCCTGGCCGTGGTCGGCCTCGCCGTTCTGCCCCGGGACACCCCGGTCGGCCCCGCCGGCCGCGCGCTCTCCCAAGGACAGCGCCGCCGCCTCGCCAACGCCCGCGCGGTCCTGCGCCGGCCCCGCATCCCGCTCTTCGACGAACCCACCGCCGCCCTCGGCAACCCGACCGCTGACGCCCTCCTGCGCGCCATACGCAAAGCCCTGCCCGACTCGGCACCCGTTCTCGCCCTACAGGACCAAGACCTCACCCTGCTCCCTGGCACCCGGACAACTACCATCGACCTGACCGGCACGACGACCCCTCAGCCGGCTGAAGTTCCACCCCGCGGCTGGACACGTTGTCTCTACGCCGCGAGGCTGTGACCTTGCCGGAGCCGCTGGCGGGTCTCGAGCGGCGTGAGGTAGCCCCACTCGGGGTGTTTGCGTAGCCGCCTGCGGTTATAGAAGGTCTCGATGAAGGAGAAGGCCTCCGCCCGGGCGGTGGCGCGGTCGGGCCAGACCCGGGTGCCGATCTCCCTCCTTCAGTATGGCGAAGAAGCTCTCGGCGGCGGCGTTATCGTAACAGGATCCGACTCGTCCCATCGACTGCCTCATGTTCAACTTGGTTATTTCAGAGAGGAATTCACTCGACGTATATTCGCTGCCGTGGTCCGTGTGGAAGACGCATCCGCGTTCCGGAGCACCTCGACCGGCGGCCATCCCCAGTGTGGCCACCGGCAGTTCGGCGCGGCGGTGGTCGGCCATTGCGTAACCGACCACCTCACGGGTGGCCAGGTCGATGCAGGTCGCCAGGTAGAGCCAGCCCTCCTCGGTCGGCAGGAACGTCATGTCGCCGACCAGCCGCATGCCCGGGCGCGGTGCGATGAAGTCGCGCCCGATCAGGTCCGGTGCGAACGCCGGTTTGCGAGCCTGACGGGTCAGACCGCGTCGACGGCGGCGGGTGACGCCGGCGATGCCACGCTCGCGCATGATCCGCTCCACTTTCTTCCGGTTCACCGCTCGGCCCTGGCGGCGAAGTTCCGCGTGGGTGCGCGGGACGCCGTAAGCGCCCCGGGAGGCGAGATGGATCACCGTGATCTCGGTGGCGAGCAGGTCCTCGGCCCGTTCGCGGACGCGTCGGGCCTGCTCGCCAGCCCGCCACGCATAGAACGAGGAGCGGGCGATCCCCAGTGCTCGGAAGATCCGCTTGACGCCGAAGGCGCCGTGGTGGTCCTCAACGAAACGGAAGCGGATCACCGATTCGTCTCGGCCGCGAAATAGGCGGCCGCCTTGCGGAGGATCTCGATCGTCTTCTGCTGCTCGAGGTTCTGCCGATGCAGCCGGGCGAGTTCCTTGCGCTCGGGGCTCGTCAGCTCGCCGGGCCGGCCCTCGCCCCGGTCCGTGCGGTCCTGCTTCACCAGCCCCGCAGCCCCTCCGGGCTGACCCCCAGCTCCCGGGCTATCTCGGTGACATTCCGGTGCGGAGAAGAGCGGACAAGCGCGACTGCGTCCCGCTTGAACTCCGCTGTGTACCGCTTACTCATGTTGCTGTTGCTTCCCACGTGAAACTGCTTCCCCCAGGCTCACACGTCCCAGTCTCCAGGTGTCCAGCTGCAGGGTGGAACTTCACTGCGGGGCGGGCCGTGGCGGGGGACATGGGCGCCCTGCGCGAGACCGCCTATGTCCTGTGGGCGACAGGGGATGTGGCCTGAGCCGTCACCTTCTACTCACAGGCCGGGGTCGCCGGTGATGTAGGGGCCTGGAGGGAGGGCGGGGAACGGCTCCAGTCGCTGGGCCACGACGACGAGGCGATCCTGATGTACCGGGCGGCGGTGCAGAAGGGCGACGGCCTGAGCGCGAGGCCGCTGGCCGATCTACTGCTGTCGGAGGGCCGGCGGGAAGAGCCGCTGGGGTTCTATCTTCAGGCGGCGGAGCAGGGCGACACGGTGGCGATGCATCAGGCTGCGGCCCTGTTCTGGATGGCGGACTGTGTGGAGGAGACACTGCTGGGGTACGGGAAGGCAACCGACCAGGGCGACGCGGCGTCGCTGGTGCACATCGGGGTGCTGCACCCGGGCAGGGGCGAGGTCGAGGCAGCCCTGGTTGCGTTCACGAAGGCCGCCGATCTTCGGGAGCGCGACGCCTACCGGGAGGCTGAGTGGATGCTGTGGGACTGCGGCCGTCTGGACCGGGCATTCAGCTGGCTCGGTCAACGGGTGGAGAGAGGAGACCGACGAGCGGTGCGGGAGATGGCCGACCTTCTCCGCGAAGTGCGGCGGCTACCCGAAGCCCTGGAGCGGTACCTGCGGTCGGGGCCGACCTGGGAAACCTGTACGCAGCACGCCACGCTGCGCAGCTTCAGTCGCAGCTGGCCTCGCCGACAGCAAGCTAACAAGGGGACGGACTGTGAACCACAGCACACGCCCGCAGCCTCAAGACCTACGCATCCCCATCACCCGGGCCTCCAGCAAGAGGTTAGCGTCACCGACCGGTCCTGTAAGCAGATCAGCGGGGCAGTCGAGCGCTGGGCGATTGTGGTTTACGAGCCAGCCGCCTGGGGCGTGCCCGTGGAGCCGGAATATGACGAATGATCCGACCTTGATCAACTTGATCAAGGTCGACGGCCTGGGGCCTGGCTGCGGTGGGTAATCCTGGAGGCGGTCGCTGCTCAGTAGATGGCAGTGACGGCAAGAGTGCCGATGATCAGTGCGGGGCCGAATGCGATCCGCCGTTGTCGCATGTTGTTGCCCAGCACGACAGCGGCGTGGGCAGCACCGAGTGTGAAAGCTGCGACGAGGCCCCAGAACACAGAACTCCAGCTATGCCAGCCCAGGACGGTGGCCAGCGGCGGGGCTACTTTCAGGTCGCCCATGCTGAGGCCGCCGGCGAGGAGGAGCATGAAGAAGACCGCGCTGGTAATAGCGGCTGCCTCGGCGGCGCGGATCGGCGAGCCGTTGGCACCGCTGGCGGTGGCGGCCCCGAGGGACAGCGCGGTGCCGACGGACGCGGCCGCGGTGAGGTGGTCTGGCAGGCGTCGGACGGAGGCGTCGGTGATGACGAGTACCGCTCCGATGGTCGCCAGCCACAGCTGCGCGGCGGTCACCCACGGCCCGCCGCCGCCATGGAGGGCGGCGGCGAAGCCGACGGCGGCGAGGGCTTCGGGGAGCAGCGGGGCGGGGCCGATGCGGGTGGTGCAGTGGGGGCAGCGGCGGGTGAGGCTGATGGCTCGCAGGTCGCGGGGGCGGGTGGCGTTCAGGGGGTGGTCGCAGTGGGGGCAGGTGCGGCGGGGCAGTGGGTGGCTGGTGGGGGCGGTGTAGTGGAAGGCGAGGGGGCGGACGGCCAGGGCGCCGGTGAGGGCGCCGGCCGCGGCGCCGGTGGCGAGGTGGGTGAGGGGCATGCGGGTCCGTTGGTCAGCGGGTCGTGAGGGGGTGGGGGAGCAGCTGGTGGAGGAGGGCGGCGGTTTCGGCTTCCATGTCGAGGTCGCCGAGTTTGCTGTTGATCCGGGCGAGGGTGGCGGCGGCGGTGCGCAGGGCGTCGGTGTCGCCTGCGGCATGGTGGGCGCGGAAGAGGCAGCGGTGGAGGGTCTCGTTCTCCTCGCCGGCGAGGAGGCCCTGTCGGGCGGCCCAGAGTGCGCCGGGGACGTCCGCGGCGTCGAGGCGGCGGGTGGAGAGCTCGTGGGCGGCGTGGGTGATGGCGGAGACCATGGTCTGGATGGTGGGTTCGGCCCAGGCGTAGCGGGTGGGGTCGATGGCGGCGAAGGGGCGGCCGCGGACGAGGGCGAGGGCGCGGCGCAGGGCGAGGTCGCCGTCCTCGCCGGTGTCGGCCAGGCCGGTGCGGTAGTGGTGGAGGAAGCGGTTCCAGTCGCAGTCGACGGTGTCGGCGAGGCGGTAGCGGTTGTCGTCGGTGTCCTGGACGCGGGGCAGGTGGAGGCCGGTGCCGGGGGTGGTGCCGAGCCAGGAGCGGGCGCGGGAGATGGCGGCGTTGCGGACCTGTTTGCTGACGAGTTGTCCGGGCCACAGGGCGGCGTCGATGGCGTGGTGGTCGGCGCCGGGGTTGATCGCGAGGTAGGCGATGAGCTCGGTGGCGGTGCGGCGGCGGTTGGAGTCGACCTGGCCGGCGGCGTTCTCGATGGCGACGGGGCCCAGCAGCAGGACGGACGGCCCGTCGGGAGCCGGCTCGGGTTCGGGGGCGGGAAGGGAACGCCGGGAGGGGGCCGGGCTCGGGGGCGGGGCCGGGTGGTCGTCCTCGCCGGAGAGGATGTCGGCGAGCGTCGGCCCGGCGGGGACCGGTGGGGCGGGTGTGTGCGGGCGCGGGACCGGTGCGCGGAAGGGCTGCGCGGGTTCGTGCTCTGCGGGCTCGGGGTGTTCGTCGGTGTCGGCGAGTTCGTCTTCCATCTCGGCGTACTCGGCGGGCAGCGCGTCGCAGGCCCCCTCGACGGCGGGGAGAGCCAGCGGTTGTCCGCCGGCTTCGCCGGGGTCGGTGAGCCAGCCGGGCGCAGGGACGTCGGCGGGGTCGGCGGCGAGGGCGAGGATACCGACGGCGTCGGCGAAGTGCTCGTCGGTCAGGCCCTGGAGGGTGACGGGGAGCTGGGAGCCCGGCAGGACGACTGCGGACGCGTCGGGCGGGCAGTGCAGCGTCCAGCCGCGGCCCGGCAGGGGCGGGGCGGATGCGGTGACGACCGCCGCAGCGGTGCGGGGCCGGTCGGTGAGGGCGGTGAGCAGCCGGTCGCCGTTCTCGCCGTCGGGCAGGGCGGCGGCCAGGAGGATCCGAGGGGACCAGGAGTCGGAGGCGTCGGCCAGCCGCGCGGCCCGCAGGGACCCGGCGCCGACGGCGGCCAGGGCGCGGTGCTGGCCGGCGGCGTGGTCGAGCAGCCGCTCGACGGCCTGCGCCGGGTCGGCGGCGCGGTGGACCCGCTCCGGGACCGCCCGTTCCAGGCCGGGGGCCGAAGCGTCGAGGATCTCGACGTCCAGGTGCGCGGGCAGCGGGCTGGTGGCGAGCTCGACGGCGACGGCCTGCAGCATGTACCGGGCCGTGGCCGGGTCGCCGTCCAGGTGGAGGACGCCGACGTGCTCCAGGTCGACGAGGACCAGGCGCTCGCGGGCGTCACGGCCGATGGAGACCAGGGCCGGGTAGGGGGCGTCGGCCTCCGCGAGGCGCTCGTCGTCGGCGAGGCCGGCGCTGGTGGCCGGGCAGGTCCACAGCCGCTCGGCGGTGGCGGTGAACGGCTCCGCCGGGACGGTGTGGTCGGCCAGGTGGAGGTCGACACGCGACTCGCTCAGTACGACGGCGTCCAGGGCGGGCAGGGCGCGGCCCTGGGCCGCGAGGTTGAGCGCGAGGCTGCGTAGGGCCCGGTCGAGCAGGTCGAATCCGCCCGGGCGCTGGGCGGCGCGCAGGGACTGCTCGGTGGCGGCGGCACGGCCGGTGGGCAGGGGGATGTGGCGCCCGGGGCGCAGGCGGCGCTGCTGGAGGCGGCGGCGCAGCGCGAGGACGCCGATGAAGGCAGCGGCCAGGGCGCCGGCGCCGGCGAAGGCCGCGGCGGGGACGAGCAGGTGCTGCCGGCTCTCCTGCGTGGGCATGGCGGAGGCGCTCGGTCCGGGATCGCCGGGGGCGCTGGTCGCGGGTGCCGGGCGGTCGGGCACGGACGGCGCCTGGCCGGTGGGAGCCGCAGAGGCTGAGGTGGCCGGTGCGGGCCGGCCCTGGGCCGCGGGGGCGTCCTGGCGGCGGCCGGTATCGGCACCCGGGGCCGTCGGAGCGGGCGCGGGTGCGGGCGTGGCGGAGGCCTCCGGGACGGTCGCGGAGGGCTCGGCGTCCGCGGGCGGGGCCGACGCGGCCGGGGGGAGGTCGAGGACCTGGCCGGGGTAGACGAGGTCGGGGTCGGTGAAGTGCCCGCCGCCGGGCTGAGGCGTGCCCTCGTTGGCGGTGAAGACCCGGGGCCACTGGGTGCCGTCGCCCAGTTCGTGTTCGGCGATCGACCACAGGCTGTCGCCCTTCCGCACGGTGACGTGGGCGGTCCCGGCCGGAGCGGGGCCGGGGGCGGGCTGCGCCGGGACGGCGGCGGGCGTGGTGGCGGTGGGGCCGGCGGGGCGGGCGTCGGCGGGGAGGTTGAGGACGGTGCCGTCCGGGAGGGCCTGGTCGGGCGGGGTGGTGGCGAGCGTGGGGTTGAGGGCGGTGATGTCCGGCCAGCGCTGTCCGTCGCCGAGGTGGCGCACCGCCAGGTCCCACAGCGTCTCGGAGGGGCCCTGGACGGTGTGGGTCGGCCAGCCGGACTCCTGCGTGGCGGTGGTGGTGCCGGTGTTCGGAGCGGCCTGGGCCGGGCCGGCGTTGGTGGCCGGCGCGGGGGCGGGGGTGGCGTTCTCGGGCAGCAGGAGGGTCCAGCCCGGCTGGATGACGTCCGGGCTGAACACGGTGCCGTCGGCCATGGTGCGGCCGGTGTTGAGGGCGGCGATCTCCCGCCAGCGGGTGCCGTCGCCGAGCCGGTCCTCGGCGATCGACCACAGGCTGTCGCGGTCCTGGACGGTGTGGACGGAGCCGTGCGGGGGCGTGGTGTTCTCGGCCGGTGAGGGCACGGCCGCCGCGGGGGCCGGGGCCTGGGAGGCGGTGGCGGCGACGAGGGGGCGGGCGGCGGCGTGCGCGGGGGTGGGGGAGGCGAGCGCGTTGCCGGTGGGCAGGGCGACGAGCACGGCGCCGACGAGGAAGGCGGCCAGGCGCTGCGGGCCGCCGAGGGCGGGCAGCCGCAGGGCGGGGCGGCCGGAGAGCTGGCCGGGGATCTCCAGCAGGACGCACACCGTGAACGCGGCCCAGGCGGTCCAGCCGGCGGCGAGGAGCACGGCGAGCAGGGGGGTGCCGACGTTCTGGTGCCGGGTCAGCAGTCCGGTGAGCTCGGAGGGGCTGACGCCGTGGGGCAGGAGGGTGGTGGTGAACAGCCACAGCAGGGCGGGCAGTCCGGCGAGCAGGGCGAGCAGGACCAGCAGGGCGGCGAGGGCGCGCAGGACGGTGGCCAGGCGGCGCAGGGTATTCATCGGTCGGTCAGCCTTCGGGTGCGGTGACGCCGTGCAGGAGGGTGGCGCCGGCGTGGCCGTCGGCCTGGAGGGTGTCGATGCCGAGGGCCTGGAGGAAGAGGGTCTTGTGCCGGACGGTGACGTGGACGGTGATGCTGGTGCCGTCGGTCCCGGGGGTGACGGTGCTGGCGACGCCGGCGCGGGCGAGGTAGTCGGTGGCGGCGGCGACGGCCCGGGCGGGGTCGATGACGATGTCCTGGCCGGAGACCGCCTTGCCGGGGTCGACGGCCTGGGCGCCGGCGCGTGCGGCCTCGGCCGCGAGGGAGTCGGCGTACTCGATCGAGCGGAGCTTGCCGCCGAGGTCGACGACCAGGCCGATCATGATGAGGGCCCCGGCCAGGGTGATGACCCACCACAGGGTGATGCTGCCTTCGTCCCTGCGGTCGTCGGCGGGCCGGCTGCGGAGTGGGCGGGGCATCAGCGGGCCCTCCAGCGGTCGATGACGGAGGTGAAGGAGGACTTCATGTCCTTGCCGCCGCCGGTCGGGATGCCGAGGTCGGACAGGTTCACGCGGCAGTGCACGGTGGCGGTGACGGCGCCGTACTGGCCGACGGGGGAGGCGAAGCCGGAGGTGTCGACGCGGATGTCGACGGCGGCGCAGTGCAGGTGCTGGTCGCCGAGGGTCTGGCGGGCGGCGGCGGTGGCGCGGTCGGCGGCCTCGGAGGCGTTGCGGGCCAGGGAGGCCTCGCGGGCGGCGTCGGCTGCTGCGGCGTCGACGGCATTGCCGGCCATGATGATGCGCCCGCCGGCGAGGGCGACGGCCAGCAGCAGGAGGGCCACCGGCACCCAGAGGGTGAACTCGATCGCGGCGCTTCCCTCGTCGCCCCTGTTGCGTCGCCGACGTGTTGCCGTCCTGTCCGTCGCGGGAGCAGTGCCTGTCACGGGGTCGTCCACTTCTCGACCGGTCCGCTTGCCTGCTCGGTGATGTTGATGGTGAGTCCGAGCAGGGACGGCGCCTGGCCGCGGATGGTGATGCGGACCTGGTCGGGGGTGGAGCCCTCGCGGCTGGCGGTGCCGTGGTTGAGGGTGCCGTCCAGGCGAGCCAGGACGGTGGTGGCGCGTTGGACGCCGGCGTCGGGGCCGGCGCCGTAGCCGCGGGCGCTTGCGACGCCTTCGCGGGCGGCGGTCGTCGCGGCCTCCTTGGCCAGGTACACGTTGCAGCCCTCGACGACCATGAGCAGCAGGAAGAGGACAGCGGGGAAGCAGATGACCATCTGGAGGCTGGCGTCGCCCGTATCGCCCAGTGCGGCGCGGCGGTGCACCAGCCGGGCGAGTGCGTGGACGGGCGTCAGTATCACCGGTACCTACAGTCCCTTCAGGTCGCCCAGGTGTTTGTCGGCGAGGGCTTTGAACGCGGCGACGGCGGCGACGGCGAAGATCACCCCGGCGACGATCCACATGACGGTGGGGATGTTGACGTCTCCGCGGTCGGGCTCGGCGCGGGCGGCCTCCAGGCGTGCGCGCAGGCGTCGAGCGGTGGTGGCGGTCCAGATCGAGGCGCGCAGGGGGATGTGCTGCAGGCGGTGCATCGGTCGAGGGTTTCCCTTCGGGCGTGGCTACATGAGGAACATGCGGATCAGGGCGGGGAAGGCGAAGAAGCACAGGAGGACCATGGAGAGCAGGGTCAGGGGCACGGCCATGCTCTCGGTGGCGGCGTTCGCGCGGGCCTGTTCGGCGGCGGCCAGCTCTCCGGCGAGGCTCTCGGAGCGGGCGCGCAGCGTGTCGTAGATGGCGGCGCCGTCGCGCCCGGAGATGCTGACGATGTCGGCGATGTCCTCGGCGGCGGTGACGCCGGTGTCCCGCCCGAAGGCGCGCAGGCCCTCCCACGGTGGTTCGCGGTCCAGGCGGGCGCGCAGCAGGGCCTGCTGGATACGCTGGAAGACCCAGCCGTCGGCGACGTCGGCGGGGCGCTCCAGGGAGTCGGCGGCGCCGGCGTCGGAGGCGCGCTCCATGGCGACGAGCTCCATGTAGGCGACGACGGCGGTGGTTGCCTCCTCCCGGGCGCGTTTGGCCTTGTCGCGCAGCGCGAGGTCGGGGACGAACCAGCCCGCGGCCGCGATGGCGGGCCCGGTGAGCGCGGGCAGGGTGAAGCCGATGCCCCAGCCGCCGAGGACGAGGATGGCGGTCAGCAGGGAGGGCAGCAGCAGCCCGCCAGCGGCCATCGTCGCCTTCGCGGCGACGAAGTTGCCGACGGACTGGCCGGTCAGGTCGAGGTCGCGCAGCGGCAGGCGTAGCACACCGGCGAACCGTACGGCGGCGGTGGCGCCGGCCCGTTCCCACCACGGCACGCTCTCTGCAGGGGCGTCCTGCGCGTGTTGGGCGGGGGCGGCGTCGATGGCCTCCAGCACCGCGCCTAGGTCGGGCGGGGCCGGGACGAGCTCGCGCAGCAGCAGGGCCAGGCCCGCGCCGAGCAGGGCGCCGGCGATGAGGGCGAAGGGGCTCACCGGGCCACCGTCCGGGGCCTGGTGGCGTGTGGCGCCGCTCCGGCGGTGTGCTCGCCGTCCTCCAGGAAGCCCGGCTGCGGCGGCGTGCCACCGAGCCGGTGCATCCACGCGAACAGGCCGACCACGGCGGCGAGCAGCAGCAACAGGACGATCATCCCCGGGAAGGTGTTGTAGGGCGCGAGGTACTCCCGGTTGAACGAGAACCCGGCGATGACCACGACGGTGATACAGCAGATCCAGCGCGCCGTGGTGCGGGACTTGGCGCGGTCGGCCTCGACGTCGCGCCGCCGGCGCACCACGTCGGCGGTGCGCCGGCCCAGGTCGGACAGCACCTGCGCCAGGCCCGGGCCGCGGTCCTTGATGCGCAGCGCGAGGGCGGTGGCGACCAGGTCGGCTTGCGGGTCGGCGAGCTCGCGGGCGAAGGCGCGCAGCGCGTCCTTCGGGTCCCAGCGGGCCTGCAGACGGGCCGCCAGGTCGGCGACCTCGCGGGCGATCGGTGCCGGGGCGGTGCGAAGCGAGGCGCCGATCGCCTCCTCGATGCCGATGCCCACCCGCACCAGGTCCCCCAGGCGCTTGGTCCACTGGGCGAGGGCGTCCAGGCGCTCGATCCGCTCCGTGGCCGTCTTGTTCGGGGCGAACAGCCACGGCAGGAAGAACACCGAGGCGGCGATCACCACGGCCGAGGGCAGCCAGCCGGTGACCAGCCACACCAGCACGAAGGAGCCTGCGGCGCAGGCGGCCTGGATCCGCAGGCGGCTCCGGGCCCTGGGCGGACGGGCGACGCGGGCGCGCCGGGGCCGGGGCGGCGCGGTCGTGCCGCGCAGGCCGGCCGTCAGCCCGGCCGCGCCCAGCAGCAGGCACATCCCGGCGAACGCGGCGATCAGGACGCCCATCAGATCACCGTGCTGACGGTGGCGAGCGGCTTGGCCCAGACGCCGGCGGTGGACAGCCACGCCGGGTCGAACCCGGCGGCCTCCAGCTCGTCCAGGCAGGCCGGCAGCACCCCGGTGGGCACCGCCCGCGGCTCGCCGCGCCGGGGCGCGAAGATCGTGTTGTAGGCGGGGTGGCCGCCGCGCTCGCCGATGCCGGTGACCTCCAGGACGTGCTGGACGAAGCGGTGCCGGCCGCCGCCGACCGCGGACTCGTCGACCATCCGGATGTGCACGACGAGGTCGAGCGCGTTCGCGGCCATCAGGTAGGCCAGCTCCTGGGTCATCCCGGAGCTGCCGTGCTCCAGGCACAGCTGCGCGATGCGGGCGAAGACGGCGTCCGGCCGGCGGACGTGGATCGTGCACAGCGATCCGCCCTCGCCGCCGGACATGGCCTGCAGCATCGGCACGATCTCCGCCGAGCGGACCTCGCCGACGATCATGCGGCGTAGGTTCATGCGCAGGGACGGGGCGATCAGGTCGGAGATGGTGATCCGCCCGACCTCCCGGCCGTCCGCGCCGCGCTCGCCGTTGCCCTCGCGGGCCTCCATCGGCACGACCTGGCGCAGGTGCCCGATCCGGTGCAGGTACAGCTCCGACTCGGTCTCGAAGGTGCCGATCCGCTCGTCCGGGTCGATCTCCCGTGCCAGCGCGAGCAGCATCGTCGTCTTCCCGACGCCCTGGGTGCCGGTGACCATGATGTTCTTTCCCGCGCGCATCGCCGCGCGCAGCAGCGCCAGCAGCGCGGTGTCGATCGTGCCGGAGCCGACCAGGTCCTCCAGGGTGATGTCGCGCACCCGCTGGCGGCGGATCGTCACGTACGGGCGCGGGGTGACCTGGGTCATCGCCTGCAGCCGGTAGCCGCCCTGAAGGGCGAGCGCCAGCATCGGGCTCGCCTTCGACAGGGAGCGCTCGCCCTGCCCGTGACGGCGCGCCAGCAGCTGCAGGAACTCGATCAGCTCCTCGTCGCTGTCGGCGACCGGATCCACCCTGCGCCGAGGGCGCCCGGCCCAGTCCGCCCACACGTCGTCGCAGCCGTTGATCATCAGGTTCTCCAGCTCCGGGTCGTCCAGGTAGGGCTGGATCCGTCCGAGGCGGAACTGGGCGTCGAACACCGCCTGCCCGAGCGAGCGCTCGTCGGCCGGGGTAGGGGAGACCTGACGGGCCGTCGCGTAGTCCGCCGCCCACCGAGCGACCAGGTCGCTGATCAGGGACCGGCCCAGCTGCTCGGCGTCCTCACCGGGCATCTCCGCGCCCCGGCTCTCCTTGTAGGCCTGAAACTCCGGGGCCAGGCGGTCGGCGAGCTCGCGCCGCAGCCCGCGCACCGTCGACCACTCCCAGCGCACCGCCCGGCCCCCGAGCACCGCAGCCGCCGGGCGTGCGGGCGCCGGTGCGACCGGGCCGGGCCGCACCGCCGCCGCGACGGTGCCCGGAGCCGGGACCGCGGGCGGCGCCGGGTAGGCGGCCGGGGCCGGGGGAACCGGTGCGGCCCACACCGGGGCCGCCCCCGGATCCGCCGACGCGCCCGCCGGCACCGTCCGCCCGGCGGCCGGGTCCGCCACGTACACGCTCGGGTAGAGCGGCCTGCCGCGCACCGCCACCTCAGACCACCTCCCCGACGGCCGGGGCGAGAAGCTGCTCCTGCCGCGCCCAGGCGAGCTGCTGCAGGCGCCGGCCCACCCCGGCGGCCTCCCGCAGCAGCGGCGAGCGCACGAAGCCTTTTCCGCCCTCGCCGCCGTGGGTCAGCACCCGGGCCGCCTGCGCGTCGAACGGCAGACGAGCCAGGACCGGCAGGCCCAGATGGGCCGTGATGTCCCGCTCCGCGTACGGCCCCTCGCCGACCAGCAGAATCCCGAGGTTCTGCGCGCCCCGGCCCCCTGCCAGCTCCCGCAGCGCCTCGATCCGCGGACGCGCCGCCACGATCGAGCGGAGTGTGCCGCGCACCACGACCGCGACCACGTCCGCTCCGGCCGCCAGCGCGGAAGCGCCCTGGGCCGCACCCGAGCGGCCAAGGTCCACCAGCACGTCGCAGCCCGCCCCCCGGTGCCACGCCCCGAACAGGGAGGCCAGGTGCGGCCAGACCTGCGCCATACCGGCGGCCTGTGCCGGGTGCCTGAGGCCCGGCAGAAGCAGTCGGTCCGCCGACATCTCGGGCACCGACAGGTTGATCAGCTGCTCCCACAGCCCGGCCTCCAGGCGGCCGAGCCGGTCAGCGACCTGGAGGTTGGCGAGCGAGTGCGGGCCGGGGACGCGGCCCTCCAGGTAGCCGGCGACGACCGAGCCGCCGTCGGGGTCGCATTCGGCGAGCAGCACCTTGCGTCCGGCCTGCAGCGGCCAGGTGAGCAGCAGGGCGAGCGCGCTGGTGGTCGCGCCGGGCCCGCTGCTCGCCCCGGCGAGGGCGATCACCGCCATGTCAGCTCCCCGCCGGCAGGACTAGGACCGCGACCTCGCCGCGGGCGCTCCACCGGGCGAGAGTCGCTCCGTCAGCCGCGGCCGCGGCGACGTCCACGACGATCCCCCCGGAGCTCGCGGGCGTGCCGACCCGCACGACGACGGCCGTCACGGGGGCCGCCGGGGCCTGCGAGGCCGTGGTGGCCGCAGAGTCCCTCGGGGCCTGTACCAGCTGCAGCTTCTGGCCGGGGGCGAGCGGGCTGGCCGGGATCCGCGAGGGCTCCAGCGCCACCGCGACCAGCTGCTGGCCGGGGCCGACCAGAGGGTCGGCGGTGACGGACTTCCCGGTCAGCAGGCTCCCGGCCGGCAGGGCGGAGACCGCGCGCTTACCGACCACGGTCTTGAGGTCCTGGGCCGCGACCGGTCTGAGGGCCGGGTCGGTGGCGATCTTCGCCTCCACGAGGTCGTCGGCGCTCAGCACAGCCCCGGCCGGAACGTCGCGGGCCAGCGCCAGGACCGGGGCGCGGTGGCCGGTCGCGGCGTAGAGGTAGGCACCGGACAGCGAACCGACGGCGATCAGCGCGACCGAGGCCGCGACCATCGCCGGACGGCGACGGCGTACCGGCAGCTGACGCACCGGCGGCGCGGCCGGCACGGAGACGGGGGGCTGCGCCGGGCGGGGGAGACGGGTGGTGGTCATGGTTTTTCCTCGGTGCTCAGGGCCTCAGGGCCTGACGACGGCCTGGGCCTCGGCGACGGCCACGTCGGTGGCGGAGGTGCGGGTGAGCGTCAGCTGTCCCTGCTGTCCCGCGCCGCTCCAGTCCACCTTCCACGTGGTCACGGCGCCGACGTGGAACTTCCCGCCGTCCTGCCGGGCGGAGGTAGAGGTGTAGGTGTGACCGCAGTCGGGGGAGGGGTGGGCGCCATAGGACGGGTCGTAGGGGGTGCCGGGGCCCCTGCAGGTGACGCCGTGCCCGTCGCCCATCGACCAGGCGATCTGCGTGGCATGCGCGGTGGCGGTCACGGTGACCGCACCAGCCGTGGCGGTGGCGGCGTTCGGCCCCCAGGCCGTCGGGGAGACCGCGGTCCACATCCACACCGGCATGCCCACCAGCCCGGTGGTCCCGGGGGCGGGCGCCATGCCGATCTGAGGGCCCGTGAGCAGCATCCTGTCGACGGCCTGCTGCGCGAGCGCGGCCAAGTCGACTCCGCCGCCGTAGCCGGGCGGCGGGTTCTGCAGCCACTGGTTGGGCCCGGAGGACATGCCGCCTCCGGCCTGCATACAGGCGACCGAGTAGACCGCGCCGTCGCCGGGCTTGTGTCCGGCCCAGGAGGGGTCCCCGGCCGGAGGCGGGGGTGACAGCTGTTGCCAGTAACAGCCGTCCGCGCTGTTGAACCAGCCAAGCTCGCTGTCGTGGCAGGGCCACACCATGCCGTTCCAGCTGCACGCAGGCTCGACGTCCGGGGCACTGGCGCTCGCGGGCTTGCCCGACGCGCCCGAGGTCGGCGTGGCTGGGCTCTGGGCGCGCACGCACACGTACGCGTCGTCGCAGGCGTCTGTGCCGACGTCGCCCGGGACGGCCGAGGCTGGGACGGCCCAGAAAGGCAGGAGCAGCGCGCCGAAGACTGCGGGCATGCGTCTGGTCAGCACGGCTGGTCCCGGTGCGAGGCGACATCGGCCATCTTCCAGTCCGCGCCGACGGTGCGGGCCGTGTAGACGACGATGTAGCGGAGGTGCGCGTTGGTGACCTCCAAGGGTGTGCCGTTGGCCTTGTTGACGGGCTTCCAGCTGCTGATGTCGAGGCAGTCGCGGATCGTCGCCGTTTGCGGTGAGGACGCGGTGTCGACCGACTCCACTACGGGCTGATGCGTCGGGGCTCCGGTGAGGATGATGCCCTGATCCCGCCGCTTCGAGAGGTCGATGTGGATGGTCCCCAGTGCCTTGTCCGTGGCGTACTTCTCGATGTCCGTGCCGCTGCTGCTGGCCTGGGCGTACGCCTTGACCTGCTCGGCCCAGTACGCCGTGTAAGCCGCGAGAACCTGGGCTTTGGCATCGGCTGTGGGATCTGCCGTAGTCGGCGGCGTCATTGTGGTGCTGGTGGAGGACGCGCTCGCCGGGGTGTTCGATGGTGGGGCTGCTGCCTTATCCGGCGCAGATCCGCATGCACTGAGCAGCATTGCTGCACACAGAAGCCCGGTAACCGCCGGGATCGCCCGGACGGCCGAGCGCATTGTTGAGTGATACATGTCATCCCCCGGGCGTTCATGGCTGAAAGTGGTTGTCCGTGCGGCGGTACGGGTGTTCCTGCGATCGGTGTAACTGGCCTGCGGCCCCTGAGTCACGCATCCGAACAGGAGCGACTGCGGCTGGTCGGCCGTAACCGCAACGTTCTTTGCGCACGTCTTTCCCCTGTCGTGCGTCTGCGTCGCATCGGCCACACTACGAGAGGACAAGCCTTATTCCTACGGTCACTTGGCGTGTCGTTTGTGCGATTCTCTGAACTCTTGTGGCAGATGTGACAGTTGATGTCCAGAGTGGCGGGATTGGACTCAACATCCTTTCGCTGCAGCTGTCTTGGTGGGGAAGTCGCGGTCGCGTTCACCGGGCGGTAGCGCTGGGATGGCTTCATGGTGCAGCCAGGCGTCGGTGGGATCATCCGACCCGAGGATCGGTGTGAAGATCGGGGCGAACGGTCCGACTCGTTGGAGCTGGTCGAGAGTTGTCGCACCGGCTCGCAGCGGTTGGGCCAGCAGCACCGGATTGCTCGCGGCGAGGCTCCGCAGGTCGGCGATGCGCCGCTCCAGGCGAGGCCGGGGGGCGCCGGTGAAGACGATCAGGAGTCGTGGAAAGACGGGGTAGCGGCTGCGCCAGGCCTGTGCGGATGGGCTGTTGGTACTGCGCCTCCGGGTGCTGGGGGTTCGGGCACCGCCCTGGGGCACGTACTTCTGGTAGCAGGCGTAGGCGTGGAGCTTGTGGGCGAGACGTGCGACGGTCATGGTGGCGCGGTCGATCTCGACGAAGAACGTCAGCAAGGTGCGCTTCCGGGCGTCGGTGTGGACGTAGCTGAGGACGGCGTCCGGTACGAGGGAGAGGTCCTCTCCGGGCCGGCTCTCCTCGCGGAAGTAGTGGGCGATCTCCGGTGACCAGTCGAGGGGGCCGCAGTCGTGGCCGAGCTTGCGGGCCCAGTGAGCGAAGCTGATGCCGGTCTCCACGGTGGCCAGGGTGTGTTCCTGGAGGGGGCCGGCGGCGGCTTCCGGGCTCATCCGGTACGGGCGGGAGGGGAGAAGACCGGCAGCCTCGACGGCCTGGGCGCCCTTGGCCGTGAGCCACCACAGCAGGCTCGTCTGTCCGTGGGCGCGCCGCCCGACCGCGTCCGCCAGGCCTGCCATGCGAAGCCGGTGAAGCTGGCGGCGCATGTACTCGGCTCGGGTGTGGTGCGGGGTCAGGAGGCGGTGCAACTGGTCGGTGGAAACCAGACGGTGCTGGTAGAGGACGGTCATGGCCTGCTGCGCGATCGCTCCGACGCCTAGGGCGACGGTGATGGGGTAGGGCATGCGTTGCTCCGGGCTAGTCGAGGATGGTGACCGGGTCGCCGTCACAGGGAAGGGCGGACGGCAGACCGAGGTGGTGGGCGAGAACGCTTCCGTCGAGGTCCTCAAGGGCGGTGAGGATGTCGTCGACGGTGCGGCGGCTCAGGTTGGCGTCGATGGCGCGGTCGAGATCGGGGATGCCGTCCGGGTTGTCGTAGTGGGCGTAGATCTCCTCAACGGGCAGACCACGCACTCGAAAGGGGGTGGTGCGCCGGCCGTCCAGGTTCATCGACATGACGTAGTGGTACTTCGGCAGCTCGGTGATGGTCTCGGGGGTGATGTGGCCGTTCCAGCGGCGGGCGACGAACGCGGCCTCGTCGAAGTCGGCGGCGCAGGTGGCCAGCAGGCTCTGGTTCTGCAGCAGCGCCTGCCGGGTGGTCGCGGACAGGCGCAGCGCCATCTGCGTCATCCCGGTGAAGCGGACCTCGTATTTGCGTAGTTGCTCGGCGATGGCGGCCAGGAATCCCTTGCTGGAGGCGTCCAGGGCGGTGAGCTCGTCGCCCCACGCCCAGAAGGTGGCGCGCTGCTCGCGCGGGGTGTCCTGGCGCGAGAGGCCCGCGCGGTGCAGGTCGTGGATGAGCAGGCACGAGACGAGGGCGTCGGACTCTGAGCCGGACGGGCAGACGAACACGATCCGGTTCTCGTCCATGGCCCGGCGCACGTCGTAGGCCGAGCGGGGGGAACCGAAGAACGCCTGCAGACTCCGGCTGGTGTCGAGGCGGTCGATGACGTAGGTGACGGTCGGCACCGCGTCTCTGGCCAGGGATGGGAACGTCTTCTCCCAGTAGGCCCGCACCCGGGGCGGCAACTTCGGCAGCAGCAGGGCGCGCCAGTCCTCGTCCGTCAGCCAGGTTCGCAGCTGGAACAGGGTGCACTGTGCCTCGGGGAAACCGTGTTCGACGGCTTGGAGGTTGAGCAGCGCCAGGGCCTGGGCGGCACGCGCGAGGATCGTGCGGGCGCGCGGCGCGTGGTCGCCCCAGTCCTGGGCTGCGGCGATGCCTTCCACGATCGAGCGCACGACCTCCTGGACGTCGCCGAGCGATCTGCCCTCCATCGACAGCGGGTTCCAGGAGACGACCATCTGGTCAGGCTCGGAGCGTGCCAGGTTGATCTCCCACACCCGGGGCGCGATGGGGGGATGCGCCAGGTACGGCTTCGCCCGTGCCCAGGCCTCGCCGTGCGGGTCGAGGAACCAGGTGCCGAAGCCCGCGTGCGCGAGCGCGATGCACTGCACCAGCGCCGACTCCGTTTTGCCGTGCCCCGACTTTCCGAGCATCAGCGCGAACAGCAGGTCATCGATCCGGGCCGCGCCGATGCGCTCCACGCCGTCCGGGTAGACCACCGCGCCCAGCGGCACCAGGTCGCGCTGCCCGGTGTACACGGGCAGGTCCGCCGGCGCCGGGGGCACCAGGCCGCCGGAGCGCACGACGCCGGCCGCGTGGCAGCGCGCGCTCGGAGGTTTCAGGAACCCGGCCAACTCCGGGACCGTCACCCACTGCCGACGGCTCGGCGCGAACTCTCCGCTGGCGAACCGCCGGTCGAACGCCGCCACCGACTGCCGGGTACGCGGCACCCTGGCCTTCAGATAGTTCTCACCGCCGGTGACCGCGAACGCGGCGAGCAGCTGGTGCATCCGCGCGAGCGCCGCCTGCGGGTGCGCCGCCCGGGTGCGCAGCAGCAGCTGCAGAGCGAACACCGCCGAACCAGGCTCGAACTTGCCCACCCCGTCGCGTACATCCGTCATCCGAAGCAGCCGCTGCCCAGTGCCACCGCGGCCGGATCCTCCGCTGGACCAGGCCGCCGAGAACGACTGAGCCAGTCCCGTGCCCCACAGCCCGCCGGTCAGCCGCTCCCCGTACGCCGACGGCCCCCGCCGCCTCGACTGCGCCAACAACCGGCGCCGCCGCCTCGCCAGGGCCTGCTCCGACACCGGAACCAGATCGATCACCACGTCGGCCTGCTCGCCCGTCCCGGCGAGCACCGAGGCCATGGCGGCGGCGACCTGCTGCAGCGGGTCCGGGGTCAGGCCCAGCGCCGCCAGCGGGCGGCGGTCGGCGAACGCCAGGACCAGCTCGGCCCGTTGCACGTACAGCCGCCCGCCACGCCCGGTGGCGTCCGGCTGGCTGCCGGAGGGCTTGGCGAGGCTGACCGTCGACACGCTCACCGTGCGTCCTTCGCCACGGCGAAGCGGACCGGGGTGATCGCGCTCCGGGCCCCGGCAACGCGGACCTCCACCCCGGCGAAGCCCGGCATCGCCAGCACCGCCGCCGCCTCGGCCGGCCCCTCCAGATAGCAGTGCATCCGCCCGCCCTCGGAGCTGTAGTGCAGTCGCACGGCCGAGCCACGCGCGGGAACGCTGCCGGCGGCGAGGTGGACGCGGGCCAGGTGGCGGCCGAAGCGGGCGACCTCCCCCTCGCTCGGGTCGAATGCGGTGGTGGGGATGACCTCGACCACCGACCGCCGAGCCAGTGCCGAACGGCACCGGCTCAGTCGGCGCCGCGCCGCCCAAATCCACGTTCCGCCGCCCGCAGTTACGGCGGCCGCCAGGTACGGGGTGGCCTGGGTGCCCCAATCGAGAGCGTCGGCAGCGATCACGACGCCCCCAGACGGGTCGTGCGGGGAACGGGACGGCGGCGCACGGCAACCTCCTGGCTCGCAACGGATATCTCGTCTGGACCAAGCCGCCCAGACCGCTCCGTCCGGACATCACCCGCCAGAGGTTTGCCAATCCGTTATATGGCGGCCGTTCGAAGCGGGTCAGCCGGCGAAGGCGAGGTAGCTGCCGAGGGTGAGGCGCCAGCGGCCGGGCAGGCGGGTGAAGCCGGTGATCATCCAGCCCGTCAAGGCGAGGGTCAGGGCGGTCTGGGCAGCGGGTAGCACGGATCCGTGCATGGGTGGGAATCTCCGTGGCGGGAGAGCGAAGGCGGTGGCGGCACACCCCCGCAAGGGGGTGCCGCGGGGGTCAGCGCTCGGGCTTGGGCGGGCGCTGCATCAGCGCGCCGGCGGCCTCGGCCAGGGTGACCTTCTCGTGGAGCAGAGCGGAGACGACTTCGGTGATCGGCATCTCGACGCCGTGGGCGTGGGCCAGGGCGAGGATCGCCTCCGCGCTCTTGACGCCTTCGGTGGTCTGCCGGGTGGCGGCCGCGGCCTGCTCGATGCTCAGGCCATGGCCGAGGTGGGTGCCGAAGGTGCGGTTGCGGGAGAGCGGGGAGGCGCAGGTCGCGACCAGGTCGCCGACGCCGGACAGGCCGGCAAGGGTGGTCGGGTCGGCGCCCATGGCGGCGGCGAGGCGGGTGGCCTCGGCCAGGCCTCGTGTGATGAGCATGGCCGTGGAGTTGTTGCCCAGGCCCATGCCTGAGGCGATGCCGACGGCCAGGGCGATGACGTTCTTCACCGCGCCGCCGAGCTCGCAGCCGATCACGTCGGTGGACGTGTAGGGCCGGAAGTAGGGGGTGTGGCAGGCCCGCTGGAAGCGGTGTGCCGCGTCTTCGTCGGGGCAGGCGACGGTCGCGGCGGCGGGCTGGCCCGCCATGATCTCGGCCGCCAGGTTCGGGCCGGACAGCACCGCGACCCGGTCCGCGCCGACGCCGGTCACCTCGGTGATGACCTCGCTCGCCCGCAGCCCGGTGCCGACCTCGATGCCCTTCATCAGCGACACGACCACCGTGTCCGGACCGATGTGCGGCGTCCATAGGGCGAGGCTCTCGCGCAGGGACTGCGCGGGGATGGACAGCACCAGGAAGTCCGCGCCTTCCAGCGCGGCGCCCGGGTCGGTCGTGGCCGTCACGGAGGAGGTCAGTTCGACGTCGGGGAAGTAGCCGGGGTTGCGGTGCGTGGTGTTGATCGCGTGGGCGATCTTGTCGCGCCGGGCGTGCAGGACGACGTCGGCGCCGGCGTCGGCCAGCACCTTGGCCATGGCGGTGCCCCAGGACCCGGCCGAGAACACCGCCGCACGGACGGGACGTTGCTCGTGCACTGGGGGATCCTCTCGCCGGACACGGGCCCGCTGCCGGGCGCGGGCATCCTATCGGCCACGACCGATCCGTCCGCTCCGTCCCAAACGTCCCCGCTGTGCCGCAGGGTCAGCAGGACGGCCCGGCGCCCGCGCAACGCGGGCAGTACTCGGTGCCCCTCGCGGAGCATCGTCTCGGCCGGGTCCTGGCCCAGCTCGCGGCGTAGCTCGTCGGCGCGCTCGATCCACAGTCAGTAGAGGTGCTCCCACATTGCGGGCTCACCGGGCCGCTCGTCGAGGTGCTCCTGGACGAGTTCGGCGGCGTCGATCTGGGCGTGCCAGGGCGGGTGTGCGCTGTGGCGCGTCGCTCGGGTGATCACCAGGTGCCCGCCCGGGCCAGGACGCGGCCGAGCTCGCGCAGCGCCACCGCGCGGTCGCCGGCGCCGCCGAGGATCTGGACGACGGCTTCGATGACGACCTGGAGGAGCCGGACGGCTTCCGGCTCGGGGGCTGGTAGCGGGGCCGGACGGCCCGGGGGCCTGCGCAGCTATGCCAGTCCTTGCTCGCGGGCGATCCAGCAGGCCGCAGTGATGCGCCAGTGGAGTTCGGGGCCGGTGCGTTCCTGGAGCCCCTCGGGCAGGTGCAGGTCCGCCATCGCGTCCTTGAGGATCTGGTCCGCGCGGACCAGCGTATGGATGTAGAGCGTGAGCGTGGGCAACGTCACCTCGCCGAACGCGGCGGTGACGGTGTCGGTCACGTCCTTGGCATAGAACTCCAGCAGCTGCTGACCACGGTGCCCTTGCGCCAGGATGTCCGCGATGTTGTCGCCGGCCGCGTTGTTGAGCCAGTCCGGGATGGTCGGCCACGATCTCCCGCTCATGCTCCGAGTCTCGCTGGGGTCTCGGCCGTCTGCTCGTCGTACTCGTGCAGCATCCGCATGGCGGTGGCGGGTGAGGGGTGAGGCAAAGCCGCCCTGGGTCCGGCCCTGGCCTTCAACTTGGGATAACAGCGAGGCTGGTCGTGGCGGCGATGCGCTGATCTTGATCGTAGGTTATCGCCCTGTCAACGACGGCCGGCGCGCCGAGTCATTGTCCGGCTGCCCCGGGCTCTGTCGCAGATCAGTAAAGCTTAAAGCTCCAGGTAGGCGCTTTCCCCGGCACGCCGGGCCCTGTCGGCGATGGTGATCGTGGTGTAGCGCCCGTTCTGAGTGAGTGCGCGCCAGCTGGGCAACGAGGCGATGCGCCACTCGGTGTGCTCGTCGCTGAGCCGGATGCCAGCCAGCTGCTCATCGGTCATCCGGCCGCCGTCGAAGACCAGACCGATCTTCCCGCAGGGCCAGTCGGCAACGGGCCGGTGGTAGAGCACGGCGAGCAGTCGCGGGTCCGCGAACAGCCCCGGCTGCAGCTCGGCGAAGTTGTGGCCGGTCTCCTCGGCGAACTCGCGGACCGCGGTCTCGAACGGTGTCTGCCCGGGGTCTGCGTTGCCTCCCGGCCACTGCCATTCGTCCGGGTCGAGGGCGGAACGTAGCCCGAGCGGTCGACCGGCCTGGTCGGTCACGAAGAAGCATCCATACATGGTGATCTTGGGGAGCGTCTGGACGTACTGGTCAGGGGGGAGCCACCAGGCGGGGCGGGTGGCCGGCCTTGGCTGGGGTGCAGACATCACTTTGATCTCTGTCCCGGGCCCGATCAGCGGAAACGGGCGAGCACCTGCTCGGCCCACACCGCAGGGGGCGCCCCTGCCGCCGTGGTGGGGCCCCCGCGTTGAGGTTCCAGGGGGTCAGATCACCTTCTGCGCGCTGATGGGCTCGGTGACGCCGGTCTTCCTGGCGGTCAGCGCAGCTCGCAACCGGTCTCCCCGGCTGCGGCTTGCGGCGGCTTCGACGTCGGCCGGCAGCGCCCAGTCGTAGTCGGTGATCTCCCCGTCCGCGGGCAGCGTGATCGGGGTGGTGTGCTCGATGGCGCCGAAGTAGAACAGGTACGACGCGGCGGCGCGCTCGCTCTCTTCGACCTGGTCCGCCCAGGAGATCGCCAGCAGGCCGCCCGCCGGAAGCTGGAGGCCGGTCTCCTCGCGCAGCTCCCGCGCGGCGCACTCGGCCGGCGACTCCCTGCGGTCCCGAATCCCGCCAGGGAACGACCACTCCAGCCGGTAACTGGCCTTGACCAGCAGCACCCGGCCGCGGTGGTCAGTCACGAGCGCGGACGCCACGGTGAATGCCAACGGCAGTCCCGCCAGCCACTGGGCGCGCGGCAGCCAGTCCTTGGGTTCCGTCATCTCGTCCTCCCTAGTTGGGACACGGTGCGGCCCCGGCCGGGGCGTCCGGCCGGGGCCGCAGTGGGGTCGGTTGGGTCAGGCGGCTGCGGCGTTTTCGGCGAGCGCCCGCTCGTACCCGTAGGCGAGGTAGCCGGCCCACACCTGAGCGGCGTCGCCGTCGGGGCAGAGCCGGTCCAGGGCGACCAGCCCGGCCATGACCGCGGCGCACATCTCGTGCTGGGCCTCACGCGGGGTGGCGCTCACCGGGCCGCCGGTGCCCCAGCCCTTGGACCGGCGGTAGAGCTCGCCGGCCTCGCACGCCTCCTCGGCGACCTTGGAGACGAGCAGCAGCTCCTTCACCGCTTCGTCGGGGGTCCCGCTGCGCCGCTCGTCGCGCAGGCGCAGCTGGTGGATCTGGTCGAAGAGATCTTGCACCGGACATCACTCCTTCTACAGGGGGCGGGGTGGTGCTCCCGGCCGCGGGCTCGCCCGGGGCGGTCAGGCGGCGGGGGTTCGGGACGGCCGGCCCATCTGGTGGACGGTCCAGCCGGCGGCGAGCCAGGGGTCGGCTTCCAGGGCGTTGCGGACATCGACCACCGTGCGGGTCCGCGCCCGCCCGCCAGCCGTTTCGGGCAGCTTCGGGTCGCCGGTGAACGCGGTCCATTCCGTGGCGATGACCACGACGTCGGCGCCCTCGACGGCATCCAGCGTGCTGTCGGCGAAGGACAGTTGTGGGTGGGAGCGGCGGGCGTTGTCCAGGGCCTTGGGGTCGAAGAGCTGCACGGTGGCGCCAAGCTCGTGGAGCCGGGCGGCCAGGCGCAGCGCGGGCGAGTCGCGTACGTCGCTCGTGCCGGCTTTGAAGGCGCCGCCGAGGAAGGCGATCGTGCGGCCGCGGGCGCTGCCTCCGAGGGCGTTGGTGATCAGGGCGACGGCGGCGTGCTGGCGGCCGCGGTTGACGGCCTGGACGGCGTCGAGGAGTCCGGCTGCTCCGGCGGCGCCCATCTCGCCAGCGGCGTAGGCGAAGGCGGCGACGTCCTTGGGCAGGCAGCCGCCGCCGTAGCCGAGGCCGGGGCGCATGCCGGCGTGGCCGATGCGCTTGTCGATGCCCATGGCGTAGGCGACGTCGTCGACGTTGGCGCCGGTGAGGTCGCAGACCTCGGCGACGGCGTTGATGTAGCTGATCTTGGCGGCCAGGTAGGAGTTCGCCGCGGCTTTGGCGACCTCGGCGGTCTGGGGGTCGGTGACGACCATCTCGATGTCGCCGCGGGCCAGGATCGGCGCGAACACCTCCTCGATGGCCTTGCGGGCGGTGTCGGAGGTGAGGCCGACGAGGAGCCGGTCGGGGAACAGCGAGTCCTGGACGGCGTAGCCCTCGCGCAGGAACTCCGGGTTCCAGACCAGCTCGACGCCCGGCACCGTGGCCTTGTCGGCGACGAGCTGCTGGAGGGTGGCGACGGTGCCCACGGTGACGGTGGACTTGCCGACGATGGTCGCCGGACGGTCGATCAGCGGCACCAGGGTCTCGACGGCGCCGATGACCTGGCCGGCGTCGTAGCCGCGGCCGTCCTCGCGCAGCGGGGTGCCGGTGGCGATGAAGTGCAGGTCGGCGAAGGCGGCGGCCTCAGCCGGGTCGGTCGTGAAGCGCAGCCGGCCGGTGGGCACGTGCTTGGCCAGCAGCTCGTCCAAGCCGGCCTCGTAGAACCAGGACTTGCCGGTGCTGAGGACGTCGCATTTGGCGGGGTCGATCTCGACGCCGATCACCTCGTGGCCCAGCTCGGCCATCGCGGCGGCGTGGGAGGCGCCGAGGTGGCCGCAGCCGATCACGGAAACGCGCATGATGTTCAATGTCCTTGCGTCGGTGGGGACTTCGGGGGTGCGCCCGGACGGTCCCCGGGCGCACCCCCGAACGCTATCGCGTAACCGGACGGTCACTGATCGTGTCCGGAACGGTGACGCCAGCCAGCTCGCACAGCCGCCCCAGCGCCTCGATCGCCCCCTGGCGCACGATCACGTCCCCCTCGCGGGCACCCTCGACCGGGTACTCCTTGAAGACGCCGTTCTCCTCCAGACCTTCCGGGTCCACGAAGAAGACCCGCATGCCGCGCTTGCGCGCCCGCTCCTGTACCGCCCGCCGGTCCGCGTGCAGCCCGACGACCAGCAGGGACTTCGCGCGCGGGTCGAACGGGATCTCGGGGATCTTCTGGTCGTAGCGCCGCACGAAGCACTCCGCCAGCCCGGCCCGGGCCGACAGGACGTCGAAGTTGTGCGTCACGACCGGGCCGACCATCAGCCCGGCATCCGCCAGCGCCTTGAGGGCCCGGTGGGCGAACGTCGGCTCGGCCAGGAAGCAGGCCCGGAACATCGTCACCAGGTCCGGCGCCTTCAACTCCGCGCCGAGGACCATCTCGCGCACCAGGGTGTCGGCCTGGGGGGAGAGGGTGAAGGCGTGGGACTGGGTGAGGGAGTTGTCCTTGCGGGCGGTCACCCGGTAGACCTCGTGCAGGTAGTGCAGCGGCGGGATGCCCGCCTCGATCGACGTGCCGCAGCCGACCTCGACCATGAACGGGCCGTGCGCCAGCAGCTCGGCCAGGTCGGGCGCGATCGTCGGCTCGCCCCGCTGCTCCTTGATCCGCATCCCGCCGGCCAGCACGTCCCACGGCAGGTTGCGGACGGTGCGGTGGACGTCGTGGCCGCCGTTGATGAAGGTGACGTCCAGGGAGCGGAAGCCGGCCGGGGTCGGGCGGGCGGCGCGCTCGTCCTGCGGGTGCTCGTCGTGCTCGGTGATGTGCAGCAACAGGTCACCCTTGGTCCAGCCGCCGCCGGGCAGCTGCCGCCAGCGGGCTTCTGCCAGCCAGGTGTGCAGGTCGGCGCGGTAGGCGGCGATCTCGTCGGCGGGGGCCAGGTGCGACACCATCAGGTACAGGTTGTCCAGCACCAGCCGCGGCACGGGGAAGACCCGGTTGATGCCGTACTCGTACCGGTAGTGGACGACCCGGCGCCGGCCGTGGGAGTCCTGGGACCAGCCGGACTGCTCGGCGTTGGCCGCCTCCTGGGTGCGCCGCCAGATGCCCTCCTCGATGGAGCGCGGGCGCTCGTGCCGGTCGCCGGCGAAGTGCTGGCTCCACCGCTCGACCTGCTCTTCGGTCAGGCTCTCGATCACGGGGTAGGGGAAGAACACGGTGCCTCCTCGATCAGTGGGTGGTGGTGGGTCAGTGGAACGGGAGCCCGAGGTAGAGGTCCCGGTACGAGCCGTCGGCCAGCGCCTGGGCGCACTGCTCGATGCGCCAGCGCTCGTGGTCCACCGCGAGCTCGCAGGCCTGCGCGAGGGTGACCCACCGAAGCTCGACGTAGCCGCAGTCGGCGGCGATCTCGGCCTCGGCGCTGGAGGGCACCGCCACGTGGTAGATCTCATTGGTGCCCTCGTGCTGGCCGGGCTTGTGCGGCGCGTAGTCGCTGGCGAGTTTGCGGCCGGGGGTGATCCGCAGGCCGAGCTTCGCTTCGGTGACCAGCGTCAGCGCCGACCGGGGGTGGGTGTTCGGCGGAGCCGACCCGCCGGGCAGCCCCCACCGGGAGATCGGCGTCCAGTGGGTGCGGCGGATGACGGCGAACCGCCCGTCGGGCTTCTCCAGCCAGCCGAGCGCCCCGGTGCGGCGCGGCGGCGGATCGCGGAAGTAGTCGGGTTTGTCCACGGCAGACCGGTTCCTTCCTGTGGCAGCGCGGGATTGCCCCCGGGGGGCCGAAACCTGCTCGGCTTCCCGGGGAAGACCAGACAACACCCCAGGCGGAGGCACCAGCAGGGCTCACAGAGGGGGCTCACAATCGCGAAAGCCCGTCCACGTACGGTGAGTTGGAACTAGGCTCGGTTCCCCTGGAGAGCGGCTACGGGGAAGACCGGATTGCCATCCCGGGGTCCACAGGTCCGTCCGGACACCAGAGGGGTCGCCATGGCGCAACGCCGGGAGCCGAACCACCGCCTCGCCCGGCTCATCGAGGACAGCGCGGCCAGCAACGCCGCCCTCGCGCACCGCGTCAACGAGCTCGCCGACAGAGCGGGCGTCAACCGCGCGTACACGCATACCTCGATCAGGAACTGGACCGCCCGTGCCATGGTCCCGGACCCGCCCGCACCTGCGCTTCTGGCCATCGCGCTGGGCGAACGGCTCGGCCGGACGGTGTCACTCGAAGAGATGGGCATGGCCGACACGCCCACGCCCACCCTCGAAACCGGCTTGAATTTCCACAGAGACCCCGATCAGGCCCTGGACCTCGCGGCCGAATATTGGAGCACTGTGGACCGCCGGAGCTTCGTCAAGGCCAGCCCCTTCGCCCTCACCGCCTACACCGCCCCGGTCACCCGGTGGCTGGCCGTCCCCACCGACCCGCCCCTGGCCCGCGTCGCCGGCCGCCGCGTCGGCCGCACCGACCTCGACGAACTCTGGGCCGCCGCCGAAGACGCACGCCGCTGGGACTCCAAGTACGGAGGCGGAAACTGGCGCGCCTCCATGGTCACCGACTGCCTCAGCCAGCGCGCCGCCCCGCTGCTGCGCGGCACCTTCACCGATGCCATCGGCACCGAACTGTTCTCCGCCACCGCCGAACTCGCCCGTGTCGCCGCCTGGCACGATGTCGACATGGGCCACCACGCCGCCGCCCAGGCCCACTTCGTCCAAGCCCTGCGCCTGGCCCGCGCCTCCGGTGACCCCGCAGTCGGCTCGTACGTCCTCGCGACGATGAGCCTCCACACCTACCTGCGCGGTTTCCCCCAGGAAGCGATCGACATGGCCGAGGGCGCCTACGACCGGGCCAGACACACCGCACCGGCCCGCGTACTCGCCTTCGCCAAACTCGCTGAAGCCCGAGCCCACGGCCAGGCAGGCGACGCTCCTGCAGCCGCCGCCGCCCTCAGCCGCTGCGAGCAGCTGGTCGACGCCGCCGAGACGGATCCGCGAGACCCCGACTGGCTGGCCTACCTCACCCGCGCCCGCGTCGCCGCCGACGCCGCCGAGGTCTACCGCGACCTCAACCGCCCCACCGAAGCACTGCGCTGGAACCTCCAGGCCGCCGCCATGCCCGCCGCTGATTTCAGCCGCGCCGTCGGCATCCGCCATGCCGTCATCGCCACCGCCCACCTCCAACAGCGCAACCTCGAACCCGGCCTCGAAGCCGGCGAACGCGCCCTGACAATCCTCAGCAACGTCCACTCCACCCGCAGCCGCACCTACCTGCGGACCCTCACCACCACTCTCAACCCCTGGCGCACCGAACACGACGTCGCCGACTTCCTCCACCGCGCCGACCTCGTCCTCACCGCCGGATGACCGGCCAAAGAGAGCCCGCGCCCGTTCCCGAACAGCCGACCCGCCCGGACACCACCCTCCACCGTTATGGCCCGGGCGACGTCCCCGCTCTCCTGGACACTCTCACCAAGGTCTGGACCGACGCCCACCACGACGACCGCGAAACAGCAGCAGCCGGCCTCACCCCGACAGCCTCCGCCGGCAGATCACCGGCCACACCCGCCACGACGGCTTCACCCTCATCGCCGCCTACCACGACGGCGAGACGGCCGGCTTCGGCTACGCCTTCCCCGCTACCCCGGCCTACTGGTACGGCGAACAGCTGCTCCCCACCATCCCCGAACCCGCCCGCACCACCACCCGGCTGATCGGGGTCTGCGAACTCGCTGTCCGACCAGGCCTCCGGGGCCACGGAATCGGCACCGCCCTGCACGCCGAACTTCTCCGCATCCTCGACCCCGCCTGGTCCTCCCTGCTCGTCATGCCCGGCAACCAGCCAGCCCGCCGCCTCTACCACAACTACGCCGGGCCCTACCAGGCCGGAACCGGCGGACCGGTCTTCGACCTGCTCCTCCTGCGCGCCACCGGCTGACGAACCGCGCGCCGAACAGCACGAGGCCGTTGCCCACGTACCCGCGACGGACGTCAATTTCGGGATGGCGCGGTCGGCGTGCACGGTCCTGCCATAGATCTCCAGGATGACGCCCCACCGGCCCTCGGTCAGCTCGTGCACCAGTGGCGAGCCCGCAGTGGCCTTCATCCTCCTCGTCGGCGGTGATCAGGACCGGCAGCGTGCGGGAGCCATCCCGGACGTAGACGCGCACGCGCCGGGCGGTGGGCTGTCGGCTGCCAACCTGCATGGACGTCAGGCAGCCGGTCTTGACAGCGTCGCCGACGAGCTCGGAGACGATCAGCTTGGCGGCGTAGGCCAGTTCCTCCAAGCCCCACTCCGTCAGCTTCTCCCGGACCAGGCGGCGGGCCGAGCGGGCGCCAGCCGCCAGGCACCCCCAGTGGGACGGCCTGCTCCTGCTCACCTGACACCCGGCTCGGACGAGCAGGCCGTCGAGAACGGCAGGAAGGAACCACCGCCGCCCCGAGTCGATCGGACGGCGCCGAGGAGGCCCCTACCGGCCGACGGCCCGTGGAGAGGGCGGCGTCGGGCAGGGGCACGGGTGGTGGGTGTGGAGCATCCCGCGGGCGTGCAGGGAGTAGACCGCGTGCGGCGCGCTCACCGCTTCGAGCGCCTTGTACAGCGCGTGCAGGTGGGACTTCACCGTGTCCGGGCTGCAGTCGAGGTCGGCGGCGATCTTCGCGTAACTGTCCCCGGCGGCCAGGCGGATGGCGACGCGCATCTGGCTGGGCCGGACCAGCAACTGCTTCTTCTGAGTGGTGTCGGGGAAGGGCAAAAGCCCAGCCCGGCAGGCGATGTCGACGGCCTGCGCCCGCCCGGTCGCCCCAAGGGCCTGGATCACCTCACCCAGCGCGCCGGCGGCCTTGTCCTTGCCGCAGCCGTAGCGCGTGCGGATCGCCTTGAGGGTCTCGCCCATGGCGATCCGCCACAGCATGGCGCGCTGCGGCTCGGCAAGGCGCAGACGGGACCCGCACCTCGGGCAGGGCCGCCCGTGGGCGGGCTGGGCCTGCGGATCGGCGGTGAGGAGGGACATGCATCGGCTCCAATACGCTCGGTGGTGGTGATGTCGGTCAGCGCCGGTGCGCCAAGACGGCCGTCGGCTCGGTCGGGTCGGCGTCAAGACGGTGCAAGGCGGCGTCGACGCGCCGCGCGTCGTCGAGGCTGCCGGCGCACAGCGCGCGGGCTCGGTTCAGCAGCGCGATGGCCGTCTCCTTGCGGTCCTGCGCGGCGGCGCTCTCGCCCTCCCACAGGAGGGTCCGGGCTTCCCACAGGTCGGCGCCCTGCTCTCGGAAGCCCTCTCTGGCGGCGGCGAACGCCTTGTCGGCATCGTCGAAGACACCGACCGTGGCGAGCACACGGCCCCACCAGGCCTGGGCGCGGGACGCGTTCAGCGCGTCGTCGGCGTCCTCCAGCTGGCGGCGCGCGGTGTGCAGGTGGGTGAGGGCCGCAGGGTGGTTGCCGAGCTCGTGCTCGACGACGCCGAGGAGGAGCCGGGTCACGCCGGCGTCCCGTGCGCGGTGCAGGTCGCATCGGCGCTCCAGAGCCCGGGTGAGGTAGATGAGAGCGAGGATGGGCGCGCCGGCCGCCTGGGCACAGGCACCGAGGTCGTGGAGTGCCTGGGCCTGGCCGGTCTCGTCGGCTTCTCTTTTGGCGGAGGCGAGCGCGCTGTGGCAGTCCTCGATGGCCTCGGTGTGACGGCCCACGGCGCGCAGGGCGGCGGCGCGGGCGCCGTAGAGCTCGCGGAGCATGAGGCGGGCGCCGCCTGTACGGGTGCGGGGGGCCGCGTCGGCGAGGTTCCGCGCGGCGGGGATCGCGAGGTCGTGCATCCAGATCCACTGGCCGTAGTCCCGCTCGCGAAGAATCAACGGCCAAGCTGCATAGACCAGTTGGCTAACGATGTAGTCCAGGCCGTAGGCGTCGGCAGCCTCCAGGGCGGGCCGCAGGTAGGTGCTGCGGGTGCGCAGCCAGGCGAGGGCCTGCTCTGTGGTGGCGACAGCGGCGCGGTGCGGCGGCGGGTAGATAACCTGAGGGTCGATCCTGCGCCGGTAATGGTCGACGACGCGTCCGGCGGCGGCGAACTCGGCGACTAGCCAGTCCAGGGCGCGATGGCGGGCCTTGTCGGTCGCGCCGGTGCTGTCCTCTTGGCGGCCGAGGGCGGCGGCGTGGCGCCGGCCGTCGGTGGCGACGAAGTCGAACATCCCGTCGTCGGCGGGTGCGATGAGCCGGGCCTGCGTGAGGGTGGTGAGGTGGAGTTCGGTGGCCGCCGGGTCGAGGCCGGTGGCCGCCGCGGCCATGCCGGGGTCGATCCGGGTCGAGGGCAGCGGGAGAACTCCGAGGGTGCGGTAGACAAGGGCGGTGCGCGGGGCGAGGGCCTGGTAAGCCTGGCCGGGTGCGTCGGTCACGGCGTTCTCCGGCGGTCCGGCCGCCGGGTCGGCGGCGACGGTGTCGTGGACGGTCATCGGCCGCCTCCCGCAGGGAGGCCGGGGCGGCCGGTGGGCAGGGTGTCCGTGCCGACCAGCCGCAGTGCCGGGACCGGTCCGCGTCCCTTCGGGTCGACGGTGACGTGGAGCAGCGTCCAGCCGCACCAGATTCCGGCGCGGGCGAGCAGCCCGTCGTGGCGGGCCTCCACTCCCCAGGTCATCTCGCGTGGCGTGGCAAGGATGCCGGGGCCGGTCGTGGCGGCGCCGGGCAGCGCCCGGCGGACGAGCTGTTCCGGCGTGGGGCCCGCGGGGGTGTGGACTTCGGCGCGCAGGCCGTCGCGGTAGGAGGCGATGGTGGAGGTGTAGCGGCGGGGTCGGCCAGCGGCGGTGAGGCCGAGGACCGGTTCGTCGGGCTCGGTGGCGAGCAGGAGCACGGGGATGCCGGTGCGTGCGGCGAGGGCGGCCGCCTGCCGGTGGCGGGCGGCCGTGGCGTCGGTGGTGGTTGTGGCGCGGTTTGTGGGTGTCAACGGGGTTCCTGTGGCGTGTAGTCGTGCTTCCGGGTTCGGGCCGGGCCGGTGTTGGCCCAGCCCGAGTGGCCTGCTCCGGCGCCCCGCCTTGTTGCGGGACCACATGGGCGTCGGAGCAGGCCGGGCCGCTGCGAGTCGGGTGGCCTGCGGCGGCTTCGGCCGGCGGTGGACCCCGGGTCCTCCCCAGACCCTGTCGGTCCTTCGCCAGCCGCCGCCCGCCGCCGTCCAGGGCGAGGGAAGAGCGGAGGTCAGGGCGGCCCGGGATCCGTGGCGATGTCCACGACTTCGGGGAGGGTGGCCACCACGATGCACAGCATCCGCAGGCGGGACAGGATCCTCTCGGGGCCGGGGTCCGACGCGAGGAGCTCCCTCAGCCCCTCGGCGGCGTCCTCCAGTACCTCCGCCACCGGCCCCGGACCGTTCATGATCAGCTGGAACATCGCGGTGAAGGTGAAGACGCCGGGCAGCTCGTCGACGACGGGCGTGGGCAGGTCGGGACCCCCGATCGCGCCGAGGGCGGTGACGATGAAGGCGAGCGCGCCGTCCTCCGACAGGAGCGGCTCGCCGTTCTCGAACTCCACACCGGGCATGCGCTGCTGGGCCAGGTCGACCAGCCGTAGGGCCTCGTCGAGGTCCGCCTGCTCGTACATCAGCGTCCCCTCACGGCCAGGCCGGTGCGCAGCGGGTGCCAGTCGAGGGCGGCGAGCAGCGGCGGGTGCGGGGTGATGTCGCGCAGTTCGGGGTCGTCGGGGGTGGTGAGGGAGGTGACGGCCGGCAGCAGGGTGGTGCTGATGTGGATCCGGCCCGGATGGGGCCGGTCGTCGGGTGGTGTGGTGGCCGGGATGGCCGGCAGGCCTGCGTCGGTGAGCACGGTGTCGGTGTCGTCGCCGTCCGGGTTCGCGGGCCAGCCGCCGGCGACGAGGACGTGCTCGTGTCGGGCGATCGCGGCCAGCCAGCGGGCCTCGGTGTCTGCGCGCTGTGGTGCCCAGGTGCACGGGGCCGCGGCGATGAGCCGCAGCAGCGAGCGGCCGCGGCCGCCGGGTGTGTCCCGCAGGCGGACGGAGACCTGGGCGGCGAAGGGCCAGGGGGCGGCGTAGGGCGGGAAGTCGTAGCCGACCACCAAGGGCCCGTCGTCGGGGAGGACCACCGCCGCGCACCGGTCACGGCGTTCGACACGCTGGGTGTGGCAGTGCCGGGCGACCGCCTCCTGGAACCGGTGGAAGCGCCGGGTGTCCAGGCCCCAGAGCAGGGCGACGTCGTGGTCCTGGTCGCGCAGCCACTCGGCGGCCAGGACCTGGTCGGCGTCCTCCAGGTCCCAGGCGAGCACCCGCAGCGGCGGCACGTCCTCCGGCACGACGGCGGCCGGCCGTGCCCGCGCCGCCGGTTCCTCGCCCGTGGGCCGGCAAACGGCGCCGGGCCGGGTTGGCCGGGCTGGCGTGGCCGTCGCCCGCGGAGGTGCCGCGAGTCCCGTCCGTCCGTCGGCGAACGCCGTCCCGCCCCATCCCATCCTGGTCCTCATCCCTATCCCTGTGGTGTCGTCGAAGGGTCTGGCGCGGTGGGCCCCGGGCGCGCGTCGAATCGCCCGGGACCCACCGTTCGACCGCCGGCAAGGCGGCCGGTCCCGAAGGGGTGGCGCCGCGCCGGTTGCAGCGGCACGGCAGCACCCTGCTCCCCGCGGGCACGTCCCGCCGGGAGCGGGGCCGGCGGCGGGACAGCGAGCGCTCTGCGAGGCCGAGCACCCTGTCCCGCCGCGGCCTACCCGCCCCGGGAGGGCGTCGTCCCTGGTGGCCGAGAGCCGCTCGGCCACCAGGAGTCCACCGCGCGGACTCGCGGGTCCGCGCTCAGATACGGCCGGCGCGGCCCGCCTCGATGAAGGCCACCACCCGGTCCGCGTCCGGCCGGGCCGGCCCCGAACGCTGCTCCTCCTGCTCCGCGAGGGAGGAGGCCAGGACGCGCTCGTAGTCCTCCCCGAGCGCGCGCAGCACCTCTCCGGGATCCGGGAGCCGTCCGGTCCCGTCCGGCGGCACCGCCCACCGCGGTGTCCGCCAGACCGGCAGGCCCGCCGCCGTCATCATCGGCACCGCCGCCTCCGGCGCCGGGCACAACAGGTGCCCCGTCTCCAGGACCTGTCCGATGCCGGGCACCGGCCCGGCCGCGGCCAACGGCGCGACGAGGAACTCGATCGTCCCCCGGGCGACGCTGTGCAGGACCGGCCCGTACCCCGGCAGGGACCGCAGCGCGCGGTACCCGAGCGACGCCGAGGTCTGCACCGCCCAGAAACCGCCCAGCGGAATCGGAGCCAACCCGCCTTCGTCCCAGGCGGCCTGACACGCGGCCGGGTCGGTCGTCCAGTGGGAGAGCCAGCTGCGGCCGGGGAAGTCGGCCGGCGCGGGGGAGCGCGGGGCGGAGTGCACGGTGGTCCCTCTCATCGGTCAGATGGGGCGGGGTGGCCGGCGGTGGTGTGGATGCGGGCGGCCACGTCCGGGCACTCGCGGCACAGTTCCTCGATCGCGGCGGCCAACCGCAGCGCCGTCGCCGCCGTCGCGCCGCCGAGCTCGACCATGTCCTCGGCGCCCGGGCCCACGGGGTACGGCACCGCGGCCAGGCTCGGCAGCCGGACGCCGAGCAGTTCCAGCGCGCGCTCGACCGCATCCCTCGCCGTCTCGGCCTGCGCCGGCATGTCGGCGCACATCACGCGCCGACCTTCTGCGGCACACGGCCGATCTGGTGGTGCGCAGACCCGAAGGGCTCGGCGTGGAAGAAGTGGATGAACGTGTTGAAGTCGGACGCCCAGTCCTCCAGCCGCCGCAGACCGGCGGGATCGAGGACGACGGCTTGCAGCCGGTGCACCACCAGGCCCTTCACCAGGCCGCACTCGGCCTGCTTCAGTGCCCTGGCCCACTGTTCCCCGAGGTCGACCCGGACATCGCCCGGCCGGGGACCGACGTCCCAGAACTCCTGCACCGGCCGCCACCCTCGGGCCACCGCCAGGTTCGAGCAGTCCCCGAGCTGGAGATTCGGTCGCAGGAGTCCGTTTGACAACGCGTAGAGCGCGACCGGGACCGGCCTGCTGCCCGGTCCGTCCGGGTGCTGCGCGGGATATCGCAGCCAAATGGATGCGTTCATGACATGCCTCCGAGGGCCACCGTCATGGTGGGGAGTGTGATGGGGCTGCCGCAGGACCGGGGCGATGTGACGGTGTCTCACCGGGCTTCGCGGCAGCAGGTCCATTCCACTGGCTGTCCGCAGCCGAGGGGAAGACAACCGAGGGACCACCGAAGGGCCATCGAAGGACCACTTGCCGGCCCCTCGGGGTGAATCCGGCCAGACGGCTCCCATCTGGCCACATCACCCAATAACTTGGGAATGTGACGATGCGTGGGGAAACCCCATGAGCAGGCCGAAACCAGAGGGGTACAACCGCCTCCTGTACGCGGCCCGGATGCGCAACGGATGGACCACCTACGTGCGAGCCGCGGAGGAGGTGACGAAGGTCGGCAGGAGGCTCTTCAACAAGCCGACCTGGGAGATTACCCCGCGAAGCTGGCGACGCTGGGAGTCTCCCAACCCCGGCCTGCCGAACGCAGAAGCCCTCCAGGCCCTCACCACGACATTCGGCTGCACCTACGAACAGTTGGGATTTGTCACACCTTTCGATCTCGCCGGGGGTGGCGCAGACCCCAGCACGGGAGCCATCATCGCGTCTGTGAACCGACGTGACTTCGTGACTTCCGGTGCGGCGGCCGCTTTTGGAGGTCTGCCCTGGCTGGCCGCGGCCCCCGGTACGCAGCCGTCAGCCGCAGAAGCCCGGGTCGGCATCGACCAAATCGAGGATCTCCGCGCGACCCTGGACGACCTCGACGCGATCGACCAGCGCTTCGGCAGCGACCGTCTCTGGCGCCCGGCGCAGACCACCCTCCAGTGGGTTCACACCCTGCTCGACCGGGCCACCTTCACCGCTGACATCGCCGCCGAACTCCACTCCATCGCAGGCTCACTCACCACGAGCCTGGCCTGGTACCTGTACGACGCGGAACAGCAGGAACGCGCCGCGATCTACTTCGGGCAGGCCCTGAACACGGCGTTGCTCTCCAACGACCGCCCCCTCGCGGTCCGCACCCTCTCCAACATGTCCCGCCAGGCCGTCGATCTCGGCAAGGCTCGCGACGCGATCCGCTACGCCCAGCTCGCGGCCACCCATGTCGGAGCCTGGGCGCCACCGAGGGTCCATTCGCTCATCGCGGTGCGCGAGGCCCAGGGGTTCGCCCGCCTCGGGGACACAGCCGGCGCCAACGGCGCGCTCCGGCGCGCGTGGCAGGCGTTCGAGGACGGCCCCAGCGACCGCGACCCGGAATGGTCGCTCTTCCTCAATGAGGCCGAACTGGCTTGCCTGGAAGGGATGTGCCGCAGCGACCTCGGCCAGCACCAGAAGGCCGTCTCGCTACTCGAACGATCTGCCTCCCTCCAGGACGCCGCGCACGACCGCAACCGCGGAATGTGCCTGGTACGGCTCTCCGGAGCCGCGCTACACGCCCACGACCTGGACCGATCACTCGAAGCCGCCAACACCTCCATCACCATGATCGCTGGCGGCATGACCTCCCGCCGCAACAAGCGCGTGCTCCAGGTTGTCGCAAACGACCTTCACACCTATGGGACCGACGTACGCGCCCGCAGCATGATCGAACAGATCAACACCTACGCCGCCTGACAAGCAAGGACTCTCCACACATGCCCATCGCTGAACTCCGCCTCGAACGCCACACCCCCGACGCCACAATCGAGGTCCTCGATGACCTGGTCGACGTCTACGCGCAGGTCTACAACGTCCCGCCGTACGTCGACGACCCGTTCTTCACCCCGGAGATGTTTCGCGACCGGCTGCGGCTCGCCACCGAGATGCCGGGCTTCGAGTGTCTCAGTGCCCAGACCGGCGACGGCTCGATGATCGGCCTGGTCCACGGCGTCACGCTGCCGGCCGACCGGGCGTGGTGGGTCTCCCTCGGTGCTCTCCGCCCAGCCGAGCTCGCCGAGGCCACCGCGGCCGGGGCCGTGGGCTGGCTGCGGGAGCTGATGGTCCTTCCCGGGCACGGGCGCCGTGGCGTTGGGCGGCGCCTGCACGACGAGTGGATCGCCGGGCGCGGACAACGGTGGACGACGCTCACCTGCATCCCCGACAACGAACCGGCGCACGGCGCCTACCTGCGCTGGGGCTACAAGATCATGGGCCAGATCAAGCATGCCGATGACAGCCCCGTGTACGACGCCATGGCCCTGCCGAACCCTCCCGTGGCCTGAGCTGCTCCCAGACCGTGCCAGACGATGGGGCCCATGCGATCGGTGGCGAACAGGCCCTCGGAGCGATCGGGTGACGAGACGCCCTCGGGCCTTCATGCTCTTCTTCAACTCGGTTACGAAGGCGCCGGGTTGAAGGAAGGCGGCCAGCCAGCTACATCTCGCCGCGCTAGCAGTGGGGGCGCATCACCTGGCCCGGAGCTGGCGAGGCGGTGTCCGAGGACGCCGTCGACACGGTGGTAGATGGTGAACACGTCTCCGCTGTCGGCGGCGGCATCGGCGCCGAGGAGGCCCAGTCGGGGCTTTCGGGGGCGCGTCCCTGGGCGGCCTCCTCAATCCAGGACAGTGGGATCGCGACCGTGGCCGCGACGGCGTGCTGCTTGGACCACGCACCATGATCAGTCTTGACGGCAAGTCAAGGTTGATGCTGTGAAAGGCCTTTGCCGCGCCACGTGTCGTGGTACGTTCCGTAATCTAACCGAAGATAGAGCGACCCCGGCGGTGCTGGAACACCCCGGGGTCCGGCAACAGGAGCTGAAACTCCCGATGCGAGTACATCGTACAGAACATGCACGTCATTTCACCGTGCTTCCGAACGCCGTTCTGCAGTACCGGCGGCTGAGCTACACCGCCCGAGGCCTCCTCGCTGATCTCCTCTCCCGTCCTGACGGCTGGAGGGAGGACGGCCGGCACATGGCCGACACCAGCACGCAGAGCCGCGGTGCCGTCCGCAAGGCACTCAAGGAGCTGACCGAAGCTGGCTTCTACCGCGTCGAGTTGATCCGTCTGCCCGACGGCACGCTTCGCAGCGAGGCTCACGTCTACGACGTCCCGCGGCTGGTGGCACCGGGTGCCGTCTGTCCGGCCTCCGGTGGAGCGGGTGCTGGGCGTGCAGGCCGTCCTGTTGTAAAGAACCGGCATGAAGAACCCTCCCTCCCTGCGGGGCCGGACGACTCGCCGGTGACCGCTGCCGTTGGCAGGCCGGAAGGGCGGGAGGCGGGTCCTGGGAGCGTTCCGGATCCGGGTCCCGTGGCGGATGAGGCGGTCCGTGAAGCGGTTGCCATCCTGTTCCGCGTGATCAGGCCCGAACCGCGTCTTCGCCTGGGCGAATCCGAAGCGCGGGAGCTGGCGCCCTTGGTCGCGCAGTGGCTGGAGCGCGGCAGCACGCCGGGAGATCTGGCCCAGGCCCTGCTGCCGGGGCTGCCCACCCCCATGCACTCGGCGGTGGCAGTGCTCCGCTACCGCCTTGAACACAAGATGCCGCCCGTCCGCACCCAAGAGCGCCACCCGGCCCGGTACTTGGAGTGCGGGCAGTGCCACGACCCCGTGCCCCGGCCGGGCATCTGCCGCAGCTGCGCGGGCCTCGGCAGCCCGCCTGCGGCGGGAAAGGCGGAAACGACCGTGGCGACCAGAGGAGCCGCCCGCGCCCGCGCGGCCCTGCTGACGGCCAGAACGGCCTTCTCAACCGGATGACGGACGACCGGCACCGTTCGTCCCACTGGACAGTGCCGACCGCCTCGCGGCAACCCGGCGGGGCGCCGAAGCCGTCAGCCGGAAACCATCCTGCGGGCGGCGAGGATCGGTCCCTGCTGCGCCAGCTCGGAGACCTTGACGACGTCGCCGGTGCGCGGCGCCTGCACGATGAGGCCGGGTCCGATCACCATGGCCACGTGCTCGGGGTGCTGCGCGGTGCCGCGGCTGAAGACCAGGTCTCCCGGGCGCAGTGACGCCGGGTCGGCGGGCACGGCGGTGCCTTCGCCGACCTGGTCGTAGGTGGTGCGGGTCAGCTGGATGCCGGCGACGCCGTAGGCGCGCTGGACCAGGGAGGAGCAGTCGCAGCGCCCGGACGGGTCGGGGCCGTGGGCGTTGGTGCAGGATCCGCCCCATTGGTAGGGCGTGCCGAGCTGTTCCAGGGCCCAGCGGATCGCGGTGCGCACCGCTACGGGCGCGTCGAGCGGGATCTGGTAGCCCGCCGGGAGCGTGCCCGGGGCGGTCGTCGAATCGGAAACCGGGACGGTGCCGGTGCAGGAGGCGTAGCCGGCCGGTGCGGGGGTGGTCGCCGTGGCGGGGGCTGCGCCCAGGGTGGGGGCGATGGTCTGCTGGAGGGCGGTGGCGAGCGGCTCGTGGTGGGCGTAGGCGTCGGGGTAGGCGGACTGCTGGACGCGTTGGGCGGCGACGGTGAGCGGCAGCTGCTGCCAGCCGTCGACCTGCTGGAGGGCGGTGTAGAAGCGCGCGCTGGCGTAGACGGGGTCGAGTATCTGCTCGCGGGTGCCCCAGCCCTGGGAGGGGCGCTGCTGGAAGAGGCCGGCCGAGTCGCGGTCGCCCGCGGGAAGGTTGCGCAGCCCGGATTCCTGCAGAGCGGTGGCCAGCGCGATGACCTGGCCGCGCGCCGGGACGGACATGCGGATGCCGGTGGCGACGATCGTCTTCGCGCTGGGGATCTGTTCGGCCGGCTGGGACAGGTCGGCCGGTGTGCCGGATCCGGCTGTGCCGGCCAGGACAGCCTTCACCTGCTCGGCGATCCGCCCGGTGTCCGGATCCGCCGCCGGGGCGGCCGGGCACGGGACCGCGTTCTGGCGGGCGGCCGCCTTGGCCTTCTTCTGCCGGGCGTTGGCGGCGTTGGAGGCGTGCGACGCGGCGGCGGCGACCAGCAGGAAACCCAGCACGAGTACGATCCCGGCGGCCAGCAGCAGGGGTTTGACGGCGGATCGCTTCTTCTCCGGCTCGTTCACCGGCGCCGCCGCCGTGGCGGCACGGGCCGGTTCGCCCGGTCGAGACGCTGGCGAAGCCGTTGCTGCTGCGCGGAGGCCGCCGGCGTGGCGGCTTGGCGCCGGGCGGCCGCGCGCGCGGCGGGACCAGGGGCGCCTGCGCGCCGGGCCGGGCGGGCCAGCGTCGTGCCGGGGGCCGTGGCCGGCGCGGTCGGGGCGGCCGGTGTGGGGCCGGTACGGGGGCGGCCCGGCGGGGCCGTGCGGGGCGCGGCGGATGCGGGGCGCCCGGCGGGCCGGGCACCAGGGCGCCCGCTCGGGCGGGCCGGACGCTGGGCGGGACGCCGCCGGTTCGTTCCCTGGGTTCGTGCGAGACGGGACATCAGCGCGGTGGCGCCGATCGACTGCGGCATCGCGTAGCCGGCGGCGGCCAACGGGTTGCCCTGGGCCAGAGAGGCACCGGCCAGGGCGGTACGCACCAGCACGCGGGCGGTGGTGCGCCCGATCTGAGGCGGTTTCACGGCGGGGCCGGTGGGCGGGCCGAAGACGCTGCCGTGGCTGCCGCCGATCCGGGCCGACGACATCTTCTGGCGCCAGGCGGTGGCGACCTGCCGCGAGCGGGCGGCGATCTGGCGGCGTTTGCGCACCGCCGCCAGGCACACAACGTCGATGGCGAGGAAGCGCAGGGTCAGTTCGCCGCCCCAGTCGCTCTGGGAGGGATCGAGCACGGCACGCAGGACCACGATGAACACGGCCAGGGCGATGATGCTGGCGATCATCTGGCCGAGCGAGCGCAGCACGGAGGCGCACCAGTCCCACAGGTAGGCGCGCCCGGCGCCGGGGATCGTGCCGAACACGAGCGCGCCCTCGCCGCGGACGGCGTCCCAGGCGATGCGGCACTGCGCGATGAGGAAGGATCCGGCGAGGGCGCAGATCAGGACGGTGACGATGGCGGCGGCGAGGAGGAGGAACGCGCCGCCGCCCACCTTGTCGAGGCTGGCCTGCTTGGCGGCGGTGACGTCGCCGGGCACACACTTCTTCTCGAACTTCTCCATCGGCGGGACGCCGTAGTGGTGGGCCGCCCACTGCAGCGCCATGTCCATGGGCTGGTCGACGAGCCCAGAAGCGTTGAGCATGGCGCCGCCAGGCAGGTAGCCGGTGACGGTGGTGGCGAGTTTCTTGATCCTGTCGGCCTGCTGATCGGCCCCCCGCTCCCAGGCGAGCTGGGCGATGCGGGCGCGGGCGTACTCCTCCGAGCAAGCGCCGTCGAAGACCCGGCCGTACTGCAGCAGCATCGCCGGCTTGACGACGAAAGCGTCCACGAGGGCGTTGGTGAGCGGGCGGGACAGAGTGAAGTGTGTGGCGGCGTCGTTCTCGGAGCGCGGCGCGACGGGGTCGGTCTGGAGGACGATGCCGGCGATCTCCAGGGACAGGCCGCGGGCGGCAGCGAGCGCGCCGTGGTCCTCGCCCAGGAGCATCTGCGGGGGAGAGGCGAGCAGCGTCGTGGTCAGCGCGGCCAGCACGATCGACACCGCCGCGTCCCCCCAGCCGCGGGCCTTGTCGCCGAAGAAGATCCTCCCGGCACAGATCAGCGCGCACACCGCAAGGAACAGCGAGGGCAGCCCCATCGCGACGACGACCTGGGCGTGCAGGGAGGCGGCGACCGACAGCGCCGGCGTCAGCAGCAGCTTCGCCAGCCCGAAGGACAGCGCCCAGGCGATCAGCCAGCACCCGAACGCGATCAGCCACTTGGTGACCATGAACGCGAGTTCGGTCAGAAGGTTCTCCACACCCAGGTCCCAGTCCAGGACGCCGCCGGTGCTGCTGCGCACGGTGTAGGCGGAGACGGGCAGGCCGCGTGCGTCGGTGACGTTGAAGGCGCCGAGCAGCCCGCCCTCGTCGGGCAGCAGCTTGCGCAGCTCCGCCGTCTCGCGCGCGAGACGGGCCTCCTGCTCGTCGGGGGAGACGCTCTCGCTCTGCTGGCGCAGGACGTCCTGGATCTGCTGCAGCTGCTCGGTCGTCGGCGCCGGGGCCGAGGCCGAGGGCTGCGCGGGCGCCGAAGGGGCAGCGGGGGCCGGCGTGGGGTCGGCCTGCGCGGGCAGGGACGTGAGGAGCGTGAGCGCGGTGGCGGCCAGGGCCGCCACCGCCAGCGCCGCACGCAGGCGGGCCGCCCCGAGCAGCCGCAGCGAACGCAGCCAGGCGCCCATCAGGCCGCCCTCCCGGACGAGGTGTCCCGGCCCGGGGTGGTGTGGATCGCGTCGGCGACGGCTTCGTCGAACGGGATCAGCACCTTCATCAGCCCGATCCGCCCGGCCAGGTCCCGGTAGAGGCACTCCCCGGCGCGCTCCGCCTTCTCCTCCTCGGGCAGGTCGATCGGCGACAGGCCGCCGGTGACCAGGTCCAGCAGATCCGCGTCGGCCGCGTCCAGGCCGAGGAAGGCCAGGGCGCGCGCGGCCAGCGGCCGGGAAGTCTGGCGGAACATCAGCCGGTGCGGGATCAGACCCCGCACGATGGCGCCCTTCTCGCTGTCCGCGGGGCCGATGTCGTCCGGGTCGTGGCTGCCGAGAAGGGCGGCGGCGTTGCGCTTGCGCCCGTCGCGCAGCATCTCCAGCAGCAGCTCCAGCCCCTCGTCGCTGCTGGTCAGCCACCAGCACTCGTCGAAGACCACGACCCCGAACTCCTCCGGGCTTCGCAGCACGGTCTCGCGGGCCACCGCCGCGATCAGGTACATCACCGCCCGGCCGAGGACCTTCTCGAACTCCAGGCGCTCGATGCGGTGGTCGCTCGCCAGCTCGGCCTTCTTGGGCAGCTGCAGGGCGTTGACGGCGAACACGACGCTGTCGGCGCCCAACGTGTCGACCACCGGCAGGTGTTCGTCGAACACCACGGCGGCGAGGTCCTTGCGGGCGACCGCCGCGAGCTTGCGGGCCAAGCCGCGGGCCGCGTCGTCGCCGGCGCCGCGCGCGGCGAGTTCGTCGGCCAGCCGCCGCATCGACGGATGCGGGCGCTCCAGTACCGCCTGCACCGCCTCCGACAGCGCCACGCCCTCCAGGTCCATCGGCCGTACTCCGAGCAGCAGCGTCAGGAAGCTCTCGCAGAACCGCGCCGCCTTCGGGCTCTCACCGGCGAACAGCCGCAGCGGGTCCAGGCTCACCTCCGCGCCCTGGCCAATGCGGATGACCTGGGTCGTGCCGGGGCAGGCACGGGCGAAGCGCACCCACTCCTCGTCCCGCGTGCGGTCCACGACCACCGCCCGGCCCCGCGACCCCGGCCGGCCCAGGAGGCGCCCGCGCGTGAGCACGTTGAACACCGAGGCCTTCATCGCCACCGACTTGCCGCTGCCGAGCTCGCCGATGAACGCCATCGAGGCGGCGCAGTCCTCGCGCGGTCCCCGGGCGGAGTCGAGCAGGACCGGCCGGGCCCCGCCCGCGGCGACCTGCACGCCGAACAGGCCACCGCGCTCGTCGCCGAGCCGGCACCCGCACCACGGCATCGCCATCGCGAAGTCCCGCGCCAGCAGGATCTGCGCGTAGCCGGCCATCACCCGCGGCGTGCGGCATCCCGGCAGCATCGAGCGCCACAGGCCGAGCTGCTCGCCCACCGGCCTCGCGAAGGCGTAGTCGTCGCCGCCGAAATCGGACGCCAGCGCGGCCGCCCGGTCCTGCGCCTCCTGCGCCGTGGCGCCCCAGACCGCCAGCGTGACCATCGCCCGGATCTCGACCTCCCGCGGCGAGGCGGTCAGCTTCTCGTGGTACTCGTCGTTGTCGGCTGCGTTGCGGGCCACCAGCGGCGGCGGACCGGCCGGATCGCCCGCGTACTCGGCGGCCTGGGCACGCAGGTGCCGGGCCCGCTTGCGGACCTTCGCCTCCGCCCTGGTGCCAGGCACGACGACCAGGCGCGCCGCCCAGTCCGCCGGGAACGCGATGTCGTCCAGCTGCTGCAGGTAGGCCGCGCCCGGCAGCGTGAACGCCTCCGGCATCTGAGCCAGGGCCAGCAGCGCCTGGTAGGAGTCGCCCCACTCGCTGGAGATCCGCAGGAAGCGGCGCGCGAACGGGTTCACCGGCACCGAGCCGTCGGCGCCGCTGCCCTCGGCGAGTACGACGTCTTCCAGAGCGGCGATCCCTCGCCCGCGTCCGCGCAGCCGCTGCCCGCCGTCGCCGGGCAGCTGCGGCTCCAGCAGGCCGCGGCGGATGCTGTGCGCGTAGATCCACAGGATCTCGGCCTCGCTCGCCGGGCGCATCGCCACCCCGGCCGGCCACCGGGCCTGCATCTGCCGGGCCTGGGCCAGGCGCCGCTCGCTCTCCCGCACCCCGACGGGGGCGGGCACCAGACCGAGCTGGGCGGAGAGCTCCGCCGTCGCCGCGGAGAACACCGACGCCACCGCGTCCCTGGGCGAGGCAGCGGGCAGCGGCACGGCGAGCCAGTCGGTGCGCCCGGTGAGCTCCATCTGCCCGAGGTGGTCCAGCACCGCGTGCCCGAGCCGCTCGAACCGCGGGCTCGCGTCGAGGTCGACACCCTCGACCATCGCGCGCACCACGGCGACGGGGTCCACCTGCGGGCACAGGCTCAGCAGCATCGGCTCGCCGGTCAGGCCCTTCAGCAGGGCCTCGATCGCCCTCAGACGCGCCCGCTTCGCCGAGGCCGGGGCGTAGGTGTAGCTGGTGGCCCCCACCCGCCACACCGCCCAGCACGCGCCGTGCGTCGTCCAGATCACGTTGCCGGCGATATGACGGATCGGCAGTCGTCCCACAGGTCAGTCCCCCAGAGATGTACGGCGGGCGGCGAGAAGGGCCTGGACCCCGGAGGCGACGGGCGCCTCCACCGGCACGGCGGACGCGGTCGCTCCGGCAGATCCGGTCCCGGCCTTGATGCCTGCGGCCGTGCGGGCCGTGCGGGTTCCGGGGGAGAGTGCGGGCCCGGGCACGGGCGTCCCCGGGCCCGAACCGAGCGTTACCAGGGCACGGGTATCCGACGGGCGCACCGGCCGCACGGGCCGGCCACGCAGCAGACCCGCGCCGGGCGCGGACAGCAGCATCACCACGCTGGCCGCGGCAGCCAGCGGATTGCGGCCGTCGATGTGCAGATGCCGCAGCGCGAAGGCCGCGCCGAACGGCACACCGGCCAGGACCGCCAGGTCCGCCACGCCGTGCCCGCCCCACACCGGCCGCGCCAGCACCAGGACCACGACCGAGACGACCATCGTCCCCAGCTGCGTCACCGTGTACGGCCCGCCGGCCAGCCGCAGGTTCCGGCCGCCGCCACCCGGCACTACCCCCACGACCACGGGGGAGCGGCGCGCCCTGGTGTAGCAGCGCCCGACCAGGACGTCCTCGTCCTCGGGCGCGCTCACCGGTCGCCCTTCTGGACCGCCGGGGTGCTGTCGTAGTGGGTGACGTCCTCGGTCGCCTTGTCCTTCAGGGTGTCCATGTTGGCCGACAGGCCCCACACGACCGTGGCCAGGATGACGGCCATGATCGTCGGCCCCGGGGCCTTCGTCTTCCAGCCGACGACCATGACGAAGATCCCGCACAGCACCGGGATGCCCACAGTGAAGATCAGCGCCTTGAAGTCGTTGCCCAGGCCGGTGCCGGTGGTGATCCAGCCGGCGGCGAGTACGGCGTTGTGCATGACGAACTCCTCGAACAAAGAGACCAGAGAGGGGAATGGGGAGGAGAGGAGAAGGGGGAGGGTCAGGACGTGGTGGCAGGCCCGGACGGGGCAGGGTCGAGTGCTTCAGACGGGGCACCGTCCAGCGAGGCGATCTCCCACCGCCCCGCCCGGGAACTGAGCGTCAACGCGTACGTCAGCGGCACCCGCACCCCGTCGTGACCGGTCGCCCGCAGCACCACCAGCAGCCGCGCGCGCACACCGTCCGCCGGCACCGCACCGGCACCCTCACCGCCGCGCTCACCCTCCACCGCCAACTGGTCGACCACCACCGCCGTGTACGGCACCGGGGCCACCGCCTCCAGACGCACCCCCGGCGCCAGATACCGGTCCAGCTCACCGGCCCCCGTCAGATACGACGCCAGGAACGCCGCCACCGCCTGCGTCCGCGCATCGCCCGGCAGCGCCGGGCGCACCGGCCCATACACCAATACCGGCGCCTGCGCCCGGGGCGGCGCCGACACCTCCGCCGGCATCGCCAGCGCCACGTAGCCCATCACGCCGCCGCCCGAAGGAACCGCCGCCACCGGCACCTGGAAGTAGTGCACCGCCGCCGCCGAAGCGACCGCCGCCTCCACCTTCGGATCGCGCCGCCCATCAGCGGACGGCGCCGCCCCCGGCGACCCGATGGCCCCCGTGATGCGGGCGGCCACCGTCACCGACCACACATCCCGGTCCGTCTGCCGCAACCGCACCACCGCCAGCTGCTCACCGCTGCGCCGCCCCGGCGTCCCCTCCAGGCGCAGGCCGGAGGCCGCCGGGAAGTAGGCGGCGAGCCGGGCCTGGTCGCCGTCCCCGGCCGAGATGAACGCGGCGACGAACAGCTGGGCGAAACCCGCCGCGCCCTGCGACCCCGTGGCCGGCAAACCGGGCTGGGCCTGCGGGCGGCCCGCCGCCGTCGGCGCCGGCATCGAGAACCAGGCGGCCACGCCGAGTACCGGGCCGAGGAGCAGCAGACACCAGGCGGCCCAGCGGACGAGGACCACAGAGTTCGCCCGCGCGCCCGTGGACCAGCCGCCAGCCTCGACACCCCCGTCCTTGGCGTCGCCGTCCTCGGCCACCGCGGTACCGAGATGCTCTTCGGCCAGCGTGGGGCTGTGCTTCGACAGGAACCTCACGACGCGCCTCCGCCCGGGCGGAGGCGGTTGCCGCACAGCTCGGCGCTCCTGCGCCGCAGCTGCTCCTTGAGACGTCGGCGAAGGACGCTCAGCGAAGTCAGGACCCCGGAGGCGTCCCCGGTGAGGAAGGCGTGCAGGCGCTGGTGGACATCGGTGTCGAAAGGGCGGTGGACGAGGGCAGCACCGAGCCCGACGAGCAGCCGGTGAGCGCGGGTGACGCGTTCCTCGTCGATGTCGAGCTCTTGGGCCCGAAGGCCATGGGGCCTGGTCATCGTCGTCTCCAGAGGAGAAGAGGGGCGGGGTCAGCAGAAGGTGAGGGAGCGGTAGACGCCGTCGGCCCGGCAGGCCCCGTCGGCGGTGGCCGCGGTGGCGGCGAGGTGCGTTACCAGGTCCCAGGCGTCGAGCGTCCACGTGTGGTCGTCGCCGAGAAGCTGGGCGCAGTCGGAGAGCAGGCCCGAGACGGATTCCAGTGCGGCGACCGGCCCGCTCTCGGCGAGCACGGCCCGGGCGGCCTCGTAGCGCTGGCGGTACCAGTACGGCGGCGCCGGCCACGGCGGCGGTGTGTTCGCGGGCGTGAGGGCAGGCGGGGGAACGGCCTGCCGCCGCCACAGCACCGGGTCCGCCACCGTGCGGGGACGGCGCACCGCGCGGAGGGTGCGTGCGGCAAGAGGGACCGGCCACAGCAGCGTCACCGCCGTCCAGACAAGGACGGCGGCCACGGCCGCAAGGGCGCCGTCCCCGATCTCGTGCCGGCGGATGCCGCCGCCGATCCCGGTCGACGCCACGTAGATCCAGCCCGTCACGACATAGGCGAGCGCCCCGAGCACGAGCAGGCGCGTGGTGGTGTCGAGCCCGACGGTGAAGGCGGGGAGCAGAGAGGACACAGATGTCTCCAGACAGGAAGGAGGGGCAGGGCCGGGACGGGTCAGCCGACGGGCCGCAGCGAGGCCCTGAGGGCGTGCACGGCGCGCGAGCGGCGGCGCTGCCAGGCGCCCGCGGTCGTTCCGGCGGCCGCAGCGGCCCGGGCGTCCGGCACGGGCGAAACCGTGTAGTGCCAGGCGATGGCCCGCGCGTCGGCCGGGCACAGGACACCGGACTCGATGGCGTTGACCAGCAGCCCCAGAAGTTCGAGGCGGCCGCGGTCCGGCTCCTCGTCAGATGCCAGACCCGCGGCGTGGGCGGCGGCGCGCACGGTCGAGGCATAGGCGTGCTCGTACGGGCCGGGACCGCTGCAGGTCTGCTCCTTGGCTCCGAACACGTCGGCGTCGAGCGAATCCCGATCGGCACCGAGCTCGCGGCACGCGCGCTTGAGAGCGTCGAGCATGAGGTTGGCGGCGGGACGGCCAGGCCGCGCGTGGATGCGGCCGGACACCACGGTCTCGAACAGCGCGGCGACGACCACCTGGGCGACGTCCTCGAAGCAACGGCCGCCGAACGACCGCACCTGGCTCCGGGTCAGACGCACGGCTGCGGGCACCATCGTCTGCAGCACGACGCGAGCGGCGAGCACCGCCGCACCGCCGCCCCCACTCGCGCGCCGAAGGAGCGCACGCAGCACCCCGTCGGACAGGCTGTCACCGAACCCGGGCCTGCCCGCCGGCCCCAGGACGGCAAGGACATGCTCCGGACCGAGATCCGATACCCAGACATCACAGGCCGCGGCGATGCCGGGCCCCGATTGGTCGGCCGCCAGCCAGCCGGCCACAACGGCGCGCACGGAGCCGTCGGAACACAGCAGTGCCCATTCGGCATCCAGGCGGTCGAAGAGCCCCGGGGAAAACGATGGGGGAGTCATGGCACCTCCGTCTCGGATCGATGCCTGAACTCTCCTCACACCCGCTTGCCCACCGGCTTGCCCGTTCTACGAAAAGCGCAGGCCACGGGCTTGCCCGCTGCGACGGTCAACCTGGGCAAGCCGCCAGCAGCCTCGGGCAAGCCCCGCTTGCCCGGCCCCGCGGTACCCCGGATCAAGTACGGCGTCCCCACGCGACAGCGTGTCCGCTGTCCCAGGCCGGCCGTGGTTACGCCCTGCACCATCATCGAACCCAGTAGCCAGGCCCTGGCCCTGGAAGATCACCGGCGCCCGTAACGGCGAACGGGCAGTCGGCCGGCGAGCAGGCGACCAAGATGAGGCGCTCATCGCAGCCCTTGCTGGCCTCTGCGCCATGGCGGACAGGACCGCATGCACTTCCTCAGCTGGCGCGTCAGTACTGCCCATCCGGAGCCTGATAATGCTTCACCCGGTAGAGAAGCGAGTCTCGTGTTCGAGTGCTTCCACGGGGTATCGAACCGTTGTCTGAGCCGGGGACTGGGAAGTTGCACCGAGAGCAGCACCGGGCGTTGCAGCCCTGTGATTGCACTCGGACAGGTCTCTGCAGGTCAGAGCCCTTGGGCAAGCGGACCATGGCAACGACACCTCTTTCTCGCGATAGCCGAGGAAGAGCCAGGTCTGACGGAACGTGCCTTGCTGGAACCCGCATGCGATCTTTCCTGCCCGCCACCTCCAGGCCGTCGATCCTCCAGCGTGCAACCGGGAGGAGAGTCAGGCCGTCGGCAGGTCGAATTCCCCGGCCAGCGAACACCCGCTCGCGCGGGGAGGAGACCTACACCGCAATGCCGGTGGCCGCGATGACCGGCCGACCCTCGCTCGCGCGGGGACGACTTCGGCCCCGACCCCGTCGGCGCACCAAGTGGCGGCTGACCCCGCGTTCGCGGGGACGACTCAGCCTGGGCGAGTTCGGCGAGGAAGCTCTCTGCTCCCCGCGGTCGCGAGGCGGAACGTGGCTCGACGACCTGACGGACAACTGGCTGGCGGCCGACCCCCGCTCGCGCGGGAAAAGGACCGAAGGCGCGACATCTCCTCGGCGACCATCGGCTGACCCCCGCGCTCGCGGGGACGACCGGCCCACTCGGCTGCGGTTCGGCTCACGCCTTGGCTGACCCCCGCGGGCGCGGGGAGGAGAGCCCGGGGGCGGCGGCCTTGGCGATGATCGCCAGCTGACCCCCGCAGGCGCGGGGAGGAGTGCCGCAGCCGGAGGAGGGGCCCGCGACCAACCGGCTGACCCCCGCGCTTGCGGGGACGATGCCCGGAATGAAGACGGCCCGGACCTGACCGACGGCTGACTCCCGTAGGCGCGGAGCGGCGGGTCTCGACCGGTATCGCGGACTGACCCCGAGCTCGCGGGGACGACCTCCAGCTCCTGGCGCTGTTCGCCGACGTCGACGGCTGGCCCGCCGCGGGCGCGGGGAGGAGACCAAGGCGCTGCCCGGGCTCCTGGCCGAGGGCGGCTGACCCCCGCCGGCGCGGGGAGGAGTCGACCGGCCGCCGAGGGACCTCCCCTCTTCTCGGCGGACCCCCGCTCGCGCGGGGAAGAGGACGTCGTCGTCCCGGCCAGCCCCAGCAGCGGCGGACCCCCGCTCGTGCGGGGAAGAGTCCACGACCCCGCCCCGATCACGCACCGCCCGCGGCGGACCCCCGCTCGCGCCGGGAGGACCTGTACGGCTGGCGCGCCGAGGACATATGGCGCGGCGGACCCTCGCGGGCGCGGGGACGACTCGCTCTCCGCCGGCCGTGCACCTCCAAGTGCGGCTGACCCCCGCGCTCGCGGGGACGACAAGGTGACGACTGCGCGGCGGGGTGCACCGTGCGGTTGACCCCCGCGCCAGCGGGGACGACCATGTCCTTCCCATCCCGCCCCGTTCCCAGTGCGGCTGACCCCCGCGCTCGCGGGGACGACAGGAGCTGCATCAGGAGTGGGATACGGCACACCGGCTGACCCCCGCGCTCGCGGGGACGACTCGAACCGGCAGAACCTGGACGACTCGATCGGCGGCTGACCCCCGCGCTCGCGGGGACGACTTGGTCTTCTTGCCGTCTTTGACCTTGTAGACCGGCTGACCCCCGCGCTCGCGGGGACGACCACCGCTCGGACGTGGTCGAGTTCCGCGCGACCGGCTGACCCCCGCGCTCGCGGGGACGACGTCGGGCCGTTCCGCATCCCCGTCGGCTGACCCCCGCGCTCGCGGGGACGACCGGTGGTGGTCGAGGGTGCTGAGGATCTTCTCCGGCTGACCCCCGCGCTCGCGGGGACGACCTGGCCCAGTTGCTGACCGATCTGGTGAAGAACGGCTGACCCCCGCTCGCGCGGGAAGGAGGCACCTGAAGTCCAACGGGGCGGAGGCCTCCCCGGCTGACCCCCGCGCTCGCGGGGAGGAGCGCCCCGCCGCGCGACCAGAGCGCGATGGACTCGGCTGACCCCCGCGGGCGCGGGGAGGAGTCGCCGGTCACGGTGGTGGCGCTGACGGCGGGCGGCTGACCCCCGCGGGCGCGGGGAGGAGTGAACCGGAACCGTCCCGCTCTGCCCGGCCGACGGCTGACCCCCGCGGGCGCGGGGAGGAGGCCATGAAGGCGGCACGGGTCTCCTCCATCCGCGGCTGACCCCCGCGGGCGCGGGGAGGAGGGTGGACCTCACCGAGCCGCCGTACCGCGACGCGGCTGACCCCCGCGGGCGCGGGGAGGAGGCGTCCAGGGCGTCGTTCGCGAGGTCCTTGACCGGCTGACCCCCGCGGGCGCGGGGAGGAGGCTCCCAGGCCTTCTCCCAGACGGGCGACATCCGGCTGACCCCCGCGGGCGCGGGGAGGAGGGATCCATCGGCCTGATGTCCTTGAGCCGGACCGGCTGACCCCCGCGGGCGCGGGGAGGAGGTCTTGGCGTCCCGTTTGTCGTCCTTACCGGTCGGCTGACCCCCGCGGGCGCGGGGAGGAGGTCTTGGCGTCCCGTTTGTCGTCCTTACCGGTCGGCTGACCCCCGCGGGCGCGGGGAGGAGGGTATGTCGGGACCCCGGCCGCCGGGAATCTCCGGCTGACCCCCGCGGGCGCGGGGAGGAGGCCAACACCAGCGTCACCGCCAACACCCGAATCGGCTGACCCCCGCGGGCGCGGGGAGGAGTCGGGCGGGGGGTCATCTGGTGCTCCTGGGTGCGGCTGACCCGCGGGCGCGGGGACGACCCGGTCACCGTGCCGTGTTCGAACGTGGTGGGCGGCTGACCCCCGCGCTCGCGGGGACGACCTGTCCGGGCCGGTGCACGAGCTCCACCCCGCCGGCTGACCCCCGCGCTCGCGGGGACGACGACCTCGGGAGCGACCATCCCCGCTACCAGGGCGGCTGACCCCCGCGCTCGCGGGGACGACCTCGGTAGCGAGGTTCCTGGGTAGTCATCCTTCGGCTGACCCCCGCGCTCGCGGGGACGACGAAGCCGCCTGACGGGGCGCGATGTCCTTGATCGGCTGACCCCCGCGCTCGCGGGGACGACGCCCTGGCGGATCTGGACGAAGCGTTGGAGCGCGGCTGACCCCCGCGCTCGCGGGGACGACCAGGCGGTGCGCAGCCCGTCCGTCGAGAAGGCCGGCTGACCCCCGCGCTCGCGGGGACGACGCGCTTCTTCGCCATCAGGCGGCCTCCTCCATCGGCTGACCCCCGCGCTCGCGGGGACGACTGGTGGGGGTCGGTGGCCTTCGTCGGCTTCTCCGGCTGACCCCCGCGCTCGCGGGGACGACGCGGTCTTGGCGTCCGTGCTGGCCCGGTCGTCCGGCTGACCCCCGCGCTCGCGGGGACGACACGACGGCCTGGAAGATGCCGCCGTGCCGCACCGGCTGACCCCCGCGCTCGCGGGGACGACCCCTTGCCCAGGCGCTCGGCCAGCTTCCACGCCGGCTGACCCCCGCGCTCGCGGGGACGACTCTTTCTGGCCTGCGGCGTAGCGGGGGCTTTGCTGTTTCTTGACTGTGCTGTAGGTCGGCTGGGTGTGCTGTTGTGGTGTCAAGGAGCGGGTCTCATCGTGTCACGCTGCGGCTGTAGTTCGGCGCGAGACGGGGACAATCAGAGCCGGTAGAGCCAGCCAGGACGACCCCGGTGCTGCCTGGCCCCCTGCCGGTGCAAGGAGAGGTCGGTAGCCAGTCCAACGGCGACGGCCTGTACGGCTGGCCCCCGCGGACGCGGGGAGGATTAGGTACGGGTGCCGTCGTCGCCCCAGTCCGCCGGCTGACCCCCACGAGCACGGGGAGGAGCTCTCCGTGTCGACCACAGCCGGGTCGAACGCCGGGGGACCCTCGCGGGCGCGGGAAGGAGCCCAGCCAGAAGATCGAAACCACGACGTACTACGGCTGACCCCCGCGCCTGCAGGGAGGAGCGGATCCTTGTTGACGCCTACCGCGAACGCGGCGGCTGACCCCCGCGCTTGCGGGGAGGAGGCCTCGGCCAACTCTGTGCCGAGACGGATCCGCGGCTGACCCCCGCGCCTGCGGGGAGGAGCGACCACCAGCGGCGGTGGAGCAGTTGCCTTGCGGCTGACCCCTGCGGGCGCCGGGAGGAGCAGGTCACGCTGCGGTGCGTAGGCCATGGCTACGGCTGACCCCCGCGGGCGCGGGGAGGAGCGGTAGGTCAGCGCCATGGGTCAGTTTCCGTCCGGCTGACCCCCGCGGGCGCGGGGAGGAGTACCTCGACCGCTGGGCCCCGCGGTTCAACCTCGGCTGACCCCCGCGGGCGCGGGGAGGAGGCGCGCGGAAGGAGAGCACCGATGAGCAGTAACGGCTGACCCCCGCGGGCGCGGGGAGGAGCCGAAAGGGATGTCGGGGGCACTGGCCGGCGCCGGCTGACCCCCGCGGGCGCGGGGAGGAGCGCCTCGACTGCGCCGACCATGGCCGCGACTGCGGCTGACCCCCGCGGGCGCGGGGAGGAGCGGTCGTGCCACGGGTCCAGGTACGCGCCGGCCGGCTGACCCCCGCGGGCGCGGGGAGGAGCGGTCGTGCCACGGGTCCAGGTACGCGCCGGCCGGCTGACCCCCGCGGGCGCGGGGAGGAGGACCTCGTTCTCCCGGACGCCGACGCGCAGAACGGCTGACCCCCGCGGGCGCGGGGAGGAGCCAGCGGGCTGCGGTGGCGGGGTCGGGATCGGCGGCTGACCCCCGCGGGCGCGGGGAGGAGCTGTCGCCAGAGGTGACCTGCGACTACGCCACCGGCTGACCCCCGCGGGCGCGGGGAGGAGCCGGGGGCGCCGATCCACTCGCGCCGCTCGGACGGCTGACCCCCGCGGGCGCGGGGAGGAGCTCCTCGGCCTGCTCGGCCGCGGCCACGGCGGCGGCTGACCCCCGCGGGCGCGGGGAGGAGGCTGGAGAGGTGGCCCTGGAGGCCGTCCACGGCGGCTGACCCCCGCGGGCGCGGGGAGGAGGAAGGGAAAGGAAGGGAAGCGACGGACAGTTACGGCTGACCCCCGCGGGCGCGGGGAGGAGGCGGCCCTCGCCGGGGATCCACCGCAGCCGGACGGCTGACCCCCGCGGGCGCGGGGAGGAGGACTCGCCGCTCACCAGCCCGGCGGAGCGGAACGGCTGACCCCCGCGGGCGCGGGGAGGAGGAAGGGAAAGGAAGGGAAGCGACGGACAGTTACGGCTGACCCCCGCGGGCGCGGGGAGGAGGCGGC
>NZ_JBHVOL010000014.1:146210-161868 GCF_042887925.1 Kitasatospora sp. NPDC057904
CCCTCGCCGGGGATCCACCGCAGCCGGACGGCTGACCCCCGCGGGCGCGGGGAGGAGCCGCTAGAGGTCCCCCTCGCGCTTTCCACGGCCGGCTGACCCCCGCGGGCGCGGGGAGGAGTCACCCACCTCGAAGGCCTGCTCGCCCCCGTCCGGCTGACCCCCGCGGGCGCGGGGAGGAGTGCCGTTCAGGGTTCAGCGGCGCCGGTCGGGTCGGCTGACCCCCGCGGGCGCGGGGAGGAGGCCAGCAGGCTGTTCGAGATCGAGGCCCCCTTCGGCTGACCCCCGCGGGCGCGGGGAGGAGGCTTTCTGACCTGCGGCGTAGCGGGGGCTTTGCTGTTTCTTGACTGTGCTGTATGTCGGTTGGGTGTGCTGTTGTGGTGTCAAGGTGCGGGCTTCATCGTGTCATGTTGTGTTCGGTGTGAGAGGGGGCTGGAGGCGGGTCGGCGCGAACGGCTGCGGATGTGGCTAACCCTTGTGGCTGCTGCTGGGTCGATTGTCGGTGATGGCTGATAGACCATCAGTCATGGATGACAGCAGTCGCGTTGAGGTGTCGGGGGCCGTGGTGCCGGATGCCCGGTTGTGGGGTAAGCATGATGGTCTTCCTGGTGCGTATCCGGTGATCTGTCATCTTCTGGACACCGCCGCTGTGGCCGGTGCGTTGTGGGATGCGGTTTTGGGTGAGGGGGTTCGTGGGCGGATTGCGGAGGTGGCCGGGGGTTCGCAGGAGGAGGCCCGGCGGCTGGTGATGCTGTGGGCGGGGCTGCACGATGTCGGGAAGATCACGCCGCAGTTTCAGCAGCAGGTGAAGGAGGAGTTCGCGAAGCTGGAGGAGGAGCCAGGCTACGCGGAGGACGACCCGGCGGCGCGGCGTGCGGGGTTTCTGGCGCACGAGGCGGCGACGCACCGGGGTCTGGTCGAGTTCTTCGAGCTGTGCGGGTACCCGCCTGCGAGCAGACCTGTCAGGCAATCGCCCGCACATCAGATCGCCCAGCTTCTGGGTGGTCATCACGGCTGTTTCGCTGCTGCGCTGCTGGTCAAGGAGATCAACGACCCCTCCGGCCACCAGCCCGGGCTGGGGACGGCGCCGGGATGGCGGGCGCAGCGGCTTGCCCACGCGTTCGCGGTCCAGCGAACGGTGGGGGCGCAGAAGGCGCTGGAGTCGGTGCTGCCGGGGCCGTTGGCGGTGGTGGTCGCGGGGCTGGTGGTGGTGGCGGACTGGCTGGCCAGCCAGGTCGATCTGATCGAGCCGAGGATGCCGGCGCCGGGGTGGGTGGCTGATGATGCCGCACTCGCCGGGCATTTCGCGAAGGCGGCCGGGGAGGCGCCGGGATGGGTTCGCGAGGCGGGTCTCGGGCGTGCGGTGTTCCTGGGCAAGCCGTTCGCCGGGCAGTTCGGGTTTCGTGCGAACCCGTTGCAGGCGGACATCGCGGATCGGCTGCCCGGCGTGGTGAGGGGTCCGGGGCTGCTGCTGGTGACCGCTCCGACCGGGGACGGTAAAACGGAGGCGGCGCTGCACGCGGCGTCGGTGATGGCGCGGGCGTCGGGTGCGGGCGGGCTGTATTTCGCGCTGCCGACGATGGCGACGGCGGATGCGATGTTCGCCCGGGTGCGGGAGTTCGCGGACGGGTGCGTGGAGGGGGAGCGGGCGCTGACGCTGCTGCACAGCATGGCGTGGCTGAGCCCGGACTACGCTCCGGGCGAGGGGGCGGTGGACGGGTCGGCGGTGCTGGCTGACACGGAGGCGGGGCGGTGGCTGCGGACGGGGCGGCGGGGGCTGCTTGCGCCGCTGGCGAATGGCACGATCGACCAGGCGCTCACGGGTGTGCTGCCGGTGCGCTACGGGTTTCTGCGGCTGTTCGGTCTGTCGGGCAAGGTGCTGGTGGTGGACGAGGCTCATGCCTATGGGCCATGGATGCACAGCCTGCTGGTGCGGCTGCTGGAGTGGCTCGGGGCGTTCGGTGCTCCGGTGGTGCTGCTGTCGGCGACGCTGACCGGCCGGGCGGCGTCGTCGCTGGTCGACGCCTACCGGCGCGGCGCCGGTTTCGAGGAGCCCACTGCTGTGAAGCCCCGCTACCCGGGCTGGCTGTTCGTCGACGCGGCCAGCGGGGCCGTGTCCGAACCGCGGGAGGCCGGCAGGAGCCGGAGGCGGACCCTGCGGGTGCAGACCCGCCGGGTGCGCTGGGACGTCCGGGACGACGACGCCGTGGCACCGGTGCCCGGCGGGCGCCGGGCGGCCCTGCGCGAGATCCTGGCCCTCGTCAGCGACGGCGGCGGCTGCGTCCTGGTCTGCTGCACCACCGTCGACGAGGCCCAGCGGACCTACCGCTACCTGCGGTCGGTCCTGCCCGAACTCGCCGCCCGCGAGGGCGGCCTCAGGCTGCTCCACTCCCGCTTCCCGGCGCACGAGCGCCGGAGCATCACCGCCGACTGCGAAGCCGCCTACGGCAAACCGAAGACCGAGGCGGAGGCGGCCGCGCGGCGCGCCGGCTCGGTCCTGGTGGCCACCCAGATCGTCGAGCAGTCCCTCGACCTCGACTTCGACCTCGTCGTCTCGGACCTCGCCCCGCTCGCGCAGCTCCTTCAGCGGGCCGGCCGCGGGAAGCGCCACGACCGCCCCCACCGCCCGGCGTGGACCGGGGACCCGGCCGAGCCGGGCCTGATCGTGCTGGAACCCCTCGACGACAAGGACCGCGTGGCAGCGCCGCGCTCGTGGGGCACCGTGTACGACGCTTCCCTGCTGCGTCGTACCAGCCTGCTGCTGGAGAGGATTCCCGGCGGGGCGGTCGGCGTGCCGGGGGATGTCCAGCAGCTGGTCGACGACGTCTACGCGGAGGACTTCGGGTCCGGCCTGGAGCCGGCCGCCGCGCGGGAGCTCGAGCGGATGGACGCGGAGCGGATCGCCTCGGGCGTCGCCGAGGAGCAGATCGCGGAACTGACGGCGATCGACGCTCCGTACGACGTGGTCGACGACCTGTTCCGGCTGAGCGAGCGCGGCTTCGGCATCTCGGAGGAGATGCTGACCACCCGTCTCGGGGCGGACAGCGGACGGGCCGTGTGCGTGTTCGAGACCGAGCAGAGGGGATGGAGCCTCGCCCCCGACCGCCATGTGCCGCTGCCCACGGGCACGGTGGACCGGGATGCCATCGCGCTGGTCACGCGGCACACCGTGCCGCTGCCCGGCAGCTGGCTTGCCGGGCGCACCGAGGAGAACGCTGTACCGCGGTCCTGGAGCAAGCGGCCGTTGCTGGCCGACCTCGCGCTGTTGCGTATGCGCTGGGACGGTGAGCGCTGGACGGGCCGGCTGGGGGAGCGGCACGTTGAGTACTCGAACGTGGGAATTTCCGCGAACTAGCCTCTTAAGCACCGCACTTGGCACTACTTTGAACGTGCTGCTCCCGGACGGGGTGCCCGTCCGGGAGCAGCGTGACCCCCGCCTGCGCGGGGACCGTTTCACCGATGCGGCCGCTTCCTAAGCACCGCACGGCTCACCCCCGCTCGGCGCGGGGACCGCGCAGAGCCTACCCACCCTTGTGATCACCCGTACCCGCCTCGCCGGAGGCCGCATGTCATCCGCACCACCCGCCTACAACCTCTTCGACGAACCGTGGATCCCCGTCCGGTGGCTCCCCTGCGATGAAGAGGACGATCACCCAGACGGCGACGACCCGGCCCGCCCGGACGCGGTCGGGCTGCGTGAGCTCCTGGTGCACGCCCACCGGATCGAACGCATCGCGATCGCCATCCCGCCGGCCCTGTCCGCGCTGTACCGCGTCCTGTACGCGCTGACCGCCCGCCTGACGGGACTCGACGAAGCCGGGCCCGGCAACTGGTCGACGCGCCGCATCCACCTCGTGGACGACGGACGCTTCGATGCGGCGAAGGTCGCGGAGTTCGCCGAACGCCACCGCCACCGCTTCGACCTGTTCGACCCCGTACGCCCCTTCCTCCAGGACCCGCGCCTGGCCGGGCAGTGCGACCCGGCGAACACCGCCGGCGTCGACAAGCTCATCACCACCCGCCCCTCGGGCAACAACCACTCCTGGTTCCAGCACGTCAACAGCGCGGCTCCCGACCTGCCCACCCCGGCCCAGGCCGTCCTGCACCTGCTCGTCTGGCACTACTACGGCCCCTCCGGGCGGTGCTCCAGCCGCATGGTCGGAAGCGTCAAGGCCGCCAACAGCACGGCGGGCCCGCTGCGCAGCACGCTCTCCTACCATCCCGAGGGCGAGTCGCTGTTCGAGTCGCTTCTGGCCGGGCTTCCCGAGCCCCGCCGTGACGTGCGGCGCGGCAGTGACCTGTGTCCGTGGGAGCGTGAGGACCTGCCCGACCCCGTCGCCGCGCCGCCGGCTCTCAAGGGGCCGTGCTCCGAGCTCACGGCCCGGTCCCAGCACGCGCTGCTGCTGGTGCCCGACGCCGAGGGCTGGCTTGTGCGGGACGCGTTCATCACCTGGGCCTTCCGCGACAAGATTCCCCGCGAGGGCGACCCCTATCTGATCTGGCAGACGAGCAAGGAAGGGAATGCGTACCCGCGGCCGGCCGACTCCCGCCGGGCTCTGTGGCGTGACCTGGACGCCCTGCTGCTGCAGGATCCGGCCGGCAGCGCGAAGCCGCGGCGTCCGGCCGTGTTCTCGACCGCCTCGGAGGTCTCGGAGGAGCTGAGGGTGCGCGCGCTCGGCTTCGAACAGGACGGGCAGGCCAAGGACGTGCAGTTCGTCGACGCCACGACGCCGCCCGTGCTCGGGTTCGTCGAGCGCGCCGAGGGAGCGGCGATCGCGATCGAGATCGGCCGGCTCCGCGTCCTGGGCGAGCGGTACGGCAACCGTCTCAGCCGGGCGGTCAAGAAGGCCTGGGCAGGATTCACCGACGCCCCGAAGATCCGCGACTGCACGTGGGCCGTCGACGCCGCGGCCCGCTACTGGCCCGTCGCCGAGGCCGAGTTCTGGAAGCGCCTCGGCGAACGCGACTTCGACGCCGCGCCCGCGGCCTTCCGGCAGCTTGCCGAGCGGGCCTACGACACCGTCACCTACGGCGCGCTCGGAACCATGCGCGGGGCCAGGGCCGTCACGGCCGCGCGCATCGAGCTCTACGGCGGCCCCGTGAAGCAGCCCGCCAGGACCGCCGGCACCGGCACCCGCACCACGAGCACGGAGGACACGTGAGCCACACCGCCGCCATCCCGGGTCCCACCAAGCCCTCCGACGACGAGGTCCCCCGCCCGAAGGCCTCCGATGTGATCCCTGCCCCGGGACGGGCACGCGCCTTCACCACGTGGATCGACAAGCGCAGCCACGAGGACTCCGGGGTGCGCGCGGCCTTGCGCCGCGGGGTGGGCAAGGACCTCGACGCCGTGCCGTTCATGCACCGCTTCGTAGCCTCCTGGCTCACCGACGAGCAGACGCGCAACCGCGACGTCCAGCGCGCCTACTACACCGTCGCGTCCCTGATCGCCGCACAGCGCCGTGACCAGTACGCCGCTGCGAAGAACGAGGCACCGCGGAAGGACACCCCGGCGGGCGGGCCGGAGGAAGCGGACGCGTCCGGCCCGCAGAACGGCCCCGGCCCCGCTGCTTCGAGGCGGATCTTCTCGCGCAGCCTCGGCCATGCGTTCGCCGATGGCGTGATCAAGGGCGGCCAGGGAAGCGGGCTGCGGGAGAGCTCCGCCGAGACCCGTCTCAACCTCCTGACACGCCAGAGCACCGACGGACTGCACCGCCACCTGCCCGGCGCCGTCCGCCAGCTGCGCGACCGCGACGTCGAGGTCGACTGGGCCCGGCTCCTCGTCGACCTCTGCCAGTGGCGGCGCCGCTCCGCGACCATCAAGCGGACCTGGCTCCAGGACTACCACCGGACCCTGCAGAAGGACGGCGAACGCAAGGCCCGCGAACAGGACGACCACCAGGCCGACGACGCCGACGGCACCGAGAATTCCGGCGCCTGACCGGTTACCTGGCCCGCACGACCACCCGTACACCCGCCCCGAAGGAGAAGAGCATGCCCGCCGCCGACCGCACCACCGCCCGTTTCCTCGACATCCACGTTGTCCAGAGCGTCCCGTTCGCCAACCTCAACCGGGACGACAACAACTCCGTGAAGACCGTCCGTTACGGCGACACCGAGCGCACTCGCGTCAGCAGCCAGTCCTGGAAGCGCGCCGTCCGCGAGTACTACCAGGACAACTTCGGCGAGCAGGCCCTGCGCACCCGCCGCATCGGAGCACGCGTCACCCGCCTCCTCGCCGACGAGCACGGCTGGCCCACCGGACTTGCCCAGCGCGCCGGCCAGCACATCGCCGCCGGCAGCTCCATCAAGTTCGAGACCGCCAAGGACTCGCCCGTCATCACCACCAACGCCATGGTGTACGTCCCCGAGACCGCCGTCGCCGAACTCGCCGCCCTCGCCGCGAAGCACCGCACCGACCTCGAGAACGCCAAGGACATCAAGAAGACCACCGACAAGAGCGTCCTGCCCAAGGACACCATCGACGCCATCCTGCGCACCCGCAACGGCGTCATCAACCTCTTCGGCCGCATGCTCGCCGAAGTCGACGACGCCGGCGTCGACGGCGCCGTCCAGGTCGCCCACGCCCTCACCACGCACCCGACCGACGTCGAACTCGACTACTTCTCCGCCGTCGACGACGTCACCTCCGCCTGGGGCGACACCACCGGCAGCGCCCACATGGGCCACGCCGAATTCAGCGCTGGCGTCTTCTACCGCTACGCCACCGTCGACCTCGCCGACCTCGCGCACAACCTCGGCGGCGACCGCGCCGCCGCCCGCGAACTCGCCGCCGGCTTCGCCGAGGCCTTCATCCTCTCCCTCCCGCGCGCCAAGAAGACCGCCACCGCACCCCACACCATCCCCGACCTCGCCCACATCGCCGTCCGCAGCGACCGCCCCCTGTCCTACGCCGCCGCGTTCGAACAGCCCGTCCTCTCCCGAGACCACGGCGGCTACGCGCCGGCCTCCCGCGCCGCGCTCGCCCGCTACGCCACCGCCGCCCACAAGCTCCTCGGCGGGCGCGGCACCCTCGCCGCCGCGTGGGCCAGCCTCGAGGAGAAGGACCTCGCCGGCCTCGGCACCCGGGTCGACTCCTTCCCCGACCTCATCGACACCGCCATCGAGGCCGCCTTCGCCGCCGCCCCCGCCAAGGCCGGCGCATGAGCCCCGACACCGCCGGTGAGCGGGGCCTGCTCCTGCGCCTGGCCGCACCGCTGCAGTCCTGGGGCGAGATCAGCGAGTTCAACGAGCGCGACACCGCACCCTTCCCCACCCGCTCCGGCGTCATCGGACTGCTGGCCGCCGCCCTCGGCCGCAAGCGCGGCGACGACATCAGCGACCTCGCGACCCTCTCGCTGACCGTCCGCGCCGACCGGCCGGGCACCATCCTTCGCGACCTGCACACCGTCGGCGGCGGCCTGCCCGCCTCCCGCACCGTCACCACCGCCGAAGGCAAGAAGCGCTCCGGCGCCACCGCCACCCTGCTCTCCCACCGCTACTACCTCACCGACGCGGCCTTCACCGCGGCCATCACCGCCGAAGCCGCCCTCCTCGAGGAATGGGCCGACGCGCTGCGCAACCCGCACTGGCCCCCCTACCTCGGCAGGCGCTCCTGCCCGCCCGAGGGCCCTCTCCTGCTCGGCCTCGTCGACGAGTCCCTGCAACACCTCGTCGACCTGCCCATCGCCCGCCGCAAACCCACCAGCGACGCCGCCACCGTCGACATCGTGTTCCACGGCGACCAACCACTCGACCGGCTCGGCGACCACCCCCAGCCCGGCGAGAGCACAACCGGACGCACCCCCGCGGGCGAGGTGACCGACGACCCCCTCACCTTCCACCCCCGCCGCCGGGCCTACCGGGCCCGCCCCCGCTACCAGCGCACCCTCACCCTGCCCGGCAACCGCTGCAAAGGCCTCGGCACCACCTACCTCACCGCCCTCGCCGACCACCTCGACCAGCACACGAGCCGTCCCGAAAGCATCCACGCATGAGCCTGTGGCTGACCCGCATCATCCCCGACCCGCGCAGCCGCGACGCCCGCCGCGACACCGCCGGCGCCGTCGACCTCCACCACCGCATGATGTCGCTCTTCCCCGACAACGTCGCCGACACCGAACCCCGCCGACGCCTCGGCATCCTCTTCCGCAGCGAAACCACGCCGGCGGGCCACCAGATCCTCCTCCAAAGCGCCCAACCACCAGACCTCGCCCGCCTCCCCACCGGCTACGGCCAGGCCGACACCAAAACCCTCACCCCCCTGCTGGACGCCCTCCGCCCAGGCCTCCACATCCGCTACCGCATCGCCGCCAACCCCATCCGCAAACCCGGCCGCACCACCCGCGAGCTCTACCAGCTCAAAGCCGTCGTCCCCCTCCAGGGCACGGCCGCCGACGACTGGTGGGCCCGCCAGGCCGAAGCCACCGGCCTGCGCCTGGGCATCCTCCACTCCAGCCCCCTGGACGCTTCCCGGGGCAACCGGCGCAGCGACCAGCGCCCGGTCCAGCACAACCGGACCCTCTTCGAGGGCACCGCCGTCATCACCGACGCCCACCGCCTGCGCACCCGCCTCGCCGACGGCATCGGCAAGGGCAAGGCCTACGGCTGCGGACTCCTCAGCATCGCCCCCCACCGGGAACCCCAGTGACCACCCGACGCCGCCCCGACCCCGGAGCCGCCCGCCGCAAACTGGCGGCTCCCACTGTCGCCATGCTCCCGCGCATCGCCGACTCCCTGTCCTTCCTCTACCTCGACATCGTCCGCATCGTCCAGGACGACACCGGCGTCTGCGCCGAAGTCACCACCCCCAGCCGCGGCACCGAAACCGTCTACCTCCCCACCGCCGCCCTCAGCTGCGTCCTCCTCGGCCCCGGCACCTCCATCACCGCCCGGGCCCTCACCACCCTCGCCCGCCACGGCACCACCGTCGTCATCGCCGGATCCGGCGGAGTCCGCTGCTACGCCGCCACCCTCCCCGACTCCCTCACCACCACCTGGCTCGAACGCCAAGCCCGGGCATGGGCCGACGACACCACCCGCCTCGCCGTCGCCAGGGCCATGTACGAACAGCGCTTCGGCCGCGGCGCAGCGCCGCCCGGCGCCACCCTCAACAAGCTCCGCGGCCTCGAAGGCGACCGGGTCAAGGCCCACTACCGCCTCCTCGCCCAGCAACACCGCATCGGCCGCTTCCGCCGCAACTACGACCCCAAATCCTGGGACACCCAGGACCCCGTCAACCTCGCGCTCTCCTCAGCCAACACCTGCCTCTACGGCATCGTCCACGCCGCCATCCTCGCCCTCGGCTGCTCGCCGGCCCTCGGCTTCATCCACAACGGCAACCAGCAGGCCTTCGTCTACGACATCGCCGACCTCTACAAAGCCGAACTCACCATCCCCCTGGCCTTTTCCCTCCACGCCTCGCCGCAGCCCGAAGCCGACGCGCGCCGCGGCTTCCGCGATGGCCTACGCCTGTTCCGGCTCCTACCGCGCATCGTCACCGACATCCAGCGCCTGCTCGCCCCAGGTCAGGACATCACCCTTCCGGACCCCGAGGAACAGCTCGTGGACCTGTGGGACCCGGTATCGGGCGTGCTCCCGGGCGGCGTGAACTACTCGACGGAGCAGCCGCTGTGAGAACGCCCAACCACCCGACGGGACAGCCATGGCGACGATGACCGTGCTGTCCGCCACCGCCGTCCCCGACCACGTCCGAGGAGCCCTCACCCGCTGGCTCCTCGAAGTCACACCCCAGCTGTACGTCGGAACCATCTCCGCCAAGGTCCGTGACGAGCTCTGGCACGCTGTCAGTGAATGCATCGGAAGCGGAGTGGCAGTCCTGGCCTACCCGGCATCCAACGAGCAAGGCTTCGAACTTCGCACTGCTGGTGAGCAACAGCGGAGGCCCATTGACTTCGATGGGCTAACACTGGTCACAATGGCCCGTCAACAGCGCTATGAAGGTCAAGAAGTAGCAAACTCCCGATGACGTCGCAGGTCAGGCGCTGCGGGCCCCCTGGGCGATCGAGAGGGCGCTTCAGGCGCCCTACCCGAGGCTGAGGGCGCTGCTCACCGCGATCGGGGACACCGCGTACGAGCCGGACCCGCTGAAGAACCTGATGTTCCAGTTTCCCGGTGGCCCCTTGCGGCTTGACGAGGTGCCCCTGCCGGCGGGGGTCCCGGCGGCTCTCGGATAGCCCTGCGCCGCCTGGTCAGCAGCGTTGCGGGTGCACCGAGCAGGGTGACTCTGTTGGTGTTCGGTGCTGCCGATCGGTTGGCCGGAGGCGGTCAGGCGCGTGTCGGTCCGGCGGTGCCGTATCACCGTCGCGGCGGCGTGCGGCCGGGCGCACACCCGCCCTCGCCTCGTCCCGGAGCGTTCGGCGTCAGTTGCCCGGGCCGCGCGCTGTGGCGGCTCAGTTGGACGGGCCGCACACCTCTGTGCTGCGCGGCCCCCACGTGCACGCCTGCAGGCTCATGCCCGGGCCGTCGTACAACCATGGCGACTGGCCGGGGTAGGTGGTCGGGCCGTACGCCCACTGGCCGGTGTTCACGTTCATGATGCCGAACGTACAGCCGCTGGGGGCGGCGATCGGATCGATCGCCATGTGGTCGTGGCCGCTCTGGAGTTCGACCTTCTCTAACGCGAGGCAGCCGCCGCTGCGGATCGTCCAGGAGCCCTCGGCTGCCTGTGCCGAGGTCGCGCTCCCCACTCCGGTCACGCCCATCGCCACCACGGCGAGCGCGGCGGCCGAGGCACGCTTCCTGGTCCTGGTGAATCGCATGGAACCCTCCGGTTCGTCGGTCCCGCCCTGAGCCGGTGCCGGGGCGCACCTTGAAGCTCAGCAGCCGACGGTACGGAGCACAACGCAGAATCCGGACGACCCTGTACACCCCCGGACGCTGCTGGACGGCACCTCCCGGCCGCCAAGACCGGCACCGTCCGTTCTCACGGCCTACCTGGAGGGCGGCTCCATCGCCGCCCTCGCCGGCGAAGTCCTCGCCCGCCACCAAGCCGCGCTCGCCGTCGCCCGTGCCCACCGTGCCGGAGCGATCCCCCTGCAGCCGGCCGGAACGGCCCTGCCGTGCGCGGGGGCAGCGTGAGCAGCGCAGTGGTGGCACCTGCCGACGGTTACCTCGTGTCCGATCGACCCGTGCCGATGTCAGCATTCACCGGACACGGCGCCACCGGATCGGCGATCCTTTCGCGCAAGCCGGACGTGGAGGACAGACCCGGCGAAGGTGCTACCGGAGGGTTCGGAAGTTGAGCGAGAGTGCGTCGGCGGGGCATCAGCCGGGCAGCGTCACCTTCGAGGTGCCGCACGACGTGGCCGCCGAGCAGATCGTCCTCGGCGCGATGCTGCGCTCCAAGGACTTCATCGCCGACGTCGTCGAGACGATCCACGCGGAGGACTTCTACCGGCCCGCACACGAACGGATCCACGGCGCGATCCTCGCCCTATACGCTGCGGGGGCCAGCCGACCCGATCACTACGGCCGCCGAACTCGCCAAACGCCGTGAGCTGGCCCGGTGCGGGAGGCGCCGACTACCTGTATTCCCTGGTCAACGGCGTCAGGAGCATCGCCGCCGCGGGCCTGATGCTCGACCTGGTGCGCGAAACCGCGCTGCGCCGCCGGCTCATCGAGACCGCCCTGCGGATAGACCAGCTCGCGCAGAGCGAGGCCCCGATCGCCCACGTCCTCGCGGACTGCATGGCGGAGATCCTCGCCGTCACCGGCCGCCCGCCGCCCGCGGCGGGCACGGCCTGACGGGCCAGGGCGGCGCGCTCCGCGTTCCGGTCCCCGGCCCTACCTCCAGCCTGCCCCTGATCCCGCCCGGCCGCCCCCGTCCGGGGGCGGCCTACCTACCGGTGGTCGGGGACGTGGCGGCCGTTGTCGAGCCGCTTGTAGAAGCCGGGCGGGTAGTCGGCGTCCAGGGTCAGGATGGGGCGGCTGGTGGCGATGCCGACGGTCCAGTCCCCGGAGCCGCCGGTGAGGACCAGAGGCTGTTCGTCGCGGATGCCGCACTCGGTGCTCGGGCCGGTCGGGACGACGACCTCGATCGGGGTGGAGTCGTCCAGGCCGGCCCCGGAGTCCTATCTCTGACCCCAGCCGCAAAGTAGCCCACGCCGTTGTGCACGGCTCGATTCCCGCATCTCGGGGATGCTCACGGCGGCGCCGAGTTCGCGCGTACCGCTCGCGGCCCGTGAGCAACGCGCTGAATCGCACTTGTCGTTAACCTGCTCCACAGCCGACTCGACCTGCGCACAGGACAGGCGATGGAGTGAGGCTCTCAGCCTGCGTGCCTCAGGGTGAGCAATAGGCGATGGCAGCGACTTCCCCGTCCGAGTCACCGTTGTTCTGGGCGAGGACGTGCCAGGTGTCGTTTGGGGTGTTGGTCGTGGTGCGATTCGACTCGGTGATAGTCAGCTTGTCGCCGGCACCCTGCAGAATGAACCCTCCGGAAACGGCCGTTTGGCCCGCCGGACAGACGGCATAGGAATTAGCGCCCCCAGCCACAGGCGCGGTCGTGTTCAAAGCGTCTACCTCGGTGAGATTGGCAGCACCAGACGGTCCTGCCGGTCCTGCCGGTCCCGCCGCTCCTGCCGGTCCTGCCGGTCCCGCCGCTCCTGCCGGTCCTGCCGGTCCTGCCGGTCCTGCCGGTCCTGCCGGTCCTGCCGGTCCTGCCGGTCCCGCCGGTCCCGCCGCTCCTGCCGGTCCCGCAGGACCGGTCTGACTCCAGGTAACCAGCCGCTCGAAGACTGAGCAGCGCTGGCCGGCTTCATAATTGATGACACGCAGGTCGCCGGTGAGCCGGTTGTAGCACCCGGTGAAGACGCCACCTGCCCCGGGAATTGAGGCGTGTGCTGCGCCGCCGAGGAGCGTCGTTGTCAGGCAGACCGTGGCTGTCGAGAGGACGCCTACCCGAGCAATCCAGCGTCTCGAAATGGACTCGCCCGAAGGAAAGGGCATTGGTGTGACCTCCACAAACGATCTGGGCCGGCTTCGATTGAAGGCCGTCCTGGGAGCAACGTAAGTTCGGATCGAAACCAGGCGGAGCAGACGTGGCAGCGAGGTCATCTGTTTGGACGACATTGCAGGTCCCGTTCGATCGGATCACCGGGTGCCGCCGCTCACCTCGGCCGTTGTGGTCGTGACGGTGCTGCCCGGATGTGGCTCAACTCCGGCGCCCCTTGCGGCATCCATGACCTCCGAAGCCGAAGCAACCGAGTAGCCCCAGGCCTCTCCGACCAGCACCGATCGTCTCGCTACTTTGCGGCTGGGGTCAGGGGTAGGACCCCGGGGCCAGGCCGGCCAGCAACAGGCGAAGCCCTCCGACCGTCAGCGGCTCGACGGTGTGCGGTAGTGCTAGACCATGGCGCGAGGTTCCCACGGACGGTGCCGGGCCCCGAGCCGACGCTCCGGCCGCGTCGGACGCCCGCCCGTCCAGCCCCAGGAGCCAGCTACTTCACCTCAAGATCATCCCGTGGCGGCTTTTGGGCTCACCTTGGCTGGACCCCCTCTTCGCCGCACTGCCCACCCCGAAACACGACCCCGAGTTCTGGCGGGCCTTCGGGAAGGCCGCCAAGAACGGCTACTTCCTGCTGGGCAACCTGGAGGGCTCGATGCGCCTAACCCACGCCCATCCAACCGAGACGGCGCTCGCCGGACTCCTGCTTTCCGGGTTCGACGAGGTCAGCGCTGATCAGCGTGAAGCCATTGCCAAGCTCGTCGGCGACCACCTGGGCGTGGGCAGGCGCGCCGGACAGCTGTGGATCGCAGCCGTCGAACAGGCGGCACTGGCGGCACTGGTCGCCGCCCGGCTCCCCAAGACCACCGAGGAGGCCGAGGACTTCCGCAACGGCTGGCGTCTGGGCTGAACCACCTGGTGGTGGCCCAGCACCTGCGGGGCCACCACCCGCCCGCCGCCCGCCGCCGTCGACCCTGCGGTCCGCCGTCCCGGCGCCCGCCATCACCGAGAAGGCCTAGGTGACCACCCAGACCGGCCACCAGGACCCCGCCGTGCCGACGCTGGCCATCCTGCACGAGCCGCGCACCGCGCTCTCCCGCTACGGCCTGCCCGGCGACCGCGAGGCCTTCGAGCAGGCCCTGGCCGTCGCCCTCGGCCCCTCCCCGATCGATGACCTCGCCGCCGTCGCCGAGGTGATCGCCACCTACCGCCATTGCCTGACCCTGGGCACCAGCCCCGAGGCCATGGACTCCCTCGCCGCGCCGATCGGCGGCCAGCAGTGGACCCCGGCCGCCGACGTGTTCGCCCGGCTCCGCATCGCCGGCGGAGACCGGTGACGAGACTGCCTGACGCGCTTTCCGGGCCCGCACACCAGCTCACCAGGCGAATTCTGGAGGGGTGATGACCGTGCAGCCGCATGAGGTCCTGCTGGGGCCGATTGACCGGCCTTGTACGGTCGGTGCCGTCCGTCAGGCCCTGCCCGCCGAGCTGCGGCCGACTTTCCAGCTGGCCCTGGACATGGCCGACCCCGCGGACCTGTTCTCCATCGTCGGGCTGTGGGCCGCAGTCGCGCAGACCGCGAACGACGCCGCCGTCACCGAGGCTGCCGAGGCCGCGCGCCGCCGGCACGCTCGAGGTTCACGATCTGGCCGAGGTCTTCCCGGCGCTGGCGGCCTGGTGAGCCGGCCGCGCCGCTACCGCGTGGTCCTGACCGACACGGCCCTCGAGCAGCTGCGCGGGCTCGACGGCGCCGAGCGGTTCGCGGGGATCCCCTTCGGCGCGCTCAACGGCAGGCCCTACGCGCGCTGCTGGCGGACACCACGATCGGAGACCTGCTCGCCGGGCTGGACGATCTGGCGACCGATCCCTACGGCGGGCCGAGCCTGGCTCGCACGCAAGCCGCCGAGGACGACCGCGTCGCGCTGCTGGGAGTCCTCGCCGTCACCTACATGGTGAGCCCGGACACCGAGCCGCCGGTGATCACTGTGACCGGCCTGCGAATGCCCAAAGGCCGCTAAGCCACTCTCGCCAAGCTGATCGCCACCTACCGCCTGTCCGCCGGGCGGGTGAACCAACGCGCCGGGCCGTCCCCGCACGCCGCCGCGGTCATGCCGGCCGACCGACGATGGGCGCCATGACGCACCGGACGGTCCCGGGGCCATGAGAAGGGACCCCTCGCCGCAACCACCCGACTGGGCGCACTGCGGGCACGGCGCCGTCCCGGCAGCCGACCCGGTCGGCTGCCGGGGCATCCGCGTCCGCGGCTACACCTCCTGTCTGGCGCACCTCCCACGACGCAAACGACGCCGGTACCTCGCCTCGCTGTCCCCCGGCACCGACATTGACCACAGCGGCACCCCCTTCACCCCGGCCCTCCTCGTGGAACTCCTCCGAGCCCTCCAGGACCCCACCACAGGACGGCCCCACCTCGGCCGCGCCTGGTTCAGCGAGGCGAGGTTCGGTGGCGACGCCTCGTTCGACTGGGTGACGTTCACCGGCGACGCCTCGTTCGACTGGGCGAGGTTCACCGGCAACGCCCGGTTCGACAGGGCAACGTTCACCGGCTCCGCCTCGTTCTACGGGGCGAGGTTCACCGGCAACGCCTCGTTCGACTGGGTGACGTTCACCGGCGACGCCTCGTTCGACTGGGCGAGGTTCACCGGCAACGCCCGGTTCGACAGGGCAACGTTCACC
>NZ_JBHVOL010000014.1:161968-225472 GCF_042887925.1 Kitasatospora sp. NPDC057904
GGCAACGCCTCGTTCAGTAGGGCGAGGTTCACCGGCAACGCCTGGTTCGGCGGGGCGAGGTTCACCGGCAACGCCTGGTTCGGCGGGGCGAGGTTCACCGGCTCCGCCCGGTTCAACGTGACGAGGTTCACCGGCAACGCCTGGTTCAACGAGGCGAGGTTCACCGGCGAGGCCTCGTTCAACGCGGCGAGGTTCACCGGCGACGCCCGGTTCGACGACGCGGTCTTCCGCGCCCACGGGATCTTCGTGGGAGCCTGGTTCGAGCAAACGCGGCAGTTCGGGCCGCTTCTGGCTCACCGAGAGCTGGTGCTGGACGAGGCGCAGTTCTTGCAGCCGGTGCAGATCGAGGTGAGCACAATCAAGCTGTCCTGCCGTCGTGCACGCTTCCCTGGCGGCGTGCAGCTCCGATTGCGATGGGCTCGTGTCGTATTGGACGACACCGACTTCCCCGCACCGTCGATCCTCACCGGTATCCCCCGCCTGGCCGGCAGCCGGATGTCGGCCCAGGAACGGCGCAGTGCCCGGGCCTGGCCAAGCCTGTTGGGAGAGGAGATCTCCGAGCGGCCGCAGCTGCTGTCCTTGCGGCGCGCCAACGTCGCGGGCCTGAGGCTGAGCAACATCACCGCCGCGGACTGCCTGTTCACCGGCGCGCACAACCTCGACAAGTTGCGTCTGGAAGCTGGTGTCGGCTTCACGACTACCTCGGCCCCAGAAAGGGGACCTCGGAGCTGGGATTGGCGGCAGGTGATCGCCGAGGAACGCGCCTGGCGGGCTGCCCGGTCACGTCGCTGGGCCACCTGGTTACCTCGCTGGGCAGCTGCTGTGCTTGATCGGCCCTTCCGGTCGCTCCGCTGGGTCGCCCCGCACTGGCCGGAGTGGTTCGACCAGCCAAAGTCCGGGGACCTGAACCCGGGCCAGATCGCCGCTGTGTACCGGGCCCTGCGCAAGGGGCGCGAGGACGCCAAGGACGAGCCTGGCGCCGCCGACTTCTACTACGGCGAAATGGAAATGCGGCGATGCGCGCGTCCCGCCGCCGGAATCCCGGTCGACGGCCGGAGCAATAGGGGGCGGGTCGAACGCTGCGTGCTGACGGCGTATTGGCTGGTGTCCGGGTACGGGCTGCGTGCCTGGCGGGCCCTTGCCTGGCTCATCGCCGTAACCGCGATGCTCGCGCTCGTGTTCCATCTGGTCGGTTTCACCAGCCCGCCGCAACCGGTCTCGTACTGGACCAGCCTGCTGTATGCACTCCGCGCCACCCTTTCGCTGGCTGACAGCGAGGTGACGCTCACCGCATGGGGCAAGTTGCTCCAAGCCGTCCTCCGCCTCACCGGCCCGGTCCTGCTCAGTCTCGCGCTCCTGGCCCTACGGGGCCGCGTGAAGCGGTGATTGGATGGCGGCTGGACCGAACGGAATGCGATTGATCATTATCCTTCCCATTCGGCGGTACGTCCGGTCCGCCGAATTCCTCCCGCCGGGACCCGCGATCGGCTATGCCTGACGAAGGCCGCACGCCAACCACCACCAGGGGGCATACATGGGCAACGTCTACGACGCGAACCACCGGTACGTGGGCTCGGTGCAGGCCGGGGTGGTCTACGACGCGAACCACCGGTACGTGGGCTCGGTGCAGGCCGGGGTGGTCTACGACGCGAACCACCGGTACGTGGGCTCGGTGCAGGCCGGGGTGGTCTACGACGCGAACCACCGGTACGTCGGCTCGGTAGTTGCCAGCAGCGACACGGAAGGGACAGCCGCCACCGCGATCCTGATCCTTCTACCCCGCTGAGGAGAGGGAATGATCATTATCCTTCCCTCTCTGACGCCAGGTCCGGGCGCGGGCCGGACACCGGTCCGGGGCCCACAGGCACCATCGGGTGAGCGCATCTGAGAAGTGCTGGGCTACCGACGAAATGGCCGGCTTCGGGGTGACGAATCCTCCGGGCTCTCAGCGACTGGTGCCGCGTCGACGGATCCGCCGCCGACGTGCTGGTGGTGGCTTCCCAATTTGGGAGTCGGCGGCCGGGAGGTGATTCCCAGGTTGGGAAGCGGCTGGCTGGCGCGGGCTCGGTAGCGCGGGTTGGTGGACGAGTCGGTGGCCTGCTCCAGTGCGCGGCGGGCCGCGGGCGCCCCGGTGACCTGCTCCTGCATGGGCTCCGAGTCCATGGCCGCCCTCGCCATCAATTCTGGGCTCGTACTGCCGCTGCCTGTCGGCTTGGGGGCGTTCACCTCGCACGCGCTGCCCTACACTCCCGGCGGTTCTCAGCATCACGGTTAACGGAAGTGCATTTAAGTCACTCCAGCCACAAAACCGGAATTTCAGGTTCCTGGAAGTCCGAATCTACCGGGTATTTTGGCATTTTTCACATTACCGGGCTCAATTCTCGCTCAAATTCCATGGAACTTCTTGCCGGAAGTATTCGTGGACTGCGGAATCGTTCATGCCCAATCGATCGATCGGGCCATTCGATTTCGAAGTCAATCGAAATGGAGAAGAAATGCGGAAGACTGTTTCCCGAATTTCTGGTGCGGTGATCGGTGCCGGCGTGCTGACCGCCCTGGCCGCACCCCAGGCTCTGGCCGCGCCCGCCTCCTCGGCGGCCGTGGCCGCCACGCAGCTCCCGGCCGGCGCCGACCCCGCCCACTGGACCATCGACCGCCAGGCTCCGGCGGTGACGCTTCCTCAGGCCCCGGCCCGCGCCCGCATCACGCCGACCCAGGACTCGCCGAGCTCCACTACCGGTTTCACGGAGCCCCGCAACATCTCGTACCACGGGCAGCTCTGCGGCACTGATCTGGTGGACGGAGTGAGCGGACCCGGCCCGATGACTCTGACGCTGACCCAGGCCAGGTCGACGGCGACTCAGTGGAACGCGAGCGCATCGATCAACGCAGGGGTCCTCTCCGCCGGCATCGGCTTCAACGTGACCGACACCGTCACGAAGACCGAGACGGGCTCCTACACCGTTCCCGGCGGAAAGTTCGGAAACCTGCAGGCCTACCCGCTGTACGACTACTGGACGTTCGAGGTCTACGACGGCTCGGTCGGCTGGACCGTCGGCAGCGGAGAGGTGAAGAAGCCGGTAGGCTACTGCTACAACGGCTTGACGAACTAAGCGAGTTGAAGAATATGCGGCGATCCAGCGGAATAATGGGAGCGACAAGCCTCGTCGCTACCGCCGTCCTCGCGACCGCCTGCACTGACAGCGGGACCGCAGCTCCCCAGGAGCAGGGGTCCTGGGCATTGGACGCGACGGCCGCGGCCCCGGCGGACCCCGCAGTCCAGCGCAGCATCGACGCCCCGCCGGCCAAAGGCAAGGCCAAAATCCTGGGCATAGCGGACGTCGCAGGCACCAGCGTCATCCTCGCCATCAGGAACGACACCTGCCAGGTGGCATTCCTGCCAGACGGGGCGACTGTCCCGACGACCGCCGCCCTCGCCTCCATCGGATCGCAGCGCCCTGCCGCCGGATCCTCCGCGGACATCCACGTGGAATTCCTGGGCAGCGTTCTCGTAGGGAAATACACCCAGGCGACCGGGCAGATGGTCCCCTTCAAATTCACCACTATCGGCTGCGGCGAGAAATCGATGGCAGTCAAAATCGAAGGGGCTGGGGATTCCGCCTCGGTGCAAAAGAAATCCGGTGACTCACTGCGATTCTGGCGGACAGGGTCGGACGTGATGCTGGCAGCCGGGGCACTGGAGGCGATCCACCCGGACACCCCGAGCACCAGCACCTCGTCCTGAAGTGTTCGAGGGTGTCCTCCCCGGCCGGGGAGGACACCCTCGAACACCTTCGCCTGGATCCTCCACGGCCACCGCCGCAGGCAGGCCTGCGGGCGACGCAATGAGTCCCCCGGTTCCCTCCTCGCCACCCGGACATTTGCACAGGTCAAGGCACCGCAAGGCACCGATGGATCGGTCGCGATGGGCTGTCCTGTCCTGCTGACGGCTCGTTGAGAACCCCGGACGGCAGGATCTGCTGGACCTGGCCGCCGAACTCGCCCCGGCATCAGCCGGCCGTACGTCTCCGTCGAGGTCTCAGCCCGGGACGTCACCGATCCGAAGCCGGACGAGGCCCACCAGGCCGTCCCGGACATCGCGCTGAAGTACGCCAAGAACGTCGTGGCCGGCTACCCGTGCACAAACCCGGTGCACCTGCCGGACAGCGTCCCCCAGACGGCAACGAACTTCCCGGGCCCGCACCACTGACCCGCGCCCCCGAGCGCGCCAGCACACTGATCGACTTCCCCTGCTGCCCCGTACGAGACACTGTCGGCGACACGCGGTTGACTTCCGCCATGGACGACACCACCGATCACCTGCACCGCATCGACGCCCTGCGGGCCGACCCGGCGCCGGGAATCGCCCGCCTGCCGGCCACCGGCGACCTCGACGCCGCCCACCGGAGCCTCGTCGAGGCGCTGCGCCCGCGCTGGGGGGTGTCGCGCAACCTTGCGACCGGTGGCTTCGTCGACCCGACCCTCGACGACGACTGCGGCCTCGCACTGACCGTTCCCTTCGGCGGGCGCCTGGTCGAGCTGTGCGGCTGGGCGGTGCGTGGGCGCTGGATCGGCTGCGGGATCGTCCGGGACGACGATGGCTCGCCGTACCTGGTGGCGGTGACGGCCCGCCAGGCCGACCCGGCCACGGCCTGCCTGCCCGCCGCGGAAGCCGAGGCCAAGGACGAGGACGAGGCGTCGGGTGCCCGCTGGTTGCGGGGGCTGGCGGTGGTGACGGGCCGGCCGCGGTCGCGGGAGTGGCCCGTCGACTGGCCGTCGGCGGAGGCCCGGCTCGGCACCGCCCTGCCCGCCGACTACCGGGACCTGGCGGAGTACTTCGGCCCCGGTACGTTCGCCGGTTTCCTGAACGTCTTCCTGCCCGGCCCGCCGCCCGGCTCCGACGCCCCGTTCCCGAACGTCCCGTGCCTGGTGAGGAACGCCGGGCGCCTCGCCGAGCTCACCGCTGACCTCGACATCGCCGACGTCTACTACCCCCACGGCCTCCACCCCGCCCCTGGCGGCCTGCTGCAGTGGGCCAGCTCCGAACAGGCCGACCAGTTCTACTGGCTCACGGAGGGCGCGGACCCGAACCGGTGGCCCGTCATCGCCCACAGCGAGGACGGCGACCTCCAGGCCCGGTTCGACGGCTCCACCACCGAGTTCATCCACCGTCTCCTCACCGACCACCGGCACCCGTTCTCGATCTCGGAGCTCCTCGACCACTCCGACTTCGAGCCGTACGAGGCCTGCGAACCCGACGACCCGTCCGAGGACCGGCGACTGCCGTAAACCCCCAGCCCCTCCACAGCAGCTACCCACCCTGGGTGCCTGGTTGACCTGCAGACCGCCACGCGACCTCCAGCTGCGGCCAGGAAAGCGGCGCGGCGACGGGCCTCCCTGACATCGCCGATGCCCGTCGCCGAGCTGTGCCCTTGGAGCTCCGTGTCCGCGGCATGTCGAAAACCGGGACGCCGCGGCGAGAGAGCTGGGAGGATCCGGGTGACATCACTCTCGGGGAGGTACTGGTGACGCTGCGTCGGGACGCGTGGGTGATGCTGGAGACCGTCGCCGCCCAAGGCCCGGAAGGCTGGCTGACCGGCAGCCAGCCCCTGGAGGTCCGCAACTCGGAGATCACCGTCGCCCGCACCCTCGTGGACGCCGGCCTGTGCGAGGCCGCACCAGCCGACCTTCTCAAGAACCTCCTCGCCGACAGGACGCGCCCGACCTGGGCGGTGCGGATCACCACGCTCGGGCGGGACGCCCTGCGCTACCGGGAGCACCAGGAGAACCCGGCCGAGCGTCCGGCCAGGCCCGATCCCGTACCTGAAACCGCGGTCAGCGTCCGCGGCATCGACCTCGACCTCCTGCGCCGCACCCTCGCCGACGCCGAAGCCGGCGCCCTCACCGGCGTCGACACCGTCGCGCTGGGCACCGCGATCGCGAAGGCACGCCCCGTCGACGGCTCCCGCCGCCACACCGTCGACGCCACCGACGCCGAACTCGCAGCGATCATGCGGGTGCTGTACCTGGAATCCCTCTACCGCGACGCCACCGGCTACCACCACATCCTCCGGCACTCCAAGCGGGCGGACGGCATGCGCTTCCACCAGGTGAAGCTGCAGCCCGCTCCTGCCGCGCAGCCGATGGCCGGCGCCCGGATCCCGACGCCGGTCCCAAGCACTTGATCGAGTCGCTCGGCCCGCCCTATGCAGAGCGTCGTCTGCTCGAAGTCGGGAAGGTCGAGGTGGGTGACGCGGGACGCGTCCAGGCCCGCCGCGACAAGGAAACGCACTTCCCCGGCGTTGCGGACGAAGATCCGTACGTAGCGCAGCTGCGGACAGCAGGCGCCCTGGACGTCCTCACCAAACCGGACGGCACCCTCACCACCTCGCCGCGCCTCGGTGTCAGCCCGGAGAACTGCCCTGGCCCCCACGAACGCGAAGTCGTCCTCGGGGCCAGGATCCGGCCGCGGCAGACCTTCGCCCGGTAAGGAGCAGTTCGGCCCCGGCGCGGCCGAGTCGATTCCCCGTCCCGAGCCGGATCCGGTGGCTCCAGACCGCTCTGGCCGCGGTTGCCGGCCGTCCCCAAGGTCACCGACGTGTCAAGCTCGGGCCCACCGGCGGAACGCGAGGGCGCGCAGCCGGTGTGTGCGTTATCCGCACCGGCTGCGCGCCCAGGGGTGGCCGGTCTGTTCAGGTCATCAGGTGGTCATAACCGGGGACCAGGAACTCTCCGTATTCGAATTTGCGCCCGAGCTCCACGTACCTCTCATACTGCTTCCGGGTGATCTGTGGTGCGTAGGTGAGCGCGCGCAGCAAGAAGCGGAACGCCAGGTCGGGGCAGGCGTGGGCCGCGGTGTGGGTGAGTGCGGGCACCACGCCGGGAACGGACTTCCACGACGAGTCCTGCGCCAGCTCCAGGAGGCCGGGAGTGACGATCATGATCTCGTCCAGGACGGCCCCGGTGAGGTACCCGTATGGGGTGGGCGGGACCTCGTCCGGGTGGTCGAGGCCCTCCCGGCTTTAGTCGTTCCCGGCACGCCGGATGATCCGCAGCAGCCAGGCTCGGGGGTCGATCCCCTCGCTCCTGAGTTCCAGGCGGCGTTCGGCCCCGACCGACCAGAGTGTCTCGAACACCCAGGTCGGCACGGCCGGTTCCGTCACCCGGAGGGCGTCGACGAGGAGCGCTTCGACCAGGTGCGTCGGCATGCCGTCGGCGTAGTACTCCAGCGCCTCGTTCTCGGTGGGCCACTCGCCCCGCCAGCTGTGGTGGAAGACCTGGCCGAGGTGAGGCAACCCGAACTCGTCTCCGCCGTAACGTTCTGTCATCACGCGTCACCCTGCCATGGGAAAAATGGAACTGATGATCCACGTCTTGCTGCCATTGTGCGGGTTGGCCGCCCTGGCTATACGGACCTTGACCTTGGTACCGGCCGGCACGGCGTCGAGACTCCCGCCCGCGGGGTGCACCTTGCCCAACGAGGTCAGGCGCTGGCCGTCCCTGATGACATCGACGTCGACGATGAACTCCTTGAAGTCGGGTGCGCCCGGCTGCCCGAACTCGCGCAGAATTCCGGGCCTCTTCTGCATCGCCGAGCGCAGTGCGTCCCCAGCGATGCTGAGGTCGTCGAACACTCCGTTCGGGTCGGTGGCGGTGGTCAGCCCGGCAGCCTGGGCGGGCGTGACGCCCGCTTCCTCGCCGTTCGGACCGTAGGCGTCCTTCGCCACGTGCTTGAGACCTCGGCGTTCACCGCCCTCACGGAGGCGCCCGCCGTTACCAGTGGAGGGCTGGACGGCAGGTGATGTCCATGGGTCTGACGAAGGCATCGGCGGGCGGAGCTGGCGGTGGCGAACACCCTGCTCTACTTCGGTGGGCGCGCCGGATTCTGCCGGGGCCGTGGCTCAGCGGGCCGAGGGGAGGACAACGATGAAGCGGATCGTCAGGCCCGGCCAGGTGTTCCGTGCCCTGGCCCGCGACATGGCCGGGCGGGGCTGGCGGCTGTAGGTGCCGGCCGTCGGTGACGACGGCAGGGCAGAGTGCCTGGTGGTTCACGATCACGCCAGTACCGTAGGCCGCAGGCCGTTCGCCATGGCTGACGCCCTGGCGTCTCCCTCCCGGTACGGGCTCGTCAAGGAAGCGGACGACGACCTCTTCGTCGATCCCTGGTACGCGGCGCTGCTGGCGGCGGTCGCTGCGCTCCACGGTCCGGCGGCCATCCCGGCCGACTACGCCCGTGCCGCCTTCTCCGTCTCCCGCTTAGGTGGCGCAAGCACCCTGGTCTTCCGGTGGGGTGAGGCCGGCCGTGGGTCCGGGCGGTTGGCCGGCGGGCTTGTCCCAGGGCGGTGCTGCTGAGTGGGCAATGCGTCGCCCGGCCGGTGCCGGAGGCGAAGCCGACGGCTGGAAGGCCAGGGCGCGTCTGCGGGCGGCGGCGCCGGGGGGCCGTGGCGGAGAACGTCGCCGGGTCTTGGAGGAGTTCGGGGGGCGCTGGGCGCCCCCCGAACGGCAGGCCTGGTGGCCGGCGGGACCGGTTCCGCTGCAACGGGTGTCCGGTCCGGGTGTCCCGGGTTGTGCTGGCTGCGACCGGGGAACGGGTACCAATCTCCCGGGTGCCCGGAGCAGCGCACCGAGTTGCGATGGCTTCGAGCCGGACGCGGGGTCGGCCAGGAGGCTGCCGCTCCGCAGTTGCCTGGCTCTGACCTGCGGAAACCAGATGGCCGGCGGTCGGCGTTTTTGCACGGAGATCCGGACGAGCATGCAACAACCCGGGGGTGGCGCGGCGGCCGGGCTGAAAACCGGACAGGCCTGGTTCTGCCAGGTGGAGTTGTGCCGCTGGAGCGCTCTGATCTGCGCGGATCCCGGACGCCGGTCGGGCGTTGTTTCAGGCCCTGGCGAATCCGGGAGTCCCGTTGTGCGTGCGGGGGCCGTGGGGTGTTCAAGACTTGTCCGCACGGCCGGTGGGAGCTGCAACTCCCCGTGCCGGTGTTCACAAGGGCTGCGACCGTAGAAGGGAACGCGACATGGGTGTGCCGCGCAAGCGCCGTGAGACAGGGGACGGTGACGGGGTCCTGCCCGTCACCGTCGTGGTCGTCGCCGTCGCCGTGCTGGCCGTGTTCGTCGTGCTGGCCGTGATGGGTCTGCCGACCGAGACGATCATCGCGCTGTCCAGCGCCGCCGTCCTGACGGCGGCGGAGCTGGTGAGACGGCTGGTCTCGGCCGTCTCGGCAACCCGCCGGCGCCGGTGAGCGTGCCGGATGGGAAGGCCGAAGACGGCGGTCGCCCCGGGAGCGGTGGCCGGGGACCTGGCCGAGTTCCTCCACAGCGTCTGCGCGCGCTGTGGGAAGACTTACGCCCAGATCAGCATAGAGTCGGGTATATCGATCTCCACGCTCTCCCGGGCGGCCTCGGGCAAGCGGCGCCCGAAGCTCGAGGTCGTGCAGGCCTTCGTCCGGGCGTGCGGGGGCAGTCCGTCGGAGCTCAGGAAGGCGGAGCGTCTGTGGCGCCGCACCCCGGCCGCCTCGTCCTCCGCCGCCCCGGATGGGCAGCCTGGTGTTCGCTGGCACGACCCGGCTTCTCTGTGCGAGGCGCATCACCTCGGTGAAGCGATGCGCACGGCCCTGCGGCTGAGCGGCAGCCCGTCGCTGCGCGCGGTCAGCGAACGCGCGACGGCGTCGGGACTGAGCCTGTCGCGCAGCACGCTCGGGGACGCCTTGCGCCCCGGGGCGGTGCCCACGCTCCAGGTTTTCTGCGTGTTCATGCAGGTGATCGGGCATTTCCCGGGGTCGCCGGTGGCCGGGTACGACGCGGCGGCGTGGGAGGACGCCTGGGTGCGTGTCCAGGCCCGCCGTCAGCCCCGGGCGCGCGGCGGCGGGCCGGGATCTTCAGGGGTGAAGGTGCTTCAGGCCAGGGGCGGCAGGGCGAAGGAAAGCGGCGGGCGGCGGGCGGGCGGCCGACGGCCGCGGCTGGCGCAGGCCCAGGCGTGGGTGCGCCCTGGACCGCTTCGGGCGCTCAAGGACTGGCTGCACGAGCTGTACCTGGAGGCGGGCGCTCCGTCGCTGACCGACATCACCGCGTCGATTCGGATGGACGACTCCCTCGACTCGGCGCCCAAGCGGGACAGCGTGAACCGGCTGCTGAGGTCGTCGCACCTGCTCTCCGTTCAGGGTGATGCCGTGGCAGTGGCGGTCGCCATGGCCAGGATGGCCGGACTCGACCCGGTCGCGGCCGGCGGGATGGCGCGGGAGCTGTGGATCAGCGCCGCCGCGGTGAGGCCGTGGGGGCACGCGGTCGGTGACGTGGTGGATCCGCTGGCCCTGGGGGTGCGGGAGACGTTCGCCCTGCCGGAGTCGAGACAGGAGCTGCCGGTTCTGGTGCCCTACGTCCGGCGCCAGCACGACCAGGTTCTCGAGCGGATCGTGGAGAGGGCCGTCGACGGACACAGCGCGCTGGTCGTTGCCCGCGGACTGCGGGCCACGGGCAAGACGCGCAGTTGCTGGGAGGCGATGCAGGCACTGCCGGCGGGCTGGAGGATCTGGTTTCCCGCGGATCCGTCCAAAGGCGCGCTGGTGGTCGAGGCCATTGCCCAGGCCGGCCCCGGGTCGGTGGTGTGGCTCGACCGGATCGACCGGTACCTCGATCCCGGCCAGTGCCACGTCGCCGGGATGGTGCAGGCCGAGATCAGCGAGGCCCTGCACGACCCCCGACGTGCTCCGGTGCTGGTGATCGGCACGGTCTCGGCCTCCGCCGGAGTGCTGACCCGCGCGGGGGGCTCCACATCGGGGGCGGCCACGGCGGCCCGGACCATGATCGAGGACGCGGCCGTCGACGTCCCGGACCTGTTCACCGGAGCCGAGCTCGCCGACCTGGCCGACGCCGCCGGGCAGGATCCCCGGCTCGCGCTGGCCGACGCCAACGCGCGGGGGTCGGTCGCCCAGTTCCTGTCCACCAACCGCAACGCCGATCCCTTGCTGAAGGTCCAGGTGCTGCACACGGCGATGACCCAGGGGGACACCGACGCGCTCCTGATGGGCGGGGCGCTCCTGCAGGCCTCGGGACACCGCAAGGAGGCGGCGACCTGGTACCAGAGGGCCGCCGAGGCCGGAGACCGCCAGGCCCTCGAGCCTGCGGCGGTGCTGCTGAGCGAGAACGGCACGGCCTACGAGGCGATCGCGTGGCTGCGGGACCTCGCGGCAACCGGTGACGCCGAAGCCGCCCTCACCGCCGCACGCAGGCTCAGCCGCGAGGGCCGCAACGACGAGGCGATCGAGTTCTACCAGCAGGCCGCACGGGCCGGCGGCAGCAGCCACGCGCTGCGGGCAGCGGCGGCCCTGATGCAGCGCAGCGGGCGCGCGGCGGAGGCGGTGGAGTGGCTGCGCGGGCGGGCCGCAGCGGGGGACGCGAGTGCCCTGCGGGAGACCGCCCATGTGCTGTGGGCGACGGGGGACGTGACCCGGGCCGTCACCTTCTACTCCGAGGCCGGGGCGGCCGGTGACGTGGGGGCCTGGAGGGAGGGCGCCGAGCGGCTCCAGTCCCTGGGCCGTGACGACGAGGCGATCATGATGTACCGGGCGGCAGTACGCAAGGGCGACGGCCTGAGCGCGCGGCCGCTGGCCGACCTCCTGCTGTCGGAGGGCCGGCGGGAAGAGGCGCTGGGCTTCTACCTCCAGGCGGCGGAGCAAGGGGACGCGGTGGCGATGCATCAGGCCGCGGCCCTGTACCGCCTTGCGGGGTGCGTGGAGGAGGCCCTCCAGTGGTACGGCAGGGCTGCCGATCAGGGCGACACGGCGTCGCTGGTGCACATCGGGGTGATGCACCGCGGCCGGGGCGACATCGAGGCGGCCCTGGCCGCGTTCACGAAAGCCGCCGACCTGCGGGAACGCGACGCCTACCGGGAGGCGGTGTGGATGCTGTGGGACTGCGGCCGGCTGGACCGCGCGTTCAACTGGCTCGGCCACCGAGCGGATACCGGAGACCGGCGGGCGGTGCGGGAGATGGCCGACCTTCTCCGCGAAGTGGGCCGGCTGCCCGAGGCGCTGGAATGGTACCTGCGGTCGGCCGGCCTGGGAAGCCTGTACGCCGCCCGACACGCTGCGCAGTTGCAGTCGCTGATGTCCGCGCGGGAGACTGAGCAGGGTGACTCACGATGAGCCCGGACGGCGGGCGTCAATGTGGAGCTCGTCGTCTGTCCCTCACGCCACCTGCGCAACCGGCGCGCGGCGACGGCGAAGTTGCTGGGTCCCCGCTCTCGTCCACGTGGGGCCCTGACCATCGCCGGTTTCCGGTGGCCGGGGCTGCCGAAAGTTGGGCGCACCGTGCGGAGGCCGCTGCCGTTGTCCTTATCTGCCGGGAAAAGTAGTGGACGGGAGTATTCCGGTCGCTGCTCGAGGTCGACGCCGACGACCGGCACGAGGGCGATCGGATCCGGCTCCGGTACGCCGGCGATCCGGAGGCCGAGCAGGGGCCGGCCACCCTGCCGGGCTACGTCATGATCAACAATCCCGCGGCCTCCGAGGACCGGGTGCTCGCCGCGTGCGACCTCTACGTGCCGGGGCTTGGCCGGGCTCCGGGGGCTGCAGCAGGCCTTCGCGCCGGCGACTGCCGCCCACACCGGCGACGACGGCGATGAGTGCGGCATCCTGTGCAACAGTCGCCTCCTGACGGAAGGAATCGACGTCGCCGCCGTGGACGCCGTCTGCTTCGCGGACCCGAAGTCGAGCGTCATCGACATCGTCCAGGCCGTCGGCCGCGCGCTGCGCCAGTCCTACCGCGAGGGCAAGGTGTCCTGGGTCATCATCCCGGTCTACCTGCCGACGCCGGAGGTCGGCGACGGCACCGCCACCGCGGACCCGGCCGAGGTCCACGACGCCGGGGAGGCGGTGAAGGCGGAGGCCGACGCCGAGATCGAGGCCTCCTCGTTCCGCACGATCTGGCGGGTCCTGCGGGCGCTGGCGGCGCACGACGCCCGGGTGGTCGGCCGGATCACCGAACTGCGCGCCCACCGTTCGCAGGGGACCGCGCACACCACCGCGGCCAAGCCGGCCGAGGGCGAGACCGAGGCCGGGGAGGGCGAGCAGCGGCCGGCCCCGGTCGGGTCGCCGATCGAGTGGCTGAAGATCAACGCTCGGCAGCACGCGGCGCGGATCCTGCAGACCGTGAAGCTGCGGGCGTTCAACCCGCGGGCGGTCGAGTGGCAGCGGATGCATGCGGTCGCGGCGGTCTTCCACCTCCGGCACGGCCACCTCGACCCCACCGACAAGGCGCAGCACGGCGAGCTGATCTCCTGGCTCACCCGCCAGCGCCACCTGAACGGCCAGGGCCTGCTCGACCCGGCCCGGGTCAGCGAGCTGGACGCGCTCGGCATGATCTGGTCGAAGAACGCCAACGCCTGGGAACGCGGCGCCGCGTACGCCGCCGCCTTCCACCACCGGCACGGCCACCTGGCGATCCCGGCGACCGCGAAGCTGGACGACTACGCGGTGGGCGCGTGGATGCGCCGCCAGCGCAAGGCCGCGGGCCTCACCACGGACCAGACCGCCAACCTGGACGCGCTGGACGGGCTGTGGCGTCTGGAGCCGGACTGGAACCGCTCCTACCGCCGCCTGCTCTCCTACCTCGCTGCCGGCGGCACCCTCGACGGGCCCGCGAACCGCACCGGCCTCGGTGACGACCCGGCCTTCCGCCCCGGCACGTGGCTGCGCAAGCAGGCGGGGGCTCGCACCGACGGAAAGCTGACCGACCAGCAGACCGCGCTCCTGGACGCGCTCCACCGGCATGCCGAGACCGTGGCGGGCTGACCCGCCCCGCGAGATCCCGCCGTCCCGGCCCACATCGGGCCGGGACGGCCCGCCCGTACCTCGTTCCCGGCTCCCGGAGGTACCGCGCGATGACCGACACCGCCCGCCCCGACCCGGACCCCCGCCGCGCCGGCCCGCCATCACGGTCGTGGGCCTCGCTGTTGCTGACCCGGGCCTGGGTGGTTCGGGCTCTACGAGTGCGAGGGGCTTCAGCGTACGACTTTGACACCGAAGTGCGTGCCGAGGCCGAGGGCGAGGCCGATGGCGCTGTGCATGTGCGCGTACATCTCCATGCCGCGGGCGGCGACGAGGGGGCCGAGGTCGAGGATGTCGCTCCAGCCGTACGCCTTGAGGAGGGTGGTGACGGTGTGTTTGGCGGTGGCGTCCTCGCCCGCGAGGAACATGGTGTGGTCGCCGTCGCCGATCGCGCCGGGGTCGACGACCGTCGCCTGTTCCTGGGTGACGAAGGACTTGACGACCTTGACGTCCGGCAGGGCGCGCTGGATCTGCTCGGCGAGGCTGTCGGTGTCGCAGGGGTCGAGCTTCGGCATGACGCCCCACGGGGTGGGCCAGGGGTGCTCCGTGGCGTGGTCGTAGAGGTAGGGGACGGCGTAGTCGACGAGGACCTTGCCGGTCAGGGCGTCGGCGATGCCGGTCAGCGCGTCGAGGGCATGGTGGCCGTCGATGCCGTTGATGACGATCTCGTCGGCGGCGCCGGCCGCCTCGCCGAACGGCAGCAAGGTGATGCCGGGGCGGTCGGCGAGGAACTGCCGGTAGGGCGGGTTGCCCATCATGTCCGGCTCGGTGCGGGCCAGCGTGGCCTCGGGGTCGCGGGTGCCGACGTACACCTGGTGGCCGAGTTCGGCGAGCTTGGCGGCGTGGGCGCGGCCACCGCCGCCGGTGCCGAGGACTGCGATCTTCATGAGGTAACTCCTTGTGAGGTGAGGTGAGAGTGGAACGGGCGGCCTTGCGCTACCGGGTCCGCTCGCCGTTGACCCGCCGGTCGATGTCGAGGGTGAGCCGCAGCGCGTCGAGCACGGAGGCCGGGGCGATCTCGTTGACGGCCTCGCCGCGCAGGCAGGCCAGCACGTGGTCGATCATCGCCGCGTACTGGTCGGCGGCCGGCAGCTCCAACTGCCGTGCGCCGTCGGCGGTGTACGCGGTGACGGTGCCGGACGGCTTGCCGTCGAAGCCCATCGTGGAGAGCGACTCCAGCACGCCCCCGGTGAAGGTGGCCGTGTAGCCGCCGCGCGCACCCCAGGCCATGGGCATCAGTGCCGAGACCGAGTCGCGGGCGAACGCGCCGTCGAACCGGAGCGTCGCCTCGATGGAGGCGCTGTCCTCGTCGCGGGCGTGGGTGGTGACGTCGATGCCCTGCGGCCTGCCGAGAGTACGGGTGATGATGTCCATGTCGCTGTGCATGGCCTCCAGCGGCAGGGTCCGCAGGCCCAGGCTGGCGCCTGGCCACAGGGGCGCGGTCAGGTTCCACAGCGTGAGCTGTTCCAGGCGCCCGTAGGTGTTCTCGCGCACGGCGTCGAACAGGGCCCGGTTGGCCGGGACGAACCGCTCGAACATGTCGACGAACACCTGCTTGCCGCTGCGCTCGGCGGCCTCGACGACGCGCCGCGCGTCGGCAAGGTTGTCGGCCATCGGCAGCTCGACCAGCGCGTGCTTGCCGGCTTCCAGCGCCCGCAGCACATGCGAGGCGTGCAGCGGGGTGGGCAGGCAGATGTCGACCAGGTCGAACGAGGCGTCCTCGAACGCCCGGTCCGGGTCGGTGGACGCCTCGAATCCGAACCGCCCCGCCGCCGCGGCGGTCTTCTCCCGGTCGCGGCCGAACACGACCACCTCGACGTCGCCCCGCGCCGCGTACACCGCGGCGTGCGCCTGCCCGAAGCCGGTGCCCAGCAGTGCGATCCTCACGCCGGCACCCGTCCGGCGGTCGGCATCGAGAACAGACCGAAGCGGTTGCCCCGCGGGTCGACGATCCGGGAGTAGACCAGGCCGTCGGGATTGGTGTCCGGGCCGAACTCGACCTTCGCCCCCAGCTCGACCGCCCTGGCGGTGGTGGCCGGCACGTCGGTGACGAGGAAGTCGGGCATCAGGTAGTCGACACCGTCCGCCCCGAGGTCGTACATGCCGCCCGACGGCCACTGGTTGCCGGTGAAGACGTTGTGGTACCGCTTGCCGCCCGCGGTGTCGTCGAACACGAACCGCCAGCCGAACGCCGCGGAGTAGAAGCCCTCCGTGGCCTCGGAGTCGGTGGTACCGACCTCGAACCAGGCGTACGAACCGGGCACCGGCCCGGCCGCCACCGGCTCGTCCTGCTCCCGGACCGGCCCGTCCCCGACGATCGAGAACACGTTGCCCCGCGGATCGGCCATCCGGGCGGACCAAGTCCCGTCCGGGGCCCTGGTCTCCGGGACGACGACGCCCGCGCCCAGCTTCTCCAGCCGCTCCCGGTCCGCGGCGACGTCCGCCGAGACCACGCAGACGCTCACCCGCTCCTCCGGACCGTCGGCGTCCTCGTGGATCGCGCCCATCGGGTACGACGCCCCCGGCGCCGTGATCCGCATGCAGGCGACCGCGCCGACCGACGAGTCCGGGTCGGCGGCGAAGCTCCAGCCGAACAGCGAGCCGTAGAAGTCCCGGACGGCCTGGCCGTCGGCCGTGGCGATCTCGAACCGCACGACGTTCCCCGGGTCCATGAAACCCATGACCATTCCTCCTTCGACAAGGGGGGACCTCCGGCAGGAGACGGCGCACCGTCGCGCACCTGCCGATCGTCACACCCCACGGATCACCCCGCGCGTCCGTCATCGCCGGGTATGTCCACCACGCTAGGAGCCTTTTAGGACAGCTCACGTCCTAGAACGATGGCAATCTGAACGGCATGACCCAGGACATGCCCGCCCGCATGCTGCGCCTGCTCTCCCTCCTCCAGACACGCCGCGAATGGTCCGGCGCCGAACTCGCCACCCGCCTCGGCGTCACCGGCCGCACCGTGCGCCGCGACATCGACCGCCTGCGCGAACTCGGCTACCCCGTCGAAGGCACCACCGGCCACGCCGGCGGCTACCGCCTCGCCGCCGGCACCGACCTGCCACCCCTGCTCCTCGACGACGAGGAAGCCATCGCCGCCGCCGTCGCCCTGCGCACCGCCACCAGCGGCGTCACCGGCATCGAGGACACCGCCCTGCGCGCCCTCACCAAACTGGAACAGGTCTTCCCGGCCCGGCTGCGCCACCGGGTCGCCGCCCTCCAGGCCGTCACCGTGCCGCTCGCGCCGGGCGGCGGCCCCCGGGCCGACCCGGCCGCCCTCGCCACCCTGGCCGCCGCGTGCCGCGACCACGAGATCGTCACCTTCGACCACCGCGCCAAACACGCGACGGACGCCACCGCCCGCCGTGTCGAACCCCACGCCCTGGTCGCCGCGGGAAGCCGCTGGTACCTCGTCGCCTACGACCTCGGCAAGGACGCCTGGCGCACCTTCCGCGTCGACCGCCTCTCCGCCCCCGCACCCACCGGACACCGCGTCCCGGCACGCGAACTGCCCGGCGGTGACCCGGCCGCACACGTCGCCGCCACCATCGCCGCCGCCCCCGCCCGCTACACCGCCCGCGCCACCGTCCCCGAATCCGCCGAAACGGTCCGCGCCCGCACCGGCGCCCTCCCCGACCGCCTCCACGCCCTGGACGCCCACACCACCACCGTCGACCTCTCCGCCGACGACCCCCTCCACATCGCCGCACAACTCCTCACCTTGGGACCGACCGCCACCCTCCACGGGCCGAGCGAACTCGCCCCTCACATCGAAGAGCTGGGGCGACAACTGCTCCGGGCAGCCCGCGCACTCAGCGCAGCAGACGACAAGCAACCAGACCGGTGACCGAGCCCAACCACCCAGACCTCCACAATCGACCAACTCCCTTGACCTGCCGTCCGCTCAGCCGGCGCCGCAGCGCCTGCTGCACCGCATAGCCGAGGTCGAGGCCGCCTCCGAGGACACCTGGCACGCTCCCGCGTACGGCGGCGACACCGTCCACGCCCGCGACCACCACCGCGCCCTGCCGGTCGTGGCCACCACCCTGCCGCTGCTGCGCCGCCACGGGGCCGACGCTCCCGTGTGGCACCGGTTCGGTCGCCGAGGCTGGCACACCCTCACCGACGCGCTCGCAAACCCGGACGGCGACGAGCTGCCGGCTGTCGAGCAGGCCGCGGCGGACCGGGCCCGCCGGGCGCGGGAGGCGGCGGAGCGGGAGCGGCGCCGTCCGGCCTGCCGCCGCTGCTCGGCGCCGTTCTCGGACGAGCGGTGGGAGGAGAAGGAACGGGGCTGGAACGACGACGGGCTGTGCGCCGGCTGCCGCCAGGCCGACGCCGACCGGAAGGCGCGGGAGGCCGCCGAGCGCGAGCGGGCCGCCGCCGAAGCCGCGGCCGCCGAGGCGAAGCGCACCAGCTCCTGGCGGCGCCGGTCCTGACCCGGCTCTGTCCCCGAGCGCAGACAGCTGACCTGCGGTGGGGAGTTTCGCCCCCGGAGCCGGTGAGTTTGCCCCGGTTCGGTGCTGAGTTTTCCTGCTATGCCTGGTGAGTTTCGGGTGCCGGCGCTGGTTGGCAGCCGGTGACAACGGCGGGTGCTCATTTCTCGTCGTTTGACGGGTTCTTCCCGTCGGGCTTGTTTCCGTTTCCGACCCAGGCGGCGTGGAGGCCCGCGAGCGGGGCTGCGAGGACGGCGACGGACTCGGCAGACACGTGTCCTACGCACACCAGCAGGACGGCGGTGCAGAGGATCACCACGAGGGCGATGAGGTCGAGCAGGGTCGGGCGGCGACGCACGGCGATTCTCCTTGGGTCGTAAGGCCTGTGGTCGGGGTTACCCGTGAATCCTCCAAGTGCCATAATTCTTGAACCAGTTGCAACAACGTTGTTCGGCAGATCGGCAAGAATCCGGGGGCCAGGTGGACAGGGAACAGGGTCCTGGAGGCCGTCGGCCGGGCCGTCCTCCCAAAGAACCTGAGGGTCTCCGGCCGGGCATGACGGCGTGGCTGGCGCATCTGACCGATCTCGTCGTCAAGTCTTTCGACACGAGGGGTGCGGCGGCCAGGGCCCTCAACCTCCATGAGAGCGAACTGTCCCGGCGCCTGACTGGCACAAAGCTCCCCGACATCGGCTTCGTTCACCAGGTACACATGGTCTGCGTTCACCGTTATCGCGGGGAGATGCCGTCCCAGGCGGATTCCGAGCGGCTCCTCTTGGGGGCCCTCGAAGAAGTGGACCTGCGCCGCTACAGGGTTTCCAAGCGGGTGGTCGACGCCGAGGAGGAACGCGGTCGTCTGGCTGACCGGGCCGTACGCGCGGAGGCACGGGTTGCGCAGCTAGAGGGGGAGTTGGGAGCGGAGCGGGAGTCGGCGGACCAGCTCGCGGGGCGGCTTCGGCGCGCTCTCGATGAGCGCGGTCGTCTGGCTGACCGGGCCGTACGCGCGGAGGCACGGGTTGCGCGGCTAGAGCGGGAGCTGGTGGTCGAGCGGGAATCGGCGGACCAGCTTGCAAGGCAGCTTGAGCGATCCCTCGACCACATTGGTCAGGCCGCGGCCCTTCGGCGGGAGATTTCGAACCTCGGAGTGAGACCCGGGCAGATCCTGCTGGTGCATGTGGGTCCGGTCGACATGGACCGTTACAGGGCGCAGAGTCTGGCACTCGCGCTCTTCGAGGCCCTGGGGCCGGATGGAACACTGGTCGTCTCCACCGCCACGCCGGAGAACTCGAAAGCCTTCTACGAGCCACTCGCCGGCGACCAGGACGCACTCGTGCGGCAAATGTTCATGGACGCTGTGCCTGCCTTCGATCCCGCGACAACCCCGTCGTCGCCGACCCTAAGCGCTCTTTCCGAGGTCGTCCGGACCACTCCGGGAGCGCTGCGAAGCAGCCACCCGCAGGCGTCGTTCGCTGCGGTGGGCCCCTGGGCGGCCCGAATCGTGGGTGACCACCCGGCTGGCTCCGCTTTTGGATGGAGGTCGCCCATTGCTTCGGCCTACCAGCTGGACGCCCGGGTTCTCATCATTGGTGGCCCGCTGCGGGACTTCCCGGCGTACTACCTTGCCGACCACTTCGTGCCCGAGCCCGCAAGAGCGCGTCAGACCTGCAAGGTTCTCGACGCCGACGGCTGGGTCAGCTTCGACGAGGTCAACCACGCTGGCATCCACACACCGGAACTGGACAAGGAACTCCAGCAGGCACTCCACACGGAACTCGGTCCGCGCACCGGCCGGGTCGGCCCCTACGAGGCGTACCTGCTGCCGCTCCGCGAGAGCGTCGAAATCGTGGCCGACCGCCTTGCCCAGGCCTCGCCGTCGACAACCTGATCCATGAGTCTCACCTCACCGACACCACCACGACCGGCCTGCTGCTGCGTCCCGGCGATGACCGGCGCGTCCTACCAGTGGCGCTGACGTCCCGCGCGCATGGCTTCGGCGGCAGGCCACCTGCGGCTCCCGCTCGCCGCCGTCTACAGCTCCGTCCACCCGCACGCCCGCCCACCCCGGGCACCGATCGGGTGCCATACGGGCGCGGACGGTCCGCGCTGCACGAGGTCCTCGATGCGGGCGGCGCCGGCCGGGATGGCGGTGAGCAGCTCGGCGACGGTCGGGTTCTCCTCGACGGCGAGGCACAGGTCCGCCACCGCGCCGCGCACCCCGGCGGTCGCCGTCCCGACCAGCACCACCACCAGCAGCCGCGGGAACGCTCGCCGGCGCCGTTCCCATGCCCGGTCCCGGCCGCCTTCGCCCGCCTGCTCCCACAAGGCGGCGCAGGCCGCCAGCTGCGCCGCGGTCTCCTCGGCGGCGACCTCGGGGCGGTGGCGTTCGACGAACGCCCGCAGCCGGTGCCGCTCCTCGCCGGCGCCCGCGGTCGTCGCCGCTGTCCCGAGGCCTGCTGGCCCTCGCGCGGCCGCGCCGCGCGAGGCGTTGCCGTCGGGCGTTGTCGGTCGTGGTGCTGCGCCGGGTCGCCTGCAGCACCGCCTGGTCGCCGTCCCGCTCGTCGCTCTCGCCGTCCTGCCGCTCGCCGCCTGTGCTGCCTGGCTGGTGCTGCGTCCGGCTTTCACATCTCGTCGACGGGGAGCGTCGTGAAGACGGTCTTCGGGTTCCAGGCTGTGCCGGCGTGGGTGATTAGGGCGTGGATGAGTTGCCTGCGCTCTCGTTCGGTCGTGGGGCCGAGAACGCAGACCGGGACGCGAGTCCTGGGGTCCATGGGGAGGTACCGGACCGGGTAGGCCCTGGCGTACTGCTCCCTCGCTCAGCCCTCTGGACACCGTCGGGATCGTACGCACGGCCGACCCTGCGTCAGGGCGCCGGCCTGCTTTGCGGCTGGACAGAGCAGAGCCTGGATGGCACGGGAAGCACGCGAGCCGATGGACTCCTTGGCCTCGCGGCGGCGAATTCCGCCGGTGCCTCGGGGGAGGGGGTTACCGACAGCGCTCGCCCCACCGGGCCGGGGCGGCACACGTCCCCGCCCCGGCCGGTCAGGCCCGGCAGCGGGCGGCACTGGTCTTCGCCGTGTGGCTGTTCTCCGCTGCCGTCGCGACGTGCCCGGGCGGGGAGAACCTGCGGACCGCTGAGTGCAGAGCCCATTCCAAGGGGCCCCGGTACAGGGGGGTGTGCCGCCACAGGTTGCCGCCAGGCGGTGCAGACGAGGAGGGCCGTTCTGGGCAACGCCGGCCTGCTCGTCCACGGCACCGCCGAACGCCGCGACGGCGCCGTCAACCTCGTCGCCACCCGCCTCACCCCGCTCGTCCTCGCCCCGGCACCCGAAGCTGGGACTTCCGATGACCCCCGCCCACACCCCACGACCGGTACCCGGCGACACCGCCACCCCGGACCCGATGACCCTCCCGCACGGCGCGGGATACAGTCACCCCCCGAACGACCGAGAGGGCATCATGGCCGACACCACCACGACCCGCTCCCGAATCGGCCGGCCCAAAGGCGTCCGCACCGACGGCGACGGGCTCACCGAGCGCCAGCGCCGCGTCATCGACGTGATCCGGGATTCCGTCCAGCGCCGGGGCTACCCGCCGTCCATGCGCGAGATCGGCCAGGCCGTCGGCCTGTCCAGCACCTCCTCGGTCGCCCACCAGGTCAAGGCCCTGGAGCGCAAGGGCTTCCTGTACTGCGACCTGCACCGCCCCCGCGCCTACCGCGTCTGGGACGACCGCCAGACCGAAACCGCAGACACGGCTACCAGCTCCGCTGTCTCGAATGTGCCGCTGGTGGGCCGGATCGCCGCCGGCGGTCCGATCCTGGCCGAGCAGACGGTCGAGGACGTCTTCCCGCTGCCGCGCCAACTGGTCGGCGAGGGCGAGCTGTTCGCGCTCACCGTGCGCGGCGACTCGATGATCGAGGCGGCCATCTGCGACGGCGACTGGTCACCGTGCGCGGCCAGCCGGTCGCCGAGAACGGCGACATCGTGGCCGCGATGATCGACGGCGAGGCCACCGTCAAGCGGCTCAAGCGCGAGGACGGCCGGATCTGGCTGATGCCGCACAACCCCGCCTACGAGCCGATCAACGGCGACAACGCGACCATCCTGGGCAAGGTGGTGGCGGTCCTGCGCCGTCTCTGAACGGGTCCGCCCGCCGTACCGGCCGGGATCAGCTCGACGCCCGCCGGAACCAGGTGTACTCCTCCACCACCGCGCCGCTGGCGACACCATCACCACCACCCTCTACGCCGCGATCGACAGCCCAAGTTCAAGCACTGGATCGACGCCGACGGCAACGGCTGCAACACCAGGCAGGAAGTCCTCATCAACCAGGCCGTCGAGAAGCCCACGATCGGCCTCAAGTACGCACTGACCGGCGGCGTCTGGCTCTCCCCGTACGACAACCTCGTCCTGAACGACTCGAAGCAACTCGACGTGGACCACGTCGAACCCCTCGCCGAGGCCTGGGACAGCGGAGCCTCGAACTGGACTCCGAAGGAACGCGAGCGGTACGCCAAGACCTCGACGAGCCGTGAGCACTGCTCGCCGTCTCCGCGAAGGCCAACCGGTCGAAGGCCGACAAGGACCCGGCTGACTGGATGCCGCCGGCCGCGAGCTTCGCCTGCACCTACATCACCGACTGGACGGCGGTGAAGACCCGCTGAGGCCTGAGCATCGACCAGCGCGAGGCCAGCGCCCTGCACCGGATCGCGTCCGGCTGCGACGACGAGCTCCAGGTCGTGCTCGCCCGATAGCCCCGGCTCAACGCGTTGTGCCCCCACCCCGCTCCGGGGTGGGGGCACCGTGAATTATCAGGCCAGGTCGCCAAAACGGGCCGACACCAATCGGGACGCTGCCTGCGCAGCGCCCCGATTGGTGTCACCGGCGAGTTCGACTATCGAACCTCTCCGCGCCATTCGGCACCGAAGTTGTCCGTCTGCCGAATGATCTTTTCCGGAGCCGGCGGAGCCGGCCAGCACTGCAGCAGGTAGAAGTCACACGGGTCGTCGTCGAGGAGGGTGTCTGTGGCGTGCCCGATGTCCCGCTGGCGTGCGTGGACGCGCAGGCGGTAGGTCCCCGGCCCCGCACTTGTCAGCGCTGGCGCGCCCTCCAGCGGTCCGTAGTCCAGAGACCATGCCTGCAGGGTTCCCGAGCGAGAGAGGACCGAGACCTCGGCCACCTCCTCCCAGACGTCGTCGGCCGCTCCAGGCTCAGCGTCAAGAGGCTCGACGGACACCATGATGGTGCCGGTGTGAAGGCCGCTCAGAACGAGGCAGCCGCTGTGGTTCGCGGCGACCAGTCCGTTGGGCGCGGAATCGGGCAGCTCGGTGATGTCGATGCCGAACTCCATGACCCAGAACTGGTGGCGGTCGGTAGAGAGAGGTGCGGTGTGCAGCATGGCAGGATCCTAGTTCGAGCGGCTTAGGCAATGACGGAAACCCAGAACTCGTCGTTGTCGAGGATCCGATTCTTTGTATAAGTACCCTTCAGGTAAGCGGCGTTGCCTGCCGTACTGTTCTGGGTGGCGTCAACCATTCGCGCGCTGAACGGGCCCCCATACTTCGCTCCCTGCTTGGTGGAGGCCATCGGGTATTCGTCGCAGCTCTTGCCGGCAGGGCGCGGCGTCGAGGGCGGGCATGCGATTGCGCGGCTCTGCCTGTTGGTGGTTTCGTTAGTCTCGCGGCGAAGGGGCGTGCCGTCGCCACGTCGACCGGGATGCCCCGGGAGCAACTGCTGTGCGTCGGCGACGTGCTGAGCGACCTCGGCGACCTTCGGGTCGCTCAGGGACAGAGTGAACGTGGGTACAAACGAAGGGAAGACGCATCCGGCTCCCTGGGCCGAGATCTTGTTGTCGCACCGGACCGGCGGCGAGTTCTCGGTGAACGGGCGTGCTACTGTCCCCGGCTCGGTTGGCGTGAACGAGAAGTTGATCGCCGAGGTGTTCTCCGTCGTCGTGGAGTCCGTGAAGATGGCCTGCCCCACAGCCCGCGTCCCCACTACGGCCGGGATGTTCACGAGACTGGGCTGGACCCTGCTGGTACAGGTTCCGCTGCAGGTTGCACCCACGGTGATCGTGAGCCCTGCGATGCTGGCGTTTCCGTCGTAGGAGAGGAACTCGACGGTGATGTCGTCGGTGTACGTGGTCCCGAGGTAGTTGAGCTTGATGTCGTGGCTCGTGATGAACTTCAGGGACCCGCGGGTCTGCCCGATGGTGATCGGAAGAGTCCGCAGGACTTTGTCGCAGGCGAAGGTGCGGTTGAACTGGTTGCTTCCCGGCGCGACGCACGGCGAGGGGGTGGGGCCCGCCGCAGCCTGCGCTGCGGTCGCCGGACCGGCCAGAAGGGAAGCTGTGGCTATCGCTGCTGCGGTCAGAGCACGACCAAATCGGAATTTGAGCATATCCGCCCCTAGATCTCGACTGCATTTAACAATGAGGGCGTCCCCTTGCTCCGGGCCGTAGCGAGAATTCCTCTTGCCGCCGGAGCCACCCTTGACTGTCCACGAACATATGATGCTCAGTCAGCTTAAGGCAAATCCCCAAAGCAGACCCTGGCGGGCAGTCAGATCATGGCGCCCGAGGACGTGAAGGCAACACGATGGCGAACGGAGGCTGGCCCTCGCAAGGCTCCGAAGCGTGCCTTCGGGGGTGCCTTTGGAGGTTGCTCGGACGGGCGGACATGACTGCGCCCCGCCGCACTTGGGGCGCAGCCCTGCAGGCGGTCACGCGCGGCCGCCGACGGAGTTGGACGCCCACAGCCGGACGCCCGGGTGACCACCCCTCCGTGGCGGGGAACGCTACGCCTGCGGAATCCGGGCGTCCAGATGCGCGGTCTCGGCTCCTGCTAGTCGAGGTAGGGCGGGAACTCGCGGTCCAGATAGCCGGCCATGTGCTGCCTGTCAGTCACGCGAGGCATGCTCCGCACCGCATCCAAGAGAGCGTCGGGATGAACGACGAGCACGCCACGACATCGCAGCCTCAGCCCCCAGAACACCACGCCGTGAACGACCACCAGTACGGAGGGCCTGACGAGCATGTCCGGCTCGACCCTGCTGGCCTCCTTCAACACAGGCACCACGGCGATCTTCGACCGGTCGACCCCGTTGTAGAGAAGCTGCTGCTCGTCTGCGGTGGGCCTGACGACAGCACCCGCCACCGGCCTCCACTTCTTCGAGTCGATCAGCACCACCTGGCCCCGCGGGCCGATCGCGATGTGGTCGAGGTTCGCTGAGGAGTCCCTAATCCGACGGTCGTGGAGGATCGTCCAGCCCTCGTCTTCCAAGGCAGAGAGGATTCGGCCCGTCGCTTCTTCCCCTTCGGCACCAAGCTCGTAGTTGTCGGCCTCCCTGAGGTCCTTCTCCGTGGGAGCGGCCCAGCGACGCTTCTCGGTCCGGGGTAGCTTTGGCTTCGATTGCGCCGGCTGGCCGATCGGCATGCTCAGGACGACGACGAACACCACGATCGCCGCGACGAGGGCCATGAGCGCACTGACGTAGAGGCCAGCCAGTGCGGCGATCACTGCCCAGCCAGCGGACTGCTTCGCGGTCGGGCGCCGGGATCCTGGGGATTCAGCAGGCTGCGCGTGTGTCGCCGTCTCCCACGTGGCCTTCCCTGCGCGCAACTGTGCAGCCTGATGGCGCGCGCTGGCTCCAGGGACGTTGGCGCGCGTGCTGGGGTGGCTGTTCGTCGTCATGGCGGGCAGTGTGTCACCAGGGAGTGACAAAAGGTCACCGAATTTCGATGCCGACGAAGGTGAGCTCGTGACTCAAGCACGTGCGCCTCGCGAGCATGCAGCTCATCTGACCGCAATTGGCAGGCCCACTCGCACGGTGAGCCCTGCCGTAAACCCCGAAGCTGCGCCCGCCACTCAAACCACGCCCGCCGGTAGTCCGCCGTGGTTTCGAAGTCCGTCGTCCACGGCTGCGGCGGCACCTTCGGAGGGAATCGCGGGTTCCATGGCCGGCCGTTCCGCTGTGCAGGCAGGCCGTCTTTGTTGAACAGCGGCAGCTCGGCCCGGACGGCGGCCCGCTCGGCTTGCTCCGCGTGGCCCATGCCGCAGTCCAGCCACTCGACTGCGGTCGCGCCCTCGTCGACCTCAGGCCACCACGGCATCGTCTTGGCGTGCTCCCGGAAACGCCGAACCGGGTGTGTGGTGATTCCGATGTACAGCAGCTCGCCGTCGCGATCGACGGTCCGGCCGTCCACGTCGGTCGGGTCGGCCTCGGCCCGCGTCGCCAGCGACTGTGCCAGCGCGAGGGCTTCATCGCTGAGGCGCCCGAAGTGTCGAGCGGTGTGTCCCAGGCGCAGGCTGGCCAGCCCGAGCATCGGACTGCCCGACACGGCCCGCGTCCCGACTTGCAGACACCAGTGCTCGACGAAATCCGCGTCGTCGTCGTTCAACGCGGTTCCGACCAGCAGTTCCGCCGCCTCGCCTTCCGCCGAGCGGTTGCGCAGAGCCTGCTCCAGCGTCTCGATCACCACCTCGTGAGGCAGCGCAGGAGGGTTCCCGAAGCTCAGATGAGAGTGCACTCCGTGAGACTGTGCGGACCCTGTCCAACAGCTACCTGCCACCACCCTGCCCGGCAGGACGGTGCGAACGTTGCCTGATGCGGCAGTTGCCAGGTCGCCAGGTCGCCGTCCGGCTCCGATGGCCGTGGATCGTAGACGGGTGAGAGCGCCGGTCCAGGGGGTTCCGGAGGCGAACCCGGACGGCGGGATCGGGACTCGGCGACCGCGAAAGCGGCGGACCCTACACGGTCTGGCGGCAGGTCAACCCCCGTCTGACCTGCGGAGACGGACGGCTGGAGCAACGGCTGTGGCCTCGGCCCCGTAATTTCGGGGCCGAGGCCACAGGTGCGGTGCCGCCCCTGCCTTCCAGCCGGGCGGCACCGGTCAGAGTCCCGGCGCGACGGCCTCGCCGTCGGCTCGGACGACGGCGACGACGTGCTGGTGGTACTCGGCGAGGGACTGGTCGACGGGCAGGGGAGTGGGGGTGCCGGCGAGGGTGTACCACTCGTCGGCGCCGCGGTACTGGACCGCGATCCAGACCTGCCCGTCGGGGAAGGAGGTGGTTACGACGGTCAGCTCACCGGTGACGCAGCCGACCTCCTCGGTCATCACCCCGCTGGGCCCGGCCATCACGTGGTCCTGGTGGCGCTCGGCGTCCGGCGGCTGGGTCACTGGTCGCAGGTGTCGAGCATGTCGGAGAGGGCCTGCTTCTCGGTGTCGGTGGTGCTGAGGCCGTAGATGTACTTGATGTCGGTCCAGGCGCGGGAGTAGGTGCACCAGTAGGCGATGGACGGCGGGCGCCAGGCGTCGGGTCCCTTGTCGCCCTTGGCGCGGTTGGAGGCGGCGGAGACGGCGATCAGCTGGGAGTGGGTCAGGTCGTTGGCGAAGGCGCGGCGCTTGTCGGTGGTCCAGGTGTCGGCGCCTGCCCTCCACGAGGCGGCGAGCGGAACCAGGTGGTCGATGTCGAGCGCTTTGGCGTCGGTGAAGGTCTTGTTGTCGTAGAGGCTGAGCCAGGTGCCGGCGACGGCGCGGCACTGGGCGTCCTGGACGACGTTCTGGCCGTCTCTCTGGAGCACGACCTCGCGGGTGTCGCAGGTGCCGTACTGGGTGATCCAGTGCGGGAATTTCTGCCTGCTGTACCCGTCCATGCTGTGCGGGGCTTCGACGGTGAGCTGGTTGAGTTCGGTCCGGGCCTGCTCGGCGGGCGGGGGTTCGGGCATCGCCCGGTGCGGGGAGGCGAGCGCTGTCGACGGCGCAGCGGTCGGGGCTGCTGCTGCGGCCGGGACGGCGGCGGGGATCAGGGCGATGGCGAGCGCGGCGACGGTGGTGGCGCTGCGGCGCCACCAGGCAGAGGTGATCATGCGGTAGGAGCTACCCGCCAACGCCGCTCGGTAGACGAACAGTCACCTGATGGTCGGCGTGGCGTGCTTGACGTTGACGGGAGGCCGGGTTGCGGTCCGTGCTTCGAGGCAGGCGGTCCAGTCGGTGGCCGCGCGCCGGCGCCACTTCTCGGCGGTACCGATGTGGAGGTCGAGGAGCGGGGCGAGGACCGCTGGCGGCATGTCCTGGGCCAGGTGGACGAGAGCGGAGGCCTGGCCCGGCCGGTTGGGGATGCCGTGGGCGGCGAGTCGCCAGGTGCCGTGGTCGCAGCGGTCGAGCGAGCTGTTTCGCACCAAGGTCCGCGACAACGATCCGGCCCTCGCCGACCGGGAGCCGGCCGACCGCACGGTGCACTGGTGGCGCCGCACCTGGCCCGGCCACACCCGTGCTGGGTACCCGTCGGTTGCCCTGGTCGTCACCGACGCCGGACCCCTCGCCCTGGCCAACCGGCAGGAGGCCGTCGCCGATCTGTCGGCGGAGTGCTGGCACGGGTCTTGGTGGACCGCCCGGCTGCGCGCAACGACGGTGACGGCTGGCGCGAGTACGACGACGCCGTGCCTATCGTCGTGACCACCCCGGAGCTGACCACCCAGGCCCGCCGGCCAGCCTCCGACAGTTCGAACATGCGCTAATTTCTGCGAACTGATGTGCCTTGTACGGCAGTTCATGGAGAATCCCTACGGGCTTCCGACGACGGTGGCCTGCGGCACCCCGGACATGGGCCCACCAGCTCGCTCAGCCAACGAGGGAGAACAGCATGCGCACCAGGAAGAGTGTTGCGGCTCTGGCCATTGCCACCGCGGCGACGGTCGGCGTCGGCGTCGTCGGCACCGGCACCGCGGCCGCCACCGACAGCGGCTCCGACAGTGCCACCAGCGTCGGCGGCTCGTGGTATCAGGTCTGGGCGAACGGCAATCTGTGGGGTGTCCACGTCAACGTCGGCCACACCGACGAACGGTTCGTCCTCGCTGCCGGGGACGTCTGTGGCAACCACTGGCCCCCCACCGCTCAGGCCACGACCTGGAACGACGTGAATGACCCCTGGCTGAACAACTACTCGGGCGGCTTCTCGTGCGACGTGGCATGGATGAGCCTGTACCCGACCGATGGCGGAATTCAGGACGGCCGGACAGTCACCCGGTGATCCTCCACGGCGGAAGCGACATCTCGCTGCCAGGCGACATGCCCGGCTGCTGACGCCGAGCCTGCGACGGCGCCGGCCCCGGACACGGGGCGGCGCCGCGTGCCCGGCGTGGATCCGGTGGACTCCCGGCCGCGGACGACGGAGCGGCCGCGGGTCGGGGCTGGTGGCCGGTGTTGCCAAGACCACGCGGCGCCTCGGGCGTGCCGGGTTGGTGATGGGCTGTCGGGGCCGCGAAGCTGTCGTCCATGCGTATGCGTATTTCTTCTCCGGTCCTGCGGCGGGCCGCGTGCGGTGCGGGCGTTGTGCTGCTCGCGGGCCCGCTGATCGGCGGCTGCTCGAAGCCGGCCGGCCACGCCGCGGACGCGAAGCCCGCCCCGCCCGTCTCCCAGCCCGAGGTGTGGCCGGGGCCGGCGCCGTCGTCGGCCCCGGCGGCGCGGGCCGAGCTGGCGGCGTTGACCGTCGCCGCGGCCAGACCGATGACCGGGTACTCCAGGGACCGGTTCCCGCACTGGGCCGCCCAGGGTCAGTCCTGCGACACCCGCGAGAGCGTGCTCAAGCGCGACGGGCAGGCGGTGGTTGCCGACGCCCAGTGCAAGCCCACCTCCGGCACCTGGGTCAGCCCCTACGACGGCCTGACCTTCACCGACGCCAACAAGCTGGACATTGACCACGTCGTCCCGCTCGCCGCCGCCTGGCGCGCCGGCGCCGACAGCTGGACCGACGACCAGCGCAAGGCCCTGGCCAACGACCTGACCCGCCCCCAGCTGCTCGCGGTGTCCGCCGCCTCCAACCGCAGCAAGGGCGACCAGACCCCCGACCAGTGGAAGCCGCCGTCCCAGTCGGCCTGGTGCTCCTACGCGAAGGCCTGGACGGACGTGAAGGCCTTCTACAGGCTGACCGTCACCGACCCGGAGAAGACCGCCCTCGGCCAGATGCTCGACACCTGCCCGGCGGGATCATGACCACCCCCGACCAGCCCGCCTCCGCCCCCGGGACCGAGCCGCTCGTCACCACCGGCATCACCGCCGGGCCCGGCGGCGTCATGACCGTCGACGTCGGCGTCATCACCGGCGACCTCACCCTGCGCACCACCTGGAACGGCCGGCAGGTGCTGCTGGACGTGCAGTACGACGGGGCCGACGAGTGGTACACCGTCCAGGACAGCCCCGTTCCGGCCCCGGACCAGGCGTCTGCCCTGGCCGTCCACGAGGCGATGATCGCGGTCATGGAACGCGGAGGCGGGAGCGGAGCGGAAGGGCCGGCCTGAGCCCGCACGTTCCCTTCAACGCCTCGTGGCCGAGCGTCCGCGGCGGGGCTCGGGGTGGTGGGCTCGGGGTGGCCGCCGGGGCTGGCGTCATCGCCGTGCCGGTCCCGGCGAACGGGGTGTGTGGCTGTCAGCAGTTGGCCAGGAGGCGTGCCTGGGAGAAGAGCTGCCGCAGGTTCGTGTCCTCGGGGGAGCCGTTCTGCAGGTCCCAGGGGATCGTCGCGTTGATGATCCCGTTTCGTTGGCCGTTGCTGAGGACCATCAGGACGTAGAACTTGTTGGGGTGGACGCCGGCGTAGTCGGGGTAATCGACGCTGACCTCGAAGTTGTTGATCGTGCCGCCGTTGTTGAGGCACTGGCGAGCGGTGTTCTCGAAGTCGAAGTAGGTTCCACCGGCGCGGTTGAGCGTCGCCAGCTGGGGCACCAGGTCGTAGCGCTGGTCGACGCCGCCGAACTGGGCGCCGATCAGGTGCCCCCCGTCGAAGTCCTGCGCGCTGTAGGGGGGAGGCGCGGGCGCGAAGTTGCCGACCCTGGTCTGGCACGTTCCCCGGGGCCCCGGGTTGCCGGTGGTGACCGGCGCGGTGTTGATCGCCTTCAGCGGCCGGCCCACCTGGTCCGTGAAGTACCGGAAGCCGTGGGTGGTGTCGTCGTAGTGGCTGTTCGGGTCGATCGTCCGGTCACACGGTACCTGCGGGACGATCCGCGTCGCCGGGGCGGAAGCCGGCGCGAGCCGCTCCTCGACGCTCCTTCGAGCGGCCTCCGACGCGACGGTGCCCGCCCCCGCGGAAGCGGCCTGCGCGGGCGCGACGGCGGACACCAGGACAAGAGCGAGGACGGACGCGGCGGTGGCGACCCGCGCACCGCGCGAACCAAGGCCCCGCCGAGGCCTGACGGGAAGCCCGGATCCGCCCGGTACGAGCCGGCCGTCGTCGCCGAGCAGAACCTTCGGGACCGATCTGAAGAACATGCTGCGCACTCCTGGGCGTGGGGATGACGGTGTGGTGGATGCCGGTCCGGGCCGGTGCCGTGCGGCGTGCCGGGATGAAGCGGGCAGCACCACCAAGGGCCGATCGCACCCGAAGCGACAGGGCAAGTCCTATGTGAAGGAAATGTGGGCGAGGTGTTCGACTCGCCGATCGACGGGGGCCGTTCAGCTGGTATCCCACGATCGGCGCACGCGGCGGCGGAGTCCGGCGAAGCGCGCAGGGCCGCGCCGGTCGTCGCGACCAGGCCGGTGCCGCCGACCGAGCGGTGGGCGCCGCCGCCCACCCGCTTCGCTGGTGTTCCGCTCACGTCACTGCCCGCCCGCGGCCGTCCCACTACCCGGTCGAGGAGGTGGTCGTACCTGAAGGTCCTGTTGACTTCCTGTTGACCGGACGTCGACGCCCGGACGGCAGCCTCGTCGCTGACCGCTGAACCAGCACGAAGGAGTCGTCATGGTCAAGAAGTCCATTCGGAACGCCGCTGTTGCCGCCGTGTCCGCCGTGGCCGCGGGTGCCGCGATGCTCGGTACGGCCGGTACCGCCCACGCCGCGGAGGGCGACCGGATCGACGTCGGCTTCACGGTGAAGAACGAGAGCAGCGCGTACCAGACGATCTTGGGGTCGGGGAGCTACACCAACGCCGGCGGCATCTCCAAGGTGTGCATCAGCATCCAGCGCAGGTACTCCGGCTACGGGTGGGACACCGTCACCACCGCGTGCCGGGCCGTCCAGGACTGGGGCAACATGGGCGAGTTCAGCGCCCCCGACTTCGCGGTGCTGTCCAAGTACGCCCGGTACACCGCCGACTTCCAGACCAAGGTGGAGGCCTTCGACCTGTCGGGCAACAGCTACCTGGTCAAGTTCTCGAACCAGGTGCAGGGCCGATCCAGCTGATCACCGCCCGGGTGGGGCGATCACGGGCACAGCCGGCAACGGTCGACCGGCACCCGGCCGCAGCCTCCTCCCCGACGCCGTCCAGGCCCCGGCTACGAGCCCGGGGCCTGCAACCAACCGGTCGACCCCGCGAGCTGCGTGCCGGCCGCATCGCGGCCCGGCCCGACGGCGGGGCCGGCCCGAGGTCGCTGAGCACGTCGACCGCGCCCTGGCGGTGGCCGAACGCGCGCAGGTCGGGGAGCACACCGCCGAGCAGCTCGCCGCCGTCCTGGACGCCCTGGCCGCCGCCCCCTGTCGACCTGACCGCTCGATGAGGCGTTGGCCGCCGTCCCACCCGTCGTCGCCGTCCCGCTGATCCCGTTCGCCATCGAGCGGGTGCTGGCGTCCGTGCCTCACGGCGAGCCGCCCGGTGGCCGGCCCGGCGGCGGGGCGGTGGGCTTCGGGGAAGGCCGACGCCGTCGAACCACCGGAGCCGTCCCGGCCGGGCCGGACCGCGTACCGACGTGGCGCCGACAACCCGAACCGCTCGACCACCGCCCTGCGCTCCGATGCACTCGGCGCGCTCGGCGTCCCCAAGGTCGCCACCGCCGACCAGCTCCAGCGCCTGCTGCGCCCTGGGGTGGCGTCGAACAAGGCGATCCGGCAGGCGCTCGGCGACCTCGCGCTGCACGGCCTGGTCACCTCCGACGGCAACACCAAGGACCGGCACAAGACCTGGCGGCTGGAAGGCGCCGCCGGGCTGGATGCGGCCGCCGCCGTGCTCGGGATGGTCCGCTCCGACATGGGCTCAACGGCTCGGGGCGCCGGGCGCTCCGGTGCCCAGCACGCGATGGCGGTCAACGAGACGATCGCCGCGTTCGTTCTCGGCGGCAGCGCGCCCGGGGCCGCGGGCGGGGTCGGCACGGTGCGTTCCTGGTCGACCGGGACCGAGTTCCTGCTGCCGGGCGGCAAGCGCAAGGTGCGTCCGGACGGCGTGTGGCAGGCTTCGGAGATCGGGGTGCCGGTGCTGATGGTGGAGGTGGACCGCTCCACCATGTCGCCGGAGCGGGTGGCCGTGAAGTTCACCGCCTGCCGCGAGCTGTTCCGCACCAAGGTGAAGAGCACCGACCCGGCGCCAGCCGACCAGGAGCCGGCCGACGCCCTAGTCTGTGATGGTGACGGTGAAGTTCTCGCCGTCGAGGATGCGTTCGGACAGGACGGCGTTGCCGTACTCGCCGCCCGCGCCGCTGTTCTGTTTGAGCGGTACGTGGCTGCGGACACAATTCACCATAGGTCCGGGGTACCTGATCATTTTGACTTCCCAGTGGTCGCTGTTCCACCAGGGCTGGATCTCCGTGCACAGGTTGCCGTTGGTGCCACCCTGCGCTGTCGCGGCGAACGGGAACTCGTCGCACGAGTCTTGTTCCGCTGTGACGAGGATGGGTTTGAAGGGGTTCGGGGCGGCCTCGCAGCTCTGGTAGCGATTGCGGTCCCTGATCTTTCCGTCGTCGTCCCGGACCCGGATCAGTGTGTGGTCCTTGGTTCCGAAGGTGCCGCCGATGAGCGTCTTCTGGGCCCACTGGTAGGTGATTGCTGCGGCCCCGTACTTGGCGATGGAGATCTTCACGTCGGCCATGTTCCCCATGACGATGCAGCCGGTGTTGGCGTCCTTGCTGACCTTCGCGTCGCAGCGCACCGTGTTGGGGTTGTTCCACCGGTTGTCGCGCTTGCGGGGGATGTTCTCCCCGGTGGAGTACGTGACGGAGTGGTAGGACGGCACGATCTCGCTCTGGGTTTCGTTGCCGACCGTGGTCCTGAAGGTGAAGAAGCCCCGTTTGGTTTCGCCGGGGGCGATGGTCGCGCTCATCCTGCGGTTGTCCAGCGTGCACTGGCCCGAGCATGAGGCCTCGAACGCGAAGACCATGGAGCCGACGTTGGGGGTGGCCTGGACGGTCGTGGCGTCGACCTGCTCGCGCCAGGCCGCCCCCCGCGAATCGAGAGAGGCCTGCTGGGCGATGTGGAGGATGGCGCTGCCGATCGGCGCGCCTTCTGTGTCCTCGAGGGTGTAGTCGACTTCGCTTTCCAGGCAATAGCTGTGGCGGGTCGAGGCGTACCACGTGTCCGATTTGCAAGTCCACACCGGGATGCTGCTCTTGAGGGCTTCCCGGGCCGGGCCGTGTGTGACTTCAGTGCAGGATTTGACCGCGCCTTCCTCGTAGGCCTTGGTTCCGGGGCCGACCGGGGTGCAGGTCTTGCCGGGCGCGGCCGGGGGCACGGTGGCCGGTCCCGTCTTGATACAGGTCCAGGCCATGCCCTCGCGCGAGAGGTCGGCCCCGGGTTCCGTGCAGTCGCCGTGGCCTTGGGGGGCTGTACGGCTCGCGGGCGGTTGGGCAGCGGCCGGTTGGGCGCCCAGGGCACACAGGGCTGCGGTGAGGGCGAGCGAGGCTACGGCTGCGAACAGTTGCCTGACACGTTTCAAAGGATGATCCCCCTGTTCGATGGCGCACGGGTTCACCGAGGATCGAACCGGTCCGGCAGCGGTGTGCACAAGGGGCGGAATAAGTCCCTCCACGAACTTATGTGGCCTGTTCCGGCCTCACGCCGCGCCCTCACGGTCGTTACATTCATCCTTGACCTGACATATACACGACCAGGGGGAAATGGATAATGACGCACCCCATACGACCCGTCAGCCGCACCGGCAGGTCACTCATGGCGGTGACCGCTATGGCCGTCACCACCATGGGTTTTGCCGCCTCACCGGCGGCCGCAGCGCCCGCCGCCACAACGGCGCCCCGGCTCGGTGACACCTGTACGGCGGCCGACCTCGGCACACGCCACCCGGTCATCAAGAGCACCGAAGTAACCCCCACCATCACGCACTTCAAGGGCTGGTATGTCACCGACGGCTCGACCGGTTCGCAGACCGTGGACACCAGTGTCCAGGACACCATCTCGGTTTCCGTCGGCGTCAACGGCAACATCCAGGGCAATTTCCAGGTCGAGGCCCTCGGCATGGTCGGCGGCATGCTCGGCCTGAACGTACAGGTCAACTACACCCACACCTCGACCACGAACAAGTCGATCTCGTGGGACTTCCGCAAGCCCGGCTACTACGGCCTGTATGAGGGCACGAAGAAGGTCACCGGTACGTACGGGAGCCTCAACTGCAACCGGTCGGATGCGGGCGGCCTGAAGTGGGTTGAGGGCCCCGATACCGGGTCCTACACCACCTACACCACCCTCGAAGAAGGCGCGGTGCGCTGCGAGGACAAGGTCCCCGCCAACAGCATCATGGCCAAGGCCCAGGGCCTGCTGGACTGCGGCTCTCCCGCCGCCACCGCGCAGCACCCGGCAGGTCCCGTCCCCTCGGCCAAGGCCGACCAGGCCAAGCACGACACCGCAGCAGCCGACGAGGCCGGCCAGAGCACGAAGGCCACCCAGGCCGCCAAGCCCGCCGCGCTCGCCGCCCTGAACTGCCAACCCGGCGCCTACAGGATCGACGTCCCCGGCAGGGTGTTGAACTGGAGCGCACCGCTGCTGGCCAACGACGGCATCCGCCTGCGCGAATCCACATTCTTCAGCGCCCACCTGGACAACTGGCGGCTGTGCAATGTGACGGAGAACAACGGCGTCATCGAGGCGTCCCTGTGGAACTGGGGCAACGGCGGATGCGCGACCATCCCCGCGAACATCGCCAACCAGGAGCAGGCCTACCTGACGACGGCCAACTGCGGGGAGGACGACCTCCAGCGGTTCTACATCTACCGCGACGTACCCGGCAGCTCGAAGATCGGTCTGCAGAACAAGTACACCGGCTCCATGCTTGGCTACGACCGCTACGCGGACGGCGAGTTGATCCGCCAGTACTCCAGCGGCCGGCAGGACGGTACGGGTACGTTCGCCCTGACCCAAGTCTGACGGCCCACACGCCGTGAACGGCCCGCTGCCCTCGCCCGTGCGGCCCGGCGCAGCGGATGGCCGGCCCACTGGTTCCGCAGCCGTATCGGACGGTGGGTCACCTGCCCGCGCTGGTCGGTGCGGGCAGGCACGGCCATGGGCCGATCGTGGCCCTGCCGGGGGTGGCTTCGGTCGCCCGGGAAGGCGCAACAGCGATGGAAAGGGGCGGCCCGTTCTCGGGCCGCCCCTTCGCCGTTCCCTCCCGGCCCCTCTACAGCTCCGTCCGCCCCGGGTGTTGAGCGGGTGCCGGCCCGGCCCGGAGCTGGCCGCGCTGCACCAGGTCCTCGATCCGGGCGACGCCGGCCGGGACGGCGGCGAGCATCTCGGCGACGGCCGGGTTCTCCTCAGCGGCCAGGCGCAGCTCCGCCACCGCCGAGCGCACCCCGGCGGCAGCCGTGCCGACCAGGGCCACCAGCAGCCGTGGGAGCGGGCGCCAGCGGCGCTCCCAGGCCCGACCGGACCCGCCCTCACCTGCCTGCTCCCACACCCTGGCGCAGGCCGCCGGCTGCGCCGCCCGGCACATCAAGGCCGGCGGAGTCGTCTCCGACGACGAGTAGCCGTCCCGCGGCCCGCCGGCACCGCTCGGCGGGCCGCCTGCTTCACCACCAAGCCGAAGCGAGGCCGTCCCGGCCGGACGGCAGGAAGGATCTGATGCCCCGTGGGGGAGATCGACGAGGGCCCGGAGCGCGCCCACCCAATCCCGGTGCATCTCAACACCCGGGTCAAGGTTCCTGTGGGTTCGGATTCGAGGACGGCTTGCGGCACCGCCGTGCGGGGCGCGGTCGGGGCTGGGGGCGGATTGCGATGTGTCCGCGAGGTGGGGCAAGAGTCGGTTCGGTCCCTGCCGTTGGGCCGCGCGGCCTTCCGGGCGTCGTTGTTCGCCGCTGGGCGCCGGATACTTGTTCGTTTCGGGATTCACCGTTTCGGGTGGTTCCGTATGCGGCTGGTGTGTCCCGTGGCCGGTAGGCCCGGGGTGGTGCTGTCACGTCCGGCGTGGCCGTGACCTGGTTGGCCGGAGGGGTCGGGCGTCGAGGGTGGCCGTCGGCCGGGGATCGCCTGGAGGACTGTATCGGCAGCCTCGGACAACCGTCCTTCGGATCCGGGGCGTCGCCCGCTCATGCTCGTGACGCCTGTTCACGGCCGCTGCTACGGTCCTGTCGCGCCGCCGGCCCCATCCGGGTGGCCGGCAGACGCTTCTGCGGGCACGGGATGCGGCCGCAGGTTGTCGTGCGATGTCCCGCGCGGGGCGCGGATGCAGAGGGATTCGTTTCCGTTCATCGGGCCGCACCGAGCGCTGCGGCCGGAAAGGTTGTCGAACGATGTCGTGGAACCCGGCCGGCGAGGACGGTTGTGAGATCCCGGGCGATGCTCCGGGCGGCTCTGGTGGGCACTGGGACGGCTGGCCCTCGGCGCAGACGATTCGGCAGACGCTCAGTCTCCAGGCGTCGGATGGGTCCCGCCGCTACGAGCTGTCCTACGAGTCCCGCGCCGACGGGCTGGGACGGGTCGTCGTCACCGGATGCGACGCGAATGGGGAGGTGGTGGCCGACCTGCGGGGAGACGTCCTGCCCGCTGCCATCCCCCTGATTGCGCAGCTGCTCATGCGGATGGCGGGTGCGACTCCTGGCGACCGCCGCCCGCCAGCACCGGCGGGTCCGGCCACCGTAGTGCCCGGTCCGCGTGCTCCCCGCACGGGGGAGCTGTGGGGCCGGGAGGAGACAGAGCAGTTGGTGGCCGCTCACCGCGAAGGGGCTGATCCGGCGCAGATCGCGCGCCGGCTGGAGAGGTCCGAGAAGTCGGTCCGCTGGAAGCTCTACGGTCTTCGCCTCGCCCTATATCCCGAGGACCTGGTTTCTGCCTCTCGTGCGGCGGCACCCGCCGGGCGGCCCAAGCCCGAGAAGGCCTACACGGTTGAGGAGGTGCAGCGCCAGTACCCCAACGCCTACAAGCGGTGGACATCGGAGGAGGACGACGCCTTGAAGGCGCGCTGTGCCGAAGGCGCATCGCTCGCTGAGCTTGCAGAGGAGTTCGGCCGCAACAAGGGCGCCATCGCTTCACGCCTCCTCAAGCTGGGTGCAGAGGGTCCCGCGGCCGAGGAGGCCCAGGAGTTCGGGGGTGACTGGTAGGGGACTGAGGATGCTCTCCCGCGTCCGCCGCGGCAGCACACTGCGGGCTGCCGCGGGCGTCTCCCAGCCACCGGAGCGACGTCGCGCGAGCGGGAAGAGGCCCAAAGCCTTGCCGGCTCCGGCGGAAGGACTGCCCTGCCAGCCCGATCGACAGCGCGTCACCACCTCCGCCACCACCGCTTGGCCATCGTCATGCCGAGGGGCCCCGCTGGCAGGGCCACGGATGCCCGCTGCCCCGCCCCATCGATTCCCTGCGCGGACGGCGACTGCCTCGCAGCCTGGCCGCCAACTCCGCGGCTGGCTCTGGTCGGCGCCGCCTCGCCGCTGGAGCCCAGGGCCCGCCCCGGCCTGCAGTCGGCGCGCCGCTCGTCCCAGGTGCCCACCCGCAGGCGCTCCCTGTCACCGAGGCGGAACCCACGCGGTCCGGTGGGGCCTGAACGCAGCGGGTGGTGAGCGAAGGCCCGAGCGCTGACGTCGCACCCTACATGCTTGTACGACTTACTCGAAAGGCGTGGACGGTGTCGGAGGGGAGGCGTAGGGTCACCGTAGCGTTTCAAGTTAGATGAATAGGCGTGGAGGTCGTGGGTGTGTTCGTGACGACGGGGCAGGCCGGGACGGCGCTGGGGTGTTCGATCCCGACGGTGAAGAAACTGATGGCCACCGGCGTGGTCCCCGGTGTACGCGAGCAGGGCCGGCAGGTGTTCCCGCTGGCCGCGCTCCAGCAGTTGCAGGCCCGTCCGGCCGCGGACCTGACCGTGCTCGGCACGGCCGAGGTCGCGGTGCTGCGCTCGGACGCACCCGCGAAGGTGGACGAGCCGGACCGCGACTGGATCGGCTTCGGCACCGCGCTGGACCAGGCGCAGCTTCTGGCAGCGCTGTCCGGCTGGTGGCGCTGCGACCCGGCCCGCGTCGCGGCCGGCGGAGTGCTGCCGGTGACGGTGGCCGGGTTCGTCGTCGCCGTGCTGACCGGCCTCACCGAGTGGGAGTCCGACGGCACCGCCGGCACCACGGGCCGGTACCGCTTCCCGAAGGCGCGGTTGGCCGGCTACCTGACCGACCTCACTGCCCCCGCCAACGCCGCCACCCCGGTCGACCCCGAGGACGCCCGCCTGGCCGGCCTGCTGCTCGGCACCCGCCTGGCGTCCGTATCCGGCGGCCCGATCGCCTACGTCACCACCAACCCGACCACCACCGACCTGCTCGCCACTGAGGGGGAGTGACTCGCTGATGGACCGCAAGACGTACACCGCCGAGCTCGCCGGTCTGCGCGAGCTGCGCGCCGGGATCACGGCCGCCGAGAAGCAGGTCGCGGCCGCGCAGAAGGAGCTGGACAAACTCACCGCCCAGCGCTCGCGCCGGGTCGCCGGGCTGGCGGGGTACGAGGGCGCCCAGGCCGCGCCGATCGCGAAGGCCTCCGGGCTGTCGGTCGGCGACGTCGTGCGGATCGCCCCGCTGCTGGACCCGACCCCGGCCACCGTCCGCACCTTCAGAAGCGACGACCAGGCCGCCGTTGCTGCGCCCGCCCCGGCCTCGCAGGCCGCGCCGGTCGACGAGCCCGCCGTCGCGGTCGCCCCGGCGCTGACCCGCCCGGCCCCCGAGGTCGAAGGCCAGGCCGTCGCCGAGCAGCCTGCCCCGGCCGCTCCTGTGACCGAGGTCGCGGACCAGGCCGTCACCGAGCAACCCGCCGCACTGCAGCCAGGGCTTGCTCCACCGGTCGTCGGGGAGACAGAACCCGGCGTACAGGCCGTCACCGCGTCGATCCCGGGTGCCACCGGGCAGCACGCGGTCGCTCCGGTCGCTGCCGCGCCGCGTCCGGCGGTCGAGTCCGGTCCGCGCGAGCTGCCCACCCTCCCCGAAGGCCGGGCGGGCGCCCGCTTCGAGGCCGTGACGACGGGCCTGGTCTCCAAGCGCCCCAACTTCACGCAGCAGGCCCGCTCGACGGTGTTCCTGGACGCCGCGACCGGCGACCTGGCGGTGCGCGACCGCGTGGTGCGTCTCGACCTCGGCGCCCGTACTCCCGGGGAGATCCTGGATGCGGTGCTGGCCGCCGCGCCTGGCACGGAGCGCATCTACATCACCGCCGGCGCTCCGTGGCACGACGGCGCCGAGCGCTACTCCACGCTCAAGGACGCGGTCGCCGCCTGGCTGAACACGCCGTCAGAGCGCTGGACGACGGCGGTCGGCTCGGGCCGGGACAAGCTGGCCGGGCACTTCGTGCACCAGCGTCAGCCGGTCGGCCGCTACGCCCCGGCCGCCGCGCCGGACGGCGGCAGCACCGAGATCAGGAGCATGGGGGAGTGGTTCGACCCGGACGGTGCCGACGTCGTGACCTGCCGGGATGCGTTCCGGCTGCTGTGGCAGGCGCTGCGCCGCCACTGGGACGACGCGGTGCTGATGGGCTCGCCGTCGCAGACGGGCCGGGACCTGTGGTCGCGCACGATCCCGACCACGGGCAAGTGGGCGGGCGGCTACCCGGTGCTGTCGGAGGAGCTGCGGGGTCTGCTGCACGCGACGGGCGGGCAGGGCCGTACCGAGCTGATCCTGCCCCCGCGCGTGCCGGAGCAGCTGCCCGCGCTGGTGGAGTACGACCGCACCTTCGCCTACGCGAAGCACCTGTGGAAGTCGCCGGTCGGTACCCCGCGCCGGATCACCGCGGCCGCGTTCGCCGCGATGTCGGAGGCGGAGCAGGTCAAGGCGCTGATGTCCTGCTCGCACTGGAACATCAGGGTGACCGTCCCGCAGGGCTGGGACCACGTCGGCCTGCTGCCCGCGCCGGTGACCGGTGACCGCGCCTGGATCTACCCGGCCACACCGGGCGCCACGTTCACCACCTGGGCGGGCGGCGCGGAGATCCACCTCGCCCTGTCGAACCACATCGCACCGTGGCGGATCGAGGTCCTCGGCGGCCTGCTCTTCGAGGACGGCAAGCCGCTCGACGAGTGGGGCAAGCGCCTCAAGGCCGCCTGGGCGGACCTGACCAACCTCTCCAAGCTGCACGGCGACGAGCGCCAGCGCACCGCCGCCTACCTCGCCTCCCGCGCGGTCCGCTCCGTGCTGCTGTTCGGCCTCGGCGGGTTCGCGCAGCGCCCGCGCCTGGTCTCCGGGACCACCCCGCTTGGCGAGGCCCTGCCAGCCGGGGTCGAGATCCTCGGCCAGGACGACCATGTGGTGACCTGGCAGCGGCAAGCCGGCTTCTCCCGCGACCCGTACGCGCACCCCGAGTGGGCCGCCTACGTGTGGTCCGGCGCCCGGGCGGCGTTGCTGGACATGAAGTACCGCCAGGGCAAGGAGGTCATCGGCTACGCCGGTGCCCTGCACGCCAAGCCCGGCACGGTCGTGTACTTCGGTACGGACGGCATCGCGCTGACCGAGCGCCAGCCCTGGCCCTACCGGGGCGAACCGGGGGACTACCTCCTCAAGGGCCACCTGACCGGCCCGGTCGAGCACCCGACCAGCCAGGAGCAGTACCTCAAGCTGCGCGGCCTGGGTCGCGCCGAACTCGCCGCGAAGGGAGCTGACCAGTGAGCCCGGCCGACCCGAACAACCCGAACGAAGCCGCCCGCCTGACCCAGGAGTTGCTGGACCAGGGCTACACCAAGCGCCAGGTTGCCAAGCTGCTCGGCCGCGACGCCAGCTTGGTCAGCCAGTTCTTCACCAAGGGCAAGGGCGCGAGCATGGTCAACGCGCTGCGCCAGCTGGTCCGGGCGGTGCGCGGCGGCGAGCGCGACGAGGAGGCCCTGTCCGGGATCGCGGAGGCGAACACCACCCGCCGCCGGACCAAGACCGGGCAGAAGGCCCGGGTGCGTGGCAAGGACACCGTGGGCGAGGCGGGCGGGTCGATGGCCGGCCGCGCCGGGAAGCAGGCCATCAAGTCCGGTGCGAGCCACCTCGCCCCCGTGGTGCACGAGACCGGCCAGGTCGGCGGCCGCCTCGCCTTCACCGTCCGGATGAAGGCCGACCAGTACGTCTACAGCGCGGGCTCGGAGCAGGACTCCGGCGGCATCCGGCGCGGCTTCGTCCCCCGCTCCGACGGCACCGAGGAGCGCACCTACGGCTCCGCGTCGACCGGCGGGTTCGACGCTGCCGAGTGGTCCCAGCGGGTGGCGGACCATCACGGCGACGTGACCGAGGCGATGCGCGCGTGGCTGGTGGAGACCGGCCGCGCGGTCGAGGACGCCGACATCGCCTACCTGGAGGTCCGCGCCTGGGTGCCCCCCGAGCCCCGGTAAGGAGCGCGCGGCTGTGACTGAGCGCTTCATCTGGCGGTTGAGCAGCCCAGTCGGCGGAACTCCAGCCCGGCTCGGACGGCACCCGGGACTGTTCGGATCGTTGTCACCTGGGCGCGATACCGCGGTGCGTGGCCCCGCCCCACGGCGGGGCCGGCGCTTCTGCGGCATTCTCAGGCCGTCACCGTCACCGTGGTGGTCTCGGGGCTGGCGCTGTTGCCCTGGTAGACGGTGTCGCCGCTGTAGACGGCGGTGATGGTGTGGGTGCCGGTGGTGCGGAAGGTGGTGACGGTCCCGGTCGCCGCGCAGGTGCCGAGGGAGAGGAACAGGTGTCCGGTGCCGAGGGTCGTGCCGGTGGTGGTGTCGGTGAACGTGACCGTGCCGGTCGGCCTGGTCGTGGCGCTCGTACTGGCCGGGCAGACGATGTCACTGAGCACGACCGGAGCGCCGACCCGGGTGCGGGAGGGCATCGCGGTCAGGGTCGTCTTCACGGGCTTGCCCGGGGTGGTGTAGCTGATGGTGATGCTCGGGGCGGCGCTGGTGGTGGTGGGGCCGGTGCCGCCGGCGGGGACCAGCGACGAGCCTCCGCCTCCGCCGCCCCCGCCGCCGCTCGGACTGATGAAGGGGTTGATGTTGCCTCCGCCGCCTCCGCCGTAGTAGCCGCCGCCGCCGGCACCGCCGGTCAGGGAGGCGCCCGGGCCGCCTCCGGTGCCGCCGGTACCGAGCGTGCCGGGCCCACCGCCGAAGAACCCGCCCCCGCCGGTGCCGCCGGCCCCGCCCTGGGTGGACGTCCCCGCCCCGCCGCCGTTTCCTCCGTTGCAGGTCGCGTCCGTGCCCGGCTGGCCGGCGTCTCCGCCCGCGCTTCCGGTGCACTGGCCGGCCCAGCCGGCTCCGCCGCCGCCCGCGGCCACGATGAGGCGGGAGTCGGTGGTGGTGAGGGGCGTGGTGCCGGGCTGGGTGCGGACGTCGGAGGCGCCGCCGCCGCCTCCGCCGAAGTGGGTGCTGCCACCGCCGTTGAACCCGCCGGTGCACTGCGCGCTACCGGCGCACTGGCTGCCGCCGGTGGCGGTGCCGCCGACTTCGACGTAGAGGGTCTGCCCCCCGGAGAGCCCGGTGAGGGTGCCGGACACCTGGGCGCCCCGGCCGCCGCCGACGCCGTTGTCCTCCACGCCGCCGGCCCCGCCGATCGCCGTGACGTCGACCTGCGTGACACCGCCGGGCACGGTGAACGTCTGCTCGGCGCCGGTGGAGGCGAACGTACAGGTGGTGGTGGGGCCGGACACCGTGCAGGTGCCCTGTGCGTGAGCGGGCGCGGGCAGCGCCAGCGGGGCGACGGCCGCAGCGCAGAACACGGCGGCCGCCACGGCCGCCACCCGGCTCCGACGCCCGGACGAACCGGCATGGTGCCCGTGCGTTGAGCTCGGCCGGTCAGCGACCTCGGACAGTGGGAACGTCACGATCAGCTCCAGAAAAGGGAAGAGGGTCTCTCGGCGAGGGATCGCCTTCCGTCACTGTCGATCACACGGGCGGGGCCGCGGTTGCCCGCCGAGCTGACACACCGCCGGTTCACACCGGCGGCCCCTGGCCGGGCGTTCGGCAGCACCCGAGTCCGAAGGTGCGATCACAGCCCCGAAGGAAGCCGCACGGGTGCCGGGCACTGACTCGTCACCAAGCGCTCAGCCTCGCCAACTGGGGCACTCGGTCACAGCGGCCCCACCACAGCCGCGTCGCTTTGTGTGACTAATTGCGCACGCCTTCGATCATGAGGCAAGCCCTGCTAATTTTGGCAGACATTCAGCTACAAGTAGCAGGGGGAGTGCTGTTCATGGCCGCCTTCTACCCGTTCGTCAGGGCCGCCGCCGGAGGGCAGGGCCCGCACCTGGGCCTGACGCCCAAGCAGACGTTCTGCCGGCGGCCCGTACTCGGCCCGACCGGCGAGCAGTTCGCCGCGGACGGGGACCCGGCCGACGTCCCCTGCCCGGAGTGCCGCGAGGACCTCGCGGCCTACCGTCTCCTGGCCGCCCGGAAGGACGAGCACACCCTCACCTGGAACCCCGAGCTCGTCCCGCTCGGGCGCACCACCGCCCTGCACGCACAGGCCACGCTCACCGCGGCCGAACTGCTGGCCCGCCGGCGCACGCGCCGCTGGGAGACACCCGAGACGCAGCAGGCGGAGGTCCTGCTCGGCCTGCTGCGCGAGATCACGGACGCCCGGACGCTGCTGAGCGCGCTCAGCGACGACCTGACCCTCGCCCTGCGCGACCTGTGCCGTCCGGCCCCGTCCTGGGAGCGCATCGGCGAGGCACTGGGCGTCAGCGCCACCCCGGCCCGCCACCGCTACGCCCGGGCCGCCGAGGCAAACCCCGACCGGCCAGTGGCGTGCGGCATCGGCGGGACCGGCTGCGGCGACCTGCGCCAGGCACAGCTCCCCGACGGCAGCGACCCGTGGAAGCACCACGAGGACGAGCACGACGGAAACCCGGAACTGCCGCAGCAGGACGAGGACGAGTAGCCCTCCACCCCGCCCACCACCTCGCCCCGCACCACCCGGCACACGAAGGAGACCCACCGCCGTGGAGACCGCCACCGCAGAGCAGGACACCCCGGCCGGGCTGCGCGCCCAGGCCCTGGTGCCGCTTCCGGCACAGCCGCTCGGCACGGTCAACCCGCTGCCGCTGCACTGGTTCCAGAAGGACGCGGTGGCGGCCGCGGTGCGCGAGGTGAAGGACGGCGGCCGGGCGACGGTGGTCGCCGCGACCGGCTCCGGGAAGACCCTCATCGCCGCCAACTGCGCCCGGCGCCTCGCTGCCCGGGGCCGGGTGCTGGTGATGGTGCCGACGATTGAGCTGCTGGAGCAGACCGCCGAGGCGTGGTCGCTGCGGGGCGGGCGGCGGGGGCTGGCGGTGGCGGCGTGTTCGCGGGAGGAGGCGCTGGAGAGCGCGGAGGCCGGCGGCCGCGTCCACGCCCGGGTCACCACGCAGGCCCCGCGGATCGCCGACCTGGTCGCCGCGGAGAAGGCCGGCGAGCCGGTCACCGTGTACGCCACCTACGCCTCACTGGAGCGCATCGTCCAGGCCCACCACCTGTACGGCCTGCCCGAGTGGGACCTCGTGGTCATCGACGAGGCGCACCGCACGGCCGGTTCGGAGGGCAAGGCGTGGGCCGCGGTCCACGACGACGCCCAGGTCCCGGTGAAGCGCCGGCTGTACTTCACCGCGACTCCCAGGATCGCGGACGACCGGCGGGCGAAGGACGGCCTGGCCGACCTCGCCGACGGTGCGGAGAAGCTGCCCGCGCTCTGCTCCATGGACGACGAGACGGTCTACGGCAAGACCTGCTTCACCTGGACCCTCGGCCAGGGCATCGAGCACGGCTACCTCGCCGACTACCGCGTCCTCGTCCCGGTGGTGACGGACGAGGACCTGCGCGAGCTGCTGCACCTCCCGGCCGTCGCCGACCTGCGCCCCCAGCGCTCGAACGAGGAACTGCTGCGCCTCGCGTTGCAGATCGCGGTGCTGCGCGCGGTCGCGGACTTGGAGCTGCGTCGCGTGATCACGTTCCATTCCCGGGTCAGTGCGGCGCGGGAGTTCGCGGGCACCCTGCTGGAGGCCTCGGAGCTGCTGGAGGACGCGGAGCGCCCGGAGCGGATCTGGGCGAAGGCGGTGGCCGGCACGGACCGGCTCAAGGATCGCCGGGGCGCGTTCGCGGAGTTCAAGGCCCACACCGGCGAGGACGGCGAGGAGTGCGGCATTCTCTGCAACAGCCGGCTCCTGACGGAGGGCATCGACGTCAGAAGTGTGGATGCCATCTGTTTCGCGGACCCGAAGTCGAGCGTCATCGACATCGTCCAGGCTGTCGGCCGTGCGCTGCGCCAGTCCTACCGCGAGGGCAAGATCAGCTGGGTCATCATCCCGGTCTACCTGCCGACGCCGGAGGTCGGTGACGACACCGCCGCCGCGGTCCCGGCCGAGGTCTACGACGCCGGCGAGGCGGTGAAGGCGGAGGCCGACGCCGAGATCGAGGCCAGCTCGTTCCGCACGATCTGGCGGGTCCTGCGGGCGCTCGCTGCGCACGACGCCCGGGTGGTCGGCCGGATCACCGAGCTGCGCGCCCACCGCTCGCAGGGCACCGCGCACACCACGGCGGCCAAGCCGGCCGAGGGCGAGACCGAGGCCGGAGAGGGCGAGCAGCCACCGGCCCCGGTCGAGTCGCCGATCGAGTGGCTGAAGATCAATGCCCGGCACCACGCGGCGCGGATCCTGCAGACCGTGAAGCTGCGGGCGTTCAACCCGCGGGCGGTCGAGTGGCAGCGGATGCACGCCGTCGCAGCCAGGTTCCGCATCGAGCACGGCCACCTCGACCCCACCGACAAGGCGCAGCACGGCGAGCTGATCTCCTGGCTCACCCGCCAGCGCCACCTGAACGGCCAGGGCCTGCTCAATGCGGCCCGCGTCTCGGAGCTGGACGCGCTCGGCATGATCTGGTCGAAGAACGCCAACGCCTGGGAACGGGGCTACGCCTACGCCGCCGCGTTCCACCATCAGCACGGCCACCTGGCGATCCCGGCGACCGCGAAGCTGGACGACTACGCTGTGGGGGCGTGGATGCGCCGCCAGCGCAAGGCCGCGGGCCTCACCACTGACCAGGCCGCGAAGCTTGACGCGCTGGACGAGCTGTGGCGCCTGGAGCCGGACTGGAACCGCTCCTACCGGCGCCTGCTCTCCTACCTCGCCGCCGGCGGCACCCTGGACGGCCCGGCCAACCGCACCGGCCTCGGCGACGACCCGGCGTTCCGGCCCGGCACCTGGCTGCGCAAGCAAGACAAGGCCCGCACCGACGGCAAGCTGACCGCCCACCAGAGCGCGCTCCTGGACGTACTCACCCGGCACGCCGAGACCGTCACCGGCTGACCAGGACCCGAGCGCCGGATGCTCCGGCGTGGAAAGACAGCGGGACGGTGCCTTCTTCCCGTATAAGTTCCTCGATTGTTGATGCGCTAGCGGCCGACGAGGACGGTGTTGTCACCCAAGACCCGCCGGTGACGTCTTCCTCGCCATGGCCCGCGACCACACCGCCATCGGCCGCCGGCAGCGGCGCTACCGCGGCCGAGGCCATGCTCCGCCTGCGCAGACCCACCGCCTGGCATGCCGGCCGACAATCCCGGAGGCGGCCTCACCATCGAGCAGCGCGAGGAGAACGGCGCATCGGTAGAAGATGCCCATCCGGACGGATTCACCTTATTGAGTTCGTACACCCTGAAGATGCTGACCGACTTGCGGTGCGCCCTTGATGTCACGGCAGTTTGTCTGTGTATGGGTTGATTTGCCGTGTTTGATTTGAAGCGAGAGAAGAGCGGACGCTACCTCCCGTGTCTGACAAGGCACTTGCGGGCCGGCAATTCACTACTGTCGGCGCTGATAGCGTTGCTCAACGTGAGCGATGCGCTACAGCGAGGACACCGCTCATGGTCAGTCTTCTGGTCCAGACGACCACCAGCTCGCCCCACGACCTGGACGGCGAGGTGGAACGTCTACGACTGCTCGTTTCCCAGGACATGCAGCAAACCGCAGCGATCCGGGCGGACATCAACCGGCAACGGCAGATCCGGCTGGCAATCGGGGACACGCTGCTGGGCATCGACCCGGCCGATGCCGGTGACCCCACGACGTCGGTCTGGGCACAGGCAGCGGACGCCGTCGGCTTGGCCGTCGCTACCGCCCGGACCTACCGAAAGGTTGCCTGCCGGGTGGGGCCGGCGATCCGCGAGGCGATCGACGCGCTTGACGTGGAGGTCTCCTACAGCACCCTCAGGGCAGCGGTCTCGCTGCCCAAGACCGAGAACGGAGACGTGAGAGTCGCACTGGAACGACGATTGGACCACCTGGTCGGGATGGCGACGGCGGCCGCCGGCACCGACGAGCCGGTCGTCACCGAGACTGGCCTTCGCGCCTTGCTCGGCGATCACCTTCCCCCGTTTGCCGACCAACCCGATCGGACCCAGGCGGACGCGGAGGATACGGCAGGATCCGGGCTGAGGGCTGTGCCGCCGGGGCCCGAGGACGTGAAGGCGGCCATCGGCGCTGACACCGAGGTCGCGCGTAGCGCCTGTGCGGCGCTGCTTGAGAGCTCGACCGGAAGGGCCGAGGTTCTCGCGCGAGTAGCTTCCACCCCGGACTTGCTCAGCGAGCTGATCGCCGACGATCGCGTCTTGCAGACCATCCAGGCGCAGATCAACCCTGCGGCCCGGCCGGAGCATGACCCGGACGACGTCGCGATGAACGATGCTGCGGAGGCCGACCCCGAGGTCGTCCTGGCCCGCTGGCGCGCGGCCCTCCAGCGGCACGACGCGCAGGCCACCAGGCTCCTTGAGTACGACCCTGCGGAGATCGCGGCCAGGGGCGACGAGGAGCTGATCAACGCGGTCCTCACGACCGCGCAGCTGTACAGCGAGTGGGGCCAGCGCCTCGCCGCCGCGGCTCGACGGGAGGGACCGCGAGCCGGATAGCAACCACGAACGAAGGGAACGGCGTTGAGCTCCAAGCATCTCCGCGATGAGCGGGGAAACCGGCTGCACCTTCACCGGGACCACGACCATCTGCCCGATGACGTCCGGCTCGCCCTGGTGAAGGACATCAGGGAGATGCTCGTCAGCTACCCCCACAGCGCGCAAGCCCGGCGCCAGTTCCTTCGCGAGAGGTTCAGCGCCGGCGCGCCCTGGGCGGAGCCGTTCTTCAACAGGTGCATCACGCGTATGGAAGAGCAGGCGGAGAAGGAGTGGAGGTACGGGGAGGCGGCCGTCGCCGCGGAGCGGAGGGAGCGGGAGGCCCGGGAGAAGGAGGAGGCCCCGCCGCCGGTCGTGCCGGGTCAGCGCACCGAGGATTTGCCGAGCGTCAGCCTGGTCGACGACGACCCCACGCCCGGCCCGCTCCACTTCTCCCAGCGCCAGTCGATGACGCTGCTCGAACGGCACTCCCACCAACGACTCCTGGACCTGAAGGAAGAGAAGGCGGAGGCCGTCAAGCGTCGAGACAACGAGGTCGCCCGGCTGAAGGAGATGACGCTCGCGCAAAAGGGCCACCAGGGTGCGATGGAGCTCGCCCGGGCCATCACCGAGGCCTGGAACGGCGATCCGGACGCCATCAACTACGAGCAGGTGATGCGCAACGCCGGACTCACCTACCGCCAGTTCGGGGTGTCCGTGAGGTTCTTCACCACCCAGCTCAACGAGGCCCTTCCCGACGACAAGGTGCGGAGCGCCCAGTGACCTCGATGCTCCTGGCCAGCACCGACCTGGGCGAGGCCGAGAAGCGCCAGTGGGCCGCCGCGCTCACCAAACGGCTCTTGAACCGCGAGGTCGCCCGCGGTGGCCGCCGTGGGGACACCGAGGCGGCGGATGGCACGATCTGGGAACTGGAGACTCCGCCACTCCTGCAGGATCCGATCGCCGGGAAACAGCGTGTCCACCCCCGGATCCGGTGGCTGCTGTGCGGTGTGGCCGAACACGGTGCGCAGAAGCTGCGAATCTTCGACAACGGGGGCGGCCTGGTGGCTGTCGAATGGCATCGCCCGTGGAGCAATTACCCTCAGCTGACCGAGCCGCTCATCGACCTGGGTTTCTCCACCGCTGTGGGCCGCCACGTCATCCTCGACATCGGCGCCTTCAGCACCTTCTCGCGCGCCCGCGCGGAAGGCCGCGGGGTGCTCTACAGCATGCACACCTGGCTTCACCACGTCCGCACCGGTATCCCCCTTGCGCCGGTCCGGGAGCCATGGAACCGACAGGCCCTGGCCGATATCCAAGCGGACCCGAGTACCTAGCACGCTTGTCGGGCAGCCACCCGCTGCCCGACGACACCTTGGCCTGGTGCCCGGTCGGCGTGGCGTGCCGGTCGTTCCTTCCCTTCAATCAGCCAAGAGTGAGACGGCGGTATGAGAGGTCTCACAGTTTCTCCCAGTGATCGCCCGGGCACTCGTTGTCAGTGGGGTCTGGGATGCTCGCCCCCAGGTACGGCAGCGGCCGTGTCGGTAGGTCCGCCCGTGTGCTGCGGGCGGTGACAGGACGGGAAAGCCGATGCCGGACCCTACGCAGGAGCAGTCGGCGGTTGTGGACGAGTTCCAGAACGGCGGTGATCTTGTCGTCCAGGCCGGAGCTGGGACGGGTAAGACGACGACACTGCAGATGCTGGCCGAGGCCGACACCCGAAACGGCTTGTACATCGTGTTCAACAAGGCCGCGGCAAGCGAGGCGAAGCGTAGGTTTCCCGCCCGGGTGCAGTGCACCACCGCGCACTCCCTGGCCTACCGCGCGGTAGGCCACCGCTACCGGAACCGCTTGAGCAGTCCGCGGATTCCCTCACGCAAGGTCGCCGTCGCCCTGGGGATCCACCAGGACCTGCAGTTGGGCGGCAAGGTACTGGAGCCGTGGAACCTTGCATACGTGGCGACCGAGACCGTGCGCGGCTTCTGCCTGTCCGCCGACCAAGAGCTGACGGAACGCCACGTGCCCGTACAGCGCGGCGCCGAGAGCCCGGAGGTTCACGTGCTGCTGGCCGAGGTGGTGGTGCCCTTCGCACGCCAGGTCTGGGCGGACGCCGTCCACCCCGAAGGCTGGAAAGTCAAGTTCCTCCACGACCACTACCTCAAGCTCTGGCAGCTCACCCAGCCGCAGCTGAACGCCCCGTACGTGATGGTCGACGAGGCACAGGACACCAACCCCGTCCTGGAATCGGTGATCAACGGTCAGCGCGGCCACACCCAGCTCGTCCTGGTCGGCGACTCCGCCCAGCAGATCTACGCCTGGCGCGGCGCCCGCGACATCATGACCGGCTCGCCAGGGCGCCACCTCAACCTCTCCCAGTCCTTTCGCTTCGGCACCCAGCTCGCCCACGAGGCCAACCGCTGGCTGAGCATCGTGAACGCACCCCTGCGCCTGACGGGTCACCACGGAACGAGAACCAGCATCGGTCCCCTTGAGCACGCCGACGCAGTGCTGTGCCGCACCAACGCCGGGGCGATGATCGAGGTCCGGCGCCACCTGGGAACCGGGCGCAGGGTCGCGATGGCCGGCGGCGGGGACGACCTGCGCAAGCTGGCGCTCGCCGCGCGCGACCTCAAGTCCGGCAAGGGAACGAACCACCACGACCTGCTGCTGTTCAAGTCCTGGGGCGAACTCCAGGAATACGCCGAGAACGACCCGGCAGGGCGCGATCTGCTGCCCTGGGTCGAGCTGGTCGACGACCTGGGCCACGAAGAGATCCTCGGCTTCCTGGACCGCCTGGGTGACGAGCACAGCGCGGACGTCACGATCTCCACCGCGCACAAGGCCAAGGGCCGGGAGTGGTCCTCGGTACGCATCGCCGACGACTTCCCCGAGCCCGAACCCACCGACACGGGACAGCCCGGCCCCATCTCACGCGCCGAGGCCCGCCTGGCCTACGTCGCCATCACCCGCGCCCGCCACCACCTGGAGCGCGGCAGCCTGGCCTGGATCGACGACCACCCCGCCGGACAGACCTCCGGCACCCCGAACACCGCACGACCCGGGCACAGCGATCCGTGGGCCAGGCTCGGACCGGCCCCCCGGTAACGGCCGCCGAACGCCCCGTCGGAGAACCCCGTGCCCCTGACCGCCCTGCATCCCAGCCACGGCACCCTGGACGCCACCGTCGACGACCTCGGTGCCGGACTCCACTGGAGCACCGTCCACCGGGCCAAACCCCGCCCCGACCTGCGGTGCCCCGCCTGTGCCGGCCTCGTCCACGCCAAGACCTCCCACCGCGGATTGCGGTTCTTCGCCCACGACACCGTCCAGCCCCACTGCCCCAGCACCGGCGAGAGCCTCGAACACCACCACCTCAAACGCGCCCTCGCCCACGCCGCCCGCACCGCCGGCTGGCACGCCGCAGTCGAAGTCCCCGGGGACGGCTGGCGCGCCGACGTCCTCGCCACCGCCCCCGACGGCCGCCGCCTCGCCCTCGAAGCCCAGCTCTCACCCATCACCACCGCCGACATCGAAATGCGCACCCGCCGCTACGCCGCCGCCGGCGTCGACAGCTGCTGGGTCACCACCACACGCGCCCCCTGGCTACTCGCCGTCCCCTCGCTACAGGTCCGCCAGGACGAAGCCGACTGGGTGGTGGTCGACGGCCACCGCCGGCTCGCCCACCCACCCCTGGCTGGCCTTCGCGCGGTGGCCTGCGAGGGCTACCACGACCGGGATCCCACCAGCGGTCGCGGACAGCGTTGGCAGCAGGAAGGGACCGACGTCCCCCTGCCCTGGGAGACCTCCTGGAGCGTCCTGCAGGCCCACGCGCAGTACAACCACATGGAGGACCCGTCCGGGTACGGGGACGGCACCGGTGCCATCCCCTGCGCGGCCGAGTTCCTGTGCGGGATCAGATGGTGGCGACCAAGGCGTGAGCCGCAGCTCGCGCACGTCCTTGCCGCCGTCCTTCACGGCACCGTGGTGGCACTGGAGCTCGCCGCGCCGTACCACGACACTTCCAGCAGCTTTCCGGACCCGATCGTATGGACCATCACCGCAGACCTGGGACGCGCCGCGACGCTCACGGCCCTCGCCTACGGCTGGCAGCTCTTCCACCGCTCCGAGAACCAGGCCTGCGGCTGCGGCGACTCCAGCGACTCCAGCGACTCCTACGCGCTGACGACCACCTTCGCGCCCGTTGCTGGCTTCCGCCTGTGCTCGCGCTGCGACGTCGACCTGATCGCGCTACACCAGGTCCTCGTCCCCGACGCCCACCAGGCCCCCGCCCGGTACGGGCCCCTGCTCGTGGACACCCCGCTGGCCAACCTGCCCCCCAGCCAGCGCCAAGCGCTGAATCGCCCCACCGAGTCCGTTCGAGTCCGACAGGTCGACCCCCGCGACATCCGCCGCATAGCGCGGTGGTTCACCGGCCTGGACCGCTCCTGAATCCGAGCATATGAGCGCCAGTCCGGCAGGCGCGGGTTTCACCCTAGGGGGGCGGTGGTTGGTGGTGGCGTCCGGATGGTGTCGCCCGCACCCTGCCCGGCCTCCGGCCGGCCCACTACGAACCGCGGCCCGCGAACCCGAGCCAATGGGACTGACTGGCAAGGGGACACCCCCTGACCCCTGCGGGCAACTCCGCAGGCCCCGCAGAGCATGCGCACACACACTGGGGAGGCCGGTCCGCACCCGGACCCCCCCGAGCGGGCAGCGGACCGGCCTCGAACCGGGCCGCCAACGCCGGGAAGGACAACGGCCACCGCCCGTCCGTGAGGCGACGGCCACCAGAACACGGCCGACCGGCCACGCCGGCGCCTACGAAACAGCGTCCTCCGCGGCAACCAGCCGATCGTCGACCTGGGTCAGTCTGCTGTGGGCCCGGCAGCGGGCTCCTCGTACGTCTCGAACAAGAACCGGTACTCCCCATCGTCGAGAAGGTGCGGGGGCACCCAGGAGCAGCTGACACAGCAGGTCTTCACCCAGGGCATGATCCACGCGCCGCAATACTCATCCCAGATCCATACAACCCGCTTGCGGCCAGGTGCCGGGCAGCTCTGGCAGGTCACGTCCGCCTCCCGCTGCGCCTCGCGGAGAATCTGGTGGGCCTCGGTCGGCGCGTCCTGCCAGGGGAAGCTCTTCCAGCACAACTGGCCGAACTTTTCCTCCCAGTGCGGCCTAGGGCGACCAGGCCAGGCCCGGTCGAATCGCTGCTCGGCGCGTTGGGTGATGGGAGTCCATCCAGCCCCACGGGCCGAGAAGCTCTGATGGTGAGTGGTACCCAGACGCTGGGCGCGTAGGGCAGTCGTGTACTTCTCACCGGTGGCCGCCTGCCGCTGGCGGGCGCGCTGCGCTGCGGTCGACCTGTTCTTTGGCATCTGAGGCCCGTTCCCAGCGGTCTCCCACGCTCCCGCCGGACGAAGACAGGACGATCGAACGCGGGCCCCGAAGGACCTTGGCCGGACGATCACCTGGAGGCGTGGGCACCGGTGACGGCGGAGGGCGTACGCGACTTGCCCGTCCCAGATCGTACAGCGGATCCGCCGCTCACCACCCATGCCCAGAACCCCCACCACCCCGACCATGCCCAGGACGAGGGCGACAACCAGGACAACGGGCTGCTCGGCGGCGTCCGCAGTCTGGTCCGCCGTCAGGCGACCCTGGAGACCATCGAGCAGGCCCAGCACCGGGCCCGGGAGGACGAGCGCGCCGCCGACCGGTACGCCGACGCCGGCCACATGGCCGCCTATGCCACCGCGGCCGACGCCTTGGTCGAGTGGCAGCGCGTGCGCGACCGCACCGCCGAGACCCGGGCCGAGCGCTACGACCCCGACCACGACACCGCTCTCCAGCACGCGCTGTGCCGTGAGCGTCACCGCCAGGACGTCGCAGAATGCGCCCGCGAGGCCGCCCAGCAGGCCCGGCAGAGCTCCGACGCCGCCCATCGCAGCCTCGCCAGCACCGCCGCCCAGCCGCCCTACACCGCCCTGGAGCGTGCCGGCCTCCACGTGCTCACCGACGACGACCACCAGGCCGTCCGCGACCTCACCCAACAGCTCGGCCCTGCCACGTTGTGCCAGATCATGAGCTGGCTGGAGCGCACCCGCGTCGCGGCCTTCGCGTTGCGCGGCACCGAGCAGACTCCGCCTGTCCGGCCCGTCGTACGGCGCAGCCGGTTCTGACGGGCCGGTCCCTGGTGAAAGGTGTTGACCTTGCTGTTCGGCGGGCGTTGGATGGGCGCTCCCGGGCCGGGGCCCCACACCTGGTCCGCCGCGCAGGAAGAAGTTGATGCCCTGTGGCCGACCCGCACGCCGAGCAGCCGAACATCCGCCTCCTCCTGTGCGAGGACTGCCAGGCCGAGCCGGACAGCGGCGAGATCCGCACCATCGCGATCGGCCGCGACCGGACCGTCACCGAGACCTGGCACACCGACCGGTGCCCCACCTACACGATCGAGCGGATCCTGATGGAGGCCGGCGCCGAGAGGGCGAAGGAACAGGACGCGAGAGCCAAGGAATCCCTCTCCGCCGCCTACCGGCGGCTCCAGGACGCCGCAGCCCGCGTCCCCGCCGGCGATGCCGCCGCCCCGTTCGTTGCGGCTCTGCTGGAGATCCTCCAGGCCCAGACCGACGACTCTGGCCTCTTCGTCACCCTGCCCACGTGGGCCGAGATCCTGGAACGGCACTTCCCGCCAACGGACCCGGCCTAGAACGTCCGGTGGATCCGGATGCACGGGGCGCTGCGGTCCTCGCCGCCCCGCCCTCCTGGGATGGTCGGAAGGCCGCCACCTGCGGGTGGCGGCCTTCCTGCGCCTTCTCGGGGCGCGGGCAGCGTACCGCCAGCCTGCCCGGCCGCCCATGGCGGGCCGGGGGGTCAGGCGGCCGGCTGCTCCTCGACGGGGTCGTCGAGGTGGTGGAGCCGGCTGCGGGCGATGACGCGGTCCTCGCCGGACATCGTGGCCCGGTACCCGTCCGCCCACACCGCGTGCACGGCCTGCCGCTCGGCCTCCGCCAGCCGCGCGTACTCGGCCAGTTGCTCCTCGGTCAGGCCCTGACGAACCGCCGTAAGGTCGCCGCCCCAGGCCGGCAACGTCTCCAGGAACGCGCGGCGCTCGGCCCGCACGGCCATCAGCGCGCGCTGCGCGGCCTTCAGCTCGTCGGTGTACTCGAAGGTCTTCTGCTTGCCCACGGCTGGAATCGTACGCGTGACCGGACGCCGCCCTGGGCTGCGCCCCGCCGGGAGCCATAGCACGGATCTCGGGCTGGTGGTGCTGCCATTGGCAGCACCATACGGGCGTGGGCGGCTTTAGATTCGGTTCCGGTGGGCTCCGGCAACGGACTGTCCGCCGGCCCGGTCTCGCAGGCGTAGAGCACGTACTCGGTGCACCGGACCCGGTGCCGGGTGCGGCGGGTCGTGCTGTGCGTGGCCGGCAACAGGCAACCGGTGACACGACGGACATGCGGCGCCATGGGGACTCCTCGGAGCGGGTAGGAGGCGAGGGCAGGCGGCGGGTCGCATCTTGGCGCCGACGGGCATTCTGGTCATCGGGCCCGGGAGGGGCGCGTGTCAGAAGCCGCGGTGGTTCTGCTGCCGCCAGGCGACGAGGGTGTCGTAGGCCTTTATCGCGCGGTCGACGTCTCCATTGAAGGCCCCGGCCTGGAGGAGCGGCTGCAATGCCAGGGCGCGGTCGGGGTCCCACGAGTTGCCGAGGAGGAATTCTCCCGGCCACGGCATCGCCCAGGCGGGGTTGGCGTCGATCGCGACCAGGGAGGCGAGGAGTTCGAAGCGGTCGAAGGCGGCCCGGTAGGCGTCGTCGTCCGGCTCGATGAGGCGGAGCGGTTCCCGCAGCTCATCGCGAAGCAGATGGCTCTGCGGGTAGAGGTAGGTGTTGCCGCCGGACAGGGGGAGGACCTCGCGCAGGTCGCCGCCGGCGACCCGGCCGGGGTGGAGGTAGTGTGCGGGCGGTTGGGGCGTGGAGCCGGCCGTGTAGCTGGTCCACGTCGGCTGGGTCAGAACGGTCGCGAGGAGTTCCTCGCGGTGGGCGAGTACAGCGGACAGGCCGATGGTGCAGGTGGCGAGCAGAGCCGGATAGTGCCGCAACGCCTCCAGAGCCTCGTTGAAGGTTCCGGTGAAGCGCCCCCGGACCTTGACCAGTCGTTGGAGGGCGCGCAGCCACAGGGCGTCGTAGGTGCCGTCGTCGTGGAACACGCCGGTGGCGAGCAGGTGCAGCAGGGTGTCGGTCTCGGCCCGGTAGGTGTGGAGGGTCTCGGCGAAGTCGAGGTTGTACAGCGGCCGCCGATCGGGTGCGGCCGCGTTGACGACGGTGCTCGCCGCATCCTGGACCAGGTCGTACAGCTCGATCCGCTTGACGGGGTCGGGCAGCGCCTTCTTCAGCTGGGCGACGGCCATGTCCCGGCTGATCGGCGGGGCCGAGAGCCGGTCCAGTGCCTCCAGCCGCCGTTCCAGGTCGGTGAACAGCTCGTCCGCGCTCATTCCCTTCAGCACGGCGGCGCTGTGCTGCGCGGTGAGGCGGGTGGCCTCGGTGCCGAGGGGGCCGTAGGTGGACCAGAACAGCGGGTACCGGCGGGAGCGGGTTCCCTCGACGGCCCGGACGAGCGCCTTGTCCCAGTCCGCGGACCAGCCGCACACGATGAGCCCGTACTCGTCCAGGACCCGCTTCAGCAGCTCCTGCTGCGCCTCGGGGTAGGAGTCGAGCTCGGTGACGGTGTTGCGCTGCTGGAGGTCGGCGTAGTCTCCGTGCAGCTTGACGATGGTGATCTGGCTGTGGGGGAGGGGCTTAATGGCGTCGATCTGTTCGGGGCGGCTGACGACCTGGGGGGAGAAGCCGACCTCCTCCAGGGCGCGCTCCATGAGGCGGTCGAAGTTCGTGGTGAGGATGACCCGGAAGCTGCCGCGCTTGACCATGCGGGCGATAGCCCGGTGCGCGGCGGTCGGGGCCTTGTCGGTGGCCTCCTCGCCGTCCTTGGGGACGAAGTACGGGTCGAGCAGTGCCTGCCGGGCCGCGGGGGTCTGGGCGACCTCTTCGAGCAGGGAGGAGTAGCCGAGGGGAGAGGTGAAGTTCTCGGCCCACCAGCCTTCGGGGTCGGCGGAGGCCTGGGCGCCGGCCTGCGGGTTGTCGGGAGCGTGCACGGTCGCGATGCGGGCGACCAGGTCCTCGACGATGCCCCAGCCCGTTTTCACCCCGGAGGCCATCGAGAGGCCCGAGCCGAGCAGCAGCGCGTACACGCCCGGGTTGGCGTGCACGTTGAGCGCGAGGGCGAGCTTGGGGTCCATGGAGGTGCCCGGCGGCACGGTCAGTCCGGTGCCGGCCGGGGCCGAGGTTGCGTCAGTTCCCATAGGAGGCTCCTCAAGACAATGAGCGCGCAGGAGAAGGGGAGCTTCGTGCGCGCGAAGCCAGCATACCGCACTTTTCGTCGCAGTGACGATAAGTATCGAGAGTGCTCGTTCCCGGAGGTCGGCAGCTTGACGGTCGTCGGGTCGAGGTGCGGGGCGTCGGGCCGGGGCGCTGCGCACCGCGGCCGTACCGCGCGGTTGCGGCCGCCGCATGTGGGGGGTGGCGCCAGTGCGACCGAGGCCGCCGCCGCGTCCGTCGCCGTGCCGCAGTCGGGCGCCGTCGCCGCGCTGGCGTACCCGGCCGCGCGTGATGACCTGAGGGCGCTGCAGTCGACCCTGGGGCACGGCGCATATCCAGTGTGATGCAGGTCACGTGGGGATTCCCAAGATTCTTTGTCGGTCACACCTGCCCCCAAGCCATGGAGGAGAAGGCTTGATTCGCAGTCACCGGCAAGGAGCACCAGGAGATGTCTCTCCTTCTCATCACCAACTTCAAGGACGACGAGGCGAGCGCACAGACTCTCGACGCCCTGGAAGCGACCATCATCGAAAAACTGAACGGGGCCGCGGACTGGAGTGAAGGCCGGGTCCGCCTCGGCCTTCTCCCCCCGTCGGAGAACAGCACCGCGCCGGACACCGCGCTGCGGACGATTACCATGCTCCGCGACACCCTGGACCAGTTGGCGGAGCACAACATCTTCATGTTCCACTTCTGCACCCTCTGCAAGCTCTCTGGCGGCTGCGAGAGCGAGGAGAGGCCATACAGCCAGGACAGCACGCGCCACTCCCCGGTGAACTTCATCGCCATGGTGCTGCTTAGGCTGGCCGAGGCCATCCGTCTTGTTGAAAGGATGCCGGCCACCCGCGAAGCCTTGACAGCTGCCCTGGTGGCCCGGAATGCGGCGATCGAGGGCGACGCCGGCGGGCGTCGACCAATTCACCCGCAGTACGCTCGGCATCGCGCACCCCGAGCGGTGGTGCGAGGCGGTGACCGACGCTCTGCTCGGGGACTGGGTCGACCGACTGGGCACCTTCCTCACCGACCCGGATCTGCTAGCCATCCTGCGCGCATATACCCATACCGAACACCGACGGTGGCAGCCGCTGTGGGAGCGCAAGGCCTGCGGAGCCCGGGTCAGGATGGCCGGCGTGACGGTCGCGGACGGCATCACGCTCCAGGAGGCCCTGGCCGACCACCGCTCGGCTGAAGACCTCGCGCTGTCCAGGGAAATTGGCGATGAGCGCATCCGCGCGGTGCTGCGCAGCCTTGACACGGTCGAGGCTGCGGTCGCGTGGGCGTACGCCGAGGGCACCGGCGCCTGGCCGGACGCCGCCAGGGCCACCGGGAACACCGAGCAGTTCGGTGAGCGGGTCCGTCGCAAGCTCCACCGACTCGGCGACCGCCACAACCAGCGCGCGATGGCGGCGGCTCGATGAGCGAGATCCTCTACGCGACCCTGCCCGGCTTCCTTGGCGGACTCGCCACCGCACTCGTCGTTACGGCGTCCGCGGCCGCGTACCGCTCCGTCCGATCCAGGTTCAAGCGGTATGGGGCCGCGTACCGCTCCGTCCGATCCCGGCTCAAGCTGTAGATGTCTGACGCCCCGTCGTCTCGGATACCCCGGTGATATCCGAGGCGATAACCCATCCTGACCGGTCAGCCGGGGGCCGTCTACTTCTGGTAGGTGTGTTTCCAGCGTGCCTGGTGCTGGCGGTCGCCTTGTCCGGCCCCGTTGACTTGGGGGAAGGAGAGCAGGTTGGCGCCGTTGTTCCAGAGGCCGAGCAGGTCGCGGTGCAGGGCCCAGATGCCGTGTTCGGTGCACAGGTTCTGGGCGGGGCGGGTGAAGCGTGAGGTGGTGACGAACACGGCGATCTGGGCCCGGTGGTGCTGCAGGGCGCCCATCATGTCGCGGATCTCCCGGGCGGGGATCGGCTTGCCCGGCGCGTACCTCTTGCACTGCACGATCATGCTCCGGCCGTCGGGCAGGACGCCCTTGATGTCGGCTCCGTTGTCGCCGGCCCCGCCGACTCTCTCCACCTGCGTGCAGCCGTCCCGCCGGCACAGCGCGGCCACGAAGTCCTCGAACTCGGTACCGGTCATCCGGTCGACCTCGGCCAGCGTGCGGTGCCCGGCCGCAACCGCATCCAGGTCTCGCCACCGCCGGTCCTCCTGACGGGCGGTCCGGTCCCTGCGCCACAGCGTCCAGCCGCCCGCCACAAGGCCGGTGACCGCCAGCGCGACAACGACGTACACCCACACCAGCTGCCAGAACACGACCAGCAGCACGGCGGCCGCCGCCAACCCGCCGCCGAGCACCTTCAGTCTGGCCGCCCGCCGCCTGGCCGCCGACCTGCGCTTCCTTCCCATCTCCGCCCCCTCGCCTCCACCGGATCCGACTCGGCATCTCTCCCCCACCAACAGCCGGAGTGAACACCGTGGACACTCGAGATCGACGCAACGCCGCAACGCCGGTCGTACAGGCGCGCTGCGGCTGCCGTACTGCGCCCCATGACCGGAGGTAGAGCTGCGACGCACAGCTTTACTGTGGCGGGTTGGTGGTTCACTGGTTGATCTTGTCGGCGGCCTGTGGGTTTGGTGGTTGGTTGAGAATTTTGGACCGGGAGTTGGTCGGGGAGTGGGAATGGGGGATGGTTGCGGTCGGCGGCTCCGGCTGGGTCTCTGGGGCGTTGGCCTGCATGGTTTTGTTGTTGATTGAGAAGTTCTGGATGGCCTGAGGGGACGTTAAGTCCGTTTCTGGATGATCTGGCATCGCCCGTTCGTGGGTACGGAGTCACTTGGGCCGACCCGCGTGTCGTGTGCATGATTGAGTCGGGGTATGGAACGGATGCCGTACTCAACGGACTTGTCCGACCGGCAGTGGGCCTTGATCGAGCCGCTGGTCACCGCCTGGAAGCTGGAGCGGGTGTCGCGCTCGGCGACCGGGGACCCGGGCTCCTGCGACCTGCGCGAGGTCGTGAATGCGCTGCTGTACCAGAATCGGACGGGGTGTCAGTGGCGGCTCCTGCCACATGACTTACCGGCCTGGTCTGCGGTGTTCTACTACTTCACCCTGTGGCGCCAGGACGGCCTTGACCAGCGGATCCAGGAGATCCTGCGCTGCCAGGTGCGGGAGCGGGCCCGACGATTAGAGGACCCGTCCCTGGTGATCATCGACACCCAGTCCGTCCGCGTGGCGGCCGGGGTGCCGAAAGAGGACACGGGACTGGACGCGAACAAGAAGACGCCCGGCAGGAAGCGGGGGCTCGCCGTCGACGTGCTGGGCCTGGTCATTGGCGTGGTGGTCCTCGCCGCCAGCGCGCACGACAACGAGGCTGGCATCGCTCTGCTGGACCAGGCAGCCGAACGGTGCGGGATGCGCCTGGAGAAAGCACTGGTCGACCAGGGTTTCAAGGACGCCGTGATCATCCACGGCGCGGTGAAGGACATCACCGTCTGTGAGGACGCCGCCGTGCCTGCGCGGCCGGCCGCCCTTGGGGCCGCGCCGGTCGGGCCCGGGTCGCGGAGCATGACGCGGTCCGAGCGCAGGCGCCCGACCAGGACGACGGGCAGGTCGGCCATGGCGTGGGAGAGATAGGTGACGTCGTAGGCGGAGTCCATCACGATCAGGATCTCGGGATCGCCTGCGTGCCAGTGCCCTTCCCGCATCAACCGTGCGACGACGTCGCGCAGTTGGGTGGCGGTGACGGCGGTCGCGTCATCCGCGGGACCCAGGCGCACGGCGTCCAGCAGTGCGCACCACGAGGTGCGGCCTGTTTCCAGCGCGGCGACGAAGGAGTACGGCCGGCCGGGAACGAGCCGGTCCGTTCTGCGGTCACCGCGTCCGTAGACGTGGCAGAAGAGCCGGTCATCGCTGGTGGCAGCGTCGGGGCGGAGCCAGTTGCTCACGTCGACGGCCAGCACGATCCGGCCGTCGGCCGCCTTCGGCAGCGGCAGGCCGGCCAGTGTGCGACGCAGCCGGGCCGGTTCGAGCCAGCCCCGGTCCAGCGCGGCGTACAGGGCGCCGTGCCCGCGCCGGTGCTCGACCGCGAGCGACAGCTCGACCAGAGTCTTCATGGCCCGTCCGCGCACAGCACCGCGTCGGTGAGCTCGAAGAGTGCGTCCGAGCGGGCGTACAGGCATTCGTAGAACTCAACCCGAAAGCGGGACAAGACGGCCAATGCCTGACCTGCGGCAGTGTCGACCGGAAGACTCATAGACAGCGGCCGTTCTCTCGTGCTTCGTGACTCGACATCTCGAAGCGTGGAGAACGGCCGCCTCCGCTGTCTCGGGAAGAACCGCAGATCAGCAGGTCGAGTGACCTGCGAGGTTAAACGCCAAGCTGAGAAGTGTTGGGGTTTCTCATAGTTGTGATGAGATCCCTGTGTGTCTTCCTGAGGTCGGGGCTTGTCAGAGGCCTGCGCGGTGTTTCAAGTCGTTGATCGTTGCTTGCCAGCCCTGTTGTGCGGCTGCGGGGATTTGGGGTGTGGCGGATTCCATGGAGGTGACCGTCGCGGTCGGGCGGTACTGGAACTCCACTGACCAGGAGGAGTCCGCCAGGAGCGTGCGGAGTTCGTTGACAGCGCGGTCTGGCGCGGTGTGGTCTTTCAGGAGGACGGCTGCGCTGGGTGCGCTGTGATCCGGGTCGGTGAATACCTGGCCGTCGGGGTTGATAAAGAGTCCTTGGAGGGCGGCTTCGCGGTAGGGGTCCGGCCATAGGCTGGGGTTCTTGGAGACCGCTTCGATCCCCTCGATACGGACGTTGAAGGTTGCTCTGGCTGCCCGCTGTCCAACCGCGAGTCCGAGTGCGCGTTGCTCCCGTTCGTCCAGCTTGGTGATGTTGGCGGCCGTTACTGAGGTTTTCGCCCTGTTGTCGGTAGTGACGGATAGTGATCCCTGCGGTATGCCGGTGGTATGCGGTATGCGCAGGGTGGGGGCCTGACCGC
>NZ_JBHVOL010000015.1:0-14664 GCF_042887925.1 Kitasatospora sp. NPDC057904
GGTCTGCGCGGCGCCGCGCCGCAGGCCGCCCCGGCGCCCGCGCCCGCCCAGGGCACGCCCGCCGGCGGCACGCCGGCGCCCGGCGCACCCGCGCCCGGTATCGCGTACGAGGCGACCCAGCTCGCGAGCGCGATCGACCCGGCGCTGCTGGGCGCCGGCCCCGCGGACCCGGGCACCCCGCCGTCCGGCGGCCCGGCCGTCCCGCCGCCGCCCGGCGGTCCGGCGGCTCCGGCCGGGCCCGCGGGCTACGGCTACCCGAACGCGGGCGGCGGGCCGGGCGGCGTGCCGCAGGCGGCCCCGGTGCCGCCGGGCGTGCCCACGGTCGGCCCCGGCTACTTCGCCGCGCTCAGCTACCGCGGCCCGGACGGCTCGGAGCAGAAGCTGCTGCACCGCAGCGAGCCCGGCACCCCGCACCCGGAGTGGAAGATCCTCCAGGACCTGCGGCGGCTCAACGTGCCGCCGGACCAGGTGCTGGAGCTCTACACCGAGCTGGAGTCCTGCGACCTGCCCGGCGGCTACTGCAACCGCATGATCGCCGCGTCCTGGCCGAACGTGCGGCTCACCCACACCGCCTCCTACGGGCGCGACCACGCGTCCCGCCAGGCGGGGATGGCGGAGCTGCTCGACCACCTGGACGAGCTGCACCAGCTGGCCTCGGGCCCGCAGCGGGTCCGCCCGTTCCGGGTGCCGCCGCCGGCCCCGGGCAGCGTCCAGGTGCTGCCGCCGCTCCCGCCGCAGCAGCTGGCGCAGGAGCTGGGGCTGCACTTCGGGCCGAACCTGTTCCGCTTCGAGCAGCGCGCGGTCTCCCGCCAGGGCGTGCCGGAGCCGGTCGCCCAGACCCTGATGTGGGCCGGGCTGCCGCGCGACTTCGGGCCGTTCTTCTGGGCGCAGGCGCAGGACGGCCGGCCGATCCCGACGCTCGCCGAGCTGGCCGCCGAGCGCGGCCTGCCGCAGGGCCCGGACTTCGCCGGCTACCTGGTGCTCGGCAACGACTACGGCCGCCAGCTGTGCGTCCAGTACGGCACCGCGAACGTGGTCGCCGTGGACGTCGACGGAACCGGGCAGCCGCCCCGGTTCGTCAACACCGGTGTACCGGAGTTCGTCCGTTCGCTGGCCCTGCTGGGCCGCATGTGGCGGCTGCGGTACGGGCTGACGCCGGAGCAGGCCGGACGCTGGACGGCCGACTTCCAGGCGGAGCTCGCCGCGATCGACCCGGCGGCCCTGCAGAACGCGGACACCTGGTGGGCCGTGCTGCTGGAGCAGTTCTGGGACGGCCTGCTGTAGCGGACCGTTCCGGATCCTCGCAGGTGGGGAGGGGTCGTTCCGGTGTCCGGAACGGCCCCTTCGGCGTGCCGTCGCGGCGGTGCCTCGTTGGGGTTTCGTCCGGATCTGCGCAAAATAGGTCAAGAGGATGGGTCTATTCGTCCGGTCCTCGACCTATTTCGATCCGTCCGACGGGCGGATCCGGACCCGGTCGCCGAACCGGTCCCGGAGCCGTCCGTTCCGTCCGATCATGGGCTCCGCAGCCCGCGACACGAGGGGAAGAGCCCATGAGCGACGCCGTCTCCCAGTACGGCTTCACCCCGGCCCGGCGTGGTTACGCGCCCGAACAGGTCGACCGCGCCCTGGCCGCGCTCACCGCGCAGCGCGACGAGGCCTGGGAGCGGCTCAGCGTCCTCGGCGCCGGGATCCGGCAGATGGAGGGCAGGCTGGCGGAGGTCCGCCAGGCCGCGCAGGACGCGCCCGCGCCCGACTACACCGTGCTGAGCGAGGAGGCCGCCGGCCTCGCCGTCATGGCCGAGACCGAGGCCCGCGCCGTCCGGGAGAAGGCCGAGCGCTTCGCCGAGGACCTGCGCGACGAGGTGTACGAGGCCGGCCAGGCCGCCGAGCACGCCGCCAAGGAGTACGCGGCCACCACCCGCAGCGAGGCCGACCAGGCCGCGCGGCGCACCGAGGAGCGCACCCGCGCCGAAGCGGAGACGATCCGCGGCGACGCCGACGGCGACAACCGGACCGTCCGGGACGCCGCCACCGCCTACGCCGCCAAGGTGCGCGTCGCCGCCGCCGAGGCGAGCGAGCAGGCCGAGGCCGAGCTCGCCGACCGGCGGCGCGGCGCCGACGAGGCCTTCGCCGAGGCCCAGGCCCAGGCCGACGCGGAGGACGCCGAGGTCGCGGCGACCGCCGAGCGCCGGGTCAAGGAGGCCGAGCAGCACCGGGAGACCGTGCTCGGCCAGATCAAGCAGCTGGAGGCCGAGGCGCAGGCCAAGGCCGACCGGAGCGTCGAGCAGGCGCGCCGGGAGGCGGAGAAGGTCAACGCGGCGAGCGAGCAGGAGCAGACCGAGTTCGCGGCCCGGCTGGAGACGGTGCAGCAGCACCTCGACCACATCAAGGCCACGCTGGCCTCGCTCACCGGGGCGGCGGTCGGCCAGATCGAGGCGGCGGCCGTGCGGGCGCCCGAGGCCGCCGACGTGTCTGCCGATGCTGTCGCCGACGTCGTCACCGATGCCGCCGCCGATGCCGCGGCTGATGCCGTCACCGATGCCGTCGCCGATGCCGTCACCGACGACGGCACCGCGCCCGCGGACTCCGAGGCGGACACCGGTGAGATCCCGGTGCCCGACCTGCGCAAGCGGGACGCGGCGGGCGCGGGGAAGGAGACGGCCGTCCTGCGGCTGCCGTCCGCGCAGGTCGCCGCCCCGGCCGACGCCGCGCCGGCGGACGTTCCGGCCGACGCGCCCGTGGTGACCGGCCCGGTGCCTCCCATGCCGGCCGCGCCGCCGCGGACCGGTCCGGCCGAGCCCGTCGCTGCGGACGCGGACGCGGACGCGGGCACGGAGCCGGAGGAGACCCGGATCATCCCGAAGATCGTCATCGTGGACGACGGCGCCGGCTACGCGACCCCGAACGCCGTCTCCTACCGCCGCCGCTGAGACACCCCGGCTACTGCGGCGGCGCACCGTCCGCCAGCAGCCCGGTGAGCTTCTCGTCCTGGGCCCTGACCGCCTCCCGCCGGGCGGTCAGGGCCTCGGCGTTGCGGTCGATCAGCTGGCGCTGGTACCCGGTGAGGACGGTGAACCAGAGGGCCGCCAGGTTGCTGCGGGCCGTGCAGTCGAGGTCGGCGCGGGCGGCGGCCAGTTCGCCGGGGGTGATCTCCGCGGTGCCGCGGTAGCGCTCCGGCAGGGCCTCCGGGGCGTCGGCCGCGAACCCGGCCGCGCCCATGCACGCCGACCAGTCCTTCATCGCCGCGACGACCCTGGCGTCCGTCCCGGCGGCCTTCAGCGACGTGTCGAACAGCCGGCCCACCAGATCGGCGCCGGGCCCCTGCGGCGGTCCGATCCGCTCCGCCGCCTGCCGGTCGCAGTCCACCCGGGCGTTGTCGTAGGCCTCGCCGGAGCCGGCCGGGGCGGCGGCCGGGCGCGGGAGCGGCCGGCGGGGCGGGTGGAAGCCCTGGACGGCGGCGGCGTCCGCGCCCAGGTAGCCCCAGGCGCCGGCCGGCAGCGCGGTCGCGTTGTCGGGCGCCTCTGCGGCCTGGAGGCCGTCCCCGTCGAACGCGGTGAAGCCGGCCCGGCGCATGCAGGAGACGACGAGCATGTTCCGCGCCTGGATCTCCTTCACGGCGCTCCGGTCGTCGGCCTGGTAGGCGGAGAGCGGAAGTCCGGTCATTCCGCCCCGGCCGGATTCCGGGGCGCGCGCCCCGGAGACCTCCGGCGGGGTCGGCGCGGAATCCGAGGAGCCGCTTCCGGAAACCCCGGAACAATCGGCGGAGAATGCCGTGATCACCACCGTCAGGGCGGCCGAGGCGAATCGCTTCGACGGCGCGGGAAGTTGCACGGCGAGTACTCCGATCCTCAAGCGCTGCAAGCTTGTTCGGACCCTAGCGCATTCCTTCGGCGGCGGTTCCCGCAGGCGCCGGCGAACGATCGGCTTGGCCGGAAAACAGCTGTCCGGTGTTGCCCCGCCGTGCAAATCTCGGGAGTCGCAAACCGCGACCGATGGAGGGTCCATGGTTATCCGCACACATTTCCGTTCGGACCGCCGGAATTCGAGCCACCGGAACAGAAATGCGAACGCCCGCAGGCTGGGCGCGCTCGCGGTGCTGACCGCGGCCGCCGCGACCCTGCTGCCGGTGACCGGCGCCCGGGCGGTGGAACGCGTCGACTGCGGCAACCGGAACGATTTCGCGAAGGTGTACAACTACGGCTACGGCGGGCGGCTCTGCTTCGCGAACGACGGCTGGATGGCCGTCCGCATCTACAACGTCGACCGGATCGACGCCGGCAACAACCGGGTCGTCACCTACCTCGGCGGCGGGCTCGGCTCCTGGACGGTCTTCAACTGGGAGCAGTACGACTTCAATGCCAACCAGGGCCACCAGGTGATGATGTACGACATCAACCTCTCGCGCTGGTAGCCCGCCGGAGCCCCGTACGGTCGGGCGGGTGCGGCCGCTCGGCCTGACGGGGCTCCAGGGACGCGCGCGGCCCAGGCGGCCTCGGGGTGTGCGGGGAGCGGAATCGTGTGAGGCCCCGGAGGCGTGTGACCCGGGAGGCCCCGGAGGCGTGTGAGGCCCCGGAAATCCGGGAGGCCCCGGAAACCCGGGAGGCCCCGGAAACGTGTGAGGCCCCGAAACGTGTGAGGCCGAGACCCGTGGCGCCCTCCAGGAAAGGGCGCCACGGTTCCCGGCGCTTGGGCGGGCGCCCCCACCCAGGGTCGCCCGGCCTCGCACCTCCGACCCCCATCGGGGGTGCGACAGTGCCTCCGCAGCCATCCCCCACGGTTGGGTGCGGCGGGCACATTCACCATGGTGCGCGATCTCCATGGACGGCCAGTGACAGGAGTATGTCCACTTCATGGCAGATCGCGGAGCCCGAGCTGGACCGCCGAGCCGGTGGTTCGTCCACGGGCCCGCCCGGTGTTCCGTCCAGTGGTTCGTCCGCGGGTGCTCCCGCGCGGGCCCGGTGAACGGTTCGTCCGCGTCCGGCCCCGCCGGGCCCGTACACCGCGTGCGTGTCGCTACCGCGGCGTAGGCTGGAGACCCCCGGCCGCTCGGCGTGCCGGGCCGTTCGCGTTGCCCCGGCGGGCCTTCGCCGCCCCGGGGCAGCACCAGCCACGGGACGAAGAAGAGACCCCAATGAGCCTGACCGGACTGCTCGATGTCGTCGCGCGGGACGCGGCGCTCGCCGAGGCGATCGGGGCGGCCACCGCCACCGGCGCCGCGGCCGGCGGCCGCCGACACCTGGACCTGGTCGGGCCGCCCGCCGCCAGGCCGTTCGCCATCGCCGCGCTCGCCCGTGCGCTCGCCGTCGCGGCGGCGGGGGACCGCGGCCGTCCGGTGCTCGCCGTGACCGCCACCGGCCGCGAGGCCGAGGACCTCGCCGCCTCCCTGCGCTCGCTGCTGCCGCCCGACGCGGTCGCCGAGTACCCGGCCTGGGAGACGCTGCCGCACGAGCGGCTGTCGCCCCGCTCGGACACCGTCGGGCGCCGGCTCGCCGTGCTGCGCCGCATCGTGCACCCGCGCGCGGACGACCCGGCGGCCGGGCCGGTCCAGGTGATCGTCGCCCCGGTGCGTTCGGTGCTCCAGCCGCAGGTGAAGGGGCTGGCCGAGCTGGAGCCGGTCGCCGTCCAGCGAGGGGAGTCGCACGACCTGGAGGAGGTCGCCCGACGGCTGGCCGCCGCGGCCTACGCGCGCGTCGAACTCGTCGAGAAGCGCGGCGAGTTCGCCGTCCGCGGCGGCATCCTGGACGTCTTCCCGCCGACCGAGGAGCATCCCCTGCGGGTGGAGTTCTGGGGCGACGACGTCGAGGAGATCCGCTACTTCAAGGTCGCCGACCAGCGCTCCCTGGAGATCGCCGAGCACGGCCTGTGGGCGCCGCCCTGCCGCGAACTGCTGCTCACCGACGACGTGCGGGCGCGGGCCGCCGAGCTGTCCGCCGGGCACCCCGGGCTGGCCGAGATCCTGGACAAGATCGCCGAGGGCATCGCGGTCGAGGGCATGGAGTCCCTCGCGCCGGTCCTGGTGGACGACATGGAACTGCTGGTCGACGTGCTGCCGCTCGGCTCGGTCACCGTGGTCTGCGACCCCGAGCGGGTGCGCACCCGGGCCGCCGACCTGGTCGCGACCAGCCAGGAGTTCCTGCACGCCTCCTGGGTCGCCGCGGCGGCCGGCGGGGACCGGCCGATCGACCTGGAGGCCATCGACGTCTCCGCCGCCTCGCTGCGCTCGCTCGCCGAGGTGCGCGAGCACGCCGACGAGATCGGACTGCCGTGGTGGTCCGTCAGCCCGTTCGCGACCAGCGAGTCGGCGGTCGACGGCATCCTTGAGTTCGACGCGAACACGCTGACCCTCGGCATGCACGCCGTCGAGGCCTACCGCGGCGACACCGCGCGCGCGATCGCCGACGCCAAGGAGCGGCTGGCCTCCGACTGGCGCGTCGTCATGGTGACGGAGGGCCACGGGCCCGCCTCCCGGCTCGCGGAGGTGCTCGGCAACGAGGGCATCCCGGCCCGGCTCGTCGCGGACCTCGCCGACGCGCCCACCCGGGACGTCGTCCACGTCTCCTGCGGCTCGATCGAGCACGGTTTCGTCGACGAGGCCCTCAAACTCACCGTCATCACCGAGACCGACCTGTCCGGCCAGAAGTCCTCCACCAAGGACATGCGCCGGATGCCCTCCAGGCGCCGCAACGCGATCGACCCGCTGGCCCTGGCCGCCGGCGACTACGTCGTCCACGAGGCGCACGGCGTCGGCCGGTACGTCGAGATGGTGCAGCGCACCGTCCAGGGCGCCACCCGCGAGTACCTGGTGCTGGAGTACGCCCCCGCCAAGCGCGGCCACCCCGGCGACCGGCTGTTCGTGCCGACCGACCAGCTCGACCAGGTCACCAAGTACGTCGGCGGCGAGGCCCCGACGCTGCACCGGCTCGGCGGCGCGGACTGGGCGAAGACCAAGCAGCGGGCCAAGAAGGCGGTCAAGGAGATCGCCGCAGACCTGATCAAGCTGTACTCGGCGCGCATGGCCGCGCCCGGCCACACCTTCGGCCCGGACACCCCGTGGCAGCGCGAGCTGGAGGACGCCTTCCCATACGCGGAGACGCCGGACCAGCTGACCACCATCGCCGAGGTCAAGTCGGACATGGAGAAGTCCGTCCCGATGGACCGGCTGATCTGTGGCGACGTCGGCTACGGCAAGACCGAGATCGCGGTGCGCGCGGCGTTCAAGGCGGTGCAGGACGGCAAGCAGGTGGCCGTGCTCGTGCCGACCACGCTGCTGGTGCAGCAGCACTTCTCGACCTTCGCCGAGCGCTACGCCAACTTCCCGGTCACGGTGAAGGCGCTGTCCCGCTTCCAGACCGACAGCGAGGCGAAGGCCGTCCTGGAGGGCCTGTTCGAGGGCTCGGTGGACGTCGTCATCGGCACCCACCGGCTGTTCTCCGCCGAGACCAGGTTCAAGGACCTCGGCCTCGTGATCGTCGACGAGGAGCAGCGGTTCGGCGTCGAGCACAAGGAGCAGCTGAAGAAGCTGCGCGCCAACGTCGACGTGCTCACGATGTCCGCGACCCCGATCCCGCGCACGCTGGAGATGGCCGTCACCGGCATCCGCGAGATGTCCACCATCACCACCCCGCCGGAGGAGCGGCACCCGGTGCTGACCTTCGTCGGCCCGTACGACGAGAAGCAGATCTCGGCCGCGATCCGGCGCGAACTCCTGCGCGAGGGCCAGGTGTTCTACATCCACAACCGGGTCGAGTCGATCGACAAGGCGGCGGCCCGGCTCAAGGACCTCGTGCCCGAGGCGCGGATCGCCACCGCGCACGGGCAGATGGGGGAGACCCAGCTGGAGAAGGTCGTCGTCGACTTCTGGGAGAAGGAGTTCGACGTCCTGGTGTCCACCACGATCGTCGAGTCCGGCATCGACATCTCCAACGCCAACACCCTGATCGTCGAGCGCGGCGACACCTTCGGGCTCTCCCAGCTGCACCAGCTGCGCGGGCGGGTCGGGCGCGGGCGCGAGCGCGGCTACGCCTACATGCTGTACCCGCCGGAGAAGCCGCTCACCGAGACGGCGCACGAGCGGCTGGCCACCATCGCCCAGCACACCGAGATGGGCGCCGGCATGTACGTCGCGATGAAGGACCTGGAGATCCGCGGCGCCGGCAACCTGCTCGGCGGCGAGCAGTCCGGGCACATCGCCGGCGTCGGCTTCGACCTCTACATGCGGATGGTCGGCGAGGCGGTGGCCGAGTTCCGCGAGTCGCTCGCGAGCGGCGGCGGCGAGCCGGAGGAGGAGCCGCTGGAGGTCAAGATCGAGCTGCCGGTCGACGCGCACGTGCCGCACGACTACGCGCCCGGCGAGCGGCTGCGGCTGCAGGCCTACCGCTCGATCGCGGCCGTCAACTCGGAGGAGGACATCCAGCAGGTCCGGGACGAACTCGTGGACCGCTACGGCAAGCTGCCCGAGCCGGTGGAGAACCTGCTGCTGGTCGCGGCGCTGCGGCTGTACGCCCGGCGGTGCGGCATCTCGGACATCACGCTGCAGGGGACGAACGTCCGGTTCGGGCCGGTGGAGCTGCGCGAGTCGCAGCAGCTGCGGCTGAACCGGCTCTACCCGCGCAGCCAGGTCAAGGCCGCGAGCCGGCAGTTGCTGGTGCCCCGGCCGAGCACCGGCCGGATCGGCGGCAAGCCGCTGGTCGGGCGGGAGCTGCTGGGGTGGTGCAGCGAGTTCCTGTCGGCGATGTTCGACGACCTGGCGGGGGCGAGGAAGTAGCGCCCGCGGGCGGTTGGTGCACGGCGGTCTCGGGCTCTGCCCGGGGCCGCCGTTTCGTTCGTGCGGGGGCGTTCGTGCGGGGGCCTTGGTGCGGCGGTGCGGCCGCGTTCGTGCGGGGCCGCCGCCGCGGTCGTCCACCCTGGCGTCGGGGTCAGCCGATCTTCCACTGGCCGACCTGGTTGGCGAAGCCGTTGTCCAGGGCGAACTGGACCTTGTCCAGCTTGACGCCGTCCGGGACCTCGAAGGTGACGAAGCCCTTGCCGGTCTCACCGGGGGCGATGTTGGTGGGGGTCTGGAAGGCCGGCCCGGCCTTGGTCTCCTCCAGGTTCGGGCCGTAGGCCTGGCCCTGGGTGTCCACGACCTTGGCGCTGCTGGCGGGGACCTCGCCGTACGCCTGGGCGCCGGTGGCCTTGATCTGGAACTGCACCGCGACGTAGTGCTTGCCGTCGGCCGGCTTGAGGTACTCGTTGGCGCTCTCGGCCGGGTCGACCACCTTCACCGCGACGACGTCGGCGGTGTTGGCCTTGTCCATGCCCTTGAGCGCGATGGTGTCGCCGATCTTTGCGGGCGCCTTGGGGGCGTCGGCGGGCTTGCTCGGCGCGGCGGGCGCGCCGGCCGAGGTGCCCGCGGCGGCCGGGGCGGTCTGCTTCGCCTCGGTGGAGACGGTGGTGCCGGTGGAGTTGCACGCGGTCGCGGTGAGGGTGATCAGCGCGGCGCCCAGCAGGAGGGCGGCGGAGCGGCGAGTGGTGGCGGACATGGCGGTTCTCCCGGTGATCGGTGGTCTTCCTGGCTGCCGCCCCTGTCCGGTGGCGACGAAGAAATCACACCACTTCGCTGTGAACGATGTCAACGACCTTTCACAAAACATCTCTGTTCACGTGTGAACGCATGGATCGGAGGTGCTGGCTATGCTGTGTGGTCACACCCAGCCCGCAGTCCCTGTCCCCGTGCGACGTCGGAGGAGCCCCCGTGCCGGACCGAGCCGAAGTGACCGCCGTCGAGATCGCCCGGCTGGCCGGCGTCGGCCGCGCCGCGGTCAGCAACTGGCGCCGCCGCCACGCCGACTTCCCGCGCCCGGTCGGCGGCAGCGACGCCAGCCCGACCTTCGCCCTCGGCGAGGTCGAGGCCTGGCTGCGCGCACAGGGCAAGATCGCCGAACTCCCGCCCCTGGAGCGGGCCTGGCAGTTCGTCGACGCCCTCCGCGACCCGGCCGGCCACCCCGCCGCCCCGCTCGTCGAGGCCGGCACCCTCCTGCTCCTGCTGCACCGCGACCCCGACCGCTGGGCCGCCCTCGCCTCCGAGCCCGACACGCGCCTCGCGACGGCGCTCCCGAGGGCCGTCGCCGACACCGTCGTTCACACCTTCGACGCGGACGGCGCCGACCTCCTCGCTCTCCCCGGACTCCTCGGCAGCACCCAGCTCGACCTCGCCCGCCTGCTCGCCGCCCTCGCCGCCGACACCGGCGCCGCCGCGGTGTACGAGCAACTGCTCGCCCGCTACGCCGAGGCCAACACCCGCCAGCTCAGCCCCACCCCGCCCGAGGCCGCCGACCTGCTCGCCGCCGTCGCCGGCGTCCCCGCCACCGTGCTAGACCCGGCCGCCGGCCTCGGCGCCGTCCTGCTCGCCCACCCGTACACCACCGGCCGCTACGGCCAGGACGCCGACCCCGTCACCGCCGCCCTCGCCCGCCTCCGGCTCGCCCTGCACGCCCCCGCCGCCGAGCCCGGCCCGCTCCCGCTCGCGCTGCGCCCCGGCGACGCGCTGCGCGCCGACGCCTACCCCGGCGACACCTTCGAGGCGGTGCTCTGCCAGCCGCCGTACAACGAACGGGACTGGGGGCACGAGGAGTTGCAGTTCGACACCCGGTGGCCGGGCGGTCTCGTCCCGCCCCGCGGCGAGTCCGAACTCGCGTGGGTCCTGCACTGCCTCGCGCACACCCGCCCCGGCGGCCTCGCCGCCCTCCTGCTGCCCCCCGCCGTCGCCGGACGCCGGTCCGGGCGCCGCGTCCGCGCCGAACTCCTGCGCTCCGGCGCCCTGCGCGCCGTCATCGCCCTGCCGGCCGGCGCCGCCCCGCCGTACGGGGTGCCGCTGCACCTCTGGGTGCTCCGCGCGCCGAAGCCGGGGGACGACTTCCGTCAGGTGCTGCTGCTCGACGCCGGGTCGGCCCCGGTGGAGGGCGGGCGCGACAAGGTCGACTGGCCCGGACTGCGGCGGACGGTCGTCCACGCCTGGCGCGCCTTCGACCGGGCCGCCCGGGACGGCGAGCCGGTGCCCGCCGACGTCCCCGGCGTCCACCGGGCCATGGCCGCGATCGACCTGCTCGACGACGAGACCGACCTCTCACCCGCCCGGCACGTCCCGCCCGCCGCCCCGCTCGGCGGCGCCGCCGAACTCTCCCACCTCGGCGGGCGGTTGACGGAACTCCTGGCCGGCCTCGCCGATCCCGCCGCCCTCCTGCCCCCGCCCGGCGCGGAACCCGCCGCCGGCGTCGTCACCGTCGGCGAACTCGTGCGCGCCGGCGCACTGGAGGTGCACTCCTCCGGCACCGGCGCGACCACCCGCCCGGGCCCGGGCGAGGTGCTCGTCGTCACCGACCAGGACCTCGTCACCGGCAACCCGCCCACCGCCGCGCTTGCCGCCCCCGGCCCCGCCGGAGACCTCCGCACCCGCCCCGGCGACGTCCTCGTCCCCGCCCTCGGCGGCGGCCTCGCCCGCGTCGTCCCGGCCGAGGGCCCCCTCGTCGGCGCCGCCCTCGGCAGCCGCCTCCACCTGCTCCGCCCCGACCCGGCCGCCCTCGACGCCGAGTTCCTGGCCGGCCACCTCCGCTCCACCGCCGGCACCCGCCGCGCCGCGAGCCACGCCACCACGACCGCCCGCCTCGACATCCGCCGGGTCGAACTGCCCCGCCTCCCGCTGCCCGACCAGCAGCGTCAGGGCACCGCCTTCGCCCGCCTGGCCGCCTTCGCCACCACCCTCGCCCAGGCCGCCTCCCTGGCCCAGACCCTGACCCAGGCCGCCACCGATGCCCTGGCCACCGGCTCCCTGGCTCCCTGACCCCCGGCCCGCTCCTGCGCAGGAAGTCGGTCCGACCGACTTCCTGCGCGCCGGATGTCCTCGCGCCGAGCTGACGCTCCCTCTCAACCCTGTCTCCGGGAGGGACTCCGGGCGGTACCGTGTGCTCGGTCCGTCCGTCCTCACCAGCTCAGGAGCGCACATGGCAGGGCAGTACCCCGGGACGTTCGGACCCCCGCCCGGTGCCGCCGCCCAGCCGCCGGGCCGTCCCTCGGCCTCCGTCCGGGTGCTGTGCGCGCTCGTCCCGCTGCTGACGGCGGGCGTGTTCGGCCCGCTGCCCTCCCTCGTGCTGGCGATACGCCGCAGGCGCCCGTACGACATCGCGGGCGCCGTCGTCTACTGCCTGCTGCTCCTCACCATGGTCGTCTGCGCGGGCGTCGCGAGCGACACCAAGGCCTCGGCCGCGAACGTCATCGGCGAGATCGCCCTGGCCCTCCTCTGGCTCACCCCCACGCTGCACTACCTCGTGATGGACCGCCGGTCCCTTTGGGCGCCCGCCCCGTACGCCCCGCCGCCCGCCGTTCCCCACGCCCCGTCGCCCGCCGCCCCGTACGGCGCGACCACGCCCGGCCACACGGCCCCGCCGCCCGCCGACGACCTGCGCGAACTCGGCGAACTCCTGCGCCGCCAGGCCCGCGAGGGCCGGTCGTGACCGTCGACCGCGTCATCGCGGGCCGCTACCGCCTCGCCGAGAAGATCGGCCACGGCGGCATGGGCCAGGTGTGGGGCGGCTACGACGAGCGCCTGGACCGCCCGGTCGCGGTCAAGCTGCTCCGCACCGACCACCTCCTGGCCGCCGGTCCCACCTCCGCCCCCACGGGCACCGAACAACGCCGCCACGGCGACGAGCTGCGCCGCCGCTTCCTGCGCGAGTGCCGGGTCACGGCCGCGCTGGACCACCCCGGGCTGGTCACGGTCTTCGACGCCGGGGAGGACGAGGGCGAGCTGTACCTCGTCATGCAGCGCGTCCCCGGGGTGAGCCTCGCCGACCTCATCGCCGAGGACGCGCCGTTCCCGATCGAGCGGGCGGTCGCCGTCGCCGCCCAGCTGTGCGCCGCGCTGGCCGCCGTCCACGCCGTACCGGTGGTCCACCGGGACCTCAAGCCCAGCAACGTGATGGTCCGCCACGACGGCCGTACGGTCCTGCTGGACCTCGGCATCGCCACCGCCCTCGACCCCGGCGCCACCCGCCTCACCCTCACCGGCGTGCCGATCGGCAGTCCGTCCTACATGGCGCCCGAGCAGGCGCTGGCCACCACCACCGACCCGCGCAGCGACCTCTACGCGCTCGGCTGCCTCCTGCACGAGATGCTCGCCGGCGAGGAGCCGTTCCGCGCGCCGACCGCGCTCGGCGTGCTGCGGCGCCACGTGGACGAGCCGCCGGTCCCGCTGCGCGACCTGCGGCCGGACGTACCGCAGCCGCTCGAACGCCTCGTCCTCGACCTGCTCGCCAAGCAGCCCGCCGACCGTCCCGCCGACGCCCGGCAGGTGTACGGGCGGTTGCTCCCGCTGCTGCCCGCGCCCGAGGCGGCCGCCCAACCGCGGTACGCGCCGCTGCCCGACCCCACCCGGCCGTACCGCTTCCCGCACCAGCCGCAGCCGTCGGCCGCCGGGCCGGTGCAGCAGCGGCCGGTGCCGGTGTCTGTGCCGGTGCCGCAGGCGCCGGCGACCCCGCCGCCGCCGGCGGTGCCGCCGGTGGTCCCGTTCGTCCCTGCCGTTCCTGTCGTCCCTGTCGTCCCGTCCGCCCCGGACCTCGGCGCGGAGTGCGGACGGCTCTCCGACCTCGTCGACGCCGGCCGCCACGCCGAGGTCCTCGGCCTCGCCGCCCGGCTGCTGCCCCGCGCCGAGGCCGAACTCGGCGACGGCGCGCCGCTCGTACGGACGATCCGCACCATCTACGCCCGCACCCTCCTCCAGGAGGGACACCACGCGCAGGCCCTCCCCGAGTACCGCCGCCTCGCCGCCACCGCCGAGGGCGGCCCGTTCGGACCCCAGGCCCTCGACCACCGCTACCGCGCGGCGATCTGCCTCGACCACCTCGGGCAGGGCGCGGAGGCGATGGCCGAGTACCAGTCCCTCCTCGCGACGGCGGCCCACGACCCCGACCCGGAACGCGCCTTCGACCTCCGCGAACGCATCGGCCTCCGGCTCGCCGCTGCGGGAGACACCGAGAACGCCTGGCAGTGGCTCCTCCAGCTCCTCTTCGAACGCGAACGCCGCGAGGGCCCCCACCACCCCGCCGTCCGCCGCCTCCGCCACTCCCTGAACACCCTCCAACCCCACCGCACCACCCGCTGAGCCTCACCCCCCATCCCGCCGAACGCTGGGCCGCGCCGTAGGAAGTCGTTGGGGCCGACTTCCTGCGCTTCCGTGCCTGGCCTTCGCCTCAGCGTGAGAGGCCGGCGGCATCGCCCCCGCCTGCTGGGCTGCGCTGTAGGAAGTCGTTGGGGCCGACTTCCTGTGCTTCCGTGCCTGGCCTTCGCCTCGGCGTGGGAGGCCGGCGGCATCGCCGCCGGCGGCTGGGCTGTGGCGTAGGGAGTCGATGTGGCCGACTTTCTGTGTTTTCCCCGTGTGGCCTTCGGGCCCGGCCTGATCGGCTGGCTCCGTCGTCTGCTTCGCGTGGAGCTGTGGGCCGCGCCGTAGGAAGTCGTTGGCGCCGACTTCCTGTGCTTCGGTCTCCTGGCGCCCACCTCGGGGTGAGAGGCCGGCGGCATGACCCCCGGCGGCTGGGCTGTGGCGTAGGAAGTCGATGGCGCCGACTTCCTGCGTTTCCGTTTCCTGGCGTCCACCTCGGCGTGAGAGGTCGGCGGCATCGCCCCCGCCTGCTG
>NZ_JBHVOL010000015.1:14763-185479 GCF_042887925.1 Kitasatospora sp. NPDC057904
GGGCTGCGCCGTAGGAAGTCGTTGGGGCCGACTTCCTGTGCTTCGGTCTTCTGGCGTCCACCTCAGCGTGGGAGGCCGGCGGCATCGTCCCCGCCCGCTGGGCTGCGCCGTAGGAAGTCGTTGGGGCCGACTTCCTGTGCTTCGGTCTTCTGGCGTCCACCTCAGCGTGGGAGGCCGGCGGCATCGTCCCCGCCCACTGGGCCGCGCTGTAGGAAGTCGATGGCGCCGACTTCCTGTGGAGGCCCGCGTCCGGGGATGGCGGGGTGTGCCGGATGTCGGCCCGGCCGACTTCCTGTGCGGAGCCTCGTTTCGGGCTGCGGCGCAGGAAGTCGATGGGGCCGACTTCCTGTGCAGGGCCCCGGATGCGGGGAAGCGGCTCTGTGCGAGGCCCGATGGCGCGGGAGGTCGGCGGGGCCGACTTCTCGTGTGGGGCGCGTGGGGAGTCGCCCTGCCCGACTTCGTGTGCCTGGTCTTCGAGTCCAGTGTGAGAAGCGGAGCCCTGTGCCGAGGCGAGACGCCGGGGGCGACTTCCCGGAGATCCGCGGGACGGTGGTCCGGATCGGGTTCTGCTGGTCGGGCAGGGGGCCGGGGCGGGTAAGTTCGGGGTGTGACGACGAATACTCCGGGCGCGAAGTTGATCCTGCTCACCACCACCCACCGGGTGGCCCCCGGGCTGCTGGCGTGGCCGGCATGGGAGGCGTTGCGGTCGGCGGGGCGGGTGCTGGCGGGGGACGCCGGGCATCCGCAGGTGGCCGCGGTGCGGCAGGCCGGGGTGGACGTGGAGATCGTGGAGCCGGCCTCGGCGCCAGCGCTGGCGCGGCTGCTGACCGAGGAGCCCGCCGGCCGGGCCCCCACGGTGTGGCTGGGCAGCCCCGACGGGGACCCGGGCCTCACCGCGGCGCTGGCGCGCCTGGCCGTGGAGCACGCGGGGGAGGTGCCGGAGATCGAGGTGCTGCCGGGGTCGTACGACCTGCCCGGCGCCCGCCTGCTGGACCTGGTCTCGGTGATGGACCGGCTGCGCTCGCCGGACGGCTGCCCGTGGGACGCCGAGCAGACGCACGCGAGCCTGGTGAAGTACCTGGTCGAGGAGGCGTACGAGCTGGTCGAGGCGATCGAGGAGGGGGACCGGGAGACGCTGCGCGAGGAGCTGGGGGACGTCCTGCTCCAGGTGTTCTTCCACTCGCGGATCGCCGAGGAGCACCCGACCGACGCCTTCTCGATCGACGACGTGGCCGGTGACCTGGTCGAGAAGCTGATGTACCGGCACCCGCACGTGTTCGGGGACGTCGAGGCGGAGGGCGCCGCCGAGGTCGAGGCGAACTGGGAGCAGCTGAAGGCGGCCGAGAAGGCGGACCGCGAGTCGGTGCTGGACGGCGTGCCGGCCGGGCTGCCGTCGCTCGCGTACGCGGCGAAGCTGGTGTCGCGGGTGCGCCGGGCCGGGTTCGAGGGCGTGCCGGACGAGTCGTACGAGCTGCCCGCGGAGCTCACGGAGGAGTCCGCGGGCAGGCTGCTGCTGGCCGTGGCGCAGCGGGCGCACGACGCGGGGGTGGACGTGGACGCGGCGCTGCGCGCGGCGGCGCGCGCCTACCGGGACGCGGTCCGCGAGGCCGAGGGCCTCAAGCCGGAGTAGACGCGGGGGAAGGGGAAGGGCCTCAGGCCGCCGTCACCGCGTCCTGGACGGTGGTCCGCGGCTGGGGCAGGACGACCTCGCCGATGGCCTCGCCGACGAGGGCGACGAGTTCGGCGAGGCGCTCCAGGCCGAGGTGGTCGGGAAGGTCGGCGAGGGAGATGATCCGCTCGCCGTCCGGGCCGGCGACGCAGAACAGGTCGATCGGCCCGAGGTGCTTCTCGGCGGTGTCGACGAGCGCGGCGACGTCGCTGGGGCGGCGGACGTCCCCGCCGACGCCGACGACGGGGCAGCCGGGCCGGTCGAGTTCGCCGGCGAGGTCCTCGGCGACGCCGGCCCGCTGGTCGGCGATCAGCACTCCGGCGGCGCCGGCCGCGGTGAACCGGCGGGCGAGGTCGGCTCCCGACCCGCCGTCGAGTACCGCGATGACGACGACTGCCCCGGTGACCCGCATGGTGCGCTCCTCCCTGTGGGCGGTCCGCACTGACGCCCACGATTTCTGCCGAGGATCGTAGGCAGGTCCTGACCCTCCGCAACAGGGGTTACCCCTCAGGTGACCAGGCTCACGCCTGCCCACCGTCCAAGAGCTGTCCAAAACCCGTCCACGCACTGTCCACGGGCCGTTCGCGGGGCGTTGAGGAACGGTCCGCGGGTCGTTGACGATCCGGTCACTCACCGTAGATGGCGGGGTGCCCCCGACCCACCGGATACGGTCGTCCCATGCCAGTTCAGCCCGACGCCGCCCGCCCGCCGCTCTTCACGTGGGAGTTCGCCGCCGACCCGTACCCGGCGTACGCGTGGCTGCGCGAGCACGCCCCGGTGCACCGCACCACGCTGCCGAGCGGGGTGGACGCCTGGCTGGTGACGCGGTACGCGGACGCGCGGCAGGCGCTGGCGGACGGCCGGCTGTCGAAGAACCCGGCGCACCACAGCGAGCAGGCGCACCGCACCGGCCGGGTCGGGATCCCGGGGGAGCGGCAGGCGGACCTGATGACGCACCTGCTGAACATCGACCCGCCGGACCACACCCGGCTGCGCCGCCTGGTGTCGAAGGCGTTCACGCCGCGCCGGGTGGCCGAGTTCGAGCCGCGGGTGCAGCAGCTCACCGACCGCCTGATCGACGGCTTCGCGCAGCGCGGTTCGGCGGACCTCATCCACGAGTTCGCGTTCCCGCTCCCCATCTACGCGATCTGCGACATGCTCGGCGTGCCGGCCGAGGACCAGGACGACTTCCGTGACTGGGCCGGCATGATGATCCGCCACGGGGGCGGCCAACGCGGCGGCGTGGGGCGGGCGGTGAAGCGGATGCGGGCGTACCTGCTGGAGCTGATCCACCGCAAGCGGGCGGACCTCGGGGACGACCTGATCTCGGGCCTGATCCGGGCGAGCGACCACGGCGAGCACCTCACCGAGAACGAGGCCGCCGCGATGGCGTTCATCCTCCTGTTCGCCGGCTTCGAGACGACCGTCAACCTGATCGGCAACGGGACGTACGCGCTGCTGCGCAACCCGGAGCAGCGCCGCCTGCTGCAGGAGTCGGTGGCGCGGGGCGAGACGGCGCTGCTGGAGACCGGGATCGAGGAACTCCTGCGCTACGACGGTCCGGTGGAGCTGGCGACGTGGCGGTTCGCGACCCACCCGCTGACCATCGGCGGGGTGGACATCCCGGTCGGCGACCCGGTGCTCGTGGTGCTGGCGGCGGCGGACCGGGATCCGGCCAGGTTCTCGGACGAGAACACCCTGGACCTGGCCCGGGCGGACAACCCGCACCTGGGTTTCGGGCACGGCATCCACTACTGCATCGGCGCCCCGCTGGCCAGGCTCGAAGGCCGGTCGGCGCTGGCCACGCTGTTGTCCCGGCTGCCCGATATCGCGCTGGCGGAAAGCCCGGAGAACCTGCGGTGGCGCGGTGGCCTGATCATGCGCGGATTGCGCGAACTTCCGGTCGAATTCAGTCCCGAGAGCCGTTCACCGCACGCGCTTCCCGACGCTCCGACACACTGACGGGACGTCGCGAACCGGTACGGATCGGCCGTATGAACACCCATCAATCGGGACAAACAGCCGCCGTTGGTAGGCGATCGACCACGTGCCGTAATTTCTGTGTGATGTCTGCGATATGAGCTTGTGATTGGTCTGAGGATCTGTCTACTCTCCCTGGAGTTCGCAGCTGCGGACCCCGAGTGCGGAACGCCGAGTCCTGCCCGCCGCGCCACGGGAAACCGACCAGAACCCTGGGCAGGGGCGGGGGAACCAGGTTTGTTGCCGTTCCTCCACGGCTTGGGGTGAAGCCGCCCGAGCGGAATCGTTTCCGCAGACGGCGGCCGGGCCACCTCCCGGTCCGAACCCGACAGCTCACCTCGCAGGCGTGCGGAGAGGGACCCCTTCATGCTGTTCGTTGGAACCGGTCGTCACCGCCGTCGCACCCAGACCGAGAAGGCCATCGCCGTCGCCGGAGTGGCCGGCGTCGGACTCGCGATGCCGATCCTCACCGCCACCGGCGCCTCCGCCGCCCCGGCCTCCGCCTGGGACTCCGTCGCCCAGTGCGAGAGCGGCGGCGACTGGGGCATCAACACCGGCAACGGCTTCTACGGCGGCCTGCAGTTCACCTCCAGCACCTGGAAGGCCTTCGGCGGCACCGCGTACGCGGCGCAGGCCAACCAGGCCTCCAAGGGCCAGCAGATCGCGGTGGCCGAGAAGGTCCTGGCCTCGCAGGGTCCGGGCGCCTGGCCGGTCTGCTCGAAGAAGGCCGGCCTGTCGAAGGGCGGCGCCCCCGCCGCCGTCGACACCTCCGACGCCAAGCCCGCCGCGCAGCAGCACTCCCAGCCGGCGCAGCAGCAGCCCGCGGCGAAGCCGGCCCAGCCGAAGCCGGCTCAGAAGCCCGCCCAGCAGCAGTACCAGCAGCACACGCAGCAGGCCCAGCAGCAGCCGCAGGCCCCGGGCTTCTCCGGCAAGGCCGGCTGGGACGCCGACGCGAAGGTGTACTGGTACCAGAACAACGGCACCTGGTACTGGACCAGCCACCAGGGCGTCTACCAGCAGTACGCGGGCCAGGCCCAGCAGCAGGCCGCCCAGCAGCAGGTCCAGCAGCAGTACGCCCAGCCGCAGCAGCAGGCCCCGCGCGCCGCCGTCGCCCCGCAGGGCGGCCACGACTACACCGTCCACGCCGGTGACACGCTGTCGAGCATCGCGTCCGCCCAGGGTGTGCACGGCGGCTGGCAGTCGGTCTACGACGGCAACCGCGGCACCGTCGGCGGCGACCCGAACCTGATCCTGCCCGGCCAGGTGCTGCACCTCGGCTGACGCCGGCCGGAACCGGTGCGACACGCCACGGAGGGGGCCGACCCCGGATCGGCCCCCTTCGTCCGCTTCCGCCCCTTTTCCCGGGGGGCCCAGGTGAACTACCGGCAAGTAGCCCGGCCACACGCTGAGACGGGACCGAGGTCGGCGTGGCCCCGGGACCACGTGCGGTTAGGCTCTGGTCGTAACGACTCCGCAATCATCCCGCCGGCCGCACCACTGGTCAGCGGGACCCTGCTTCCGCAAGGAGATGCCTCGTGCCGTCCATCGATGTCGTCGTAGCCCGTGAGATCCTCGACTCGCGTGGCAACCCCACGGTCGAGGTCGAGGTCGGCCTCGACGACGGCAGCACCGGTCGTGCCGCTGTCCCGTCGGGTGCCTCCACCGGCGCCTTCGAGGCGCTGGAGCTCCGCGACGGTGACAAGAACCGCTACTTCGGCAAGGGCGTGGAGAAGGCCGTCCTGGCCGTCATCGAGCAGATCGGCCCGGAGCTGGTCGGCTACGACGCCACCGAGCAGCGCCTGATCGACCAGGCCATGCTCGACCTGGACGCCACCCCGGACAAGTCCTCGCTCGGCGCCAACGCCATCCTGGGCGTCTCGCTGGCCGTCGCGCACGCCGCCTCCGAGGCGAGCGACCTGCCGCTGTTCCGCTACCTGGGCGGCCCGAACGCGCACGTCCTGCCGGTCCCGATGATGAACATCCTCAACGGCGGCTCGCACGCGGACTCCAACGTCGACATCCAGGAGTTCATGATCGCCCCGATCGGCGCGGAGTCCTTCTCCGAGGCCGTCCGCTGGGGCGTCGAGGTCTACCACACCCTCAAGGGCGTCCTGAAGGAGCGCGGCCTGTCCACCGGCCTCGGCGACGAGGGCGGCTTCGCGCCGAACCTGGACAGCAACCGCGAGGCCCTGGACCTCATCACCGAGGCCATCCAGAAGGCCGGCTACGTGCCCGGCCGCGACATCGCGCTGGCCCTGGACGTCGCCGCCTCCGAGTTCTACCAGGACGGCGCCTACCAGTTCGAGGGCAAGGCCCTCTCGGCCGCGGAGCTCATCGAGTACTACGCCGGGCTCGTCGCCGCCTACCCGCTGGTCTCCATCGAGGACCCGCTGGACGAGTCGGACTGGGACGGCTGGAAGGCCATGACCGTCAAGCTGGGCGACAAGGTCCAGCTGGTCGGCGACGACCTGTTCGTCACCAACCCGGCCCGCCTGGCCAAGGGCATCGAGACCGGCACCGCCAACGCGCTGCTGGTGAAGGTCAACCAGATCGGCTCGCTGACCGAGACCCTGGACGCCGTCGAGCTGGCCCAGCGCAACGGCTACCGCTGCATGATGTCGCACCGCTCCGGCGAGACCGAGGACGTCACCATCGCCGACCTGGCCGTCGCCACCAACTGCGGCCAGATCAAGACCGGCGCCCCGGCCCGCTCCGAGCGCGTCGCCAAGTACAACCAGCTGCTGCGCATCGAGGAGATCCTCGACGACGCCGCCGAGTACGCCGGCCGCGGTGCCTTCCCGCGCTTCCGCTCCGCGGAGTAATCACGCTCTGCGGAGTAATCAGCACGGTCGCTCCGCGGAGCAATGAGCACAGCCGTTCGGCGGAGTAGTACGCACAGCGAGCACGAGGGCTGAACACCTCCGGTGGTGCACGCCTGACCGGTGCCCCGCCGTTCACCCCGTAGGGTGGACGGCGGGGCACCGTCGCGACCAGGAGGGGAACGGGAGATGGCTGGCTGGAGGATCCCGGGCTTGGCGGCCCGTCCTCGCTTCACGAGCCGGGCGACCGTCCTCGTCCTGGTGCTCTGCTCGCTGGTGGCGATCCTCGCCTACCCGACGCGGCAGTTCATCTCCCAGCGCGCCGAGATCTCCGCCCAGCGGGCGAAGGCCGAGCACGCCCGGCAGCAGGTCGAGCAGCTGCGCCGGGACAAGGCCCGCTGGCAGGACCCGGAGTACGTCAAGGCGCAGGCCCGTGCCCGGCTGCACTACGCGATGCCGGGGGAGACCCCGTACATCGCCGTGGATCCGGCCGGAGCGGGCGCCGCCCAGTCCTCCGCCGCCCCGCCCGCCCCCTCCGACGGCACGGCCGGCGGCGCGGTGAAGGCCGCCAAGCCCTGGTACTCCAGCGTCTGGGACTCGGTGGACGCCGCCGACACCGCGGCCCTGGCCCCCATCGCGCCGTCGACCCGTCCCCTCCCACCGTCCCCCGCTGGAGACCCCTCCCCCCATGACCACTGAGAACCACCCCGCCGTCTCCGACGCCGACGTCGCCGCCATCGCCGCCCAGCTGGGCCGGGTCCCGCGCGGCCTGCGCGGCGTGGCCCACCGCTGCCCGTGCGGCAACCCGGACGTCGTCGAGACGGCCCCGCGGCTGCCCGACGGCACGCCGTTCCCGACGCTCTACTACCTGACCTGCCCCAAGGCCGCCTCGCTGATCGGCACCCTGGAGGCGGACGGCGTGATGAAGGAGCAGACCGCCCGGCTGGCCGAGGACCCGGAGCTGGCGGCCGCGTACCAGGAGGCGCACGAGGACTACATCGCCCGGCGCGACGCCATCGAGGTGCTGGAGGGCTTCCCGAGCGCCGGCGGCATGCCGGACCGGGTCAAGTGCCTGCACGTGCTGGTCGGCCACTCGCTGGCCGCCGGAGAGGGCGTCAACCCGCTCGGCGACGAGGCGATCGGCATGCTGGAGGACTGGTGGGCCAAGGGCCCGTGCGTCTCCCCGGCCGAGGTCGAGGCGGCCGGCGAGCGGGTCCTGCGCAACCGGGCCAAGGACCAGGACCACGAGGCCGTCATCGCCGCCAAGGAGCAGAAGACCGCCGAGCGCGCCGCGAAGAAGCGCGCCGCCGACGAGGCCGAGGCGCGGGAGTCCGAGTGAGCACGACCCGCGTGGCCGCGATCGACTGCGGCACCAACTCGATCCGGCTGCTGGTCGCCGACCTGGACCCGGCGACCGGTGGGATCACCGACCTGGACCGCCGGATGATCGTCAACCGGCTGGGCCAGGGCGTGGACCGCACCGGCCGGCTGCACCCGGACGCGCTGGCCCGCACCTTCGCGGCCTGCCGGGAGTACCGGGAGGTCGTCGACGGCTTCGGGGTCGGCCCGGAGCGCATCCGCTTCGTCGCCACCAGCGCCTCCCGGGACGCCGAGAACAGCGACGAGTACGTCAAGGGCGTGCGCGAGATCCTCGGCGTCGAGCCCGAGGTGGTCAGCGGCGAGGAGGAGGCGCACCTGTCCTTCGTCGGCGCCACCAAGGAGCTGACCGGCGGTCAGTTCGCCGCGCCGTACCTGGTGTTCGACCTCGGCGGCGGCTCGACCGAGTTCGTGCTCGGCACGGACGACGTCCAGGCCGCGCGCTCGGTGGACATCGGCTGCGTCCGGCTGACCGAGCGGCACTTCGGCGGCGCCGAGCTGCCCACCGCGGAGCAGATCGCCGAGGCCAGGGCACACGTGCGGGCCGAGCTGGACAAGGCCGAGGAGGCCGTCCCGCTGACCGGCGCGGCCACCCTGGTGGGCCTCGCCGGGACGGTCACCACGGTGTCCGCGATCGCCCTGGACCTGCCGGCCTACGACTCGGCGGTGATCCACCACTCGCGGATCGGCCGGGAGCGGGTCGCGGAGATCGCCCGCGAGCTGCTGGCCGCCACCCACGCCGAGCGCGCCGCGATCCCGTCGATGCACCCGGGCCGGGTGGACGTGATCGCGGCCGGGGCGCTGGAGCTGCTGGAGATCATGGAGCGCACCGGCGCCGCCGAGGTCGTCGTGAGCGAGCACGACATCCTGGACGGCATCGCCTGGAGTATCGCCTCCTGACCCGTTGCGGGCCTTACCCGACCGGCTCCGGAACCCCGAACGGGGGGCCGGGGCCGGGGCGCGCCCGGGTGCGGGCGGAAAAGTTCGTGAATTTCTTCACATGGCGATCCAGTCATTCGTCGCACCCGCTCGTCCGCTACGTCCGAATTGTGGGACCGAAGGCTGTCACCGCGCGTCGCCCGTTGGATCGCAGGTCAGGCCTCGCTTGAGGTTTGAAAATCGAAATCACAAGCGGGAACCCGGGTGCTGTACGGATCGTTGCTGCTCAGCAGGGTGGTGTGACCCCGGGTGCTCACGGGGTGCCCGCGGGTGCGGTGAGGTGTCCCCGAGGAGGCCGTTTTGTGGCCGCGCAGTGTAGCACGGGGTGTCCATCCGCTTGTGACCGGGCTCACGAAGGCTGCTCCGGACGGTGCTGGATACTTTCGGATATGAGCACCACGGAGCGTCCTCGCATCCTCATTGTCGGCGGTGGTTACGTCGGCCTGTATGCCGCGATGCGCATCCTCAAGAAGATGCGTTACGGCGAAGCGACCGTCACGGTCGTCGACCCGCGGTCGTACATGACGTACCTGCCCTTCCTCCCCGAGGCGGCCGGCGGCAACGTCGCGCCCCGCAACCTCGTCGCGCCCCTGCGCAGCGCCCTCAAGAAGGCGGAGGTGCTCACCGGTCACGTGACCGCTGTGGACCACGCCCGCAAGGTCGCCACCATCGCGCCCGCGGCCGGCGACTCCTACGAGCTGCCCTTCGACTACCTCGTCGTCGCGACCGGCTCGGTCTCCCGCACCTTCCCGATCCCGGGTCTGGCGGAGAACGGCATCGGCATGAAGACGGTTGAGGAGGCCATCGCCCTCCGCAACCACGTCATGGCGCAGCTGGACAAGGCCGAGTCCACCACGGACGAGGCGATCCGGCGCAAGGCCCTGACCTTCGTCGTCATCGGCGGCGGCTTCGCCGGCGTCGAGACGATCGCCGAGGTCGAGGACATGGCGCGCGACGCCGCCAAGATCTACAAGACCGTCAGCCGCGACGACATGCGCTTCATCCTGGTGGAGGCGGCCAACCGCATCCTCCCCGAGATGGGCCCGGACCTCGGTCTGTGGACCAAGGAGAAGCTCGGCGAGCGCAACATCGAGGTCTACATCGAGACCTCCATGGACTCCTGCGTCGACGGCCACGTCGTGCTGAAGAACGGCATGGAGATGGACGCCTCCACCATCGTGTGGACGGCCGGCGTGAAGCCGAACCCGGTGCTGGCCCACTTCGGCCTGCCGCTGGGCCCGCGCGGCCACGTCGACACGGCGCCGACCCTCCAGGTCCAGGGCTTCGACTACGTCTGGTCCGCCGGCGACAACGCCCAGGTGCCGGACCTCGCCGCCGGCGAGGGCGCCTGGTGCCCGCCGAACGCGCAGCACGCCTGCCGCCAGGCCGTCGTCCTCGGCGACAACGTGATCTCCGGCATGCGCGGCTTCCCGCAGAAGGAGTACAAGCACAAGAACCTCGGTGCGGTCGCCGGTCTGGGCCTGCACAAGGGTGTCGCGATCCTCTTCGGCAAGTTCAAGCTGAAGGGCCGCCTCGCCTGGTGGTTCCACCGCGCGTACCACGGCGCCATGGTGCCGACCTTCAACCGCAAGGTCCGCGTCTTCACCGACTGGACCCTCGCCGTCTTCCTGAAGCGCGAGATGGTCGGCCTGTCCCAGATGGAGCAGCCGTACCTGCCCATCCAGGAGGTCACCCCGCCCACGAAGCCCGTGGAGGCCGCCAAGCCGGCCGCCGAGAAGGAACTCGCGAGCAAGTAAGCGACTGAGACCCCGGTGTGGGAGCACCGGGGTATGAGTCGGAGGCCCTCCGCCCGGCAGTGTCGCCGGACCACGACCTCCGTGGTGCTCAGCCGGCCGTGCGACCGGGCGGAGTACAGAAGTTGGAAGGCCCCTGCCGAACCCTCCGGCAGGGGCCTTCCGCGTTCCCGGACCGGCCGTCAGTCGGTCTTGATGCTCTCCAGGATGTCCAGCTTGGACGCCCGGCGGGCCGGCCAGATCGCGGCCACCAGGCCGACCAGTCCGGCAAGGAGCAGGAAGAGCGCCAGCTGGCCGTACGGCACGACCGTGGTGAGCCCGGCCAGGCTGGACTTCAGGGTGCCGTTGACGGCCCAGGCGATGAAGCAGCCGAGCAGCACGCCGATCCCGGCGCCGAACAGCGAGATCACCACGGACTCCAGACGGACCATCCGCTTGATGCCCCGGCGGTCCAGGCCGATCGCCCGCAGCATGCCGATCTCGCGCTTGCGCTCGAAGACCGACATCGCCAGCGTGTTGATCACGCCGAGGACCGCGACCAGCACGGACATCGCCAGCAGGCCGTACATCAGGTTCAGGATGAAGGTGATGGACTGGCTGAAGCGGTCCCGGACGTCCTGCTTGGACTTGACCTCGATCACCGGGTTGGCACCGGTGGCGTCCTTGAGGGACTGCTTGAGCGCGTCGGTGGCGCCGTCCTTGCCCTTGACCAGGACGTCGGTGACCTGTGCCTTCGGCTCGTGCTTGAGGATCTCGCCGTTGGCCAGGACGACCGGGCCGAGCATGCCGCCCTTCTCGTACACGCCGCCGACGGTGAGCTGCCCGGTGGACTTGTCCGGGAAGGTCACGGCCATGGTCGAGCCCGTGGTGACGTTGAACTTCGTGGCGACGTCCTGGTCCACCAGGAGCCGGCCCTGGCCGAGGGCGGCGGTGGAGCCGCTGGTCAGCTTGACCGAGGCGAGCTGGTCGAAGCTGTCCGCGTTCAGGCCGCTGATCGCCTTGCTGGTGCCGTCGAGCTTCCAGTAGACGGAGGTGAGCGGCGAGGAGGCCGCCACCCCGGGGGCCTTGGCGATCTCGCCGGGCACCTGGTCGGACAGGCCCATCCCGTTGGCGGTGCCGACCAGGTAGTCGGCCTTCATCGAGTCGGTGATGGCCCGGTCGATCACGCCGGTGACCGAGGCGCCCAGCACGGTGAGGCCGGTGACCAGGGTCAAGCCGATGGTGAGCGCGGCTGCGGTGGAGGCGGTGCGGCGGGGGTTGCGCACGGCGTTCTGCTGGGCCAGCTTGCCCGGGGTGCCGGCCAGCTTGCGCAGCACCGGGCCGACCAGGGCGATGACCGGACGGGAGAGCAGCGGCAGCAGCACGAACACGCCGATCAGGGCCAGGAAGGCGCCGATCGCGACCGGCATCCGGCCGGTGTCGTTGCCGGTCGAGGCGCCGAAGCCGATCAGCGCGAGACCGCCGGCGGCGAGGAGGGAGCCGATCGTGTTGCGGACCACCAGGCTCTTCTGACTGACCGGCTGGTCGCCGTTGCTCATCGCGGCCACCGGGGCGATCCGGGAGGCGCGCATGGCCGGCAGCAGGGCCGACAGCACCGTCACCAGGACACCGACCAGCAGGGTCACGCCGATGGTGAGCGGCTTGATCACCAGCGAGCCCTGCGGCATGTCCGCGTTCAGCGTGCTCATGAGGGACTGCAGCCCGGCGCCGATCCCGACGCCCGCGAGCAGACCGGCGACGGCGGAGACGACACCGATCGCCAGCGCCTCCACCAGGACGGAGCGGGTGACCTGCTTGCGGCTGGCGCCGATCGCCCGCAGCAGCGCGAGTTCCTTGGTGCGCTGGGCGACCAGCATGGTGAAGGTGTTCGCGATGATGAAGATGCCGACGAAGAGCGAGATGCCGGCGAACGCGAGCAGCACGGTGCGCAGGGTGTTGGTGCCCTCGGCGATCTGCTTCTGCTCGTCGGCCTTGAGCTTGGCCCCGGTCTCGACGTCGAACTGGCTGCCGGCCGGCACCGTGGGCTGGACCTGGGCGAGCAGCGCGTCCTCGGTGGTGCCGGGCTTGGCGGTGAGCACGATGCTGCTGTAGCGGCCCGGCTCCAGGAGCAGCTGCTGGGCGGTGGCGCGGTCGAACAGGGTGAGCGTGCCGCCGGAGTTCACCACCGGGTCGGCGGTGGTGAAGATCCCGGTGAGCTTCGCCTCGATGACCGGCCCGTTGGCGGCCACCCGGACGGTGTCGCCGACCTTGTAACCGGCCTTGTCGGCGGTCTTGCGGTCGAGTGCGATCTCCTTGCCGTTCGCCGGCCCCCGGCCCTCGGCCATCGGGTAGCGCGCGTCCCCGCCGTCCTGGCCCGGGGTGAAGTTGGCGCCCCTGGCGGCCCAGAACTGGCCGACCAGGTTGCCGTTGCGGTCGGCGACGCCGGTGAAGCCGCTGACCACGCCACGGGCGCCGGCGGTGCCCGGCAGCGCGGCGAACTGCTGGACGGTGGCGTCGGTGAGCGTGGCGGAGCCGCTCTCGCTCTTCTCCTTGGCCGAGACGCGGGAGCCGGCCGCGTTGTCCACGACCTGGACCGAGACGTCCGAGTAGCTCTTGGAGTTGCTGTCCCGCATGGCCTTGCCGAAGGTGTCGGAGAAGACCATGGTGCCCGCCACGAAGGCGGTGCCCAGCATGACGGCCAGGGCCGTCATCAGCAGTCGGCCCTTGTGGGCCAGCACGTTGCGCAGTGCGGTGCGATACATGAGGTGTCCTGGGTTCAAGTGCGGGCGTTCGGTTGCCGGAAGGTCAGCTGGTGCGGCCCTTGGCGTCGAAGCGGCGCATGCGGTCCAGGACGGTGTCGGCGGTGGGGTTGTGGAGTTCGTCGACGATGCGGCCGTCGGCGAGGAAGACGACGCGGTCGGCGTAGGAGGCGGCGACGGGGTCGTGGGTGACCATGACGACGGTCTGGCCGAGTTCGCGCACGGAGTTGCGCAGGAAGGAGAGGATCTCGGCGCCGGAGCGGGAGTCGAGGTTTCCGGTGGGTTCGTCGGCGAAGATGATGTCGGGCTTGCCGGCGAGGGCGCGGGCGCAGGCGACGCGCTGCTGCTGGCCGCCGGAGAGCTGGGAGGGGCGGTGGCTGAGGCGGCCGGAGAGGCCGACGGTGTCGACGACGCGGTCGAGCCAGGCCTTGTCGGTCTTGCGGCCGGCGATGTCCGTCGGGAGGGTGATGTTCTCCAGGGCGGTGAGGGTGGGGAGCAGGTTGAAGGCCTGGAAGATGAAGCCGATGTGGTCGCGGCGCAGTTGGGTGAGCTGCTTGTCCTTGAGTCCGACGAGTTCGGTGTCGCCGATGGTGGAGGAGCCGGAGGAGACGGTGTCGAGGCCGGCCATGCAGTGCATGAGGGTGGACTTGCCGGAGCCGGAGGGGCCCATGATGGCGGTGAACTCGCCCTGCGGGAAGTCGACGGTGACGTTGTCCAGGGCGACGACGCGGGTCTCGCCCTCCCCGTAGACCTTGTTCAGGCCGGTGGCGCGGGCGGCCGCCCGGCCGGTGCGGACGGCGGTTGCGGTCGACGAGGTCACGGGGTGCTCCTTGCGGGTAGCGGATTCGTACCTCCATGCTCCGCCGCGTGATCATGGTCTATCGTCGCTCCGCCGGACGGTTGGCCCGACCGCCCCTGGGCGTACGGGTGTCCGACGCCCTCCTCCTGCGGTATGACACCGACCCTGAGGGCGGGGTGGTGGCCTGAACCGGTGTGCTCCGTGGCCGGATCTCGAACTGTTCGTCAGATGGCAAGGAAACATGACAACTTCCCGGGCTGGGAACATGCGAAAGGGTGAGCCGGGCGACTAGGCTCAGGGGTGGTTCGCAGGACGCCCGGATGGTGGAACGCAGACACGGGCAGCTTAAAACTGCTTGGCCGCGAGGCCGTGCCGGTTCGAGTCCGGCTCCGGGCACCGCTCGACGCGCGGGGGCGCCGCCGGCGTCCCCGCCGAGCGTCCTCCCGATGGATCATCCTCGCGGCGTATCCCGATATTTTTGCCAAGCCATTACCCTGGGTCCGGGGCGGTGCAGTGCCGCCACGGAGGGAATGAGCAATGAGAAGCAGCAACCCGGTCTTCTCGCGGGAGGGTTCCTTCACCCGCGAGTCCGGCTACGCGGGGTTCGGGCCCACCGCGCAGGCCGGGGGTCCGTACGGCAACAACCCCTACGCGAGCGGCCCCTACGCCCAGCAGCAGCCGGGCCAGGCCCCGCTGAGCGACGAGCAGCTGTACGCGATGTACAACGGCCCGTCCGCCGGGCCGCTGGCCACCGGGCGGATGACGCTCGACGACGTGGTCGCGCGCACCGCCATGACGCTGCTGACCCTGGTCGCCGCCGGTGCGGTGGCCTGGTTCGCGCTGCCGTTCGAGAACTTCGGCGTCGCGATCGGCGCCAGCCTGGTGGCCATGGTCGTCGGCCTGGTCGTCTCCTTCAAGCGGAGCGTCAGCCCGCCGCTGATCCTGCTGTACGCGGCCCTGGAGGGCTTCGCGCTCGGCGCCGTCACGCACGCCCTCGACGTCAAGTTGCCGGGCATCGCGATCCAGGCGGTGCTGGGCACGGCGGCGGTCTTCGCGGCGATGCTGTTCGCCTACAAGAGCGGGAGGATCCGGGTCACCCCGAAGTACACCCGGATCGGCATCGCGATCGCCATGGGCTTCGTGCTGCTCATGCTGGTCAACGTGATCGCGCTGGCCTTCGGCGCCGACCTCGGCCTGCGCTCCGGCCCGCTGGGCATCGTGGTCGGCCTGATCGGCATCGGCCTCGGCGCCTTCTTCCTCTCGCTGGACTTCGCGGCCATCGAGGAGGCCATCGCGCAGGGCGCTCCGCAGAAGGAGGCCTGGCGGGCCGCCTTCGGGCTCACCCTCTCGCTGGTCTGGATCTACGTCGAGATGCTGCGCCTGATCGCCATCCTGCGCGGCGACGACTGATCGACGACCCCGGCGGGGGATCCCGCCACCCACTGCCGCCGGGCCCCGGAGCACACCGCTCCGGGGCCCGGCGGCGTTCGGGGCCCGTAGGGCGTGTCTTTCGCCCTAGGCTTCTCGGTATGCATGACGTACAGCCCCTGGTCGAAGCCGTCGACTCCCTGGCGGATCGTTTCCGCTCGCTGCCGCAGAGCAAGCTGCTGGGCGCCGTGCCCGGACACGCGTCGCGGGCGGCGGCCGTGCTGGCGCTGGCGCGCCGGCTGGCGGCGCTGGGCGGTGCCACGGAGGGCGGGCCGGAGCGGGACTTCCCGGACGCGGGCCCGTTCGCGGTGGGGGACCAGCTGGCCGTCGCCGGGCACGACCTGGCGCTCGCGCTCGCGGCCCTGCCGGAGGGCGCCGAGGTGGCGCTGCCGCGGCAACTCGGCGGCCCCGCGCGGGTGTCCGAGGTGCTGGCCGGGGCGGTCGAGGCGGTCGGCGAGACGGCGGCGCTCTGCGCGTAGGCGCCTCCCGGGCGCGCGCGAACGCCGAAGGCCGCCCGGGTCGGTAACCCCGCTGACCCGGGCGGCCTTCGGCGACGTGCTTCGACGCGCGGTGAGCGGGTGTCAGATGCTGGCGACCACCCGGTCGGCGAGGACGTAGACGGCCTCCTCGTCGGTGGAGAACGTCAGCGAGTACGAGCCGGAGAAGCGCGAGCCCCCCAGCAGCCGGACGTGCTCGCCGGCCCGGACCGCGTCGATCAGCCGGTAGGCGGCCTCCCGGTCGCCCGGGGCCACGCACAGCGTGGTGCCGTCGGCGAAGGCGTACACGTCCAGCGTGCCCAGCGGGCCCGGGCGCACGTCGATCAGGGCGACGCCCTCGTCGGCGAGGGTGGCCAGCCGGGTGTCGGTCCACTCGCGGGACGGCGCCTGGCTGGGCACGAAGTCGGGGTGCGAGGGGTGGCGGCGGGGGTCCGGCGCGGCGACCGGGGCGTCCTCGACGGCCGGTTCGGCGTCCAGCAGTCCGGCCTCCAGGCCGGTGGCGATCAGGTCGGCCTCGCGGCGGGCGCGGGCGTCACCGGAGGCCTCGGCGCCGGCCGGGTGCCCGGGGCGCAGCGGCGCGCCGCCGTCGGTGCCGGGCTCGGCCGGGGCGGTGCCGCCCTCGGTGATCAGGTCCTCCAGCGCGGAGCGCAGCGCCTCGCCGAACTCCGGGTCCATCGTCCCGGCGTTGTCGGCGGCGTCCTGCGGGCCGGTGGGGCGGGGGAAGAAGAGCGGCCACTCGTCGGTGCCGGAGAAGGCGCCGGTGAAGGGCGAGTCGAACAGTGGCGCGTCCTCGGCCGCGCGGGCCTCCTGCTCGGCCCAGAACGCCCGGGCCTCGGTGATCTCCCGCTCGCGGTCGGCGGCGAGCGCCTCGGTCACGGCCCGGCGTATCGCGGCCTCGTCGACCGCGGCCGGCGCGGCCTGGGCCGCGGCCTGTGCGTCCAGCCGGCGGGAGAGCCCGCGCAGGTGGATCAGCACGGCGGCCGACACGGTGATCAGGATCAGCAGCAGGATGGTGTAGACGGCGCTCACGGAACGTACTCCTAGCGAGGAGCGGAACGGGGTTACCTCTCCACACTGCCGCATGTGGGGGTGTGACCGCAGTGGCGAATGTCTAATTCGTCCCGGACTTTCGCCCTTGTCCCCAAATTGTTAAGTAGTACCGTTCTACGCTGCGGAGTTGATCCGCTCCGCAGTGTCGATTTCCGGGTCGGAAACGAACCGGAAGAGGGCCGGATCGACCTCGCGGTGTGATCCGGCCCTCAATTACTGTGCGTCACTCCAAATGGGTGGTCCAGACCCTTCCGGGGGTGCGGCGGACGGCAGTTGGAGGTCGGCCGGGGTCAGCTGAGGCGCTCGATGACCATCGCCATGCCCTGGCCGCCGCCGACGCACATGGTCTCCAGGCCGAACTGCTTGTCGTGCCACTGCAGGGAGTTGATCAGCGTGGTGGTGATCCGGGCGCCGGTCATGCCGAAGGGGTGGCCGACCGCGATCCCGCCGCCGTTGACGTTCAGGCGGTCCAGGTCGATGCCGAGGTCCCGGTAGGACGGGATGACCTGGGCGGCGAAGGCCTCGTTGATCTCGACCAGGTCGATGTCGCCGATGCTCAGGCCGGCCCGCTGCAGCGCCTGCTTGGAGGCCTCGACCGGGCCGTAGCCCATGATCTCGGGGGAGAGGGCGCTGACGCCGGTGGAGACGACGCGGGCGAGCGGGGTGATGCCGAGTTCGCGGGCCTTGGTGTCGGACATGATCACCAGCGCGGCGGCGCCGTCGTTCAGCGGGCAGCAGTTACCGGCGGTCACCGTGCCGTCGGGGCGGAACACCGGCTTCAGGCCGGACACGCCCTCCAGCGTGACGCCGGCGCGCGGGCCGTCGTCCGTGCTGACCACGGTGCCGTCCGGGAGCGTCACCGGGGTGATCTCGCGCTCCCAGAAGCCCGCCTTGATCGCGGCCTCGGCGAGGTTCTGCGAGCGCACGCCGAACTCGTCCTGCTCGGCGCGGGTGATGCCCTTGAGCGCGGCCAGGTTCTCGGCGGTCTGGCCCATCGCGATGTAGGCGTCCGGCAGCAGGCCGTCCTCGCGCGGGTCGTGCCACTCGCCGCCACCCTCCTCGGCGCGCTTGGCGGTGCGGGCCTGGGCCTCGTCGAAGAGCGGGTTCATGGTGCCGGGCATGCCGTCCGAGGTGCCCTTGACGCTGCGCGAGACGGTCTCGACGCCCGCCGAGATGAAGACGTCGCCCTCGCCGGCCTTGATCGCGTGCAGCGCCATGCGGGTGGTCTGCAGCGAGGACGAGCAGTAGCGGGTGATCGTCGCGCCGGGCAGGTAGTCCATGCCCATCTGGACGGCCACGATGCGGGCCAGGTTGTGGCCCTGCTCGCCGCCGGGCAGGCCGCAGCCGAGCATCAGGTCGTCGATGTCGCGCGGGTCCAGCTGCGGCACCTTGGCCAGCGCGGCCTGGATGACGTGGGCGGTCAGGTCGTCCGGGCGGACGTCCTTGAGCGAGCCCTTGAACGCCCGGCCGATCGGCGAACGGGTGGCGCTGACGATGACGGCTTCGGGCATGACGGGCTCCTCGCTGGCTTGACGGCGGACTGGCGTCCGGGAGGAAAGTTACCGCCTGGTAGGTCAGGCGTCACCAGCACCGGCGTGTGAGCTGGCCGACGTGCCCCCGGGAGCGGCGGGAGGCTCCCCGGGCAGCCCGGCGCCCGGTGCGCCGACCGCCCACGCGCCCGGCAGGCCGCCCCGCAGGCGGTTGCGCAGCAGCGCCCACCGGCGGGTCGCGCCCTCGGCCTCCACCGCCGCCACCTCGGTGCCCGCCCGGCCCGCCGCGGCCGCCGCGGCCATCGCCACCGGCAGCACCGTCTCGGCCCGCCCCGGACCGGCCGGGTGCTCCTCGTCCGGCCACAGGCCCAGCGTGGCGCAGACCGACGGCAGGACGGCCATCGCGGCCGTCGCGTAGCCCTGGGCGGACGGGTGGTAGCGGTCGGCCGCGAACATCTCGGGCCGCGCGGCGAACTCCGGCCCCAGCAGCGAGCCCAGCGACACCGTCCGGCCCCCGGCCTCCACCACGGCGATGGTCTGGGCCGCGGCCAGCTGCCGGCTCAGCCGGCGGGCCACCCAGCGCAGCGGCGGGCGCACCGGCTTGATCGTCCCGAGGTCGGGGCAGGTGCCGACCACCACCTCGCAGCCGTTCGCCCGCAGCGCCGCGACGGCCTCGCCGAGCTGGCGGACGGCGAGCTGGGCCGGGCTGTGGCGGGTCACGTCGTTCGCGCCGACCATGATCACGGCGACGTCGGGGCGGTGCGGCAGCGCCTGCTCCAGCTGGCCCGAGAGATCGGCGGACCGGCCGCCGGATCGGGCCGCGTTCACCAGCCGGACCGGGCGCTCGGCGACCGAGGCGAGACCGGCCGCGAGCAGCGCCCCCGGAGTGTCGCGGGAGCGCAGCACGCCGAGGCCGGCGCCGGTGGAGTCGCCGAAGACGGCGAGCACGAGCGGCGGCTGCGGTCCGGTGGCGGCGTCCGCGAAGGCCTCGCCGTAGACGCCGTCGGCCTTCGGCGGGTCGCCTTCGAGGATGCCGATGGCCTGGATGGCGAGCCTGCCCTCGGTCAGCAGCAGCCCCACCAGGCCGACCCCGAGCAGACCGAGACCGCCGCCGCCGTACGCCGCGGCGGTGGCGATCCGACGGGCCACCCGGGCCCGAGAAACCTGTGCCCCTGGCATCCGGTGCCCCCTTCGCGTCCTCGTGCCGCCCCCTCCAGGGGCCACGAAATGTCTGCACGGCGTTCTTACCCGGTTGGGGGGTGCGGCTACCGGCGGCGTGGGCCGATCGGTGGGGGCGCGGCGGCTGCCGGCGGCGGGAGGGGAGGTGGGCCATTGGGGGCGGTGTGCACGAGGGGAGGGCCGGTGCGCCTGGCACGGCCTAGGCTTTGCCCTACCGAAAGCACTCGCATGCCCATAGACCGGGAGGACCCCCGTGCGGTACCACAACTCGATCATCGACCTGGTCGGCAACACGCCGCTGGTCAAGCTGAACAAGGTCACCGAGGGCATCAGCGCGACGGTGCTGGCGAAGGTCGAGTACTTCAACCCCGGCGGCTCGGTCAAGGACCGCATCGCGATGCGCATGATCGAGGCCGCCGAGGCCTCGGGCGCCCTCAAGCCGGGCGGCACGATCGTCGAGCCGACCTCCGGCAACACCGGTGTCGGTCTGGCGATCGTGGCCCAGCAGAAGGGCTACAAGTGCATCTTCGTCTGCCCCGACAAGGTGTCCACGGACAAGATCAACACCCTGCGCGCCTACGGCGCCGAGGTGGTCGTCTGTCCGACCGCCGTCGCCCCGGAGCACCCGGACTCCTACTACAACGTCTCCGACCGCCTGGTCCGCGAGACCCCGAACGCCTGGAAGCCGGACCAGTACTCCAACCCGGACAACCCGGCCTCGCACTACCACTCCACCGGCCCGGAGCTGTGGGAGCAGACCGACGGGAAGATCACCCACTTCGTCGCGGGCGTCGGCACCGGCGGCACCATCTCCGGCACCGGCAACTACCTGAAGGAGGTGTCCGGCGGCAAGGTCAAGGTGGTCGGCGCCGACCCGGAGGGCTCGGTCTACTCGGGCGGCACCGGCCGGCCGTACCTGGTCGAGGGCGTCGGTGAGGACTTCTGGCCCACCGCCTACGACCGCAGCGTCGCGGACGAGATCGTCGCCGTGTCCGACAAGGACTCCTTCCAGATGACCCGCCGCCTCGCCAAGGAGGAGGGCCTGCTGGTCGGCGGCTCCTGCGGCATGGCCGTGGTCGCCGCACTGGAGGTCGCCAAGAAGCTCGGGCCGGACGACGTCGTCGTGGTGCTGCTGCCGGACGGCGGCCGCGGCTACCTGTCGAAGATCTTCAACGACGACTGGATGGCCGACTACGGCTTCCTGCCCTCGGCCACCGACGAGGCCCACATCGGCGAGGTGCTGGCCCGCAAGGAGAGCATCGAGCAGGGCGGCGTCCCGCAGTTCGTCCACATGCACCCGAACGAGACGGTCGCCGAGGCGGTCCGGGTGCTGCGCGAGTACGGCGTCTCGCAGATGCCGGTGGTCTCCCCTGGCGCCGGCCACCCGGACATCATGGCCGGCGAGGTGATCGGCTCGGTCGTGGAGAAGCTGCTGCTGGAGGGCATCTTCGCGAAGGAGATCGAGCTCACCGACGCGCTGGACAAGGTGATGTCCAAGCCGCTGCCGGTGGTCGGCTCGGGCGAGACGGTCACCAACCTGATGACCGTCCTGGAGAAGGCCGACGCCGCGGTGGTGCTGGTCGAGGGCAAGCCGCAGGGCATCGTCACCCGGCAGGACCTGCTCGGCTTCCTGACCGGTCGCGCCGCGCACTGACGCTCCGGCGCGCCCGGGCACCGGTGGCGCGCTGACGCGCGGTCACCGGGCCGCGCCCGCCGGACGGATGTGCAGGATTCGTCCACGGGCGAAGTGGTACACCGGCGTCACCTCCCCGCATCACGCGGTTAACAACGCTCCGGCATGGTTGTGTCAACGGCAACAAGCCGAGCGAGGCGACAGTGACCGTCCGGGAGCGGCTCCCCGGTGGTCGCGGTCGGCTCCGGACACGTCGGGCGGCCCTGACTCGGCCGGCCGTGTCCGCTCTCCCCGACCGCTTCGCGGAGGGAGGGGCACCGCTGCGGGAGGCGCCGTCGTCCCGCCCCTGTCCGGCTCCGGCCGGTCGACAGGGTGAGCGGCGGCTCCCGCAGCCGCCACCGCGCCGGTCGGCGCGACTCCGTGGCTCCCGGGTGGGGGAGCCCAGGCGGAGTGCGGTCGGGGCCGGTCCTTCTCCGAGGGACCGGCCCTTCCCGTACGCTCGCACGCATGACCAGCACTGAAACGACCGGCCAGGACGCACCGCGCTACGTCCGGCTCAAGATCGAACTGATCGCGGAGATCACCGACGAGGGCGCCCTCAAGGCGGCGGCCCTGGAGCAGGTGGCCGGCGACGACTACCTCGACGACGAGGAGCGCGCGCAGTCCGTCGAGGCCATCGAGGTGGACCCGTCGGGCTCGCTCGCCCACTTCATCGACCCGGTGGCGCTGCTCGGCGACGTGCCGGGCGTCGAGCTCGCCTCGGCGACCTGGGAGTCGGCCCAGACCGAGTTCGACCCGGACAACGAGGAGTGGGACGAGTACGCGGTGGAGGAGTCCGCCGAGTAGTCGTCGAGGACCACGGCTGCGGAAACGCCCGGCCCGCGCACGCGGGGGCCGGGCGTTTTGGCTCCGCACGGAGGCCGGCTGGGTCATCTCATAGGATCGCTTACCCTTCGGTGGTGGAACCGTGAACGGGCATATTGCGTTTCTGTATCCGTAATGCCCGGGATGATCAGCAGGGAGAACGCGACGTGACGGCACGCGACGGTCAGGGCCGGTCGGCCGGGGGCAACTGGAGCCGGCGCGGTGTACTCGCGGGCCTCATCGGGGCACCCGTCCTCCTGCTCGCGGCCTGCAACGACACCAAGAGCGCCGACGCGGGCGGTTCCGGCGGTGCCGGCGGCGCCGGCGGCTCCGGGGGCGGCACCCCGGGTTCCGGCGGGAGCGGTGCGCCGAAGACCTCGACCGCCGTGATCACCGTCAGCCCGGCCGACGGCACCACCGCGGCCAGCTTCAGCGACCCGGTCAAGGTCACCGTCGCCAACGGCACCCTCGGCACCGTCAAGGTCACCGACTCCACCGGCAAGGAGCTGGCCGGCCAGCTCGCCTCCGACGGCACCGGCTGGACCTCCGCCACCGCGCCGGTCAGCGGGACCAAGTACACCGTCGCCGCCACCGCCACCGACAAGGACAAGCTGGAGGCGGACGCCAACGCCGTCTTCACCACCGCCACCCCGGCGAACACCTTCGTGGGGTACTTCACCCCCGAGGACGGCTCGGTCGTCGGCGTCGGCATGCCCGTCTCGATCAACTTCAGCAAGCCGGTCACCGACAAGAAGGCCGTCCAGCAGGCGATCACCGTGGTCGCCGCGCCCGGCGTCGAGATCGTCGGCCACTGGTTCTCCAGCACCCGCCTCGACTTCCGTCCGCAGGAGTACTGGGCCAAGGGCACCAAGGTGACCGTCCAGCTGCGGCTCAAGGACGTCCAGGGCGCCAAGGGCGTGTACGGCACCCAGTCCAAGGACGTGAGCTTCACCATCGGCCGCGCGCAGACGAGCGTCGCCGACCTCTCCACCAAGAAGCTCACCGTCACCACGGACGGCCAGGTCAGCGCCGTCTACAAGATCTCCGGCGGCGCGCCCGACCACACGACGTGGGGCGGCAAGATGGTCATCTCGGAGCAGTACACGCAGACCCGGATGAACTCGCAGACCGTCAACCTCGGCAGCGAGTACGACATCGCCGACGTGCCGCACGCCCAGCGCCTCACCACCTCCGGCACCTTCATCCACGGCAACTACTGGTCCCCGTCGTCGATCTTCGGCGGCCAGAACACCAGCCACGGCTGCGTCGGCCTCCAGGACGCCAAGGGCGCGGCCGACGGCGGCACGGACGGCTACAAGTTCTACAAGTCCTCGATGATCGGCGACGTCGTCGAGGTCGTGAACTCCGGCGACAAGACGGTCGCCCCGGACAACGGCCTCAACGGCTGGAACATGGCCTGGGCCGACTGGAAGGCCGGCAGCGCGGTCTGATCCGCGCCACCCGGGCACACCCGTTCCGGAATTCCTCCTCGGGCGGACCGAACCTCGCGGTCCGCCCGAGGAGTCAGACGGGTGTGAAACGCGAGCAGAGACAGCGACAGGACGCCGAGTTCAGCGCGTTCGTCGCCGGCAACGGCCGCCAGCTGCTGAGGCTGGCCGAGCTGCTGACCGGCGACCCCCACCGGGCCCACGACATCGTGCAGTCGGCGCTGGAACGCGCCTACCTGCACTGGCACCGGATCACCGGCGACGACCCCACCGCGTACGTCCGCCGGATCGTCGTCAACCAGCACCGCGACTGGTGGCGCCGGCTGCGCAACCGCGAGCTGCCCACCGACCGCACCCCGGACCGGCCGCTGGCCGAGGACCTCGCCGAACGGCAGGCCCAGCGGGAGCTGCTGAACCGGGCCCTGGGCACGCTCACCCGCAGGGAGCGGGCGGTCGTCGTGCTCCGGTACTACGGGGACCTCACCGAGGGCGCGATCGCGGCCGAACTGGGCATCGCCCGGGGCACGGTGAAGAGCACGCTGCACCGGGCGCTGTCGAAGCTGCGCGCACTGCCCGAACTCGCCGACCGCTCCGGCGGACCGGCGGGCCTCCCGACGCACATCGAGGTGACGGTATGAGCTTCGAGGACAGACTCGGAGAGCTGCTCAGGAACGAGGACCCGGACGCGGCCGGGCCGGACCCGGCACCGGTCATCGCCGCCGCGCTCCGCCGCCGCGCCAGGCGCAGGGCGGGGACCGGGGCGGCCGTCCTGGCGGTGGCCCTCGTCTGCGGGACGGCGGCGGTCACGGCGGGGAACACCGGGCCGGCCGGCCCCGCGGGCGCGGCGGGGGCGACCCCGTCGGCCGGCGGGCCGACGCTCGCACCGGCCACCCCGGGCCCGACGGCCGCGGCGGGCCCGGTGGAGCTGCCGTCCCCGGTGGTGAAGCAGGTCGCCCCGGGGGAGCCGGTGCAGGTCGCCGCCGACTTCCGGATCTCGGTGACCAGGACCGAGCGCTGTGACGAACTGGCCGACGCGGACGGGAAGTTCGTCGCCGCGCCGGTCTGCCGGGACGCCACGGGCGACAACCTCTCGCACGACGGGCCGGTCGTCTACTGCCAGATGAGCTCCACGCTCCAGCGCGACGTCGAGCCCTGCATGTACCTGGGGCCGGCTCCGGCGAAGATCGTCAAGTTCGTGGCAGGCGTGCCCGTCCCCGCGACCCTGGTCGTCACTCCGGGCATGGAGGGCTGGACGGCCTTCTACTTCACCGGTCCCAGCTCGATCCCGCGGAAGCTGCCGGGGGCGCCGCGGGTGCCGACCGACCCGATCGGGGTCTACGACGCCCAGGGCCGGCTGCTGGCCTCGTCCGACGGCACGGCGCCGGACGGGTCCCCGCTGCACGTACCGGCCGTGCGTTGAGGCGTGCGTTGAGGCGTGTGCTGAGGCGTGCGCCGAGCGAGCCCGGGCGGGTCAGCGCTTGGCGTAGTCGGCGAAGCCCTGCCAGTCGACGATCACGCAGGGGTCCTCGCCCAGGATCCAGGCGTCGTGGCCGGGCGGGCAGATCATGAAGTCGCCGGGGCCGAAGTCGGCCTGTTCGCCGTCGTCCATGACGATCCGCATGCGGCCGGACACCACGTAGCCGAGGTGGGCGGCCTGGCAGCTGTCGGTCTTGGCGATCGGCTTCACGTGCTTGGACCACTGCCAGCCGGGCTGGAACACGGCCCGGCCCACCGGGCCGGCGTCCAGGTTGACCAGCCGCAGCTCGCCCGAGCCCTCCTCGAAGGGGCGGATCTCCTCGGGATCGTCGAAGTTCTTCCTGACCAGACCGGACATGGCAGGCTCCTCTCCCCGCGGGACGGCCCGGCCGCCGGGCAGGTGGCCGGGCCGTCCCTGCTGGCCATTCCAGTCTGCGCCCGGGCCGGGGCCCGGTCACCTCGGGTGGCCGGGCCCCGGGGCCGTCGCCGGGCCGTCAGCCCTCGGTGCGGGCCACACCGATCGGGCAGGAGGCGCCGGTGCCGCCGAGGCCGCAGTAGCCGTTGGGGTTCTTGGCGTCGGAGAGGTACTGCTGGTGGTACGGCTCGGCCGGGTAGAACGGGCCGGCCGGGGCGATCTCGGTGGTGACCGGGCCGAGGCCGAGCGCCGTCAGGGCCGGCTGGAAGGCGTCCCTGGTGGCCGTCGCGGCGGCGGCCTGGGCGGGGGAGTGGGTGTAGACGGCGGAGCGGTACTGGGTGCCGACGTCGTTGCCCTGGCGGTTGCCCTGGGTCGGGTCGTGCGCCTCCCAGAAGGTCTTCAGCAGCCGCTCGTAGGAGACCACCGCCGGGTCGAACACCACCCGGACCGCCTCGGTGTGCCCGGTCAGCCCGCTGCACACCTCGTCGTACGTCGGGTTCGGCGTGTGGCCGCCCTGGTAGCCGACCAGCGTCGTCCAGACGCCGGGCACCCGCCAGAACGTGCGCTCGGCGCCCCAGAAGCAGCCCAGCCCGAAGTCGGCGACCTCCAGGCCCTCCGGGTACGGGCCGGCCAGCGGGTTCCCGAGGACGGTGTGCGGCTCGCGCAGGGCGAAGGCCGGCGACTCCCGGCCGGGCAGGGCCTGGGCGGCCGGGACGAGCGAGGTCTTGTGGCGGTTGAACAGCACGGCCTGCTCCATCGGGGTAGGGAGGGTTGCGCAGGGTTCAACGCGGGGAGGCGCCGCCCCATTCCGTCCCGCCATTCCGGCGGGCGCCCGGGCGAACGGCCACTACGCTCGACCTATGACCGAGCACCAGCTTCCCCAGGGCTTCGAGACCCTCGCCATCCACGCGGGTCAGGAGGCAGACCCCCAGACCGGGGCCGTCGTCACGCCGATCTACCAGGTGTCCACCTACAAGCAGGACGGGGTGGGCGGCCTGCGGGGCGGTTACGAGTACAGCCGCAGCGCCAACCCGACCCGCACGGCGCTGGAGGAGTGCCTCGCGGCGCTGGAGGGCGGCGCCCGCGGCCTCGCCTTCGCCTCCGGCCTCGCCGCCGAGGACACCCTCCTGCGCACCATCCTCAAGCCGGGCGACCACATCGTGATCCCCAACGACGCCTACGGCGGCACCTTCCGGCTGTTCGCCAAGGTGCTGACCCGCTGGGGCGTCGAGTTCTCCGTCGCCAACACCCAGGACCTGGCCACCGTCCGCGCCGCGCTGCGGCCCAACACCCGCGCGGTCTGGGTGGAGACCCCGTCCAACCCGCTGCTGGGCATCACCGACCTGGCCGCGCTCGCCGAGATCGCGCACGGCCACGGCGCGCTGCTGGTGGTCGACAACACCTTCGCCAGCCCGTACCTGCAGCAGCCGATCTCGCTCGGCGCGGACGCGGTCGTGCACTCCACCACCAAGTACATGGGCGGCCACTCGGACGTCGTCGGCGGTGCGCTGGTGCTGGCCGACGCGGCCCTCGGCGAGGAGGTGGCCTACCACCAGAACGCGATGGGCGCCGTCTCCGGGCCGTTCGACGCCTGGCTGGTGCTGCGCGGCATCAAGACGCTGGGCGTCCGGATGGACCGCCACAGCGCCAACGCCGAGCGGGTCGCCGAGCTGCTGGCGAGCCACCCCAAGGTCAGCGAGGTGCTGTACCCGGGCCTGCCCGAGCACCCCGGCCACGACATCGCGGCCAAGCAGATGAAGGCCTTCGGCGGCATGGTGTCGTTCCGGGTCGCGGGCGGCGAGGAGGCGGCGGTCGAGGTCTGCAACCGGGCGCGGCTGTTCACCCTCGGCGAGTCGCTCGGCGGCGTGGAGTCGCTGATCGAGCACCCGGGCCGGATGACCCACGCCTCCGCGGCCGGCTCGCCGCTGGAGGTCCCGGCCGACCTGGTCCGGGTGTCCGTCGGCATCGAGTCGATCGACGACCTGCTGGCCGACCTCAAGCAGGCGCTCGGCTAAGGGCGCTCACTCGCCGGCCAAGGCGCCCGAGGGCGTCGCCGCTACGGCTGGTGGCCGTGCCGGTCCGCGGTGTAGGACTCCATCGCGAGGTTGAAGCGGGCCAGCAGCGCGCAGAACGCGTGCTGTTCCTCCGGGTGCCAGCCGGCCACCAGGCGGCGGGTCAACTCGGCTCTGCCGTCGCGGACTTCGCACAGCCGGTGGGCACCGAGCGGGGTCAGCGCGAGGCGCACGGCGCGACGGTCGGCCGGGTCCTGGACCCGGCCGACCAGCCCGGCCGCCACCAGCGGGGCGACCTGGCGGGTCACCGTGGAGGAGTCCACGCCGAGCGCGTCGGCCAGTGCCTTGACGTTGGCCGGCCCGTGCCGCTCCAGGCGGTCGAGCAGCAGGTAGGCGGCCCGGTCCAGCGCGCCGAGGCCGTCGGAGGTCCGGACCTGTTCCATCCGGCGGGCGAACACCGCCAGCTGGTACTGGAGTTGGCTGTGCACGGGGTCGGTGCGGTCGGTGGCCTGGGGCGAGGTCGTCGTCATCGCGGCTCACGATCGTCGTGCGGTGAGGGAGGCTCAGAAGCAGCAGATTACGCGGGCGGGGCTGGCCCGGGAACAGTCCCGGCATGCCGGATTGCCGGCCGCCGCCGCCGTAGGCTGGCGGTATGCGCAACCTGCCGATCACCCTCGACGACGTCCGCGGGGCCCAGAAGATGCTGGCCGGGGTCGCCCGGGTGACCCCGATGGAGGGCAGCCGCCACCTGTCGTCGCTGATCGGCGCGCCGGTCCACCTGAAGTGCGAGAACCTCCAGCGCACCGGCTCGTTCAAGCTGCGCGGGGCGTACGTGCGGATCGCGGGACTCACGCCGGTGCAGCGGGCCGGCGGAGTGGTCGCGGCGAGCGCCGGGAACCACGCCCAGGGGGTGGCGCTGGCGGCCTCGCTCCTGGGCGTCCGCTCGACCGTCTTCATGCCGGTGGCCGCGCCGCTGCCGAAGGTCGCGGCGACCCGTGACTACGGCGCCGAGGTCCGGCTGCACGGCAGCACGGTGGACGAGGCGCTGCAGGCCGCGCAGCAGTACTCGGAGACGACCGGCGCGGTCTTCATCCACCCCTTCGACCACTGGGACGTGGTCACCGGCCAGGCCACCGTGGGCCTGGAGATCCTGGAGCAGTGCCCCGAGGTGCGGACCATCCTGGTCGGCGTGGGCGGCGGCGGGCTGCTGGCCGGGATCGCGGCGGCGGTCAAGCCGCTGCGGCCGGACGTGCGGGTGGTCGGCGTGCAGGCGGCGGGCGCCGCCGCCTACCCGCCCTCGCTGGCCGCCGGGCGGCCGGTGTCGCTGGAGCGCTTCGCCACGATGGCGGACGGGATCATGGTCGGCCGCCCGGGGGACATCCCGTTCGAGGTGGTCAACATGCTGGCGGACGGGATCCGGACGGTCTCCGAGGACGCGCTGTCGCGGGCGCTGCTGCTCGGCCTGGAGCGGCTGAAGCTCGTCGTCGAACCGGCCGGGGCGGCCCCGATCGCGGCGCTGCTGGAGCAGCCGGGCACCTTCGACGGCCCGGTGGTGGCCGTCCTGTCGGGCGGCAACATCGACCCGCAGCTGATGCAGCGGGTGCTGCGGCACGGGCTGGCGGCGGCCGGGCGCTACCTGTCGCTGCGGGTGCGCCTCGCCGACAAGCCGGGCGCGCTGGCGGACCTGCTGGGCGTCCTGACCAGGGTGGACGCGAACGTGCTGGACGTCGCGCACGTGCGGACCGACCCGCGGCTCGGGCTGACGGAGGTCGAGGTCGACCTGCACCTGGAGACAAAGGGGCCGGAGCACTGCGCGCTGGTGGTCGGCGAGCTGCGGGACGCGGGGTACGTCGTCGGCGCCTGAGGGTGCTCCGGCGGCCGCGGGGGCGGGTCTTTGAAATCCCTTGACGCGATATATCGTGAGCTGCCAGACTCGCGATACATCGCGTTCCCTGTCCATGGGCGAAAACCGAGTCGCCCGCGTTGCCGCACTCGGGGCACAGTGGGACAGATCGCCCATTTCGTCCGAGGAGATGAGGCAGGCCATGGCGCCAGCCATCCAAGCCGAGAACCTGGTGAAGACCTTCGGCGACGTACGAGCCCTCGACGGCGTCAGCCTGGACGTCCCCGAGGGCACGGTGCTCGGGCTGCTCGGCCCCAACGGCGCCGGCAAGACGACCACCGTGCGCGTCCTCACCACCCTGCTGCAACCGGATTCCGGGCGGGCCGTGGTCGCCGGGGTCGACGTGCTCAAGCACCCCAACCGGGTCCGCAGCCTGATCGGCCTCTCCGGTCAGTACGCCGCCGTCGACGAGTACCTGACCGGCTTCGAGAACCTCCAGATGGTCGGCGAGCTCTACCAGATGACGGCGCGTGACGCGAAGGCCCGCGCGCTGGAGCTCCTGGAGTGGTTCAACCTCACCGAGGCCAAGGACCGCACCGCCAAGACGTACTCGGGCGGCATGCGCCGGCGCCTCGACCTCGCCGCCGCGCTGGTCGTCCGGCCGCCGGTGATGTTCCTCGACGAGCCGACCACCGGCCTCGACCCGCGCAACCGGCTCGCGCTCTGGGAAGTCATCGAGACCCTGGTCGAGCAGGGCACCACGCTGCTGCTCACCACCCAGTACCTGGAGGAGGCCGACCGCCTCGCCCACGACATCGCCGTGGTCGACCACGGCCGGGTGATCGCCCGCGGCACCGCCGACCAGCTCAAGGCGCAGATCGGCGGCGAGCGCATCGAGGTCGTCGTGCACCGCGCCGACGACGTCCCCGCGGCGGTCGCGGCGCTGTCCGGCTACGCACTCGGCGAGCCCGCGGTCGAGCGCAACACCCGGAGGATCACCGTCCCGGTCAGCGGCGGCGCCCGGGTCCTCGCGGACGCGATCCGCGAGCTCGACGCCCGCTCGATCGAGATCGACGACATCGGCCTGCGCCGCCCGACCCTGGACGACGTCTTCCTGACGCTCACCGGGCACGTCGCCGAGTCCGCGGACGACGAGAACGGCGCGGGCGCCAAGGGCCGCGGCAAGGGCGGGCGCGGCAAGGGCGGGGCCGACGGGGCCGACGGGGCCGGCGGGGACGGCGGCGAGGGCCGGGACGAGCAGGCCGTCGCGGCCGGAACGGAGCGCTGAGATGACGACCGCCACCGAGCACGCGATCGGCGGGGCGGTGCCCCGCCAGCGCCGGGGTCTCTCCGCGACCCTGCACGACTCCTGGGTCGTCGCCAAGCGCAACCTGCGCCGGATGTCGCGGATCCCGGAGATCGTGGTCTTCGGGCTCATGCAGCCCGTCATGTTCGTGCTGCTGTTCTCCTACGTCATGGGCGGCGCGATCCAGATCCCCGGGACGCAGGCCAGCTCCAACTCCTACATCCAGTTCCTGATGGCCGGCATCTTCGCCCAGACCGTCACGTTCGCGACCGCCGGGGCCTCGGCCGGCATCGCGGAGGACATGACCAAGGGCCTGGTGGACCGGTTCCGCTCGCTGCCGATGGCCCGCTCGGCGGTGCTGGTCGGGCGCACCCTGGCCGACCTGGTCCAGACGGCGTTCACCGTGATCGTGCTGGCCCTGGTCGCGCTGGCGGTCGGCTGGCGGATCCACGACGGGATCCTGAAGGCGCTCGGCGCGTTCGTGCTGCTGCTCCTGCTCGGCTACGCCTTCTCGTGGATCGGCGCGCTGATCGGCCTGTCGGTTCGCAGCCCGGAGGCGGCCACCTCGGCCGGTCTGATCTGGCTGTTCCCGCTGACCTTCGTGTCCAACGCGTTCGTGCCGGTCAGCTCGATGCCGGGCTGGCTGCAGGGCGTCGCGTACTGGAACCCGTTCAGCGCCACCGTGCAGGCCTGCCGGGACCTCTTCGGCAACCAGGTCGGGCCGGTGGACAGCGCCTGGCCGATGCAGCACGCGGCGCTGGTGTCGCTGGCCTGGTCGGTGCTGATCACGGCGGTGTTCTCGTGGCTGTCGGTGCGCAAGTACCGCTCGGCCGCGGGCTGATCGCCGTCCGGACGTGCCGAAGGGCGGCCGCGGAGCTCCGCGGCCGCCCTTCGCCGTGCTGTGTTCCGGGGGTGTGAACCGGGGTGGATCAGCCGGCGTGCGGCGTGACCTTGAGGATCTTCACCATGGCGGGCCGGCCGTTGGGCAGCTCGTAGGTGGCCTCGTCGCCGATCTGCTTGCCGTCGATCGCGCGGCCCAGCGGGGACTGCGGCGAGTACACGTCCAGGTCGCCGGAGCTGGCCACCTCGCGCGAGGCGAGCAGGAACTCCATGGTGTCGTCCTCGTCGCCGTCGAAGGCGATCGTGACGATCATGCCCGGGGCCACCACGCCCGAGTCCGCGGGGGCCTCGCCGACCTTGGCGCGCTCCAGGAGCTGGGTGAGCTGGCGGATGCGCAGCTCGTACTTGCCCTGCTCCTCCTTGGCGGCGTGGTAACCGGCGTTCTCCTTGAGGTCGCCCTCCTCGCGCGCCGCCTCGATCTTCTGGGCGATCTCGATGCGCCAGGGTCCGGTCAGGTGATCCAGCTCGGCCTTGAGCTGGTCGTAGCCGGCCTGAGTGAGCCAGGTCACGTTCTCACTGGTCTGGGTCACAGGTGCTCCTCGTAGGTGCTGGGGCTGTGCTGAGGGTGTGAGTCGTCAGCAGGGGGTTGGTGGTGATATCGGTCTCAACTACAAAGCAACGCCCGCTCCCGTACCATCCGGTGCGGAAGGGGCGAAACCACGAGCCTAACAAGTCCTGCCGACAAGCGGGATAGTCGTTTGCGCGCCATTGACGGCGGCGTTGCGCCAAGGTGTACAGCGAGCGGTGCGGGCCCCTGTCTGGATGCCCGTTCGCGAGATCGAATATGCGCGGGTTGCCGGGCGCGGCGCCACCGGATACCCGGCGGTTCGCGGGTCACTTGGCGGGCGTGCAGCCCAGGAGCTCGGCGGTGGTGCCCCGGGCGGTGGTGCGCAGGCTGACCACGGCGTCGTAGCCGGAGCCCGCGGCGGGGACGGGGAAGTCGGCCAGGCCGACCACGGAGCCGTCGGAGCCCTGCGAGCGGACGGTGCAGCTGCCGGCCGTCCCGTCGCCCTTGCTCACCGAGAGGTGCAGCTGCACCTCGGAGTCCGACACCACCTGGAAGGTCGGCACCGAACCGTTGATCGCCGTCTCGCGGAGCAGGTACGAGCCGCCCAGCCAGGCGATCACGCCGAGGCCCAGCACGCCGCAGACCGCGCCGACGACCTTCAGGCGGCGGTCCGCCTCACGGTCGGCGCTCTTGCCGTAGCGCCCCTCGGGCAGCTTGGCGGTGGTGGTGTCTGCGGTCATCGGGACGAGTCCTCTCCGGGGAAGGGCCGCGCGGGTGGTGCGGGGGAATGCGACGCTCCTCCAGTCCGTCACTATAGGAGGGGCACGCCCGCGGCCGATGCGGCGGGGCGGGGCCCGGCCGCGCCGGCGGACGTCCGGCAGCCCGGTCCCGCGGTGACACGGTCCCTGAGTGTGCGGCTCGGACGACGGGCGGGCCGGCTTCGCGCCGGCGCCCGGACCATATGGAAGGAACGCAAGGCGTTGACTGAGCAGTTGCGACTGATGGCGGTGCACGCCCACCCGGACGACGAGTCCAGCAAGGGCGCGGCCACCATGGCCATGTACGTCGACCAGGGGGTGGACGTGCTCGTGGCCACCTGCACCGGGGGAGAGCGCGGGTCGGTCCTCAACCCCAAGCTCCAGGGGGACCCGTACGTCGAGGAGAACATCCACGAGGTCCGGCGCAAGGAGATGGACGCCGCGCGGGCGATCCTCGGCGTGCGGCAGGCCTGGCTGGGCTTCGTCGACTCCGGCCTGCCCGAGGGGGACCCGCTGCCCCCGCTGCCCGAGGGCTGCTTCGCCCTGCAGGACGTGGAGGAAGCGGCCGAGCCGCTGGTCCGGCTCATCCGCGAGTTCCGCCCGCAGGTCATCACGACCTACGACGAGAACGGCGGCTACCCGCACCCCGACCACATCATGACCCACAAGATCACGATGGCGGCCTTCGACGCCGCCGGGGACCCGGACGCCTACCCGGAGGCCGGCGAGCCCTGGCAGCCGCTGAAGCTGTACTACAACCACGGCTTCCCGATGGACCGCATCCGCGCGCTGCACGCCCACCTCACCGAGCAGGGCCGCGAGTCGCCCTACGGCGAGTGGATCGCGAACTGGGAGAAGAGCGGCCGCAAGGAGCGCGAGATCACCACCCGGGTGCGCTGCGACGACTGGTTCGAGACCCGCGACCGCGCGCTGATCGCCCACGCCACCCAGATCGACCCGGACGGCCCGTGGTTCCGCGTCCCGCTGGAGGTCCAGCGCGAGGTGTGGCCCACCGAGGACTACGAGCTCGCCCGTACCCTGATCGACGTGGACCTGCCGGAGGACGACCTGTTCGCCGGCCTGCGCACCCCCACCCTGGCGGCCGAGGCCGCCGACACGCGCGACTGAACCACCCCCCGATGGCCCGGCTCGCCGTGAGCCGGGCCACCATAGAGATATGAGCGCCCCCGTGAACCTCGTCCACCTCGCCGCCGACCTCGCCGTCGACGACGCCAAGGTCACCCCCGGTCTCCTCGGCTTCGTCGTCTTCGCCGCCCTCGGCGTGGCCACCTGGTTCCTGGCCAAGTCGATGAACCGGCAGTTCAAGAAGGTCAACTTCGCCGAGGACCCGGAGTCCCCGAAGGAGTGAGCCCCGGGCCCCCGTCCGGGCGCCGATGCGCGAGGATGGGGCCATGCCGAACCGTCTCGCGGACGCGACCTCGCCCTACCTCCTGCAGCACGCCGACAACCCGGTGGACTGGTGGCCGTGGAGCCCGGAGGCCTTCGAGGAGGCGCGCCGGCGCGGCGTGCCCGTGCTGCTGTCCGTCGGGTACGCGGCGTGCCACTGGTGCCACGTCATGGCGCACGAGTCGTTCGAGGACGAGGACGTCGCCGGGTACCTCAACGAGCGGTTCGTCGCCGTCAAGGTCGACCGCGAGGAGCGGCCGGACGTCGACGCCGTCTACATGGAGGCCGTCCAGGCGGCCACCGGGCAGGGCGGCTGGCCGATGACGGTGTTCCTGACGCCGGACAAGGAGCCGTTCTACTTCGGTACGTACTTCCCGCCGCAGCCCCGGCACGGCATGCCGTCCTTCCGGCAGGTGCTGGCGGGCGTCGAGGCCGCCTGGCGGGACCGGCGCGAGGAGGTCGGCGAGGTGGCCGGGCGGATCCGGGCCGACCTCGCCGAACGGGCCTCGGTGTACTCGGCCGGTGCGCACCACCCGCCCGCGGCGGCCGACCTGCACCAGGCGCTGGTCACCCTCGGCCGCGACTTCGACGAGCGGCGGGGCGGCTTCGGCGGCGCGCCCAAGTTCCCGCCGGCCATGGTGATCGAGTACCTGCTGCGCCACCACGCCCGCACCGGCTCGCAGGCGGCGCTGGAGATGGCCGTGCGCACCGGCGAGGCGATGGCCCGCGGCGGCATCCACGACCAGCTCGGCGGCGGCTTCGCCCGGTACGCGGTGGACGCCGGGTGGGTCGTGCCGCACTTCGAGAAGATGCTGTACGACAACGCGCTCCTGCTGCGCGCCTACCTGCACCTGTGGCGCGCCACCGGGTCCCCGCTGGCGCGCCGGGTGGCGCTGTCGACGGCGGACTTCCTGCTGCGCGAACTGCGCACGCCCGAGGGCGCGTTCGCCTCCGCGCTGGACGCCGACAGCCTCGACGGGGAGACCGGCGCCTCCGCCGAGGGCGCGTACTACGTGTGGGAGCCGGGCCAGCTGGTGGACCTCCTCGGCCCGGCCGACGCCGCCACCGCCGCCCGGCTGTTCTCGGTGACCGCGGACGGCACGTTCGAGCACGGCACCTCCGTCCTCCAGCTCCTCGCCGACCCCGAGGACTTCGACGAGTTCGAGACCATCAGGGAGCGGCTGCTCGCGGCCCGTGCCGAGCGGCCGGCCCCCGCCCGCGACGACAAGGTCGTCGCCGCGTGGAACGGCCTCGCGATCGCCGCGCTCGCCGAGACCGGCGCCCTCCTCGACCGGCCCGACCTCGTCGAGGCCGCCGAGCGCGCCGCCGACCTGCTGCTCGCCGTCCACCTCACCCCCGACGGGCGGCTGCTGCGCACCTCCAGGGACGGCCGGGCCGGCGCCAACGCGGGCGTGCTGGAGGACTACGCGGACACCGCCGAGGGCTTCCTCGCGCTGTACGCCGTCACCGGCGGGGCGGAGTGGCTCCAGCTGGCGGGCGGGCTCCTCGACACCGTGCTCAAGCACTTCACCGACGAGGCGTCCGGCGCGCTCTACGACACCGCCGACGACGCCGAGGAGCTGATCCGCCGCCCGCAGGACCCGACCGACAACGCGACCCCGTCCGGCTGGACGGCCGCCGCCGGCGCCCTGCTCACGTACGCCGCCTACACCGGCTCGGCCCGCCACCGCACCGCCGCCGAACGGGCGCTCGGCATCGTCGGCGCGCTCGCCGCCCGGGCGCCGCGCTTCATCGGCTGGGGCCTCGCCGTCGCGGAGGCGCTGCTCGACGGGCCGCGCGAGGTCGCCGTCGTCGGCCCCGCGGACGACCCGGCGACGGCCGCGCTGCGGCGGGCGGCGCTGCTGGCCACCGCGCCGGGGGCGGTCGTGGCGGTCGGGGCGCCGGCGACCGGCGACACCGAGGTGCCGCTGCTGGCCGACCGCCCGCTGGTGGGCGGGGCGCCCGCCGCGTACGTCTGCCGGCACTTCGCGTGCGACGCGCCGACCACGGACGCGGCGGTGCTGGGCGAGCGGCTGGGCGTGGCCGTCGAGTAGCCGCGGGCGGCGCGCGGCGGCCGGTTAATCGGTGGTGGCGGTGTCCGGGGCGGCGCGAGAATGGCGCATGGCCTGGACCCTGAGCAGTTCCCTCGACGACTTCCGCGAGCGGGCGGGCGGCTTCCTCGCCGCGCACCCGGCCGAGAACACCGTCCTGCTCACGGTCGTACACCGGCTCGCCGAGTCGGGGCCGCAGGTCTTCGGGCAGCGGCCGCCGGCCTTCGGGTGGTGGACCGCGGCCCCGGGCGGCCCGGTCCTGGGCGCCTTCCTGCAGACGCCGCCGTACGAGCCCCGGCTCGGCCGCATGCCGGCCGACGCGGCGGCCGAGCTCGCCGCCGAACTCGCCTCCGCCGGCCCGGAGTTCGCGGAGGTCGACGGCGTGTCCGGCGGGGTGGGCGCGGTCCGCGCCTTCGCCGCCGCGTGGACGGCGACCAGCGGGTGCCGGCAGTCCGTCAAGGAGAACCAGCGGCTGTACCGGCTCGGCCGGCTGACCGGCCCGCCGCGCCCGCCGGCCGGCCGCCACCGGCAGGCCTCGGCGGCCGACCGGGAGCTCGTGATCCGCTGGTACGAGGAGTTCGCGGCCGAGGCCGGTGTCCTGGCGCCCGACATCCCGCGGTCCGTCGACGACCGCACCGCCGCCGGGGGCCTGCACCTCTGGGAGGACGGCGGCGAGCCGGTCGCGCTGGCCGGCAACAGCCCGGTGATCGCCGGGATGTCCCGCATCGGCCCCGTCTACACCCCCGCCGACCGGCGCGGCCGCGGCTACGCGAGCGCCGTCACGGCCGCCGCCACGGCGCACGCCCTCGCCGAGGGCGCCGCGCAGGTGCTGCTCTACACCGACCTGGCCAACCCGGTCAGCAACTCGATCTACCGGCGGATCGGGTACCGGCCGGTGGAGGACTGCCTGGGGGTGGCCTTCACGCGGTAGCGGCCGCGGCCCCGTCGCGTCGCGGCGGATCACTCCCAGTCCCACCGGACCCCGAGCAGGCACGGGGTCAGCGCCGTCGCGACGAGGTGCACGCAGTGGTGTCCGTCGAGCGTCAGCTCCTCGCTCTCGTACGGTGCTTCGCCCGGCGAGTGGAGCGCGAAGCGGTGGCAGCGGACCGGCAGGGCGGCCGGGTCGAAGGTGACCTGGAGGACGTACTGGCCCGCGCCCGAGTTGAAGCCGCGGACGTACTCGCAGCTGGGCCCGGGCGAAGGCGCGTCGTCGAAGCCGTAGCCGAGCAGGTGGGTGTCGCCCGCCCGCAGCCGGCGGTCGAGGAGGAGCTCGGCGACGAGCAGGTGGTGGGCCTGGTCGCGGCGGACGCGGCCCGGGCGGCAGTTCTCCTCGGCGCGGACGCCGACCCGGGTGATGTCGCAGCCCAGGTCGCCCTGGTAGATGGCCAGGTAGCGGTCGATGCCGTCGCGGTGGGCGCGCAGCGCATGCTGGGAGTCGCGGCGGACGAGCCGGCGGTCGGGGCCGATGCGGATCCGCTCGATGTGGGTGATGGTGTGCAGCCCGGTGTCGCGGGGGCCGGCGATGGTGGCGAGCAGGTCGTCGACCGCCGTGGCCGGGGTGATGAGGTCGCGGTAGGGGCGCACGGGCGGGCCGGTGGGGGCGGTGTCGGCGGCGCGGCGCGGGCCGAGCAGCCGGGTGAGGGAGTGCTCGGGCAGGTCCAGCACCTCCTCCAGGGCGGCGACGGCACGGAGCGATTCCGGCCGTTCGGGGCGCCGCCGGCCCTGCTGCCAGTAGCTGAGGCTGGTGAGGCCCACGTGGACGCCGCGCAGCGCGAGGTGGCGCCGGACGCGGTGCAGGGCGAGGCCGCGGGCGGTGATGGCGGTGCGCAGGGCCAGGTGGAACGGGCCGGTGCGCAGCGCGGCGGCGAGATCGGGGTGCTCGCTGCGGTGCATGTCTTCCTCCTGGGGAACGGGCGTGGGGAGCCCAGGATTTGACCGTGAATATTCACATCAGCCCGGCTGTTTGTCACCCGTCCGGGCGTGTCGCGCGGGCGTTCCACGGGCGGTGTTCACATCGGGTCACGCCCGTTCACACCTGATCCGCGGTGCCCGCGGCGACCGTTGACCGGCCTTCGTCAACGGCGCGATGCTCATGGCGCGATCCGGACCGCGCCCCCACACAGCACTTCCCTCTGCTCGTGCAAGGAGGCATTCCCCCATGCCAGTTCCACGGATACGGCTGCGCCGCGCGGTCTCGGTGCTCGCGCTGGGCGTGCTCGGCCCGGCGCTCACCGCGGCCGCGGCCACGCCGGCCGCCGCCGCTCCCGGCCAGGACCGGGTCCCCATCCCGGTCCGGCCGCACGCCCCGGTCCGCCAGGCCGCCGCGCCCGGCAGCACGGCCGACCTGGCCGGCACGTACAAGAAGCTCAACATCACCATGCAGCAGCAACAGCAGACCAACTGGTGCTGGGCGGCGAGCGGGAACACCATCGCCACCTGGTTCGGCTACAGCTACAGCCAGAACCAGTTCTGCAACGCGGCGTTCGGCCGCTCGGTCGACTCCGGCTGCCCCAACAGCCAGGCCACGCTGGGCGACGTCCAGAACGCGCTCGGCTGGATCGGCATCAACCCCGGTTCGTACGTCACCGGCTACCTGCGCTACAGCACGGTGCAGGCCGAGGTGGATGCGAACCGGCCGATCGAGGCGCGCATCCAGTGGAGCTCGGGCGGCGGGCACATGCACGTCCTCTACGGGTACGACACCGGCAACAACTGGGTCTACTGGGGCGACCCGTGGCCCTCCAACTACCGCTACAACTGGGCGGACTACTGGTACTACGTGAACAACGACACGTTCTCGTGGACCCACTCCCTGTACCGGATCGGCGCGTGAGGGGCGACCATGACTGACCTCGGGAAGACCCGCCGGGCCGCCACCACCGCCCTGCCGGCCACCGTGCTGCTGGCGGTCGGCGTCGTGCTGGCCCTCGCGCCGGCCGCGCACGCCGACGCACCGGCCGGCGCGCCCGCGCCGGTGGCCGCCGCCGACCTGGCGAAGGCCCGCGACGCCGTGCGGAGCCCGGCCGTGCTGGACCGGCTCGGCCACTTCTTCGCCCGCAAGGGCGTCCCGCCGACGCAGCAGCTGACCATCGGCGCGGCCGAGGAGGCGCGGGCGGCGACCGCCGAGACGCCCCGGCTCGCCGGCGACACCGTGCCGGTGTACACCCTGGACGCCGCCTTCGTGGCCGGCACCCCGGGCGCGGCCGTCGCGAAGGCGGAGTTCACCGCGAGCAAGGTGGTCGCGGCGGACGGGCAGACCGCTTCGGTGTGGACGGTCCGCCAGGGCGACGACTGGCGGGTCGTCAACATCGCCTCGGGCGGCGACGAGGGCGACTACGCGGCGAAGGCGGCGGCGGACGGCGGCACCGCGTTCCGCGAACCGCAGATCAACGCGTGGTACGCGCTGCGCGACGGCCGGGTGCTGCCGCTCGACGACGAGGCCCGCCGCTCGGTGGGCGCGGACGGGGTGGCGCTGGCCGCGTACCAGCAACTGGTCCACCAGCGGTACGGCGACAAGCTGCCCGGCTCGGCGTACGACCGGGCGGGCGAGGGCGGCGGCTACCAGGTGGCCGCCGCCGCACCGGAACCGGCCGGCCACGGTGCGCTGCTCCCCGCCGCGACGGCGGGCGCGGCGCTGGGCGCCACCGCGCTGGTCGGCGCGGCCGCGGTCCTGCGGCGGAGGACCGGCGCCCGACGAGGGTAGGGCGTCACCGCACGGGGAGGCGGGGCCCGGCCGACACGGCCGGGCCCCGCCCTCGTGCGTTCGGGGTCAGGCGCTTTCGGACGCGTAGAGAGGGGAAGGTACGGCGGCCGTCGACCCGGGAGGGTGATCCCGGGGGGCGTGGGGCTCGTCCGGTGGTGCTTTAAGTGCGGCTCCCGCACATGGAATTGACGCAACGTTGATCTGTCGTTCGCCGTCCGGAGGCAGCTCGGAGTGACTGACGGTAGATACCATGTGGCAATCGGTCAGTGCTGGCCGACGCGTGCCGAGAGCGGAGAAGGGGTGGGGCGGCAGGAGCCGACCACGAGCCCGGCGCCGGGAAAGGGGAGCCGTAGTGGCTGACAGTGACGACAGGCGGGCCGGTGCCCAGGTGTGGGGCGCGGCCGTGGTGGTGGGGTCCGCGCTGGCCGTGGTCGCGGCCTATCTGATCAACGGTGCCGCGCTGGTCCTGGCGGTCGCCGGGGTCGAGGTGCTGCTGCTCATGGTGTACGTCGCCCGGCGCTGGCGGGCGCTGCACCGGGCGGACGCGCCCGGCGGCCACCGCCCGTCCGCCGGGACCCCGAACGCCGCGCACTGCGAGCGCTGCCGCCGGGCCCGCGAGGCGCTGGACGCGCGCCAGTCGCGCGGCGGCGCGGGCGCCGCGGGCCGTGCGTCGCACCGGCGCCACCCGCAGGGCCGGGCGCCGCACGACCACCCCTGGACGGCGGAGCGGGCGGTCACCCGGTCCGTGGACGTGGACCGGACGACCGCCCGCCGTGGAGCGCCGGACTCAGCCGGCCGCGCTGTAGGCCACCAGTGAGACCCCGACGTACTGCACGATGAACGCGCCGAGCGTGAAGGCGTGGAACACCTCGTGGAACCCGAACCAGCGCGGTGACGGGTCGGGCCGCTTGAGGCCGTACACCACCCCGCCGACGCTGTAGAGCACCCCGCCGACGATCATCAGCACCAGGACGGCCACGCCGCCGGTGCGCAGGAAGTCCGGCAGGAAGAACGCCGCGGCCCAGCCCAGCGCGATGTACACCGGCGTGTACAGCCAGCGCGGCGCGCCGACCCAGAACACCCGGAACGCGATCCCGGCCAGCGCGCCGCCCCAGACCGCCCAGAGCAGCACCTGCTGGGCGGCGCCCTTGAGCAGCAGGATCGTGAACGGCGTGTAGGTCCCCGCGATGATCAGGAAGATGTTCGCGTGGTCCAGCCGGCGCAGGACGGCGTCCCCGCGCGGCCCCCAGTCGAAGCGGTGGTAGACCGCGCTGACCCCGAACAGCAGCCACGCGCTCGCCGAGTAGACCGCGCACGCGATCTTGGCGGGCGTGGAGTCGGCCAGGCAGATCAGGACGATCCCGGCCGCGACGGTGGCGGGGAACATCCCGGCGTGCAGCCAGCCGCGCCACTTCGGCTTGCTCTCCGTCGCGTTCGCGGCGCCCCGCACGAGCTCTGCAGTCATGCGCAGCATGCTACCCGGTACTTACGGGTCCGTAGGTTACTGGCAGGTAGGAAGTGGCGGTCGCCACACTTCGACATTTTGGAGCAATTGAAGTGTGGCGCAGCGCACTCCGTCCCGGACGTGAGCGACGTGTTACTCGCCAGTAATCATACTGACTGTAGTAAAAGATGCGTCAATTTCACCGGTGTGCCGCAATCCGGCCTTGAACCCGGAGCTACGCTGCAAGCACCCTCAGACCCCCGCTACGCCGTCTCCCCGCCGGGATGGCGTGAAGGAGCGATCGTGTCGTACGAGATCTCTGCTGTCAGCGCATCCGCGCCCACCCGTCACCAGCGCCTGGTGGCGTGGGTGAGCGAGATCGCTGAGCTCACCCAGCCGGCCCGCATCGAGTGGTGCGACGGCTCCGACGAGGAGTACCAGCGCCTCGCGGACCTGCTGGTGGCTCAGGGCACCTTCAAGAAGCTGAACGAGGAGAAGCGCCCGAACTCCTACTACGCCGCCTCGGACCCGTCCGACGTGGCGCGCGTGGAGGACCGCACCTTCATCTGCTCCGAGCAGGAGAAGGACGCCGGGCCGACCAACCACTGGAAGGCCCCCGCCGAGATGCGCGAGGTCTTCCAGGGCGAGCAGGGCCTGTTCCGCGGCGCCATGAAGGGCCGCACGATGTACGTCGTGCCGTTCTCGATGGGCCCGGTCGGCTCCCCGCTGGCCGCCTACGGCGTCGAGATCACCGACTCCGCCTACGTCGCCGTGTCGATGCGCGTCATGACCCGCATGGGCAAGGCCGTGCTCGACCAGCTCGGCGAGGACGGCGACTTCGTCAAGGCCGTCCACACCGTCGGCGCCCCGCTCGCCGAGGGCGAGGCGGACGTCCCGTGGCCGTGCAACAGCACCAAGTACATCTCGCACTTCCCGGAGACCAGGGAGATCTGGTCCTTCGGCTCGGGCTATGGCGGCAACGCCCTGCTCGGCAAGAAGTGCTACGCGCTGCGCATCGCCTCGACGATGGCCCGCGACGAGGGCTGGCTCGCCGAGCACATGCTCATCCTGAAGCTCACCCCGCCGTCCGGCGAGGTCAAGTACGTGGCCGCGGCCTTCCCGTCGGCCTGCGGCAAGACCAACCTGGCGATGCTCCAGCCCACCATCCCGGGCTGGAAGGTCGAGACGATCGGCGACGACATCGCCTGGATGCGCTTCGGCGCCGACGGCCGCCTCTACGCCATCAACCCGGAGGCCGGCTTCTTCGGCGTCGCCCCCGGCACCGGCGTGGACACCAACGCCAACGCCATCGACACCCTCTGGGGCAACACGGTCTTCACCAACGTCGCCCTCACCGACGACGGCGACGTGTGGTGGGAGGGCCTCACCGACGAGCCCCCGGCGCACCTCACCGACTGGCGCGGCAACGACTGGACCCCCGAGTCCGGCACCCCGGCCGCCCACCCGAACGCCCGCTTCGCCGTCCCGGCCGCGCAGTGCCCGACCATCGCCCCCGAGTGGGAGGACCAGGCGGGCGTGCCGATCTCGGCGATCCTGTTCGGCGGCCGCCGCGCCACCGCCGTCCCGCTGGTGACGGAGTCCTTCGACTGGCAGCACGGCGTCTTCCTCGGCGCCAACATCGCCTCCGAGAAGACCGCCGCCGCCGAGGGCACCGTCGGCGAGCTGCGCCGCGACCCGTTCGCGATGCTGCCGTTCTGCGGCTACAACATGGGCGACTACTTCGCCCACTGGCTGAAGGTCGGCGCCCAGGCGGACGCGGCCAAGCTGCCGAAGATCTACTACGTGAACTGGTTCCGCAAGAACGCCGAGGGCAGCTTCGTCTGGCCCGGCTACGGCGAGAACAGCCGCGTGCTCAAGTGGATCGTCGAGCGCCTGGAGGGCACCGGCGAGGGCGTCGAGACCCCGATCGGCGTGCTGCCCACCACCGAGGGCTTCGACCTGGACGGCCTGGAGCTGGCCAAGGAGGACGTCGAGCTGCTCTTCACCGTGGACGCCGACATCTGGCGCCAGGAGGCCGCGCTCGTGCCGGCCCACCTGGAGATGTTCGGGGACCACACCCCGAAGGAGCTGTGGGACGAGTACAAGAGCCTCGTCGCGCGTCTCGGCTGAGCCTGAGCCTCAGCCGTGACAACGGCCGGTGCGCTGCACGAACTTCGCACCGGCCGAGCGGCAGGACGGCCGGAGCCCCCCGCCGGACGGTCTTTCCCCGACCAAGGAGACCGTCCGGGCCGAGGCTCCGGCCGTAGTGTTCTTCCCGCGCGTTCTTCCGGCGCCTACGGCTGGGCGTAGCCGCTCAGGAAGTCCCCGATCCTGGTGACGGCGTCGGTGATCTCCTCGGCGCGGGGCAGGGTGACGAGGCGGAAGTGGTCCGGCTCGGGCCAGTTGAAGCCGGTGCCCTGGACCAGCAGGATGCGCTCGGAGCGCAGCAGGTCGAGCACCATCTGGGCGTCGTCCTTGATCTTGTAGACCTTCGGGTCCAGCCGGGGGAAGGCGTACAGCGCGCCCTTGGGCTTGACGCAGCTGACGCCCGGGATGTCGTTGAGCAGCTCGTACGCGGCGTCGCGCGAGGCGAGCAGCCGGCCGCCGGGCAGGACGAGGTCGCGGATGGACTGCCGCCCGCCGAGCGCCGCGGCCACCGCGTGCTGGGCCGGCATGTTGGCGCACAGACGCATCGAGGCGAGCACGGTGAGGCCCTCGATGTAGCTGCGGGCGCGGGTGCGGTCGCCGGACAGGACCATCCAGCCGGAGCGGAAGCCGGCCACCCGGTAGGACTTGGACAGCCCGTTGAAGGTGACGCAGAAGAGGTCGGGCGCGAGCGTGGCCAGCGGGACGTGCTCGGCGTCGTCGTAGAGGATCTTGTCGTAGATCTCGTCCGCGTAGACGACCAGCTTGTGCCGGCGGGCGATCTCGACGATCCCCTCCAGCACCTCGCGCGGGTAGACCGCGCCGGTCGGGTTGTTGGGGTTGATCACGACGATGGCCCGGGTCCGGTCGGTGACCTTGGCCTCGATGTCGGCGAGGTCCGGGTACCACTCGGACTGCTCGTCGCAGCGGTAGTGCACGGCGGTGCCGCCGGCCAGCGAGACCGAGGCGGTCCACAGCGGGTAGTCGGGCGCCGGGACGAGCACCTCGTCGCCGTCGTCGAGCAGCGCCGTCATGGCGAGCTGGATCAGCTCGGAGACGCCGTTGCCGAGGAAGACGTCGTCGACGGAGAGGCCGTGCAGGCCGCGGTCCTCGTAGTGCATGACGACGGCGCGGCGGGCGGACAGGAGGCCCTTGGAGTCGCCGTAGCCGTGCGCGGTCGCGAGGTTGCGCAGGATGTCCTGGAGGATCTCCGGGGGCGCCTCGAACCCGAACACGGCGGGGTTCCCGGTGTTGAGCTTGAGGATGCGGTGGCCCTGTTCCTCCAACCGCATCGCCTCGTCGAGCACCGGTCCGCGGATGTCGTAGCAGACGTTGGCGAGCTTGCTGGACTGGATGACCTGCATGCCTGCCTACTTTAGGGCCACGACCGGGCCCCGCGGCGCGTGTCCTGCAACACGTGCGGCGGGGCCCCGCGAGGGCTCCTTCGATCGGCAGGCGGGTGCCGTCAGCCGACCTTCCAAACCAGGGGTGCGGTGTCCAGGATGTTGCCGTACGTGAGGAACGCCGGCGGGTTCTCGTTCGGAACGAGATAGACGGCACACAGCTTCACCGACTGCCCGGGCGCGAGCGTCACGAGCGACTTGGTGTCGCACTGCGGGATCGCCTTCTCCAGGGTCGGCGCCGGCAGCGTGCCCGCCGAGTGGTCCTTCGGCTTCACCCACACCCGCATCATGTAGGCGTCCTGGGCGAGCGCGGTCCCGGCGCGGTTGGTGAACGTCATGTTGACGTAGTAAGGGGTCTTGCCGGTGGCGAGGTCCGGCAGGAAGCCGAACGGGGCGATCTCGTTCGCGGTGCTCTTGGTGATCGAGACGGCCGTGGCGTCCACGGTCGAGCTCTTGCCGAGGTAGCGGCCGGTGCCGCCGAGCGCGAGCGGGTGGTCGTAGCTGACCTGCGTGACGTTGTTGCCGCCCGCGGTGACCGACGGCTGCGGGCCGTCCCCGGGTGCGGCCGGGGCGCCGGATCCGGCGGGCGCGGGGGCGCCGGTGGCCGCGGAGGGGACGGCGCCCGGCGTGGCCGGCGGGGTGGCGGTGGCGGTGGCGGGCGGCGCGGCCGGGTCGCCGGTGCTCGCGGCCGGGTCGGCGTTGTCCGGGCCGCAGGCGGTCAGCAGCAGCGCGAGCGCCGCTGCCGGAACCGCGGCGCGGGCGGCCCGGGTTGTGAACCGGGTCTTCGTCATGGTCGTTCCCCCGTTGGATGATGTGGGTCGGTGGGCCCCCGCCCGCCGGGCGTCCCGCTTGTCATGTGGGCGCCGAGTGAGAGGGGGTTGCGCCGGTGATGCTAGCGGCCGCAGGGGCGGTACCGACCGGTTTTCTGGTGGCTCCGCTGTTGCGGGGCCTGGTGGCCAGGTTCGCCGTGCCCGAGGGCGAGGCGTGGTGCCGGGCCTGCCCGTCGTGCGCGGCTCCGACGCGGCTGCTGCCGCCGACCGGGCGCTGCCCGCGCTGCCGGGAGCGGCTGGGTGCCGGCGCGTGGACGGTCGAGGCCGCCGCCGCGGCCGTCGCGGTCGCGGTGGTGCTCGCGGCGGACGGGTCGTCGGCCGCGGCGGTGGCCTGGGCGGCCGGGCTCGGCGTGGTGCTCGCCTTCGTCGACGGCCGGGTGCGCCGGCTGCCGTACCGGCTGACGCTGCCGCTGGCCGCCGGGCTGGCCGTGCTGCTGGCCGCGTCCGCCGTGGCCGAGGGCCGGCCGGGGGTGCTGGTGCGCTGCCTGCTGGTGGCGCTCGCGGCCGGGGCCCTGTTCGAACTGCCGGTCTGGCTGGGCCTGATGGGCCCGGGGGACTCCCCGCTGGCGTTCGCGCTGGGCGGTCTGCTCGGTTGGTACGGGTGGGGGGTGGCGTTCAGCGGGCTGTTCTTCACCGTCCTGCTGGCCGGCCTGTGGGCGGTGCTGAGGGCCGTCGCCGCGCTGGCGCGCCGCCGTCCGGTGCGCGGACTCGAGGTCCCGGTGGGCCCGTTCCTGCTGCTCGGCACGTTGTCCGCGGTACTGGTGCGCTGAGCGGCCGCGGCACGCACGGACGGAGCCCGCACGGCTGGAGCCCGCACGGCCGCGGCACGCACGGACGGGGCCCGCAGCACCGGTCGCGGTACTGCGGGCCCCGCCGCGGACGCGCCCACCCCACCCTCAAGGAGCGGCGCGTCGCGGGGAATCAGGTCCTGGCGGTGCTCACTGCATCTTGTGGACGAACGGGCCGACGGCGTTGGAGAACGCGTTGCCGTTGTTGGCGTCCCAGTTGGTGGACCAGGTCATCGCGCCGCGGATGGTCGGCCACTTGGCCGGCGGGACGAAGCTGCCGCAGTTGGTGCCGGTGGCCAGGCAGTTGAGCGCGTTGTTCACGACCGACGGGTCGACGTAGCCGCCGCCGGCCGCCTTGGAGGAGGCGGGGACGCCGATGCCGACCTGGTCGGGCCGCAGGCCGCCCTGGATGTGGGTGCAGACCTGCGAGGTGATGAAGTCGACCGTGCCCTGGTTGTAGACCTTGCCGTCGCAGCCGTTCATGCCGCCCGAGTTGTAGAACTGGGTGTTGACGACGGTCAGGATGTCCTTGGTGTTGAGCGCCAGCTGGAAGTAGGCGCCGGCGGTGCTGTACATCCCGATCGTCTCGGGCGCCATCGTCAGGACGAAGCCCGGGCCGGCCTTGGCCTGCAGGGCGTGCAGCGCGTCGCCGAGCGGGCCGGGCTGGACGCCGTTCTCCAGGTCGACGTCGACGCCGTCGAAGCCGTAGTCCTTGAGGATCGCGGCGGCGCTGTCGGCGAAGGCGGCGCCGGCCGTCGCGTCGCCGACGCTGATCGCGCCGTTCTGGCCGCCGATGGACAGCACGACCTTCTTGCCGGCCGCCTGCTTGGCCTTGATGTCGGCCCGGAACTGCGCGTCGGTGTAGCCGCCCAGGGCCTTGGACAGGCCCGGGTCGAGGGTGAAGCTGATCGCGCCGGTCCGGGTGGGCACGGCGTCGGCGAAGGAGACCGCGATGATGTCGTAGGCGCTCTGGACGTCGGCCAGGCGCTGCGGGGTCGAGCCGTTGTCGAAGTTCTGCCAGTAGCCGGTGACGGCGTGCGCGGGCAGCCCGGTGGCCGGCGGCGTGGTCGGCGGGGCGGTCGGGGTCGCGGTGGCGGTCGGCGTGGCCGTGGCGGTCGGCGTGGCCGTCGGGGTGGGGGTCCGGGTCGGCGTCGGCGTCGCGGTGGGGGTCGCGGTCGGTGTGGCGGTGGCCGTCGCGGTCGGGCTCGGCGCCGGGGTGCCGCCCGGGCCGGCCAGGCTCACGTCGTCCGCGAGGTAGGCGGCCTGGCCGTACCAGCCGTGCAGGTACAGCGTGATGCTGGTGGCGTTCGGGCCGGTGGTGAAGGTGGTGGCCAGCTGGTTCCAGCCGGTCTGGTTCGACCACACGCTCGGGTCGGTGGCGCCGGTGCCGCGCGCGCCGAGGTAGACGTACGGGCCCTGGACCCACGCGCTCAGCGAGTAGCTGGAGTTGGGCAGCACGCTGACGGTCTGGGTGCACTCGGCGGTGTCCGCCGATCCCGGGGTGGCCTGGAGCGCGCCGCTGCCGGAGTGGACCGGGGCGGAGACCGCGGCGGCGGTGCCGGTGCAGGTCCAGCCGGCGAGCCCGTTCTCGAAGCCGCCGTTGGTGACGAGCTCGCCGACGGCCGCGCTCGCGCCGCCGGCGAAGAGCGCGAGGCCGGTGCCGGCCAGCGCGAGGGCGGTCGCACCGGCGGCGACGGCCGGGAGGGGGCTGCGCCGGCGCTTGTGCGCGGGCTGGTTCGGCGTACGGGCCATGGGGTGACGCTCCTGGGGGAGGAGCGGCCGCCGCGGTGGGGGTCGCGGCGGCCGCGTGTGGGGGAGGGGAGGTCCGCGGTCATGCTGGTGGGGGAGGGGCCGGGACCGTCGCGTCGATCTCGTTCCGTCCCGGATCAAAAGCTGGACTAGACCATTGCCGGGCGTCAAGCACCGGAACGTCGGCTTACGGATTCCTTAAGGAACCGGAGACCGTTCCGTAGCCGTCGCCGCCGGCCCCGCCCGCGGCCCGCGACATGCACGTCGCGACAGACTTCGTACAGGACCGTGACCAGACCGCTACCTGCGGCTTTCCCGGTCGCCTGCGCGCCGGAGTAGGCTGCGCCGGGGTGGTGACGCACCCGCCGAAATGAGTACGGAGGGGCCGAAAACATGGGTCTGCGCGATGTCGTGGAACGCACGCCGGGGCTGCGCACGCTGCTGCACGGTGCGTACGGGCTCTACGGCCGCCGGGTCGAGGTCCACCTCGCCCGCACTCCCAACCACATCGGCGTGATCCTCGACGGCAACCGCCGCTGGGCCAAGGCCGCCGGCGGCTCCACCGCGTACGGCCACCAGCGCGGCGCCGACAAGATCAGCGAGTTCCTCGGCTGGTGCGACGAGACCCACGTCAAGGTCGTCACCCTGTGGATGCTCTCCACCGACAACCTCGACCGGCCCGCCGACGAACTCGTCCCGCTGCTCGGGATCATCGAGGACGCCGTCACGGGCCTCGCCGCCGCCCGCCGGTGGAAGGTGCACCCGGTCGGCGCGCTGGACCTGCTCCCGCAGCACACCGCCGACGTGCTCAAGCGCGCCGCCGAGGAGACCGCCGGGATCGAGGGCATCACCGTCAACGTCGCCGTCGGCTACGGCGGCCGGCACGAGATCGCCGACGCCGTCCGCTCGCTGCTCCAGGAGCACGCCGAGCGCGGCACGTCGATCGAGGAACTGGCCGGGATCCTGGACCCGGAGCACATCGCCGAGCACCTCTACACCCGCAACCAGCCCGACCCGGACCTGATCATCCGCACCTCGGGCGAGCAGCGGCTGTCCGGATTCCTGCTCTGGCAGAGCGCGCACAGCGAGTTCTACTTCTGCGAGGCGTACTGGCCGGCCTTCCGCAAGGTCGACTTCCTGCGGGCGCTGCGCGCGTTCGAGCAGCGCAACCGGCGCCTGGGCCTGTAGCGCCCGCCGCTCCCGACTGACCCCCCGTAGGGGTGGCCTACCCGGCCGCCGCGCGAGGCCAAACGTTCACCGGCAATGATCCGTCAGTTCGCCGGGGACGCGAATGCACCGCCCCTCGCCTGGGAATACTCCAATCAGTCCGGTCCCGGGGCCACCGGGGCAGCGGGGCCGGCTTGCCGCGGATGACGCAGGGTCATCCGCTCTGGAGGCCTAGTGGTCAGTTCCAAGAGCCGCCGGACACCAGACCGGCGCACGTACGTTCTCGACACCAGCGTGCTCCTGGCGGACCCTCTCGCCATGACCCGCTTCGAGGAGCACGAGGTCGTCCTCCCGGTGGTCGTCGTCACCGAGCTGGAAGCCAAGCGGCACCACCCCGAGCTGGGCTACTTCGCCCGCCAGGCGCTGCGGCTTCTCGACGACTACCGCATCCGCCACGGCCGGCTCGACGAGCCGATCCCGGTCGGCGAGCTCGGCGGGACGATCCGGGTCGAGCTCAACCACTCCGACCTGTCGATACTGCCGGCCGGCTACCGCTCCGGGGGCGGCGAGGCGGACACCCGGATCCTCGCGGTCGCCCGCAACCTGCAGGCCGAGGGCTACGACGTCACCGTCGTGTCCAAGGACCTGCCGCTGCGGATCAAGGCCAGCTCGGTGGGCCTGCTCGCCGAGGAGTACCGGGCCGAGCTCGCGATCACCTCCGGCTGGACGGGCATGTCCGAGCTGCACGTCGCGGCCGACGACGTGGACGCGCTGTTCGCGGCCGGCCACGACGTCTCGGTGGACATCGAGGGGGCCGCCGAGCTGCCCGTCCACACCGGACTGGTGCTCACCTCGGAGCGCGGCCGCGCGCTCGGCCGGGTGACCGGCGACGGCCGGGTCCGGCTGGTGCGCGGCGAGCGGGAGGCGTTCGGCCTGCGCGGGCGCAGCGCCGAACAGCGGGTCGCGCTGGACCTGCTGCTCGACCCGGACGTCGGCATCGTCTCGATGGGCGGCCGGGCCGGTACGGGCAAGTCCGCCCTGGCGCTGTGCGCGGGGCTGGAGGCGGTGCTGGAGCGGAGGCAGCATCGCAAGGTGATGGTCTTCCGGCCGCTGTACGCGGTCGGCGGGCAGGAACTCGGCTACCTGCCGGGGTCCGAGACGGAGAAGATGAGCCCCTGGGCGCAGGCGGTCTTCGACACCCTCTCCGCCGTCACCACTCCGGACGTGATCGAGGAGGTCATCGCACGGGGGATGCTGGAGGTCCTGCCGCTCACCCACATCCGCGGGCGCTCGCTGCACGACGCCTTCGTGATCGTGGACGAGGCGCAGTCGCTGGAGCGGAACGTGCTGCTGACGGTGCTGTCCCGGATCGGCCAGGGCTCGCGGGTGGTGCTCACCCACGACGTGGCCCAGCGGGACAACCTCCGGGTGGGCCGGTACGACGGCGTGGTGGCGGTGGTGGAGAAGCTGAAGGGGCATCCGCTGTTCGCGCACATCACCCTCACCCGCTCGGAGCGTTCGCCGATCGCGGCTCTGGTCACGGAAATGTTGGAGGACATCCACCCGTGATCCACGACTGACCGGGACATAGTCGGACAATCCGGTCAACTTCGCATGTGGGGCCCGCTCCTGACGGAGCGGGCCCCGTCCGTTTCATCACGTCGAGTACCTGTCTGTCCGGAGAACTCCCGTGCGGTGAATGTGACATGCGCCACGCGGGCGGGAATTGCGTCGAACGTGCCCGGTGCGGCATGGTGAGGGTTCTGTCAGGCCCCGCGTACGGCGCGGCAGGGCTTCCGGGCAACCGGAGTCCGGCCCGGAAGGTCCGCCAACTCCGTTCGGTGGACGCACAATTGAAAACCGACGAGCCGTACGCCGCCCGATCTCAACGCCCGGTCGCCTCACCTCGGCCGGACGCCGGGCCAGCACCTCCCGTGACCAGAGCACCTGCGGAGGTCCGTGCCAAGGGGCATGTTGCGTCCGCACGGTCACGCGTGGGCGATGCTGGAAGGAAACCATGTGACTCGGATCTCGGTCCGGGGAGTTGCTGTGGCCTCCGCCACCGCCGTCACCGCCGTCGGTGCCGTCGTGGGTGTGGCCTCGGGCAGCGAGGGCAAGACCACGCAGACGGTCGACGTCGCCGGCGCGACCTTGCTCGCCGAAGTCCCCTCTGGCGCCCAGGCGCAGATCATCAGTGACAACATCGGCCAGCAGGCGTCCTCTCAGCAGGCCTCTGCCGAGGCTGCCGCCAAGGCCGCCGCGGAGCAGAAGGCCGCCGAGGAGGCCGCGCGCCAGAAGGCCGCCGCCGACGCCCAGGCGAAGGCCGACGCGCAGGCCAAGGCCGACGCCGCCGCCAAGGCGGCCGCGGACGCCCAGGCGAAGCGCCAGGCCGACGAGGCCGCCAACCGCTCCAAGGCCCGCTCGGCCCTGGCCGCCACGGACAACAGCGCCCCGCCGGTCTCGGTCAGCCCGGGCTCGGTGCAGGACACCGCGCGGCAGATCGTCGGCAACGACACCCAGTTCCAGTGCTTCAGCCAGATCGTGAAGCGCGAGAGCGGCTGGGACTACACCGCGACCAACAAGAGCTCCGGCGCCTACGGCCTGGTCCAGGCGCTGCCCGGCTCCAAGATGGCCTCGGCCGGTGCCGACTGGCGCACCAACCCGGCGACCCAGATCCAGTGGGGCCTCAGCTACATGAACAGCCGCTACGGCAGCCCCTGCGGCGCCTGGTCGTTCTGGCAGGCCCACAGCTGGTACTAGGAGCCACCCCGCCCCGGCGGACTCCACGCAAGGCCACGGCCCCCGGCCGCTCACCCGCTGAGCGCCCGGGGGCCGTGTCGTCGGCGACCCCGCCGGGGCGGGCGGGCCGCGCCGCCCGGCCGCGCTGACCAACGCGCTCACGGGCGGTGCGGTCCTGGGTGCGGACGCGGGGCGCGGGAAGGGGTCCTGGTTTTGCTTCCCGCACCGGCCGGTCCGCCGGCGGATGGCTGGGGGCCGCTCCGGCTTCGGGGTCTCGCTCCGACTCCTCCCCAGCGTCGTGCATCCGAAACCTCACGTTCCGTCCCCTTTTACGGGCGTTCGCGCGCCGGGCCGGTGCGTTCGAACCGGGGTCGGCCGGGCCGAACCCGCCGGGCGGCCGGACTCGTTCCGCCCCGGGCGGGTAGCGTCATCCCTGACGGCCGTGGCGCGACGCACGGCGTACCGCCGGGTGACGGCGGACCGGCACGGGAGCGGTGGTAGCGAGGATGGCGCGGGGCGGGAAGGCCTTCAAGGCCGTGGCCAAGGGCATGGCCGTGGTGGCGAGCGCGGCCGCTGTGATCGAACGGCGCCGGCGTGCCGCGATGACGGCCGATCCGCACGACGCCGTCGCGCTGCCGGGCGCCCTCCCGGACACCGAGCGGGCCGACCCGCCCGCCGCCGTGACCGCACCGGCCCCGGCCGACACGGCGGGGCCGCTGCCCGTCCCGCGCACCGACTCCGCCCCCGTCGTGGAGGCGCCGCCCGCTCCGGTGGAACCGGCCGCGCCCGCGCCGGTCGCGCCGGGCGCCCAGGGCGCGCACCCCCGGGAGTACCACCCGGGCCGGCCCGCGACGCCCGTCGAGGCCGTGCCGTGGGGCCTGCGGGTCGCCGCCGAGTCCACCTGGCGGCTGCTGCTGCTCGGCGCCGCGCTCTACGTCGTCTTCTACGTCGTCGACATGCTGCGGCTGGTCGCCTTCTCGGTGCTGGCCTCGCTGCTGATCTCGGCGCTGCTGGAGCCCTCGGTCTCCTGGCTGCGCCGCCACGGCGTGCCGCGCTCGCTCGCGGCCGTCGGGGTGTTCCTGAGCGGCCTGGCCGGGATAGGGCTGGTCGGCTGGTTCGTGGTCTGGCAGGTCAGCACGAACCTGTCGGACGTCACCAGCCAGGTCCAGAAGGGCGTCATCCAGCTGCGGGACTGGCTGATCGACGGCCCGCTGCACCTGACCCAGCAGCAGATCACCGACTTCGCCAACCAGATCACCAAGGCGATCACCACCAACACGGACCAGATCACCTCGGCCTCGCTCACCACCGCGCAGATCGCCGTCGAGGTGCTGACCGCGGTGCTGATGACCTTCTTCACCACGTTCTTCTTCATCTACGACGGCCAGAAGATCTGGAACTGGGCGCTGCGCGGGCTGCCCCGGCACTCCCGCTTCGCGATGGCCGGGGCCGGGCCGAAGGCGTGGACGACGCTGACCGCGTACGTGCGCGGCACCGTGTGCGTGGCGTTCATCGACGCGGTCTGCATCGGCATCGGGATCGACCTGCTGGGCGTGCCGATGGCGATGCCGCTGGCCGTGATCATCTTCCTGGGCGCCTTCGTGCCGCTGGTCGGCGCGCTCGTCACCGGCACCGCCGCGGTCCTGATCGCGCTGGTCACGCAGGGCCCGTGGACGGCGCTGATGGTGCTGGTCGTGCTCGTCGCGGTGATGCAGATCGAGAGCCACGTGCTCCAGCCGCTCATCCTCGGGCGCGCGGTGCGGGTCCACCCGCTGGGCGTCGTGCTCGGCGTCGCGGCGGGCGGCATCATCGGCGGCATCGGCGGTGCGGTCGTGGCCGTCCCGCTGATCGCCGTCACCAACACCGTCGTGACCCACCTGCGCAAGCGCAACGAGGCCGGGCAGGCCGTGTTCACCGCGCTGGAGAACGCCCGCGAGGCCGCCGGGCGCACCGCCGCGACCCCGGCCGCCGCTCCCACCCCGGCGCCGGTCGCCGACTGAGTCGACCGAGGCGAACGAGTCGACCGAGACGACGGAAGGGCCCCGCCGGACGGCTGTCCGGCGGGGCCCTTCGGGTACGCGCGTGTCCGTCAGGCGTCGACGGCGGCGAGGGCGGCCTCGGAGTCGAGGACGCCGGCCACGGCCTGGAGCACGGCGGCGATCTTCATCGAGGCCTGGACGACCTCGCGCTCGACGCCGGCCTTGCGCAGCACGGCCTCGTGCGAGTCGAGGCACTGGCCGCAGCCGTTGATGGCCGAGACGGCGAAGCACCAGAGCTCGAAGTCGACCTTCTCGACGCCCGGAGTGCCGATGATGTTCATCCGCAGACCGGCCCGCATGCTGCTGTACTCCTTGTCGGAGAGCAGGTGCAGCGTCCGGTAGTAGACGTTGTTCATCCCCATGACGGCCGCGGCGCCCTTGGCGGCGTTGTACGCCTCCGGGGAGAGGTTGGCCTTGGCCTCGGGCTCCAGCTCGCGCAGCACGGCGGGGCTGCGGGTGGCCATCGCGCAGGAGAGGACGGTGCCCCACAGCTGCTGCGCGGGGAGGTCGGAGTTGCCGATGACCGAGCCCAGGTTGAGCTTGAGGTCCTTGGCGTACTCCGGGAGGGCGGACTTCAGGTCGTCGAGGGCCACGGGTCAGCCCGCCAGCAGGGCCTGGGCGTCGAGGGTGTCCTCGCCCTTGGTCCAGTTGCAGGGGCACAGCTCGTCGGTCTGCAGGGCGTCCAGCACGCGCAGGACCTCCTTCGGGTTACGGCCGACGGAGCCGGCGGTCACCATGACGAACTGGATCTCGTTGTTCGGGTCGACGATGAACACCGCGCGCTGGGCGGTGCCGTCGGCGGCCTCGACGCCGCAGGCCTGCATCAGCTCGTGCTTGACGTCGGCCAGCATCGGGAAGGGCAGGTCGCGCAGGTCCTTGTGGTCCTTGCGCCAGGCGTGGTGCACGAACTCGGAGTCGCCCGAGACGCCCAGGATCTGGGCGTCGCGGTCGGCGAACTCGTCGTTCAGCTTGCCGAACGCGGCGATCTCGGTCGGGCAGACGAAGGTGAAGTCCATCGGCCAGAAGAAGACGATCTTCCACTTGCCCTCGTAGGACTTGTGGTTGATGTCGGCGAAGGCGTTCGCGGCGTCGAGGTCGACACAGGCCTTGAGGTCGAACTCGGGGAACTTGTCACCGATCGTGAGCACGTTCGCTTCTCCTGAAGTGAGACTGCGGGGAGTTGTCCGGATTGCGGACAGGCCTCCACGATTCCACATCGTGGACTGATCAGGGAAATAGCTATACTCGATGTGTCTGATCGGAGAAAGTTATCAATACCCAGTCCGTCGGCGCCTCCGGCCCCGCCCGCAGCCCCCGCACGCCCACGCTCGCCCAGCTCAGGGCGTTCGTCGCGGTCGCCGAGCACCGGCACTTCCGTGAGGCGGCCGCCGCCACCGGCACCAGCCAGCCCGCGCTCTCCGGAGCGGTCGCGGCACTGGAGGAGTCGCTGGGTGCCCAGCTCGTCGAGCGTACGACGCGCAAGGTGATCGTGACACCACTGGGGGAGCGGGTGCACGCGCACGCCCGCCGGGTGCTCGCGTCGCTCCAGGCGCTCACCGAGGAGGTCGAGGCCGCGCGCCGCCCGTTCACCGGGCCGCTGCACCTCGGCGTCATCCCGACCGTCGCGCCCTACCTGCTGCCCGCCGTCCTGCGGCTGGTCCGCCGCCGCTACCCGGAGCTGGAACTGCACGTCCACGAGGAGCGCACGCCCTCGCTGCTGGAGGGGCTGGCCGCCGGGCGGCTGGACGTCCTGCTGCTCGCGCTCCCGGCCGGCGGCGCCTCGCCGACCCGGGACATCCCGCTGTTCGACGAGGACTTCGTGCTGCTGACCCCGCCCGGGCACCCGCTCGCCGGGCGGATCGACGTCCCGCGCGACGTGCTGCTCGACCTGGACGTGCTGCTGCTGGAGGAGGGCCACTGCCTGCGCGACCAGGCCCTCGACATCTGCCGCGAGGTCGGCGCCGACCCGGCCGGGTCGACCACCCGGGCGGCCGGCCTGTCCACCCTGGTCCAACTCGTCGCCGGGGGCCTCGGGGTGACACTGTTGCCCGCGACCGCCCTGGACGTCGAGGCCGGCCGCGCCGACCGGCTCGCCGCCGTCCGCTTCGCCGCCCCCGCGCCCGGCCGGCGCATCGGCCTGGCCACCCGCCCGGGCTCGGCCCGCAGTGCCGAGTACGACCGCTTCGCCGCCTCGCTGCGCGAGGTCCTCGCCGAACTCCCGGTCCGGATCGTCGAGTAGGGCGTGCCTACGGGACCTCCGCCGGCGCCGCCAGGCACAGCCCGACCGTCGTCGCCACCAGCAGGTCGAGCGCCCGCACGGTGTCCGCGTCCGGCCCGGCGGCGGGGTCGGCGCCCAGCGCGAGGTAGCGCGCCGTCAGGCCGTCGAAGCCGCTGAGGAAGTGGACGGCGATCTCGCGCGCCGGCATCGGCAGGGTCAGTCCGTGCGCCGCCGCGAGGGCGGTGAGCATCTCGGTCGCCGTGCCCTCGACCTCGCGCTGGAGCGCGAGCATGATCTCCTGCAGGTCGGCGTCGCGCATCGCCAGCGCGCCGAACTCGCTGAGCAGCACGCAGCGCCCCTCCTCGCCGGTGGCGGCGTCCCAGAGCGCGTGCACGAGCGTGCGGACCTGCTCGCCGAACGGGCCGTCACCGGGGGAGGCCGCCCGGACCTGGCCGATGAAGTCGGCGGTCAGCTGCTCGACGACGGCCCGGTAGAGGTCCTTCTTGGTACCGAAGGTGTAGTGCACCGTCGCCTGGGCCACGCCGAGCTCGGCCGCGATCGCCCGGGTGCTGCCGGCCGCGATGCCCTCGCGGCTCATCAGGTCGAGGGCGGCCTGCACCAGCTGGGGCCGCCGTTCTGCGGCGGGGACGTGTGCCATCCAGCCAGGGTATCGCCATGGTCGGACAACTGTGTCGAACGATTCCGTCGATTGCTCGTGTCGCTCGACTTTGTCATCCGACAAAGTCGAGCGTACGGTGGATCCGAGACCTGGTCAGGCACCCGCCTGCCCGACGACCGGACCGAAGGGTCAGCCATGGCCACGTACCTGTACCGATTGGGCCGCTCCTGCTTCCGGCGCAGGCGGGCCGTCCTGGCCGTCTGGATCGCCGTGCTGATCGCCGTCGGCGGGGCCGCCGGGGCGTTCGCGGGCAAGACGAGCAACGAGTTCAAGGTCCCCGGCACCGAGGCGCAGGCGACCCTCGACCGGATCAAGGACGCCTTCCCGCAGCAGGGCCACGGCTCCGCGCAGATCGTCTTCGCCGCCCCGGCGGCCGACGGCGTCAAGGCGCCGGACGCGGGCCGCGCGGTGAGCGAGGCCGTCCACCGGATCGCCGCCGTCCCGGGCGTGGCCGCCGCGCCCGACCCGTACGCCACCGGCGCGGTCTCGCCGGACGGCAAGGTCGCGATCGCGCTGGTCTCCTTCGACCGCAAGCTCGGCGACATCACCGACCAGCAGCGCGACGCGGTCAGGGCGGCCGCCGAACCGGCCCGCGCGGCCGGGCTGGACGTCGCCTTCGGCGGCGACGCGTACAACCGGATGGCCCAGGTCGACGGCGGCGAGGCGATCGGCCTCGCGGTGGCCGGCGTGGTGCTGGTGATCACCCTCGGCTCGCTGGTCGCCGCCGGACTGCCGCTGCTCACCGCGCTGGTCGGCGTCGGTGCCGCGATGGCCGGACTGCTCGCGCTCACCGGCTCGTTCGAGATCATCACCACCGCGCCGGTGCTGGCGCTCATGGTCGGGCTCGCGGTCGGGATCGACTACGCGCTGTTCATCCTCTCCCGCCACCGCCGCCACCTGGGCGAGGGCCTGACGCCCGAGGAGGCCGCGGCCCGCGCCACCGCGACCGCGGGCAGCGCCGTCGTGTTCGCGGGCCTGACCGTCGTCGTGGCGCTCGCCGGGCTCGCCGTCGCGGGCGTCCCGTTCCTCACCGTGATGGGCCTCGCCGCCTCCGGCGCCGTCGTCGTGGCCGTCCTGGTGGCGATCACGCTGCTGCCCGCGCTGCTCGGCTTCGTCGGCCGCCGGATCGACCGGCTGCCGGTCTGGCGGCGGGCCATGCGCACCGGCGGCACGACCACGATGGGCGAGCGCTGGGCCGGTTTCGTCGTGCGCCGCCCGCTGCCCGTCCTGCTCGTCGGCCTGGCCGGGCTCGGGGCCCTCGCGGTGCCCGCCGCGAGCCTCGGCCTCGGCCTGCCGGGCGGCGGTTCACAGGCCGCGGGGACGGACGCGCGCAAGGCGTACGACCTGGTGAGCGAGGGCTTCGGGCCCGGGTTCAACGCGCCGCTCGTCGTCGTGGTGGACGCGAAGGGCACGCCGCAGCCCGAGCGGGCCGTGCAGGGCGTGGCGGCGCAGCTGCAGACGCTGAAGGGCGTGCAGACGCTGCTGCCGCCGGCCGTCGACCCGGCCAGTGGGACGGCCCTGCTGACCGTCATCCCGCGGACCGGGCCCGACGACGAGGCCACCAAGTCGCTCGTCAACGAGATCCGCGCCCAGCGCGCGGAGTTGAAGGCCTCGACCGGCGCCGGCATCGCCGTCACCGGCACCACGGCCGCCAACATCGACGTCTCCACCAAGCTCGGCCAGGCGCTGCCGCCCTTCCTCGCGGTCATCGTCGGCATCGCGATGGTGCTGCTGGCGCTGGCGTTCCGCTCGGTGCTCGTCCCGCTCAAGGCGGTGGCCGGGTTCCTGCTCAGCATCACCGCCTCGCTCGGCGCGGTGGTCGCGGTCTACCAGTGGGGCTGGCTGGACGGCCTGATCGACGTGCCGAAGGTCGGCCCGGTGGTGAGCTTCGTGCCGATCCTGCTGATCGGGGTGCTGTTCGGGCTGGCGATGGACTACGAGCTGTTCCTGGTCTCCGGGATGAAGGAGCAGCACGTCCACGGCGCGGCGCCGCGCGAGGCCGTGGTGGCCGGGGTGCGGGGCGGCGCCCGGGTGGTGACGGCGGCCGCGCTGATCATGGTGGCGGTGTTCGGCTCGTTCGTCTTCGGCCACGACCCGATCGTCCAGCCGATCGGCTTCGCCCTCGCGGTGGGCGTGCTGGTGGACGCCTTCGTCGTGCGGATGGCGCTGGTGCCGGCCGCGATGGCGCTGTTCGGCGAGGCCGCGTGGTGGTTCCCGAAGCGGCTGGAGAAGGTCGTGCCGCGGGTGGACATGGAGGGCGAGCAGCTGATCGCCCGTCTGGACCGGGAGCGGGTGTCCGGGGCGGCGAAGGAACCGGCCGGGGTCTGACCGGCCCCACGAGCCGGGCCCGGCGGGATCACTTCCCGCCGGGCCCGGCCGTCGGCCCGGTCGTCACTGCGGCAGCCGCTGCTCGAACCAGACCACCTTGCCGGTGCCCAGCCGGGTCGCGCCCCAGCGGTCGGCGCAGCGGGCCACGATCTGCAGCCCGCGCCCCCGCTCGTCCTCGGGGCCGGTCCGGCGCGGGCGGGGCAGCAGCGGGCTGTCGTCGCCGACCTCGCAGCGCAGCCGGGTGGTGCGCACCAGGCTCAGGGTGACCGGACGGGTCGCGTGCTGGACGGCGTTGGTGACGAGCTCGCTGACCATCAGTTCGGTCGCCTCGCTGAGCTCGCCCAGGCCCCAGCGGCGCAGCGTGTGCGCGGCCAGCCGGCGGGCCCGGCCCGGCGTCTCGTTGCGCGGCTGGAGGTACCAGTGCGCGACGTCCCCGGCCGGGATGCCGTCGAAGCAGGCGCCGAGCAGGGCGATGTCGTCGCCGCGGTCGCCCGGCGGCAGGATCCGCAGCGCCTCCTGGCACAGCTGCTCGGGGGCGTGCCAGGTGGAGCCGGCGATCTTGGCGCGGAGCAGTTCGAGGCCGTCGCTGAGCGGGCGGCTGCGGGTCTCGACCAGGCCGTCGGTGAACAGCAGCAGGGCCGAGCCGGGCGGGGCGGGCAGTTCGACGGAGTTGAAGTCGACCCCGCCGACGCCGATCGGCGCCCCGGAGTCGAGCTCGACCAGTTCGGCCGTTCCGTCCGGCCGTACGAGCACCGGCGGGACGTGCCCGGCGTTGGCGATCACCACGCGGTTGGCGATCGGGTCGTACACCGCGTAGACGCAGGTGGCCAGGTGCTGTTCGCGGCCGAGCCGCTGGGCCTGTTCGTCCAGGTGGTAGAGCACCTCGTGGGGCGGCAGGTCGAGCGCGGCCAGGGTCTGCGCGCTGGTGCGGAGCTGGCCCATGATGGCGGCCGAGGTGAGCGAGTGGCCCATCACGTCGCCGACGATCAGGGCGACCCGGTTGCCGGGCAGCGGCACTGCGTCGTACCAGTCGCCGCCGACCTGGGCGCCGCGCTCGCCGGGCAGGTAGCGCTGGGCGAGGCGCACGCCGTGCGGCTGCGGGAGGCGCAACGGCAGCATGCTGCGCTGGAGTTCGTTGGCTATCTCCCACTCGCGGGCGTACCGCAGGGCGGTGTCGACGGCCAGCCCGGCCTGGGTCGCGAGGTGCGCGGCGGTCGCGGTGTCGGCGGCGTCGAACGCCGGGCGGCCGGTGCGTTCGGGAGGCCGGCGGATCAGCACGAGCAGACCGAGCACCGCCTTGCGCCCGCGCAGCGGCAGCGCGAGGACGGACGTGCCCGCGCCGAGCCGGGCCAGCCCGCGGGTGCCGTACAGCTCGCGCAGCAGCGTCTCGGTGCGCTCGGCGGCGGGCGTGCCGATCACGGCGGCCTCGGCGGGGCGGCGGCTGAGCAGGGCGTGCGCGAGGGCGCCGCCGCGGGTCACCGGGGTGGCGGGCCCGCCGTCGGCGTTCGAGCGGGTGCCCCAGCGGGTGCGCCGGCGGTCCTCCGCGCCGCTGGGGCGGCCGCGGCGCCCGATCCGGGTGCCGGTGCTGTAGTGGATCCGCAGTTCGTCGGGGAAGCCGGGTTCGCGCTCGACGTTGGGCAGCGGGTCGCGCAGGTGGACGACGGCGGCGTCGGCGAGGGCCGGGACCAGCACCCGGCCGACGTTGCGCAGCGTCGCGGCGAGGTCGAGGGCGCTGTTGATCCGCCGGGTCGCCGAGTCGAGCCAGCCGAGGCGCCCGGCGACGTCGTCGCGACCGGCCGCCGCGGGTTCGCTGCGCGGCTGGGGGAGCGCAGGCGGCTGTCCGGCCTCGGTGTTGAGCTGGTCGCGCACGGCTGCCTGTCCTGGGCTCGGGGTGGGCTCTGGGGGTGTGCTGCTTGCTGGTCTCTTCCGCTGTCGCGGCTGTCGGCGTGCTCGGGAGCCGCCGCCGGGCGGTCAGCCGACGCGTCGGCAGCAGAGGAACAGTTGCTCCTCCGGCGGCAGCGAGGTACTGGCCGGCGCGTACGGGTGCCCCGAACACTCCTCGACGGCGAACCCGGACGCGACCAGAACCCGTTCCAGATCCTCCCGCAGATACCCGCTGATCCGCAGCTCTCTGCCAAGGAACGGAAGCGGAACGTGATCCAGATCGGCCTCGACCATCCCGAGGGCCAGCAGCCCGCCCGGCCGCAGCAGCGCGTGCAGCCGGCCGAGGACGGTCGGGATCTCGTCCTGCGGCAGCAGGATCAGCGAGAAGAACGCGGTGACGGCGGCGAACCCGCCCGCGCCGTCCGGCCCGAGCCCGGGCACGTTCCAGACCCGCCCGGCGCGCTCGGTGCCCAGGTCGTAGAGGTCGATCCGGTGGAATACGGGCGGGTGCTCCCCCGGGTGGTGGGCCTGCGCGGCCAGCGTGAGCATCACGTCCGAGAGGTCCGTCGCGGTGACCCGCAGCCCGCCCGCGGTCAGCTGGCGGACCGTCGGCTCCCCGGTGCCGCAGCCGACGTCCAGGACCCGGGCGCCCGGCTCCAGCTGCGCCAGCAGCCGCCGGCCGCACGCGAGCTGTCCGTCCTTGGCCGGGAACGCCTCGCCGTACCCGGCGCCGATCGTGTCGAAGGCGACCGCCTGCAAGGCCCGTACGGCCCGGCGCCGCCGGGTGTCGGGCTCGTCGTCACCCGCGTCCTCGCCGACGGGGAACGGGTCCGATATCTGTCCGGTCGTCACGATAGAGAGGCACCCTTCCACCCTGGCCTCCGCCAGCCTGGCCGGCCGCTGCCGGTGGCGGTGCGTCACGCTCCCCGCATCACACTGACGGACTGCACTCCGCACGCTGAGAACTGGGCATTCCGAAACTCTGGCACGTCGCCGGCCGGCACTTGTGTGTGCACTGGCATCTGAGAATATGCGTGATCACACCGCCGTGGGGCCCCTTTCCGGCCAACTCGTCGTTCTTGGGCCGTTGTGGACGGTGTTGCGGAAGCACGACGGTGCGGGCCGGGGTGGTGCGCGTCGGCCCCGCACGCCGCACAGCGCGCCGGGGGCGTGGGTGCTGACCTGCGGTTTTCACCGCTCCGCAGGCTGACAATCGGACGTTTATCGAACGTCAATCGGCGCGGTGCACAGTAGGGACCAGCGCCGGGGAAGCGTTGAGGGCGCTCCCGCAGCCGGGGGGCTGCGGGAGCGCCGACGCAACGCGAATCGGGGGAGGATCTCCGCTGGGGGGTGGAGGCCTCACGGCGCCGGGGGTGAGGAAGAGGCAGGCTCGGTGTGCTGCTGGGAGATGAGGTCCGCCACGGGGGAGGCCTCCGGCACACCGAGCCGCGTGAACATCGCGTGCGCCTCCCGCAGACACGCCAGCCCGCGGGCCGGCTGCGCGAGCGCCAGCAGCGCCTCGCCGAGCGCGGCGTTGGCGAGGCCCTGGCAGTAGGCGCCGTCGATCTCCTGGGCGATCGCCAGCGATTCGCCGGCCGCCTCGGCCGCCTCGCCGGCCTGTCCGATCGCCAGCAGGCTCTCCGAGAGCCGGGCCAGCGTGTACCCCTCGCGGAGCCGGTTCTGCTGCTCCTGGTACAGCTTGTGCGCCTCCCGGAGGTGCGAGACGGCCTCCACCGGCGCACCCGTCGACGACAGTACGACGCCGAGCTGGTACACCGTGTCCGCGAGGCAGGCCCCGTTCGCCGACCTGCGCGCATTCGCCACCGCCGCGTGGACGGACTCGACGGCCTCCGCGGTCCGCCCGACGTCGAGCTGGGCCCGGGCGATGTTCCCGAGCAGCCGCGCCTCGCTGATCGGTGCGCCGACGACGTGGCTGATCGAGAGCGCCTGCTCGAAGAACGGCAGGGCTTCGGCGCTCCGGTTGGCGATGCTCAGGATGATCCCGAGGGTGTTGGTGACCATCGAGCGCACGACCGTGACGTCGTCCGGGTGCTGGAGCGACAGGCTCTCGCGCAGGGAGTTCTCGGCGCCCAGGAAGTTGTTCGCGAAGTACTCCAGCGTGCCCCAGGCCAGGTGGACCCGGGCGAGCGCCCGGGTGTCCCCGTGCGACTGGGCGTTGGAGTCGGCGATCTCCAGCAGACGCCGGGTCCTGGGGGCGTGAGTCGGGTCCTCGACGATGCTGTTGAGCGTGATCAGCAGGTCCAGAGCGGGCCGCAGCAGGTTCGGCGGGCCTCCCAGCGCCGCCTCGAGCGTGCTCAGCAGCATGCCGGTCTCGGCGCGCAGCCACTGCTGGGCGTCGGCGGCGGTCGCCAGGCCGAGCCCCGGCGCCTTCAGTTCCTCCAGCGTCTCGAAGAGCAGATCGTCGGGCTCGATGGCCTGCGCGGCGGTGCGCAGCGTCGGCAGCAGGTGCTCCAGCAGCCGGAGCACCGCCTGCTGCTGCTCCTGCGTGTCCGCGGACTTCTCGTTCTGCCGCTGGGCGTAGAGCCGCAGGAGGTCGTGGTAGCGGTAGCGCCCGGGCGTGAAGCACTCCAGCATGTTCGCCTCGACCAGTGCCTCGGCCAGGTCCTCGGCACGCTCCTCGGCCTCGCCGAGGAGCGCCGCCACGGCGTCCAGCGGCAGGTCGGGGGAGTCCACGAGGGAGAGCAGGCGGAAGGCACGGGCCTCGTCGGCGCGCAGTTGGCCGTACCCGAGCCCGATCGTCGTTTCCACCGCGAGGTTGCCCAGCTGCAGCTCGTCGAGCCGCCGCCGTTGGTCCGCTAAGCGCCGGGCGAGGTCCGAGATGCTCCAGCGCGGCCGGCTGGCGAGCCGGGCCGCGGCGATGCGGACGGCCAGGGGCAGGAAGCCGCAGGCGGTGACCACCGCCAGGGCCGCGTCCGGCTCCGACGAGACGCGCTGCTCGCCGACGATGGCGGAGAACAGCGCCAGGGCCTCGGCGGGCGTCAGTTCCTCGACGTCCACCAGATGAGCGCCCGGGATCCCGGCGAGCCGCGACCGGCTGGTGGCCAGCACCGCACAGCCCGACACCCCGGGGATCAGCGGCCGCAGCTGGTCCGCGTCCTGGGCGTTGTCGAGCAGGATGAGCATCCGCCGGTTCGCCAGCAGCGAGCGGTACAGGGCGGAGCGCTGCTCCACCGAGTCCGGGATCTCGGTGACGCCGAGGGCGTGCAGGAAGTCGCCCAGGACGACGGCGGGTTCGGCCGGTGAGGCGCCCGCGCCGCGCAGGTCGACGTACAGCTGGCCGTCGGGGAACTCGGCCCGCACGCTGTGGGCGACGTGCACCGCGAGCGTCGTCTTGCCGACCCCTCCGATGCCGGCCAGCGACGTCACCACGACGGCCTGGCCGGTGGCGCTCTGGAGCACCGCGCGGAGCTCGTTGACCAGCCCTTCGCGTCCGCTGAAGTCCGATACGTCGGCGGGCAGTTGTGCCGGCGCCGGCACGCTGGTCGTGGCGTCGTGCCGGACGGCGGCGGGGCCGGTGCCGGTGGGCGGGGTCAGGGCGGGGTCGCCGGCCAGGATGCGGGCGTGCATCGCGGAGAGCCCCGCACCCGGTTCGACGCCGAGCTCGTCGATCAGCAGCTTGCGCGTGTCGGTGTAGACGCCGAGCGCCTCGGCCTGCCGCCCGCAGCGGTACAGCGCGAGCATCAGCAGCTCCCGCAGGCGTTCCCGCAGCGGGTGTTCCGACGTCAGCGAGCTCAGCTCGGCGACGACCTCGGTGTGCAGGCCGATCTCCAGCGCGACCGCGCAGCACTCTTCCCAGACCGACACGTGTCGCTCGGCCAGCCGCAGCCGCTGGGAGTCGGCGTACGGTCCCGGCACGCCGGCCAGGGCCCGGCCTCTCCACAGCGCCAGGGCGGAGACGAGCAGCCGGTGTGCTTCGGCCGGGTCCCCCTTGGTCCGGGCGGTGGCGGCCTCGGTGACGGTGGTTTCGAACACCGAGAGGTCCAGCGTCCCGGAGGAGATCCGCAGCGCGTACCCGTCGCTCACCGAGACGAGGATCTCGGCCGGCGCGCGCACCTCTCGGTGCGGCTCGATGACCGTGCGCAGCCGCGAGACGTACGTCCGCAGCGCGGCGATGGCCTGCGGCGGGGGCCGTTCGCCCCAGATGCCGTCCACCAGGTCCTGCGTCGTGACCGGGCGGCCCTGCTGGAGCAACAGCGAGGTCAGGACGGCCTGCTGCTGGGGGGATCCCAGCGACAGGGGCTGCTCGCCGCGCCACGCCTGCATGGGGCCGAGCACCTGGAAGCGCAGCGCCTTGCTGTGCGGCGTTTCCTGAGGCTCCATGAATCCCCCGATTGACCTGTGGCGGGTGCGCGGGGCGCTTGGGTGGTCCCGCTGTGGTCGCATCAGCTTAGGCGGGCGGCTGTAAACACCGGAGAGCGGCTCCGGCGGCGCGATGTTTATAGGACATTTAACGGCTCCTACGATACTGTCCCGGCGCCTTGGTCGAGTCAGTCGGGCGCGAGCAGACCTCAATGACCTGAAAGGCAGCCAACCCATGGCCGAGAATGACCCCACCAGCACTGTGACTCCGCAGGCCGCGCCGAACGCCAACGGGGCCGCCGCGGGCCAGCCCGCCGGCGCCGTGGCCACCGCGACTCCCGCCGCCGACGCGGCGGTGGCCGACGCCGCGTCGAACGTGGCCGGGTACATAGTGCCCGCGGACGAGCAGCACGTCGACCCCCAGGAGCTCATGGGCGGCGGCGAGGTGGAGGAGCCGCAGCACCCCCAGGGCAAGCCCGGCGAGACCGTCCCGCTCGGTGTCATCAACAGCCGGCCGTAAGTGACCCGGGCCGTCCGCCCGGTGCCGCACCCCTGGTGAGGCGCCGGGCATGCACTGTCGACGGCCCCGCGCGCACCGCCCGGCGATCCGGATTCCGGTCGCCGGCCCCCCAGGCAGAGCCGATCAGTTCGATAGCGAGGTTGTCATGAGCAAGCTTCGTCGTATTGCGGTGGTAGCGGTGTCGACGGCCCTTCTGGCCGCCGGTTCCGTGGTGACGGCCACCGGCGCCTTCGCCGGGGTCATCTTCAGCCGTCCCTGACTGGACGTCAAGGTCGCGCCCTGCGTTCGCAACTGGCGAGTGCGGGGCGTTCGTCGTTTTCGGGGGCACGGCGGTGGTCGGATCCCGCCCGTCGGCCTCCTTCGCGGCGCCGGCCCCGAATTCTCCCCCGGGAGTTTCGTGGCGGCCCCGGATCCTTTCCGGAATTCCGGATTCGGGGGAAATCGGCGCGATGTCTTGAATGGCCGTTTTGCTGGATTTTGCAGGGCAATGGCGGTTGTCGCCATTTTAACGAATGACGATCTCGTTCCGTGCCGCTAGCCGGCGCGCTCCCCGCCGAGGTGGCGGCAGCGGCCGCGGGCGGGGCGGCGGGGTCTTCCGGTCGGATCGGAGTCCGGGCCGTCGTCGGCCGGGGCGGGGCTCGGGGCGGGGGCCGGGGTGACGTGGGTCGGGTCGGCGGTCCATTCGCGGCCGCCGGACTCGGGGCGGAGGTAGTGCTCGCCGCCGATGGTGTCCATGTAGATGCCGGTGCGCCCGGTCCTGCGGTCGAGGACGCGGTCACCCGCGTGCGGCCGGTAGGCGGCGGCGTTGCGCTGACGGGGATTCACCGAACCCTCCCTAGCTCTGCGGTCGCCGTCCGCGCGTCCGTGGTGACGCTCGGCGACTACCCAGCATCTCTAGAGAAGCTAATATCTCTAGAGATGTCAACGGTCGTATCCGCTTACTTGCGACCGCGGGCGCGCCTACGATTTCCGAGAGGGAGAGGGAGCGGCGATGACCGGCAGCAGTGGCGACAAGCAGCCCAAGTACCAGCGGATCGCCGACACGCTCAGGGCGGCCATCGACGCCGGCGAGTACCGCGCGGGCGACCGGCTGCCGGGCGAGAACGACCTCATGGACGAGTACGGCGTCGCCCGGATGACCGCCCGCCAGGCCCTCGGGGTGCTGCAGAGCGAGGGCATCGCCGAGGCCCGCCGGGGCGCCGGGGTGTTCGTGCGGGACTTCCGCCCGCTGCGCCGGCACGGGATCCAGCGGCTCGCGCAGGGTCAGTGGGGCTCCGGGCGGTCGATATGGTCCGCGGACATCGACCGGCGCACCCTCGTCGTCGACCAGGTGTCGGTCACCGAGCGCGGCGCGCCCGAGCACGTGGCCCGCGTCCTCGGCGTCGACCCGGGCGAGCCGATGTGCGTGCGCCACCGCCGCTTCGTCCTGGACGGCAAGCCGGTGCTGCTGTCCACGTCCTACCTCCCGGCGGTCCTGGTCGCCGGGACGGCGATCACCCGCGAGGACACCGGCCCGGGCGGCACCTACGCCCGCCTCGCCGAGATCGGCGCGAAGCCCGTCCACTTCCGCGAGGAGGTGCGCTCGCGCATGCCGAGCGCCGAGGAGGGCGTGCGCCTGGACCTGACCGCCGGCACCCCGGTGATCCTGATCTGCCGCACCGCCTTCGCCGACGAGGGCCAGGTCGTCGAGCTGAACGAGATGATCCTCGACGCCGCGTCCTACGTGCTGGAGTACGACTTCGACGCGTGAGCTCCGCTGTGACCGTCAGCCGACGGCCGGCCGTCGGATGTCCTGCTCGCGGAGATCGGTGATGACCCGAGCGACGGTGGCGAAGTCGTCGTCCAGGTGCAGGACGGTCATGTCGTGGTGGACGGCGGTGCCGGCCAGCAGCAGGTCTGCCAGCCCGGCCGCTCGGTGCTGGCCTTTCTGGGTCAGCTTGTACTGGGCGGTGTCGATCCACTCCCAGATTGACTTCGGGGCACCGACGGTCGGGCCGAACAGTGCCGCGAGTTCGTCCTCCAAGTCGTCCCGATGCGCCGAGTTCCGGGCGGAGAAGAGGATCTCGGTCCTGGTGGACTTGCTGATCCTGATCAGGCCGGACTCGATGTGTCCCCACCACTGCGACCGAAGCTCACGGTCCGACACCAGTCGCACATAGGCCGAGGTGTCGATCAGGAAGCTGTCGATCATTCGGCTTCCTCCCGCTGCGCCCGCTTGCGGGCCTCGTAGACCCGGACGGTCGGCTCGAACTCGCCTGCGGCGGCTCGGCGGGACAGCTTCTCCAGAGCCTCCAGCCGCTTCAGTCGGTTGACGTAGTCGGCGAGGGCGTTGTTGACCGTGTCCTTCTTCGTCGTCGTCCCCATCAACCGCATGGCCTCCGCAAGGATCGTGTCGTCGACATCGATGTTGGTCATACTCACCTGCGCGCCTCCGTGGACGATGTGGGTGATCCACCTCTCTCATCCACGGTACCCACGTTCAGCCCGCGCCGGTATCCGAAACCGCCCCGGGCGCACGGAGGCGGCCGGGGCGGTGGGACGGGACCGGGGGAGGGCTACTCCTTCGAGCGCACCCGGAGGTTGGTGATCAGCGGGCCCTCGGTGGTCTCGCGGAAGAAGTCGTTGCCCTTGTCGTCGACGACGATGAAGGCCGGGAAGTCCTCGACCTCGATGCGCCAGACGGCCTCCATGCCGAGCTCGGCGTACTCCAGGACCTCGACCTTCTTGATGCAGTCCTGGGCGAGCCGGGCCGCCGGGCCGCCGATCGAGCCGAGGTAGAAGCCGCCGTGCGCGGCGCACGCGTCGGTGACCTGCTTGCTGCGGTTGCCCTTGGCGAGCATGACCATCGAGCCGCCGGCCGCCTGGAACTGGTCGACGTAGGAGTCCATCCGGCCCGCCGTGGTGGGGCCGAAGGAGCCGGAGGCGTAGCCCTCGGGGGTCTTGGCCGGGCCCGCGTAGTAGACCGGGTGGTCCTGGAGGTACTTGGGCATGCCCTCGCCGGCGTCCAGGCGCTCCTTGATCTTGGCGTGCGCGATGTCGCGGGCGACGACGAGCGTGCCGGTGAGCGAGAGCCGGGTCTTCACCGGGTACTTGGACAGCTCGCTGCGGATCGCGGACATCGGCTGGTCGAGGTCGACGCGCACCACGTCGTCGTCCAGGTGCTCGTCGGTGGTGTCCGGCAGGTACTTGGCCGGGTCCGTCTCCAGCTGCTCCAGGAACACGCCCTCGGCGGTGATCTTGCCGAGCGCCTGGCGGTCGGCGGAACAGGAGACGGCCATGGCGACCGGCAGCGAGGCGCCGTGGCGCGGCAGGCGCACGACGCGCACGTCGTGGCAGAAGTACTTGCCGCCGAACTGCGCGCCGATGCCGATCTTCTGGGTCAGCTCGGTGACCTTCTGCTCCAGCTCCAGGTCGCGGAAGCCGTGCCCGGTCTTCGCGTCGCCGGAGGTCGGCAGGTGGTCGAGGTAGTGCGCCGAGGCGTACTTGGCGGTCTTGAGCGCGAACTCGGCGCTGGTGCCGCCGATCACGATGGCCAGGTGGTACGGCGGGCACGCGGCGGTGCCGAGCGAGCGGATCTTCTGCTCCAGGAACGAGAGCATGCTCGCCTCGTTCAGGATGGCCTTCGTCTCCTGGTACAGGTACGACTTGTTGGCGGAGCCGCCGCCCTTGGCCATGAACAGGAACTTGTACGCGTCGCCGTCGGTGGCGTACAGCTCGATCTGGGCCGGCAGGTTGTTGCCGGTGTTCTTCTCGTCCCACATGGTCACCGGGGCCATCTGGGAGTAGCGCAGGTTGAGCTTGGTGTACGCGTCGTACACGCCGCGCGCGATGGCGGACTCGTCGGCGCCGGAGGTGAGCACGTTCTGGCCGCGCTTGCCCATGACGATCGCGGTGCCGGTGTCCTGGCACATCGGCAGGATGCCGCCGGCCGAGATGTTGACGTTCTTCAGCAGGTCCAGCGCGACGAAGCGGTCGTTGGGGCTGGCCTCCGGGTCGTCCAGGATGCGGCGCAGCTGGGCGAGGTGCGCGGGGCGCAGGTAGTGCGAGATGTCGTGCATCGCCTCGGCGGTGAGCAGGCGCAGCGCCTCGGGCTCGACCTGGAGGAAGGTGCGGCCGCCGGCCTCGAAGGTGGAGACGCCCTCGGAGGTGAGCTTGCGGTACGGGGTCGGGTCAGCGCCCAGGGGGAGCAGGTCGCTGTACTCGAAGTCTGGCGTGGGAGCCATGGGGGCGGTCCTTAGGTTTCCAGTGATCCGGCTGCGTCGGCGAAGCACCATCCAGGGTAGGACCCGGCGATCGCGTGCACGCGGACAGGTCCGCCTTGCGTGACCGGGCTCACTCGGGCAGCAGTGCGAGCGACTAGTCTTGGCCCGTGGACAACTCGCCGCCGCAGGACGATCAGGGTCGGCCGCCCGTGCCGGCGCCCGTGCCGATGACCAAGCCCGAGAACCATCCCGAACCGCAGCCCCGGCCCGAGCGGCCGGACCGGCCGGCGCCGGCGCCCGTGCACGCCCCGGTGGCCGAGGCCGAGCTGCGGGCCTCGGACGCCGACCGCGAGCGGGTGGCCGACCTGCTGCGCGACGCCTACGCCGAGGGCCGGCTGGACGTCGACGAGCACGCCGAGCGCATCGAGGCCGCGTACGCGGCGAAGACCCTGGGCGAGCTGGCGCCGCTCACCCGCGACCTGCCCAGCCACCGTCCGCTCTCCTTCGAGAAGCCGCCGCTGGACGCCCCCGCCGCCCGCCCGTCCGTCCCGGCGCAGCCGCCGGCCCGTCAGGAGGCGCCCCAGATGGTGGCGATCTTCGGCGGGGCGTCCCGCAAGGGCCGCTGGCGGGTCGGCTCGCACCTGAAGGTGGTCGCGGTCTTCGGCGGCGTGGACATCGACCTGAGCGACGCCGTCTTCGAGTCGCCGGAGGTCGTCATCGACGTGCTGGCGCTGTTCGGCGGCGTCGAGGTCCGGGTGCCGGAGAACGTCAGCCTGCACGGCGGCGGCGTCGGCATCTTCGGCGGCTTCGACGTCAAGGAGCAGACGGCGGCGGACCCTTACGCCCCGGTGGTCCGGATCCGGGGCACGGCGATCTTCGGCGGCTGCGACGCCAAGCCGCGCCGGGGCAAGAAGCTCAAGGAGTGGGTGCGCAAGCAACTCGGCGTCGAGTAGCGGGCGTTGGCCGGCGACTGTCCGGCCGCCGACCTGCGCGTGATCCGACCGGTGCCCGGCCGTGGGAGCAACTCCCGGCCGGGCACTCGGCGTTGCGGCGGGTGCAGCGAGTAGTCGATTGCGTGCAGTGTGCATGAATCGCGGCCCGGCGGGGTATTCCCTCTCGCACATCGCTTCTTGTACGGCTGCGCACCGGGGGCGGCCAGCGGCCGGCCCGGGGGTGGAGAGCGGGGGCTCGCAGCCGGGCAGGGGAGCGAGCTTCCCCGTGTCCGAGAGTCTCGTCAGGAGTACGGCCGTGCTGCATCCGATCGAGTCCCGCACCACCTCGCCCGTCGCCGCCGCGCAGCTGTTGGAGCCCCGCCCCGACAGCCGCCCGCAGCCGCAGGGCTCACCGGCCGGTCAGGGGCCCCAGGGGGAGGACAACCCCTGGCACACCGGCGCCGCGTGCCGTCGGGACGAGGTGGGGCTGTTCTTCGCGCCGTCCAAGGAGCCGACGGCGGCCCGGCTGTCGCGCGAGGACCAGGCGAAGCGGGTCTGCGCCCGCTGCCCGGTGCTGCTGGAGTGCCGTGAGCACGCGCTGGCGCAGCCGGAGCCGTACGGCGTCTGGGGTGGGCTGACGGCCGCCGAGCGGCGCGTGGTGCTGGCCCGTCGCCGCCGCCGGGAGTCGGAGCTGCGCGAGGCGGCCCGGGTGTCGACGGCCCACCGGCGGATAGCGGGCTGACGGCGCCGGATCGCGCGCCGGAACGCGCCGCGGCCCCGGCGGAGGGGGATTCCGCCGGGGCCGCGTCGTGTCGGGCTGTGAACTCCAGGCCTTGGAGCCTCAGTTGGCGCGGTCGAAGTCGATCGCGCTGTAGGCCCGCAGCTTGGACAGCTTGTGGGTGGAGTGGATCTCGCGGATGGTGCCGCTCTTGGAACGCATCACCAGCGAGCTGGTGGTGGCGGTCTCCGAGCGGTAGTGGACGCCGCGCAGCAGCTCGCCGTCGGTGATGCCGGTCGCGACGAAGAACACGTTCTCGCCGCTGACCAGGTCGTCGGTGGTGAGGACCCGGTCGAGGTCGTGCCCGGCGTCGAGGGCCTTCTGCCGCTCGGCGTCGTCCTTGGGCCACAGGCGGCCCTGGATCACGCCGCCCATGCACTTCATCGCGCAGGCCGCGATGATGCCCTCGGGGGTGCCGCCGACGCCCATCAGCAGGTCGACGCCGGTGCCCTCGCGGGCGGCCATGATGGCGCCGGCCACGTCGCCGTCCGAGATGAACTTGATCCGGGCGCCCGCCTCGCGGATCTGGCGGACCAGACCGTCGTGGCGCGGGCGGTCGAGGACGACGACCGTGACGTCCTCGACGGCACTGCCCTTGGCCTTGGCGACCCGGCGGATGTTGACGGCCGGCGGGGCGGTGATGTCGACGAAGTCGGCGGCCTCCGGCCCGGCGACCAGCTTGTCCATGTAGAACACGGCGCTGGGGTCGAACATCGTGCCGCGGTCGGCGACCGCGAGCACCGCGACGGCGTTGTTCATGCCCTTGGCGGTGAGCGTCGTGCCGTCGACCGGGTCGACCGCGACGTCGCACTCGGCGCCGGTGCCGTCGCCGACCCGCTCGCCGTTGTAGAGCATCGGGGCCTCGTCCTTCTCGCCCTCGCCGATGACGACCACGCCGTTCATCGAGACGGTCGAGACGAGGGTGCGCATGGCCTTGACGGCCGCGCCGTCGGCGCCGTTCTTGTCGCCGCGGCCGACCCACCGGCCGGCTGCCATCGCCGCGGCCTCGGTGACCCGGACGAGTTCGAGCGCGAGGTTCCGGTCGGGAGCCTCGGGCGCAACCTCAAGGGCACTGGGAAGGTGGTGCGGGTACTGCGTGGTCATCGTCGTTACCTCTCTGTACGCGACGGCCAGTGAGCGCCCGACTACTGCCTGGTCGAACGCCGTGGTGAGGGTCCTGCGATCGTATCTGCCTTAGAGATGACTGTCTGTGGCGCGGGTCGCCACGCTCGGCCCGGCTCCCTCCCGGTAACCACCGGTTCGTCCCGCTTCACCCGTACGCGGGCACCCCGGGTGACCTGTCCGGTGTGTGGATGAGTCACCATGTGGGGGTGGCAGGAGAGAGCAAGGGCATGAGGGGCCGGCAGACCGTGCGGGACATGGTCCTGTCGATGCTGGCGGTCGGCGGCGTGGTGTGGATCGGGTACCTGTTCCTCCCGCACGACGCGGACAGCGTGCCCCAGCACAAGGTCGAGTACCGGGTCGAGGCGGCCACCGCGAAGCGCGCCGCGCCGTACAAGCTGGTTGCCCCGGAGGGGCTGTCCGACAAGTGGCGCGCCACGTCGGTCAGCTACCAGTCGGCCGCGCAGAGCAACGGCAAGGGCAACGCCTGGCACCTGGGCTTCGTCACGCCGTCCGGGCAGTACGCGGCGGTCGAGCAGAGCGACGTCCCGCGCGAGTCGCTGGTGTCGGACAAGGTCGACGGCGCCAAGCCGGACGGCACCGCGGAGGTGGCCGGCCGCACGTGGGACCGCGTGCAGGGCGCCAAGGCCCGCGCGCTGACCTCGCAGGACGGCGGCGGCACGACGCTCCTGACCGGCACCGCCTCGTACGACGAGCTCGCCGAGTTGGCGCAGGCGCTCAAGTAGGCCGTAGGCCGTTCGGGCCGCGCGCCGAACAGGCCGCGCGCCGCAGGGGCCGTACTCCGCAGAGGCCGTACGCCGAAGGGCCCCCACCGGATGATCCGGTGCGGGCCCTTCCGCATGGCCGGGCGCGTCAGACGGTGGTGACGACCTCGTCGTAGGCCAGGCGCGGCGAACGCGGGAACCAGGCGTCCTCGCCCGGCTTGCCGATGTTCACCACGGCCAGCACCGAGTGCTCGCCGTCACCGAAGAACTCCTTGTTGATGCCCTCGGCGTCGAAGCCGGTCATCGGGCCGGCGGCCAGGCCGGCGGCGCGGACGCCGATGATGAAGTAGCCGGCCTGCAGGGCGCCGTTCAGGCGGGCGGAGCCCTCGCGGGCCGGGCGCTCCGAGAAGAACACGTCCTTGGCCTGCGGGAAGTGCGGGAACTGGGTCGGCAGCTCCTCGTGGAACTCGTTGTCCACGGCCAGGATGGCGACCAGCGGGGCGGCGGCGGTCTTGGCCTTGTTGCCGTCCGCCAGGTGCTGGACCAGGCGCTCGCGGCCCTCGGCCGAGCGGACCAGGACGACGCGCAGCGGCTGCTGGTTGAAGGCGGTCGGGCCGTACTTGACCAGGTCGTAGATGGCCTGGACCTGCTCCTCGGAGACCGGCTCGTCGGTGAAGGTGTTCGCCGTGCGCGCCTCGCGGAACAGCAGGTCCTGAGCGGCGGCGTCGAGTACCAGGGCGTCGGTGGTCATGCTTCTGCACCTCATGCGGGAGGGGGGTCGTCGGTGTGGCCGACCGCGGTCGGTCACTGCTCCCAACATAGGTGAAGTTTCAACTATTCCCAAGTGGTATGTGGCGCACATCACTTCGAAAGTGACGCCGGTGCCCCCCCGGGGCCGGTCACTCCCCGGCCCCGGTGCCCTCCTCGGCGGCCAGCGCGGCGTCCAGCCGGGCACGGGCACCGTCCAGCCAGCGCTGGCAGACCTTCGCCAGCTGCTCGCCGCGCTCCCAGAGCGCCAGCGACTCCTCCAGCGACGTGCCGCCGTTCTCCAGCTGCCGGACGACCTCCAGCAGCGCGTCCCGCGCGTGCTCGTAGCCGAGGGCGTCGTCCGCGCCCTGCGGCACCTCGCCGGGGCGGTCCTGCTCCTGCTGCTCTGCCATGCGAGCCAGACTAGGGGCTCACGCCGACAGAGCCGGCACAACGGCCGCGCCGGGTGGAATTCGGGTGCGCACGGCCGCGCCCCGGCACTACCCTCCGCCGCATGATCGACGTCCGCCCCGCCGCCCCGGCCGACGCGCCCGAGCTGGTCCGGCTGCGCAACCTGATGTTCGAAGCGATGCCGGGCATGGCCGCCCAGGCCGGCCCCGGCCCCTGGCAGGCCACCGCCGAGCGGGTGCTGCGCGAGCGCCTCGCCGTCCCGGCCGGCGCGCTCACCATGCCGTCCTTCGTCGTCGACGACCCCGCGCGGCCCGGCCGGCTCGCCGCCTGCGCCGTCGGCACGCTGGAGGAGCGGCTGCCCGCGCCCGGCAACCCGGAGGGCCGCTTCGGCTTCGTCTTCAACATCTGCACCGACCCCGGCCACCGGCTGCGCGGCTACGCCCGGGCCTGCACCGAGGCGCTGCTGCAGTGGTTCGACGACCACCGGGTCGGCCGGATCGACCTGCACGCGAGCAGTGGCGGCGAGGCGCTCTACCGCAGCCTCGGCTTCGGCGAGCACTCGACGGCGCTCTCCCGCCGGCGCTCGTTCTAGCCCGCGGAGGCCCCCTCCTCGGCCACCGTCACGCCGAACCCGCCGCCCGCCACCCTGGCGTGCAGCGCCTCCCCGGAGGCGACCTGGCCCGGATCCGTCACCACCGTGCCGTCCGCCCGCTGGAGCACCGCGTAGCCGCGCTCCAGGGTGGCCGCGGGGGAGAGCGCGACCACCCGGGCCAGCGTGTGCCCGAGGTCGCTCTGCGCGTGGTCCAGCCGGTGCCGCAGGGTGCGCCGGGCCCGCTCCAGCAGCCCGTCCACCTCCTGGCCCCGCCCGTCCAGCATCCGGTGCGGCGCGGCCAGCACCGGGCGGCTGCGCACGCCGTCCAGCCCGTGCTGCTCGCGCTCGACCCGCCCGTGGACGTACCGCCGGGCCCGGTCCCGCAGGTGGAGCACCTTGGCGAGCTCCTCGCCGACGTCCGGCACCACCCGTTTGGCGGCGTCGGTCGGAGTGGACGCGCGCAGGTCGGCGACGAAGTCCAGCAGCGGCTGGTCCGGCTCGTGCCCGATCGCGCTGACCACCGGCGTCCGCGCCGCCGCGACCAGCCGCACCAGCCCCTCGTCCGAGAACGGCAGCAGGTCCTCGACGCTGCCGCCGCCCCGGGCCACGATGATCACGTCCACCTCGGGGTGCTCGTCCAGCTCCCGGACGGCCGCGCTCACCCGCTCCACCGCGCTGACGCCCTGCACCGGCACGTTCCGCACCTCGAAGCGGACGGCCGGCCAGCGCCGCCGGGCGTTCTCCAGGACGTCCCGCTCGGCCGCCGAGCCGCGCCCGGTGACCAGCCCGACGCACTGCGGCAGGAACGGCAGCGGCCGCTTCCGCTCGGCCGCGAACAGCCCCTCCCCGGCGAGCCGCCGCTTCAGCTGCTCCAGCCGGGCCAGCAGCTCGCCGAGCCCGACCGGCCGGATCTCCGAGGCCCGCAGCGACAGCTGCCCGCGCGCCGCGTACCACTCCGGCTTGGCGTGCACGACGACCCGTGCGCCCTCCTGCACGACGTCCGCGACCTGGTCGAAGACCGACCGGAAGCACGTCACCGTGAGCGACACGTCGGCCTGCGGGTCGCGCAGGGTCAGGAACACCACGCCCGCCCCGGGCCGCCGGCTGAGCTGGGTGATCTGCCCCTCCACCCACACCGCGCCGAGCCGGTCGATCCAGCCGCCGATCAGCGCGGAGACCTTGCCGACCGGGAGCGGGGCTTCAGGGGAGCTGCTGTTGGCCATGCGTACGAGGTTAGGGCCCGTCGTCAAACTCCCGTCTGCGTGGCGGCGCTGGGGCACGCGCCTCGCCGCGTTGTCGTCGGTCGCCGATGCTCCGCATGGACTCCCTCCTCCGCCTTGCGATGCACGCACCCCAACGCCGCCACGCCCGCCCTCCGGGCGGACGACGGGAGTTCGACGACGAGCCCTAACGGCGCCCGCCGACAGCGTCTCCGCCCGCGTCGCCCGTGCCGCCCGTGCCGACCGAACCCTGCACGGCCAGCACCACCAGCCCGACCGCCAGCCACGCCACCCCGACGATCTGCGCCGTCGTCGAGGCCTCGTACACCACCGCCCCGATCACCGCGATCCCCAGCACCGGCACCACCACGTGCCGCAGCCGGTCGCGCGAGCCGTGCCGCACCGCGTACCAGCCGACGACGGAGGCGTGCAGGAGCGCGAAGGCGGTCAGCGCGCCCACGTTCACCACCGAGGTGAGCCGGTCGAGGCCGTCGTCCCGGTTCGCCGCCCAGACCGCCGCCGCCAGCGTGATCACCGCCGCCGCGAGCAGCGCCCGGCGCGGCACCGCCGAGACCGGGTCGACCGAGCCGAGCAGCCGCGGCAGCCGCCCCTCGCGGCCCATCGCGAAGACCAGCCGACCGGCCGCCGCCTGCCCGGCCAGCGCCGCGAAGGCCGCGCCGATCGCCTTGCTCGCCGCCACCAGCACGTGCAGCCAGTGCCCGACGCTGGCCTCCACGGTGTCGTAGAACGCCGAACCCTGCGCCACCGGGTCGGCCGCCAGCTGCGCCGGGGTGAGCGGCTCCAGCAGCGCCGCCAGGTACGTCTGCGCGACGAACAGCACCCCGGCCAGCGCCAGGCACCACAGCACCGCCCGCGCCACCGCCGCCGACGCCCCCACCGCCTCCTCGACGAACGTCGCGATCGCGTCGAAGCCCAGGTAGGAGAGCACCGCGACGGACACCGCCGAGATCACCGCCGTCAGCGAGAATGGGCCGACGGCGGTGAACGGCGTGTCCCAGGCGCGCCGGGCGCCGTCCTGGACCAGCACCACCACGGCCGCGACGACGAACACCGTGAGCACCGCGATCTCCATGGCGAGCACCGCGAAGCCGACCGAGGCCGCCGTCCGGACCCCGACCAGGTTGAGCGCCGTGGTCACCACGACCGCGAGCGCCGTCCACACCCAGCGCGAGACGCCCGGCACCAGCGAGTGCAGCGCGATCCCCGAGAAGAGGTACGCGACCGCGGGGATCAGCAGGTAGTCGAGCATCGCCATCCACCCGGCGACGAACCCGGGCCCCTCGCCGAGCCCGGCCCGTGCGTACGCGAACACCGACCCGGTCCGCGGCACCGCGCGCACCATCTGCGCGTACGAGAACGCCGTGAAGCCCATCGCGACCGTCGCCGCCAGGTACACCGTGGCGACGGCGCCGCGGCTCTTGGCGTCCAGCACGCCGAACACGCCGACCGGGGCCATCGGGGCGATGAACAGCAGCCCGTAGACCATCAGGTCGCGCACGCCCAGGCTGCGTCGCAGGCCGCCCTCGCCGCCCGTGCCGCCCGCGCCGCCCTGGGCGTCCTGCGCGATTCGCTCACTCATGAGCACCACATTTGAGCACCGGCGACCGGATCCGTCCGGATTGCGCCTCCCGTCGGCGCGGCTCCCCGCCGCCCGTACGATGGACCCATGTCCAACACCGCGCAGCGCCGTGTCCTGCTCGCCGCCCCCCGGGGCTACTGCGCGGGAGTCGACCGCGCCGTGATCGCCGTGGAGAAGGCCCTGGAGCAGTACGGGGCCCCCGTCTACGTCCGCAAGCAGATCGTCCACAACAAGTACGTGGTGCAGACCCTGGAGAAGAAGGGCGCGGTCTTCGTCGAGGAGACGGAGCAGGTGCCCGAGGGCTCGATCGTGGTCTTCTCCGCGCACGGGGTCGCCCCGTCCGTCCACGACGAGGCGAAGGCCGGCAAGCTGGCCACCATCGACGCCACCTGCCCCCTGGTCACCAAGGTGCACAAGGAGGCCGTCCGCTTCGCCGACGAGGACTACGACATCCTGCTGGTGGGCCACGAGGGCCACGAGGAGGTCATCGGCACGATGGGCGAGGCCCCGGAGCGGATCCACCTGGTGGACGGCGCCGAGGACGTGGCCAACGTGCAGGTCCGGGACGAGTCCAAGGTCGTCTGGCTGTCCCAGACCACCCTCTCGGTGGACGAGACCATGGCGACCGTCGGCGAGCTGAAGAAGCGCTTCCCGCTCCTGGTCAGCCCGCCCAGCGACGACATCTGCTACGCGACCCAGAACCGCCAGGTCGCCGTCAAGCAGCTCGCCCCCGAGACCGACCTGCTGATCGTCGTCGGCTCCAAGAACTCCTCCAACTCGGTCCGCCTGGTCGAGGTCGGCCTGGAGTACGGCGCCAAGGCCGCCCACCTGGTGGACTTCGCCGAGGAGATCCGCGAGGAGTGGCTGGAGGGCGTCACGACCGTCGGCCTCACCAGCGGCGCCTCGGTGCCGGAGATCCTCGTCGACGGCGTGCTGGAGTTCCTGGCCGCCCGCGGCTACGACACGGTCGAGACCGTCAAGACCGCCGAGGAGCACCTGACCTTCTCGCTGCCCAAGGAGCTGCGCCGCGACCTGCGCGCCGAGGCCGCGGGCAAGCTGTAACGCCGTGCCGCGAGGCCCGGTGCCCCACCCGGGGCGCCGGGCCTTTCTGCTGTGCGCGGCCGCGCGGCCTCTCGTAGTTTTGTGCACAGGCTGTGGACGACGGTCCGCGGCATCCGGCGGAGGGCGGTCGTGATGACGGCGGTATTCGGAGTGGACATCGGCGGTTCGGGCATCAAGGGCGCCCCGGTCGACCTGGGCCGCGGCGCCCTGGCCGAGGAACGCCACAAGGTGCTCACCCCGCAGCCGTCCGCCCCCGAGGCCGTGGTCGCCGCCGTCCGGGAGGTGGTCCGGCACTTCGGCCACGAGGGCCCGGTCGGGCTGACCTTCCCCGGCGTGGTGGTCGACGGCCGGACCAGGACGGCCGCCAACGTCGACAAGGGCTGGATCGGCCTGGACGCCGAGGGGCTGTTCCGCGAGGCGCTGGACCTGCCCGCGACCGTCCTCAACGACGCCGACGCGGCCGGCCTCGCCGAGACCGCGCACGGCGCCGGCCGGGAGCAGTCCGGCGTGGTCCTGGTGCTCACCTTCGGCACCGGCATCGGCAGCGCGCTCTTCGTGGACGGCGTGCTGGTGCCCAACACCGAGCTGGGCCACCTGGAGCTGCGCGGCAAGGACGCCGAGCGCCGGGCCTCCTCGGCGGCGAAGGAGCGGCACGACCTGAGCTGGGAGCAGTGGGCCGGGCGGGTCGACGAGTACCTGGACCTGGTGGACATGCTGTTCTCGCCGCAGCTGATCGTGATCGGCGGCGGGGTGAGCCGCAAGCACCAGAAGTTCCTGCCGCTGCTGCGCGAGCGCGGGGCCCGGGTCGTGCCCGCGGAGCTGCGCAACGACGCGGGCATCGTCGGCGCCGCCATGGCCGCGGCCCGCGCGGCCGGCTGAGGCCGCCCGCGGGGGCGCCGCTCAGCGCGAGCGCTGGATCCGGCGCTGGGCGACGAACCGGGCGAGGACGATCAGCGCGGCCAGCCCGGTGCCGGTGAAGAGCCAGCCGGCCCGCAGCGCGAGCCCGGTCGCCAGCGCCACCACCTGGGCGGTCACGCCCGGGGAGTTGACCGGCGCGAGCAGCGACAGTGCGAGCGCGAAGGCGATCGGGCCGCTGATCGGCGCGGCGAGCAGGTCGACGTAGCGCACCCGGACGGCCAGCTGGAAGCAGACGACCACGTAACCGAGGCCGAACAGCCAGCCGAGGCCGTCGAACAGCAGCCGGTCGGCCCCGGCCACCGCGAGGGTCGCCAGCACGCCGACCACGCCGGTGCCGACGGCGGTCAGCCGGGTGGGCCGCCCGGTGCGGCGGCGCCCGTAGAGCCGGGCGTCGCCGCGCCCGCGCAGCGGCAGCCGCAGCCGCAGTTTCGGGGTGGCCGGGCGGACGCTCGCGGGGGCCCCGGCCACCGGCCGCAGCCGGGAGGAGGGGGCCCCGGCGGCCTCGGGGCCGCGCCCGGGACCGGGGACGGCGGCGCCCTTGCCGTTCGGCGGACGGCGTCTGGGCCCTGGCGGCTGGGTACGGATGCTCTGCTCCACCCACCCAACGTACGGTCCGATCATCGCCACACTGTGTAATGGACCGTTCAGGCCTCGCTCCGTGTCTCCGGACGGAGTACTGATGTGATCGTCGTTCAGGCCCGCCGGCCTGCCCGGCCGACGCCGCTTCCACTCCGGCGACCGGCTGGGCAACCGGCCGGAGTTCCTGGAGCCCCTGCCGGTGGCGACCGGGGCGTGAGGAGCTGCCCGTAGACTTGGGGGTCGGCCCGCACGGTGCCGGTCCAACTCCTCCAAGCCCCGGGACTGCGCTTCATGTCGCTCACGATCGGAATCGTCGGCCTGCCGAACGTCGGCAAGTCGACCCTGTTCAACGCCCTGACCAAGAACGACGTGCTGGCGGCCAACTACCCGTTCGCCACCATCGAGCCGAACGTCGGCGTCGTCGGCGTCCCGGACACGCGGCTGGCCAAGCTCGCCGAGATCTTCGGCTCGCAGCGCATCCTCCCGGCCACCGTCGACTTCGTCGACATCGCCGGCATCGTGCGCGGCGCCTCCGAGGGCGAGGGCCTGGGCAACAAGTTCCTCGCGAACATCCGCGAGTCGGACGCGATCTGCCAGGTCGTGCGGGCCTTCACCGATCCCGACGTGGTGCACGTGGACGGCAAGGTGTCGCCCAAGGACGACATCGAGACCATCCACACCGAGCTGATCCTGGCCGACCTCCAGACCGTCGAGAAGGTCCTGCCGCGGCTCCAGAAGGAGGCGCGCCTCAAGAAGGACACCGCCCCCGTGCTGGCCGCCGCCGAGGCCGCGCAGGCGATCCTGGAGACCGGCAAGACCCTCTTCGAGGCCGGCTTCGACACCGCCCCGATCCGCGAGCTCCACCTGCTGACCGCCAAGCCCTTCCTCTACGTCTTCAACGTGGACGAGGACGAGCTGGCCGACGAGGACTTCAAGAACGCCCAGCGCGAGCTGGTCGCCCCGGCCGAGGCGATCTTCCTGAACGCCAAGATCGAGTCCGAGCTGATCGAGCTCGACGACGAGGAGGCGCTCGAACTCCTCCAGTCGATGGGCCAGGAGGAGCCCGGCCTCGCCACCCTCGCCCGCGTCGGCTTCGACACCCTCGGCCTGCAGACCTACCTGACGGCCGGCCCCAAGGAGACCCGCGCCTGGACCATCAAGAAGGGCGCCACGGCCCCCGAGGCGGCCGGTGTGATCCACACCGACTTCCAGAAGGGCTTCATCAAGGCCGAGGTCATCTCCTTCGCCGACCTGGTCGAGACCGGCTCCATCGCCGAGGCCCGCAGCAAGGGCAAGGCCCGCATCGAGGGCAAGGAGTACGTCATGCAGGACGGCGACGTGGTGGAGTTCCGCTTCAACGTCTGATCATTTGATTGCTTTGAGATAGATCGATCTGTCAAATGTGCAGGTCGGACGGGGCCCGCCTCCCTTGAGGCGGGCCCCGGTCCGTTTTCCGTGCTGACTCGGTGCTGACTTCTTCGGCCCGTCGCATGCACTTGAGTGGTACGTTATGTGGTACCGGTCATGGAAGGAGTTCAGTCGATGTCGATCACAGCCAGCGAGGCGCGCAAGGCTCTCTTCCCGTTGATCAAGAAGGTCAACGACGATCACGAGGCCATTGAGATCGTCTCCAAGCACGGGAATGCCGTGCTCGTCTCGGCCGAGGACTATGCCGCCTTGCGTGAAGGCTCCTACCTCTTGCGCTCGCCGGTGAACGCGCGCCGCTTGCTCAAGGCGTACGAGAACGCCCTTGGCGGCACAGGGCTTTCCGAGCGGGAGCTCATCGATCCTGATGCGGCGGGTGTCGAGAAGGGCGCCGCGTGAGGCTCGTCTTCGAAGAGGCCGGCTGGGAGGACTACACGTCCTGGCTCAAGAGCGACCGCAAGATGCTCGCTCGGATCAACAAGCTCATCGAGGACGTCCTGCGCGACCCGTTCACCGGGATCGGCAAGCCCGAGCCGCTGAAGTACCACTTGCCCGGTGCCTGGTCGCGGCGGATCGATGACGAGCACCGTCTCGTCTATCTGGTCACGGACCGGGAGATCATCATCCTGGCAGCCCGCTACCACTACTGATCGTCAGCAGCGGGTTCACGTCACCGTGCTGGTTCTGTGCTGACTTCGTTCGTCGGCAGGGGCGTTCTCGCAGGTTGCAGTGGTGTGATGGCAATTCCGCTTCAACGTCTGACCGCCGCCGGTGCGGTGGACCGCCCGGTTCCGTGTTCGCACGGGGCCGGGCGGTTCGGCGTTCGTGGGGGGAGTTCAGCGGACGGTGACGGTCGCCGTGCCGTCGGGCTCGGTGGTGACGGTGACGGCTTCGAGGGTGTCGGCGTGGGCGTCGGGGCGGTGGGCGGCGGCGCGGGGGCCGATGCCGACGACGCGCAGGCCGGCCGCGCGGGCGGCGGCGATGCCGGCCCCCGAGTCCTCGAAGGCGAGGCAGTCGGCCGGGGGGAAGCCGAGTGCGGCGGCGCCCTTGAGGAAGCCCTCCGGGTCGGGCTTGCTCGCGCCGACCGACTCGGCGGTCACCAGGACGCCCGGCATCGGCAGTCCGGCGGCGGCCATCCGGACCCGGGCGAGCGGCTCGTCGGCGGAGGTCACGAGGGCGTGAGGGAGGCCGGCCAGCGCGGTGAGGAAGGCGGGCGCGCCGGGGACGGGGACAACGCCGTCGGTGTCGGCGCGCTCGGCGGCGAGCATCCGCCGGTTGTCGGCGAGGTTCTCCTCGGCCGGGCGGCCGGGCAGCAGCTCGGCCATCGTCGCGTGGCCCTGGCGGCCGTGCGCGACGGCGAGGACGGCGGCCGGGTCGAGGCCGTGCACGGCCGCCCAGCGCCGCCAGCAGCGCTCGACAACGGCGTCGGAGTCGACGAGGGTGCCGTCCATGTCGAGCAGGAGGGCGCGGGCGGTCAGCCGGACGGGGGCGGCGGGCATGGGGCGGGCTCCTCGCGGTGCGGGCCGGCGGGGGCCGGCGGGCGGCGGTGGACCCGGCGAAGACGAGCCCTTTGTTCAATGATGATACAAAAGATCATCCGAGCAGGTGGGCGTTGACCGCCCGGGCCTCCGCCGCCAGCTCCGCCAGCTCGACCACCTCGACCCCGGCCGCCTCCAGCAGCGCCGTGCCCTGGCAGTCGGTCACGAACAGGTCCGGCTCGCGCCAGGCCACCACCACCCGCGGCACGCCCGCCGCGATGATCAGCCGGGCGCACGGTACCGGGCGCGAGGCCCGCTGCCCGCACGGCTCCAGCGAGCTGTAGACCGTCGCGCCGCGCAGCCGCGGGTCACCGGCCGGGAGCTTGCCGAGCGCGGCCTCCTCGGCGTGGTCGTGCGCGTCCGTCTCGCGGCTGTACCCCTCGGCGAGCACCTCGCCGTCGGCGCCGACGACCACCGCGCCGACCGAGAAGGCGGTCCCGGACGGCGGGCAGAGGCGGGAGAGTTCGACGGCCCGGCGCAGGTGGTCGAGGTCGGTGGTCACGGGGCGGGCTCCTTCGGGGCGTACCTGAGCAGGACGACATCGCCCACCGTACGTGCCTCCAGCAGGCGCATCCGCCGCGCCGGACCGCCCGGGAAGGCGGCCGGGTGGACGAACCGCGGCGCCTGCGCCTGGCCGACCAGCAGCGGGGCCACGGCCAGCTGGAGCTCGTCGGCCAGGCCCTGCGCGAGGAACTGGGTGTGCACGCTGCCGCCGCCCTCGACCATCAGGCGGCGCACGCCGCGGGCACCCAGGTCGTCCAGCACCGCGCCGAGGTCCACCGCGCCGCCGAGCGCGACCACGTTGGCCAGCCCGTCCAGCGCCGGGCGCAGGGCCGCCGCGCCGGCGTCCGTCGTGTACGCGACCTTGCCGCCGCCGGTGTGCCAGAACCGCAGCGCCGGGTCGAGTGCGCCGCTCGCGCTGAGCGTCACCTTCAGCGGGTACGCCGGCCGGCCGGCCGCGACCCGGGCGGCCCTCCGGCCGGCGTCGTTGACCAGCAGGCGCGGGTTGTCGGCGCGCAGGGTGTTGCCGCCGACCAGGATCGCGTCGGCGGCGGCGCGCTCCTCGTCGACCCGGTCGAAGTCGGCGGCGTTGGAGAGCAGCAGCCGCTCGGGGGAGGCGTCGTCGAGGTGGCCGTCGAGCGACACGGCGGCGCTCAGCAGGACGAAGGGGCGCGGGCCGGGCATGGGGCGGGACCGTTCTGTCGGGGGGCCTCCACGGTACGGCGGGCGGCGGGGCGGGCGCCGTCGGGTGGCCATCATGTGAGACGAATCTTCTCGCTATGCGAGAACAGGAGTAGCGTCGGGGGAAGCCGAACACGATCGAGGGGGATCCGATGAGCGGAACGTCCACCGTTTACACGCACGGCCACCAGGAGGCCGTGCTGCGCTCGCACCGCTCGCGCGGCGCCGCCGACTCCGCCGCCTACCTGCTGCCCGAACTGCGCCCCGGGCAGGCCCTGTTGGACGTCGGCTGCGGGCCGGGCACGATCACCGCCGACCTGGCCGAGCTGGTCGGTCCGAGCGGGCGGGTGGTGGCCGTGGACACCTCCGCCGAGGTGCTGGAGCAGGCGGCCGAGTACGTCGCCGCGCGGGGGCTGTCGAACGTCGTCTTCGAGGTCGCCGACGTCCACCGACTGTCCTACCGTGACGGCGAGTTCGACGTGGTGCACGCCCACCAGGTGCTCCAGCACGTGGCCGACCCGGTGGGCGCGCTGCGCGAGATGCGCCGGGTGCTGGCGCCGGGCGGCGTGGTCGCGGCCCGGGACGTCGACTACGCCTCGATGACCTGGTACCCCGAGGCGCCCGCGCTGGACGACTGGCTGGCGCTCTACCGGCGGACCGCGCGCGCCAACGGCGGCGAGCCGGACGCCGGGCGGCGGCTGCTGTCCTGGGCCCGGGCGGCCGGCTTCGCCGAGGTCGCCGCCACCGCCACGACCTGGACGTTCGCGACGCCCGAGCGGTGCGCGTGGTGGGGCGGCATGTGGGCGGACCGGACGGTCGACTCGGCGTTCGCCCGCACGGCGGTGGCCGCGGGCTTCGCCGACCGGGCGGAGCTGGAGCGGATCGCGGCCGGCTGGCGGGAGTGGAGCGGCGCCGGGGACGCCTGGTTCTCGATGCTCCACGGCGAGGTCCTGGCGCGCGGCTGAGGGGCGGGAACAAAGGGCGGGCAGGCGTTCGAAAAGATCGGGTAAAGTCGCGCGACCGTTCGTTCTCGGGCCCGTTCGGGTCCGAGCCGTGTGCCGAAGGCCGCCGAGCGGCGCAGAACGCCGAGTTGACGCCCGCACCGCCGGGCCGGGGGAGTCCACGTGTCCAAGCCCGATCCCGACGCGCCCGTCCCCGGGCCGGAGAACCCCGCGGCCGCCGAGAACCCGGTGGCCCCGGTGGCCCCGGCGGACCGGGTGGACCTCGGCAAGGAAGCGGCCCCGCCCGCCGAGTCTCCGCAGCCCGCGGACACCCCGGCGGACCGGGTGGACCTCGCCAAGACCGACATCCCGGCAGCTCCCGCCGACGCGGCCCCGCCTGCTGCCGCCCCGGCCCCCGCCGACCCGTGGGCCGCCCCCGCCGGGGCCCCGCCCCTGGCGCCGCCGCCGCCCGTCGGGGCAGCCGGGGCCACCGGGCCCGCCGGGGGCTGGGCGTCGGTGCCGCCCGCCGCGTACTCCGGCTTCCAGCCCGGTTACCCGTACGGCTACCCCCAGCCCCCCAAGCAGGTCAACGGGTTCGCCATCGGAGCCCTCGTGACCGGCCTCGTCTGCGCGTGGCCGGTCGCCCTCGTGCTGTCGATCGTCGCGATGGTCCAGATCAGGAAGCGCGCCGAGCGCGGCATGGGCATGGCCGTGACGGGCCTGGTGTTCGGCGTGTTCGGCGTCATGGTCACGGTGTTCGGCGTCCTCGGCGCCGTGCTGGGCCCGGTCGACCGTGCCGATTCCGGCGCGCCGCCCAAGGCCCCGGCCGGCTCGGTCCGCTGGTCCGCCCTCAAGTCCGGGGACTGCTACAGCTCCCCGGACGGGGGCAGCCGGGTCGACCCGGACGGCGGCGACGAGACGGTGTACTGGGTCCGCAAGGTGCCCTGCTCCGCCCCGCACCACGGCGAGGTGGCCGGCACCGCCAGGACCCCGGCCGGCGACAGCCGGACCTACCCGGGCGAGTCGGCGATCCGCGAGCGCGCCGCGGAGCTCTGCCGCCCCGTGCTCGACAACTACGCCCTCGACCAGTGGGCGATCCCGGACGGCATGGACGAGATCTACCTCTACCCGACCGCCGGCAACTGGAAGTACGGGGAGCGGTACATCACCTGCGCCTTCGAGGACCGCGACGCCGAGCACGTGGGCACCGTCCGCACCGACCGCGGCAGCCTGACCTCCGCCCAGCTCGCCTACCTGGAGGCCGTCCGCGGCTTCAACACGGCCTACGCGAACCAGCCCAAGGGCGAGGTCGCGACGGCCGGCTCCGAGTACGTGACCTGGGCCGGGCGGATGGCGGCCGCCTCCCGCGCCGAGGCCGAGCAGCTGTCCCGCACGACGACGTCCTGGCCGGACGCCGCGAAGCCGAAGGTCGCCGCGCTGGCCGCCGCCCAGCGGGACGCCGCCACCGCCTGGGAGTCCGCAGCGCGGACGACCGATCCGACCGCGTTGGAGGGCGAGATCCGGCGGGCGAAGCTGCTGACGGCCAAGACCACCCCGCTCAGCGTGGACGCCCGCCGCGAGCTGGGCCTGTCCACCGGTGAGCAGGTGCCCGACCTCCGGGTCTGACGCGCCGTCTTACCCGGAGTTAACCCGGCCCGTACCTGCCGGTAGCGAGCCGCCCGTACGGTTCGGGACAGGTATCCCCGGCCCGACCCCCACGCAGGCCGGGGATACGCTCCCGCCATGAGCACCTTTTGGGTGATGCGGCAGGACGACAACGGCAACCGCTTCGTCGTCGCGCGGGGACTGGCGAAGGACGAGGCCGAGCGCCTCGCGGCCGAGTTCGAGGCCCGCGGCCACAAGCAGCTCTACTGGACCGAGGCCGAGCGCGCGGCCCCGGGCGCCTAGGCTCGTGCCATGAATCCCGCAACCGTGAACATCGAGGAGCAGGCCGCCGTCCGGATCGTGATCGGCGGCGTGATCGTCCGGGCGGGGCGGGTGCTGGCCGCGCGCCGCAACACCCCCGCGGAGGTGGCCGGGCGCTGGGAGTTCCCGGGCGGCAAGGCCGAGCCCGGCGAGACGGAGTCCGAGGCGCTGGAGCGCGAGCTGCTGGAGGAGCTCGGCGTGCACGCCCGGGCGCTGGAGCGGCTGCCCGGCGCGTGGGCCGTCCGGCCGGGCCTGGAGCTGCACTTCTGGGCCGCGGAGCTGCTCGACGGCGACCCCCGTCCGCTCCTGGAGCACGACGAGCTGCGCTGGCTCGGCCCGGACGAGCTGGACTCGGTCGACTGGCTCGACCACGACCGGGACGTCCTCCCACACGTCGCCGGCCTCCTGGGCACCTGAGCCCCCACCTGTCGGCGCGAGCCCGGCGCCGCGCCAGGTAGGTCAATCGGACAAGACGACCCGGCAGCCGGGATAGCCTGGGTTCTGCTGGGTATGTCACTTTTCGGCACGTTTCGTCACCATCGGTGAGCCGCCCCAGCCGGCGCCGCCGATCCCGACCAGAGCCGGAGGCCCCGTCGGTGTCGAATACCGGTAACGGCGGCGGGGGAGCACGGCGGACAGGCACCGCGGGGAGCGCCGCCGCCCGCGCCCGGCTGCGCCGCGGCGCCCGCCCGGCGGCCCCGCAGCCGGCCGCCGTCCGCCGCCGGGGCCGCGGGCCCGCGGCCGTCACCGAGGCCGCCCCGGGCGGTGCCGAGGCCGGCACCCCGCGGCCCGCGCCGACCCTCGACGTCCCCGCCCCGGGCCTGCGCAGCCGGCCCGCCCGCCCGTTCCCCGGCGGGCCCACCGAGCCGCCGGGCGGGGCCGGCACCCCGGCCGAGGGCAGTCTGCTCGACATGCTCAAGGTCGCCATCGCGATCCTCGACACGGCCGGCCGCGTGGTGCTCTGGAGCCCCGCCGCCGAGGAGCTGCTCGGCTGGCCGAACGAGCTGCTGGTCGGCCGCCGGATCGACGAGCTCATCCCGGACCACGACCAGGTCGCCCGGATCCAGGCCGCCATCCGGGACACCCTGCGCAACGGTCGCTGGGCCGGGCCCGCCGAACTGCGCGACCGGGACGGCGTGCCGGTCGCCGTGGACGCCCGGATCTCGCTGCTGGTGGACGGCGACGGCACCCCGTTCCTCCAGGTCAACCTGGCCGAGGCGGCCGCCGTCCGGGCCGTCGAGCGCGACCTCGCGGTGCGTGACGCGCTGTTCGAGCAGTCCCCGCTCGGCATCGCCGTCCTCGACACCGACCTGCGCTACACCGCCGTCAACCAGACCCTCGCCGAGATGAACGGCGTCGCCACCGACGACCACGTCGGCCGCACCACCGGCGAGACCCTGCCCGAGCGGGCCGCCGACGAGATCACCGCCATCCAGCGCCAGGTGCTGGCCACCGGCGAGCCGGTCATCGACGTCACCCTCGCCTCGCCGGTCACCGCCCGCTCCGGCTACCGCTCGATCTCCTACAGCCGGATGACCGACCGCTCCGGCCGGGTGCTCGGTATCTCCGGCACCGTCATGGACGTCACCGAGCGCTACCGGGCCGTCGCCAAGGTCGAGCACGCCCGGCGCCGGCTCTCCCTGCTCAACGAGTTCGGCTCGCGGGTCGGCGACCTCCTCGACGCCGCCCGGATCGCCCAGGAGCTGGCCGGCTCCGTCGTCCCCCGGCTCACCGACCACTCCGCGGTGATCCTGCTGCAGGCCGTCGCCCACGGCGACGACCTGCCCCGCCACGGCCACGACCGGCGCACCTCGCTGCTCCAACTCGGTACCGCCTCCGTCCAGGACGGCCCCGAGGTCGACGTGATGCTGCGCCGCGGCGCCCGGATCACCTTCGCCGAGGACTCCGCCTGCGGCCGGGTGCTGCGCACCGGCGTGCCCGAGCTGCTCTCCGGCGCCGACCAGCTGAACGACGTCACCTACCCGGGCGACCCGAAGATGCAGGCCGCGCACGACCTCGGCGTGCACTCGATGCTCGTCGTCCCGCTGCGCGCCCGCGGCATCGTGATCGGCCTGCTGCTGGTCAGCCGGGCCGGCTACCGCGAGGGCTTCGACCGGGACGACCTCGCCTTCACCGTCGAACTCGCCGACCGGGCCGGCAGCTCCCTCGACAACGCCCGCCTCTACGCCCGCGAGCGCACCGCCGCGCTCACCCTCCAGCGCACCCTGCTCCCGCAGCAGGTCCCGCAGCCCACCGGCGTCGAGGTCGCCTACCGCTACGTGCCCGGCTCCAGCGGCACCGAGGTCGGCGGCGACTGGTTCGACGTCATCCCGCTGCCCGGCGATCGCACCGCGCTGGTCGTCGGCGACGTCATGGGCCACGGCCTGCGCGCCGCCGCGACCATGGGCCGGCTGCGCACCGCCGTCCGGGTGCTCGCCGCCCTCGACCTGCCGCCGGACGTGTTGCTGCGGCACGTCCACGAGCTCGCCGACGACCTCGCCCAGGGGCCGGACGAGGCGCTGCTCGCGACCTGCGTCTACGCCGTCTTCGACCCCGGCACGGCCCGGCTGACCGTCGCCAAGGCCGGGCACATCCCCCCGGTGCTCGTGGTGCCCGGCCAGGAGACCGAGGAGCCGACCCGCACCGGCGGCCCGCTGCCCGGCGGCACCGGCCGGATCCTCGACCTGCCCTCCGGCGCCCCGCTCGGCGTCGGGGGCGTCCCGTTCGAGTCGGTCGAACTGAAGATCCCCGAGGGCAGTCTGCTCGCGCTGTGCACCGACGGCCTGGTCGAGTCCAGGGACAAGGACCTGGACGTCGGCCTCGGCCGGCTGGTCACCGTCCTCCAGGAGCCGCACGCGTCCATCCAGGCCGCCTGCGAGGCCGTGCTCGACACCATGGAGCAGGGGCGCGAGCCGGACGACGTCGCGCTGCTGCTGGCCCGGCTCGGTCACGGCCAGGCCGGCACCCCGACGGCCGGCTGGACGCTGCCGGCCGAGCCCACCGCCGTCTCCCGGGCCCGGCGGCTGGTGCGCTCCACGCTCGCCGAGTGGGGCGTCGAGGCGCTGACCGACATCGCGGAGCTGCTGGTCAGCGAGCTCGTCACGAACGCCGTCCGGTACGCCAGCGCCCCGATCGGGGTCCGGCTGACGCTCGGCGAGACGCTGCTGGTGGAGATCTCCGACCCGCTTCCCGACCCGCCCCGCGAGCGGCACGCGGCCGAGGCGGACGAGGGCGGCCGGGGCCTGGAGCTGGTCCGTCGGCTCGCGCTGCGCTGGGGCGCCAGGGCCGAGGGCATCGGCAAGGTCGTCTGGTTCGAGCAGGCGCTCCCGGGTAATGAGCCCGACGAGCCGTGAGGCGTGCGGCGGGCGAGGGCGTGAGCCGGCGCGGAGGACCAGCGGGACGCGAGTAGAACGGAGCTGCATATGCCACCTGGCGGCCAGGGGGAGCGCGCACTCCGGAAGGGGGCGCGGGCGTGGCATTGTGGTTGCGCGGGCGGTAGGACAAAAACCTTCGCCCGATCTGATGTTGTGATGTTGAGGGCGTGTGAACGCACCCCTCGATGATGAATACTCGGTCTTCTCGACATCCGGACGGTCGCGGGTTGGAGGGGTCGGTCCGTTGAACAGCACCCCGGCGCGGAACGCGCCGAGCAGCAGCGGTCATGCCGCCGTGCCCGGGCAGGCCGGTTCACCGCACCTGCCCGCCCCGGTGACGGCCCGCGCGGCCGCCGCGGCCGAGGGCCGGAACGGCGCCGCCGCCCACGTCGGCACCCACGCGGGTGCCGGCTCGGTCTACGACTACATCCGGGTCGCCACCTTCGCGATCGGCCCCGACGGGCGGATCAGCCAGTGGAGCGAGCGCGCCGCCGAGTTCTTCGGCGTCCCCGCCACCGACGCGGTCGGCGCCGACCCGATCACCACGTTCGTCCCGCGCGAGCTCTGGCAGCGCGGCCGCGCCCGGCTGGAGCGCACCCTCGGCGGCGAGGAGTGGACCGGCACCACCCCGTACCTCGACGCCGCCGGCGGCGAGGGCCTGGCCGAGCTGTACCTGATGCCGGACACCGCCCTGCCCGCCGGCGCCACCTGTCTCGCCGTCGACCTCGGCCGGCTGCGCCGCGTGGAGACCGATCTCGCCGCCTCGGAGGCGGTTTTCGGCCAGACCCCGACCGGCTTCGTCCTGTTCGACGACCGGCTGCGCCTGCAGCGCGTCAACGACGCCTTCGCCTCCGGCATGGGCCTCGCCCCGGTCGACCTCGAAGGCCTCACCCCGCACGACCTCTTCCCGCCCTCCGAGGCCGACCGGCTGAGCGCCGCCCTGCGCAAGGTGCTCGCCACCGGTGAGCCCGTGTTCGACCTGCGCTTCCACGGCGTCGTCCCCACCCGCGAGGGCAACCGGCTCTGGGCCGTGTCGCTCTACCGCCTCAACGGCGCCGCGGGCCAGCCCATCGGCGTCGCCGGGCAGGTCTCCGACGTCACCAGCCGGCACGTCGCCGAGCGCGAGGCCGACGGCGTCCGCCGCAACCTCGCGCTGCTCAACGAGGCCAGCGCGCACATCGGCTCCACCCTCGACCTGGAGACCACCGCCAAGGAGCTGCTGGACGTCGTCGTCCCGCCGTTCTGCGACCTCGCGACCGTCGACCTGTACACCGCGCTGCTCTCCGGCGAGAGCGTCCCGAGCGCCGGGCGCCTCGGCGACACCGTCCTCACCGACGGCAGCGGCGAGCTGCGCCGGGTCGCCGTCTCCAGCGTCGTCGGCGGCGCCTCCTCGGTGCTCGGCTCGGTCACCGGCCTGCCCATCGCCGAGGCCGGCGGCACGCTCTGCTACCCGCGCCGCTCCCCGCACGCCCGGGCCCTGCGCACCGGCCGCAGCGTCGTCCCCGAGCCGGGGCCCGACCCGCTGCTGCGCTCCACGCTGATCGTCCCGCTGGTCGCCCGCGACCAGGTCCTCGGGCTCGTCCAGCTCTCCCGCGCCATCGGCAGCGAGCCCTTCGACGCCCGCGACGTCGCCATCGCGGAGGAGCTCGTCGCCCGCGCCGCCGTCTGCATCGACAACGCCCGGCTCTACCGCCGCGAGCACGAGCGGGCCCTGATCCTCCAGCGCAGCCTCCTGCCGCCCGGCAACCCGGCCGCCAGCGGCCTGGAGATCGCCTGCCGCTACCTGCCCAGCAACAACAACACCGAGGTCGGCGGCGACTGGTTCGACGTCATCCCGCTGCCCGGCAACCGCACCGCGCTCGTCATCGGCGACGTCATGGGCCGCGGCCTGCGCGCCGCCGTCGCGATGGGCCAGCTGCGCACCGCCGTGCGCACTCTCGCGATGCTCGACCTCGACCCCGCCGAGGTGCTCGGCGCCCTCGACGAGATCGCCCGCGGCCTCGGCGACGACTCCGTACCGGCCGGCCCGGCCAGCCCGTACGGGCGGCTCACCTCGACGGCCGACGAGGAGGCCCGCGAGGTCTACCTGGCCACCTGCGTCTACGCGGTCTTCGACGCCGTCACCCGGCGCTGCGTGTTCGCCAACGCCGGCCACCTGCCGCCGGTCCTGCTCAGCCCCGGCGAGCCCGCCCGGATGCTCGACGTGCCGCCCGGCCTGCCGCTCGGCGTCGGCGGCGAGCCCTTCGAGGAGGTCGAGCTGACCCTGCCCGACGGCGCCGTCCTCGGCCTGTACACCGACGGCCTCGTGGAGAGCCGCAAGCACCAGCTGGACGAGGGCCTGCGGGCCTTCCGCACCGCGCTCTCCGCCGAGGGCAAGGGCCTGGAGGACCTCTGCGACCACGTCCTCGGCGAGCTCAACCCGCACCACGGCGAGGACGACATCGCCCTCCTGATGGCCAAGGTGCACGCCTTCCCCGAGGACAGCGTCGGCAACTGGTTCCTGCCGCCCGAGCCCACGTCCGTCGCCAAGGCCCGCGAACTCGCCTGCAGCTGGCTGCTCGCCCGCGGCCTGGACGAGCTCGTCGACACCACCGAGCTGCTCGTCAGCGAGCTGGTCACCAACGCGCTCAAGCACGGGCGCGGCGAGATCCGGCTGCGGCTGCTGCGCGACCGCGGGATGGTCTGCGAGGTCTGGGACGACGGCTACGCCCAGCCCCGGCAGCGCCGCGCGCAGGAGACCGACGAGGGCGGGCGCGGCCTGCAGCTCGTCAGCCTGCTCGCCGAGCGCTGGGGCAGCCGGCGGACGCCCAAGGGCAAGATCGTCTGGTTCGAGCTGGCGCTCTGAGGCGTCCGGGGGATCGGCCGTCCGGGTGCAGTCGCCCGGCGGCCCGCCGTGTCGGCGCGGGCGCGACCGGCCGGTCGGCGTTCGATGGCCGCCATGCGCGTCCGCCAGCTCACCGCCGCAGCCGCCGCGCTGCTGCTCGCCGCCGTGCTCGGCGGCTGCTCCGACCGCCCGGCCCCGGCCCGGCCCCCGGCCCCCGAGCCCGCCCCCGAGGCCACCGCCGCCACCGGGGACGTCCGGCCCGCCGACCGCGCCGCCGTCCGGGACGGCGGGACGCTGCGCTGGGCGGTGGACCGCGTCCCCGCGACGCTCAACGTCTACCAGCCCGCCGCGACCGCCGACTCGGCGCTGCTCGCGCACGCCCTCTACCCGTCGCTCTTCCGGCCCGACGGGCACGGCCGGCTCGTCCCCGACCCGGACTACCTGGCCGGCGCCGAGTCCACCCCGCCCGGTCAGCGGCCGCAGGTCGTCACCTACCGGCTCAACCCGCACGCCGTCTGGAGCGACGGCACCCCGCTGACCGCCGCCGACCTGATCGCCCAGCGGGCCGCGCTCTCCGGCCTCGACCCGGCGTACCGGGGCGGGCACCCGGCCGGGTACGACGCCATCGACTCGATCGGCCAGGGCGCCGACCCGCACGAGGTCAAGGTCACCTTCCGGCGGCCCTGCGCCGACTGGCCGTCCCTCTTCGGACCGCTGTACCCGGCCGCCGAGACGTCCACCGCGGCGGCGTTCAACCAGGCGCTCGCGGGCGGGGGCCACCTCGGCGCCGGGCCGTACACGGTGTCCCGGTACGACGCCGAGGACGGACGGGTGACGCTGGAGCGCAACCCGCTCTGGTGGGGCGACCGGCCGAAGGCGGACCGGATCGACTTCCTCGCGGCGGCCCCCGAACGGCGCCTCGACGCCCTGGACCAGGACCTGCTGGACATCGCCCCGGTCACCGCCGCAGTGGACCGGGCGGTGCCCCCGGCGCCGTCCGCGAGCCCCTCCGCGGCCGCAGCGCCCGCCGCCGCCCCGCCCGCCGCCGCGCCCGAGGCGGCCGCGCTCGCCCTGCGGCGGGCCGAGTCGCTGCCCGGGATCACCGTGCACCGGGCCGCCGCCGCCTCGCTCACCCAGCTCACCCTCAACGCCGCCCGGGGCCCGCTCACCGACCCGGCGCTGCGCCTCGCGCTCGGCCGGGCCGTCGACCGGCGGCGGGTCGCCGCCGCGGCCCTCACCCCGCTCGGCGTCGCCCCGGCCGCCCTGGGCAGCCACCTCCTCGCGGGGGACCAGGACGGCTACCGCGACAACAGCGCGGCCGCCGGCCCGGCCGACGCCGCCCGGCTCTTCGACGAGGCCGGGTGGAAGCGGCCGGCCGGCGGTGGCACGCGGGCCAAGGACGGTAAGCCGCTCACCCTCGACCTGCTCGTCCCGGCAGGCTCCGCGACCGCCAAGCGCACTGCCGACGCCCTCACCGCCAGCCTCGCCGAGCAGGGCGTCGCCCTGCGGACGGTGACCGCGCCCGCCGACACCTTCGTCAAGGAGCACCTCGCGGTGGGCGACTACGACCTCGCCCTGTTCTCCTGGCCGGCCGGCCCCAGTCCGGCGAGCGAGCAGCGGCCCGCCTACGCCAAGCCCCGGCCCGACCCCGACGGCACCCTCGACCCGGGCAGCAACTACGCCCGCAGCGGCACCGAGGAGATCGACCGCCTCTTCGACCGGGCGGCCGGCGAGCTCGACCGGGCCACCCGTCTGGACCTGCTCCAGGAGGCCGACGTCCGGATCTGGCAGCTCGGCCACTCGGTGCCGCTCTACCAGCGGCCGGAGCTGGTGGGCGTCCGCTCGGGCGTGGCCGGGGCCGGGGTGTGGGGCTTCGACTGGCCGCGCTTCCAGGACGTCGGGTGGGCCGTGACGCCGTAGCCCGGCGTGACCCGGCTGTGATCTTGATCCCGCCGGACGGGCTCGTTTCTGCCCCGGTGCGCCCTTCCCCGTACCATAGGAGAAAGCCGGGGCGTGTCCAGATGCCCGGCGGGTGGACCGGTAGTAGCAGGCGAACGGGTGACGGCGGCCGACGGCGGCCGCAAGTGCGCGTCTCGCGGCCGGGCGCCGTAACCCACGATTCCGGGAGAATCCGCTAGGCATGCCCACGCGCAACGACATCCGTAACGTCGCCATCGTCGCCCACGTCGACCACGGCAAGACCACCCTGGTCGACGCCATGCTGAAGCAGGCCGGCGCCTTCGCGGCCCACCAGCACCTCGACGACCGCATGATGGACTCGAACGACCTGGAGCGCGAGAAGGGCATCACCATTCTCGCGAAGAACACCGCGGTCAAGTACCACCCCAAGGATGGTGGCGCTCCGATCACCATCAACATCATCGACACCCCGGGCCACGCCGACTTCGGTGGCGAGGTCGAGCGCGGTCTGTCGATGGTGGACGCGGTCGTGCTCCTCGTCGACGCCTCCGAGGGCCCGCTGCCGCAGACCCGCTTCGTGCTCCGCAAGGCGCTCTCGGCCCGTCTGCCCGTCATCCTCTGCATCAACAAGACGGACCGCCCGGACTCCCGGATCGACGAGGTCATCAACGAGACCTACGACCTCTTCCTGGACCTGGACGCCGACGAGGACCAGATCGAGTTCCCGATCGTCTACGCCTGCGCCCGTGACGGCGTCGCGTCGCTGACGAAGCCGGAGAATGGCACCGTCCCGGCCGACAGCACCAGCCTGGAGCCGTTCTTCTCCACCCTGCTGGAGCACGTCCCGGCCCCGAGCTACGACGAGGACGCCCCGCTCCAGGCCCACGTCACCAACCTGGACGCCGACAACTTCCTCGGCCGCATCGCGCTGCTGCGCGTCGAGCAGGGCGAGCTGCGCAAGGGCCAGACCGTGGCCTGGATCAAGCGCGACGGCTCGATCCAGAACGTCCGCATCTCCGAGCTGCTGATGACCGAGGCGCTCACCCGCAAGCCGGCCGAGGTCGCCGGCCCCGGTGACATCTGCGCCGTCGCCGGCATCGGCGACATCATGATCGGCGAGACCCTGGCCGACCCGGAGAACCCGATCGCGCTGCCGCTGATCACGGTGGACGAGCCGGCCATCTCGATGACCATCGGCACCAACACCTCGCCGCTCGTCGGCCGTGGCGGCAGCGGCAAGGGCGCGGACGCCAAGGCCGGTGCCAAGGTGGACCGCAAGGTCACCGCCCGCCAGGTGAAGGACCGCCTGGACCGCGAGCTCATCGGTAACGTCTCGCTGCGCGTCCTGGACACCGAGCGCCCGGACGCCTGGGAGGTGCAGGGCCGCGGTGAGCTGGCGCTGGCCATCCTGATCGAGACCATGCGCCGCGAGGGCTTCGAGCTGACCGTCGGCAAGCCGCAGGTGGTCACCAAGGAGGTCAACGGCAAGACGCACGAGCCGGTCGAGCGCCTCACCGTGGACGTCCCCGAGGAGCACATGGGTGCCGTCACCCAGCTCATGGGCATCCGCAAGGGCCGGATGGACAACATGTCCAACCACGGCTCGGGCTGGGTCCGCATGGAGTTCGTCGTGCCGTCCCGCGGCCTGATCGGCTTCCGCACCGAGTTCCTCACCAACACCCGCGGCACCGGCATCGCCCACTCGATCCACGAGGGCCACGAGCCGTGGTTCGGCACGCTGACCACCCGCAACAACGGCTCGCTGGTCGCCGACCGGGCCGGCGTGGTCACCGCCTTCGCGATGACCAACCTGCAGGAGCGCGGCGTGCTCTTCTGCGAGCCGGGCACCGAGGTGTACGAGGGCATGATCGTCGGTGAGAACTCGCGCTCCGACGACATGGACGTGAACATCACCAAGGAGAAGAAGCTCACCAACATGCGGTCGTCGAACGCCGACGTCGCCGAGTCGATCGTCCCGCCGCGCAAGCTCTCGCTGGAGCAGTCGCTGGAGTTCTGCCGCGAGGACGAGTGCATCGAGGTGACCCCGGAAACGGTTCGCATCCGCAAGGTCGTCCTCGACCAGAAGGACCGCGGCCGCACCGCTTCGCGCGCCAAGAAGGCGTGATCCCGACGGTTTGATCGGCCTTTGGCCGGAAAGCTCCGCCCCCCTTTCCACTGGAGAGGGGGGCGAACTTTTTCAATCACCCCAAGTTGTCGATGCGCGTATAAACGGAATAGCGCCTATCACAGTGGGGTGTCCGCTGAGCGAACATGACAGTCCGTCATTCATGACGACTGTCCGTTTGGTACCTGTCTGGCTATGTCTCATATGTCCGGTTTTCGAAACTTACCGACCGTTCATGTGACCTAATTGAGATCGGCAGTGGTCACTTTCGTGTCCGTGCGTGACGGATAGTGGAGCCAGTCAGGCTCGGGTCAAGGGTTAACGCGCAGGGGTGCGCGCCGAAACCACGAGCGCGGACGGCACAGCGGATCCGGTATCAACCAACCGCGGTGCTCTCCTCGTTGGAAAGTCGATTTCAGGAGGCATCCCCCATGCGTGGTGCAACCCAGACCAAGTGGCTCGTTGCGGCGACCGCGATCGCCCTGGCCGCGACCGCTTGCAGCACCAGCTCGAAGAGCAGCGACTCGGCCTCGAAGGACGGCGGCAGCATCGCCGTCCAGCTCGGTGAGCCCCAGCACGGTCTGGTTCCGCAGAACACCGCGGAGTCCGAGGGCACGCAGGTCGTGTACTCGCTGTTCACCGGTCTGGTCGACTACGACATCAAGACCAACGCGCCGAAGCTCGCGATGGCCGAGTCGATCGACTCCGCGGACAGCACGACCTGGACGATCAAGCTCAAGGACGGCTACACCTTCCACAACGGCGAGAAGGTCACCGCCAAGTCCTTCGTGGACGCCTGGAACTGGGGTGCCAACCAGGACAACGCCGCCGAGGGCCTGCCCTTCTACGACAAGATCCTCGGCTCCGACGAGCTGGCTCCGGGCAAGGGCAAGACCCCGACCGCCAAGGAGCTCAAGGGCCTGAAGGTCGTCGACGACAAGACCTTCACCGTCACCCTGAAGGCGCCGTTCTCGCAGTTCAAGACGATGCTGGGTTACAACCCGTTCTACCCGCTGCCGACGGCGTTCTTCTCTGACCCGAAGGCGTTCGGCGAGCACCCCATCGGCAACGGTCCCTTCCAGATGGACGGCGACTGGGACCACAACAAGCAGATCAAGATCAAGCGTTACGACAACTACGGTGGCACCAAGGCCCACCTGCAGAACGTGACCTTCAAGATCTACGACAACCTGGACACCGCGTACAACGACCTGCGCGCCGACAACATCCAGGCCACCAACAAGCTCCCGATCTCCGCGATGTCCACCGTCGCCAGCGAGTTCGGTGACCGCTACATCAACAAGCCGGAGTCGGGCATCGGCTACATCGGCTTCCCGATCGCCTACAACCCGGCCTACCAGAAGCCGGAGATCCGCAAGGCGATCTCGATGGCGATCGACCGTGACCAGATCACCAAGACGATCTTCGCCGGCACCCGCGTCCCGGCCTCGGACTTCGTCAGCCCGCTGATCAACGGCTACCGCAAGGACGCCTGCGGCGACGCCTGCAAGTACGACCCGGCCAAGGCCAAGGACCTCTTCACCCAGGCCGGCGGTCTGCCGGGCAACACCCTGGAGCTCGGCTACAACGCCGACGGCGGCCACAAGGAGTGGATCGAGGCCGTCGGCAACCAGCTGAAGAAGAACCTCGGCGTCGAGGTCACCTTCAAGCCGTTCGAGAAGTTCGGCAAGATCCTGGACGCGCTCCAGGCCAAGCAGTACCAGGGCGCCTTCCGCATGGCCTGGTCGATGGACTACCCGTCGATCGAGGACTACCTGCGCCCGATCTTCTCCAAGGTCGCCATCGACAGCGGCTCGAACTACGGCGGTTACGTCAACGACCAGTTCGAGAGCCTGCTGACCCAGGCCGACGGGGCGAAGACCGAGGACGAGGGCATCAAGCTCTACCAGCAGGCCGACGACATCCTGATCAAGGACATGCCGTACATCCCGGTCTACACGTACCAGTCCTCCGCTGCGTACACCAAGAAGATCAAGAACTTCAACACGGATGCGCAGATGCGCTACAACCTGGCCGAAGTTGAGATGGCCGGCTGATCCGGTAGTCAGACGATCGGGGGCGGGTGGACCGGACCACAGTCCGGCTCGCCCGCCTCCCTTCCTTGTCCGAAAGTATGGAGGTCTGATGGGCCGCTATGTGATCCGCCGGTTGATACAGGCGATCCCTGTTCTCATCGGTGCGACGTTCCTGATCTATTTCATCGTCTTCTCGCTGCCGGGTGACCCGGTGCAGGCGCTGGCCGGTGAGAAGCGCGCCGACCCGATCGTGGCGGAGATGATCCGTCAGAGGTACCACCTGAACGACCCGTTCCTCGTTCAGTACTGGCACTACATCTCGGGCGTCTTCCAGGGCGACCTGGGCGAGAGCCTGCAGGGTCGCAGCGTGAGCGACATGATCGGCGACGCCTTCCCCTACACCCTGAACCTCGGCATGGTGGCGTTCGTCATCGAGGCGGTCGTCGGTGTGGCGGCGGGTGTCATGGCGGCCCTGCGCAAGGGCAAGTTCCTCGACCAGCTGGTCCTCCTGAGCACCCTGCTGGTCATCTCGGTCCCGGTCTTCGTCACCGGCTTCATCCTCCAGCTGGTGCTCGGCGTCCAGCTGAAGAACTCGTACGGCATCGACTTCTTCTCGGTCTCCTTCAACGAGGAGGACGGAATCCGGGCCTACCTGCTGCCGGCCTTCGTCCTCGCGTCGCTCTCGCTCGCGTACGTCGCCCGACTGACCCGCACCAGCCTGATGGAGACCATGCGCGCGGACTACGTCCGCACCGCCGTCGCCAAGGGCCTGAAGCGCCGTCGGGTGATCGGCCGGCACGCCCTGCGCAACGCGCTGATCCCGATCGTCACCTTCCTCGGCGCCGACCTCGGTGGCCTGATGGGCGGTGCGGTGATCACCGAGAAGATCTTCAACATCCACGGCATCGGCGGTCTGCTCGCCCAGGCCGTGTACCAGAAGCAGGGCACGATCATCGTCGGCGTCGTCACGCTGCTGGTGATGATCTACCTCGTGACCACCCTGCTCGTGGACATGCTGTACGCCGTGCTCGACCCGAGGATTCGCTATGAGTGACACCATCACCAAGGACGCCTCGGCGCCGGCCGGGGACAACAGCCCGAAGGCCGCGCCGGCGAAGAAGCAGAAGCCGGAGCGCGTTGCCAGCCTGTGGTCGGACGCGGTCCGCGACCTGCGCCGCAACCCGATGTTCATCATCGGCGGCGTGCTGGTGCTGGCGCTGATCGTCATCTCGATCGTGCCGCAGTGGTTCACCGACGGCAGCCCGTTCGACAACAACGCGTGCGACCTGTCGCACTCGCTGGAGCGTCCGAGCGCCGACCACTGGTTCGGCTACGACGTCCAGGGCTGCGACAACTACACCCGCACCATCTGGGGCGCCCGCAACTCGATCATCGTCGGCATCCTGACCACCACCATGGTCACCGTGGTCGGCTCCCTCCTCGGCCTGCTGGCCGGCTGGAAGGGCGGGATCATCGACTCGGTCCTGTCGCGGTTCACCGAGATCTTCTTCTCGATCCCGACCCTGCTCGGCGGCATGCTGATCATGTCGATGCTCGGCAAGGGCAACGCCTACACCGTCTCCCTGGTGATGGCCGTCCTCGGCTGGCCGCAGATCTACCGCATCATGCGCGCCTCGGTGCTGGCGAACAAGAACAACGACTACGTGATGGCCGCCCGCGCCCTGGGCGCGGGTGCCGGCCGGATCACCTTCCGGCACATCCTGCCGAACGCCATCGCGCCGGTCATCGTCGTCGCCGCGATCAGCCTGGGTGTCTACATCGGCGCCGAGTCCGCCCTGTCCTACCTGGGCATCGGCGTCCAGTCGCCGGAGATCTCCTGGGGCCTGATGATCAGCGACGCCCAGGTCCGCTTCCTGGCGGCCCCGCACGTGCTGCTCTTCCCCGCCGCGGTCCTGAGCGTCACCGTGCTGGCCTTCATCATGCTCGGCGACGCGGTGCGCGACGCCCTCGACCCGAAGCTCCGCTGAGAGAAGAGGTGACGACCCGATGACCACCGTGATCGAGAAGAACCAGAAGAGCGGCCGGCTCGAAGTTGGCACCCCGCTGCTGGAGGTCAAGGACCTCCACGTGGAGTTCCACACCCGGGACGGCGTCGCGAAGGCCGTGAACGGAGTCAACTACTCCGTGGCCGCCGGTGAGACCCTGGCGGTGCTCGGCGAGTCCGGCTCCGGCAAGTCGGTGACCGCCCAGACCATCATGGGCATCCTCGACATGCCGCCCGGCAAGATCAGCCAGGGCCAGATCCTCTTCCGCGGCCAGGACATGCTGGCCATGAAGGAGGAGGAGCGCCGGCAGATCCGCGGCCAGAAGATCGCGATGATCTTCCAGGACGCGCTGTCCTCGCTGAACCCCGTCATGACCGTCGGCGCCCAGCTGGGCGAGATGTTCCGGGTGCACCGCGGCGCCTCCAAGAAGGAGGCCCGGGAGAAGGCCATCGAGCTGATGGAGCGGGTCCGCATCCCCGCCGCCAGGCAGCGCGTCGGCGACTACCCGCACCAGTTCTCCGGCGGCATGCGCCAGCGCATCATGATCGCGATGGCGCTCTCCATGGAGCCCGACCTGATCATCGCCGACGAGCCCACCACCGCCCTGGACGTGACCGTCCAGGCCCAGGTGATGGACCTCCTCGCCGAGCTGCAGGCCGAGTACAACATGGGCCTGATCCTGATCACCCACGACCTCGGCGTGGTCGCCGACGTCGCGGACAAGATCGCCGTCATGTACGCCGGCCGGATCGTCGAGACGGCCCCGGTGCGCGACCTGTACGCCAACCCGGCGCACCCGTACACCAAGGGCCTCCTGCGTTCCATCCCGCGCCTGGACCAGAAGGGCCAGGAGCTGTACGCGATCAAGGGTCTGCCCCCGAACCTGCTGAAGGTCCCGGCCGGCTGCGCGTTCAACCCCCGCTGTGACGTCGCCACCGACCTGTGCCGCACGGAGATCCCGGCGCTGCACCAGGTGACCGACAAGGACGGCAAGGAGCTCACCGGCCGCCGCAGCGCGTGCCACCTCTGGAAGGAGACCCTCCATGGCTGAGCCCATCCTGGAGGTCAAGGACCTGGTCAAGCACTACCCGCTGACCCAGGGCATCCTCTTCAAGAAGCAGGTCGGCGCGGTCAAGGCGGTCGACGGCATCTCCTTCGACCTGATGAAGGGCGAGACGCTCGGCATCGTCGGCGAGTCCGGCTGTGGCAAGTCCACGCTGGCCAAGGTGCTGATGAACCTGGAGCGGGCCACCTCCGGCCAGGTGCTGTTCAAGGGCGAGGACATCTCCAAGCTGACCGGCCAGGCCCTCAAGGCCGTGCGCCGGAACATCCAGATGGTGTTCCAGGACCCGTACACGTCGCTGAACCCGCGCATGACGGTCGGCGACATCATCGGCGAGCCGTTCGAGATCCACCCCGAGGTGGCGCCGAAGGGCGACCGCCGCAAGGCCGTCCAGGACCTCCTGGACGTCGTCGGCCTGAACCCGGAGTACATCAACCGGTACCCGCACCAGTTCTCCGGCGGTCAGCGCCAGCGCATCGGCATCGCCCGCGGCCTCGCGCTCAAGCCCGAGATCATCATCTGCGACGAGCCGGTCTCCGCCCTGGACGTGTCCGTCCAGGCGCAGGTGATCAACCTGCTGGAGCAGCTGCAGAGCGACTTCGGGCTCTCGTACATGTTCATCGCCCACGACCTCTCCATCGTCCGGCACATCTCCGACCGCGTCGGCGTGATGTACCTCGGCAAGATGGTCGAGATCGGCTCGGACGAGGAGATCTACGAGAACGCCACCCACCCGTACACCCAGGCGCTGCTCTCCGCGGTGCCGGTGCCGGACCCGACGGCGCGCGAGCACCGCGACCGGATCATCCTGACCGGCGACATCCCCTCGCCGGCCAACCCGCCGTCCGGCTGCCGCTTCCGCACCCGCTGCTGGAAGGCGGAGGACCGCTGCTCCGAGGAGATGCCGCTGCTCGCGGTGCCCTCGCTGCTCAAGGGCGCGGCCGCGCACGAGTCGGCCTGTCACTTCGCCGAGGTGCGCGAGACGGAGACGGCCGCGGCCTGACCGACGGCACCCGTGACGCACCCGGAAGGGCCCGTGGCTTCCCGCCACGGGCCCTTCCGGCATTCGGTAGGTCCGGCGCTGCGTCGATCCGGCGCTGCGTCAACTCCGCGGGCGGTCACCGCACCCATCCGGGGGTACTCGACTCGCGCCGTCGCCGGGGCGCGCTTCTCATGGGGTGTGATGCGACACACACCCTGAGGAGGGACCTCCATGCCCGTAGCCGCCCGTGCTCGTTGGGTCCTCGCCGCTGCGACGTCCGTGGCCCTGGTGGCCACCGGGTGCAGCAGCAGCGGGGGCGGCAGCAGCTCGTCGGACACCAGCAAGACCTTCAGCTACCAGAGCAGTGAGCCGCAGAACCCGCTCCAGCCCGCCAACGCGAACGAGACCGGCGGCGGTCGCATCATCCAGAACCTGTTCAAGGGGCTCGTGGACTACGACCCCGGCACCGCGAAGATCCGCATGCAGGTCGCCGACAAGATCGACACCAGCGACTCGCAGACCTACACGGTCACGCTGAAGGACGGGTGGAAGTTCCACGACGGCACCCCGGTGCACGCCAAGAACTTCGTCGACGCCTGGAACTGGGGCGCGGCCACCACCAACAACCAGATCAACAGCTCCTGGTTCTCCGACATCGAGGGCTACAAGGACGTCCACCCGGCCACCGGCCAGCCGACCACGGACAAGATGTCCGGCCTGAGCGTCACCGACGACCTGCACTTCACGGTCAAGCTGAGCAACAAGGTCTCGTACTTCGAGTACAAGCTCGGCTACATCGCCTTCTCGCCGCTGCCGGACGGCTTCTTCAAGGACCCGGCCGGGTACGGGCAGAAGCCCGTCGGCAACGGGCCGTACCAGTTCGTCAGCTGGTCCCACAACCAGCAGGTGGTCACCAAGGCCTTCCCGGACTACCAGGGCGTGGACAAGCCGAAGAACGGCGGCGTCGTCTTCAAGATGTACAACACGTCCGAGGCCGCCTACGCCGACCTCCAGTCCAGCAACCTCGACGTGATGGACCAGGTGCCGCCGTCCGCGCTGGCCACCTACAAGAGCGACCTCGGCGACCGGGCGATCGACTCCCCCCAGGGCGCCATCCAGAACGTCGGGTTCACGCTCTACCAGGCCGACTGGTCCGCGCCCGACAAGGCCAAGGTCCGCCAGGGCATCTCGATGGCGATCGACCGCGACACCATCACCAAGACCGTGCTCCAGGGCTCCCGCAAGGCCGCCAGCGCCTGGGTGGCCGAAGGCGTCGAGGGCTACAAGGAAGGCGCCTGCGGCGACTTCTGCAAGTTCGACCCGGCCAAGGCGAAGACGCTGATCACCGAGGGCGGCGGTGTCCCCGGCAACAAGCTGACCATCCTGTACAACGCGGACGGCGGCCACAAGGAGTGGGTCGACGCGGTGTGCAACTCGATCCGGCAGAGCACCGGGGTGGACTGCACCGGCGACCCGAAGCCCGACTTCAAGACCGCGCGCGCGGCGATCACCGGACACCAGGTCAACGGCATGTTCCGGACGGGCTGGGTGCAGGACTACCCGCTGAACGCCAACTTCCTCGCGGACGTGTACCGCACCGGCGCCGCGTCCAACGACACGGGGTACAGCAGCCCGCAGTTCGACCAGGCCGCCAAGCAGGCCGACGAGGCCGCCAGCGTCGCCGACACGGTCACCGGCTACCAGCAGGCCGAGGCGGTGCTGCCCGGCGACATGCCGGCCATCCCGCTCTGGTACTACCGCACCAACTCGGGCTACTCGACCAAGGTGCAGAACGTGAAGTTCGACTCCTTCGGCAACCCGGCCTGGACCCAGGTCGAGGTCAAGGGCTGATCCCCTCTCCCGCCGGCCCCGCCCTCACCGCACGGAGGGCGGGGCCCGGCCACCTCGGAAGGAGGCTCGGATGGGCAGTTACGTGCTGCGTCGGGTGCTGCAGATGATCCCGGTGTTCCTCGGCACCACGCTGCTGATCTTCCTGATGGTCTACACGCTGCCGGGCGACCCGGTGGCGGCGCTGTTCGGCGAGAAGGCCGCCGATCCGGCCGTGGTGGCCAGCATCAAGCACAAGTACTACCTCGACCAGCCGGTCTGGAAGCAGTACCTGCACTACATGGGCAACCTCTTCCAGGGGGACTTCGGGACCAGCTTCACCGGCCGTCCGGTCACCGACATCATGGCGGACGCCTTCCCGGTCACCATCCGGCTCGCGCTGCTGGCCTTCGTGTTCGAGATGGTCCTCGGCCTGTGCCTCGGGCTCGTCTCCGGCCTCAAACGCGGCAGCCTCCAGGACACCCTGGTGCTGATCCTCACCCTGCTGGTGATCTCCATCCCGGTCTTCGTGCTCGCGTACATCGCGCAGACGGTGTTCGCCACCAACCTGGGCTGGGTCACCCCGACGGTGCAGGACAGCTACGACCTGTCCCAGCTGCTCCTGCCGGCGATGGTGCTCGGCTCGCTCTCGCTCGCGTACGTCGCCCGGCTCACCCGCACCTCCATCGGCGAGAACCTGCGGGCCGACTACATGCGCACCGCGGTGGCCAAGGGCCTGCCCCGGCGGACCATCATCTCCCGTCACCTGCTGCGCAACTCGCTGATCCCGGTGGTCACGTTCCTCGGCACCGACCTGGGCGCCCTGATGGGCGGCGCGATCGTCACCGAGGGCATCTTCAACGTGCAGGGCATCGGCAACGTCCTGTACCGGGCGATCAACCAGAAGGAGGGGCCGACGGTGGTCGGCATCGTGACCGTCCTGGTGATCGTCTACCTGGTCGCCAGCCTCCTCGTCGACCTGCTCTACGCGGTCCTGGACCCGAGGATCCGCTATGCCTGACATCCATGACGAAGAGTCCTTCGAACCGCACCCCAAGCCCAGCGTCTCGCGCCTGGACTACGCGGGCGAGCAGGGCATGGCCGTCGAGCAGGACACCCTGGTCGAGGCCGACCCGGTCAAGCGCGAGGAGGCCCGCAGCCTCTGGGGCGACGCCTGGCGGGACCTGCGACGGCGCCCGATCTTCCTGATCTCGGCGGTGCTGATCCTGCTGCTGGTCGTCATGGCGATCTTCCCGTGGGCGTTCACCGACGCCGACCCGCGCAAGGCCGACCTGGTGCACAACTACCTGCGCCGGCCGGACTGGTCGGACGTGTTCGGGGCCGGCTGGTTCGGCTACGACGGACAGGGCCGGTCGATCTTCGCCCGCGTCGTGTACGGCGCCCGCGCCTCGATCACCGTCGGCATCTGCGTCACCGCGGCGGTCACCGTGCTCGGCGGCCTGGCCGGCATGGTCGCCGGGTACTTCGGCGGTGGCGTGGACGCGGTGATCTCCCGGATCGTCGACATCTTCTTCGGGATCCCGCTGCTGCTCGGCTCGCTGGTGCTGCTGAACGCGTTCGCCACCCGCACGGTGTGGAGCGTGGTCATCGCCCTCGGCTTCCTCGGCTGGACCCAGATCGCCCGCGTCATGCGCGGCGCCGTGCTGACCGTCAAACAGGCCGACTACGTGGTGGCCGGACGGGCACTCGGGGCCGGGACCGGACGGCTGATGTTCCGGCACATCCTGCCGAACGCGATCGCGCCGGTGATCGTCGTCGCGACCATCGCGCTCGGCGGCTACATCGCGACCGAGGCGACGCTGAGCTTCCTCGGCATCGGCCTGCAGGACCCGACCATCTCCTGGGGCATCGACATCTCCTCCGCCCAGAAGGTGATCCGGACGGCGCCATACGTCCTGTTCTTCCCGGCCGCGGCGCTCTCCGTCACCGTGCTGGCCTTCATCATGCTGGGCGACGCGGTGCGCGACGCCCTCGACCCGAAGCTTCGCTGAGCGAGGGGAACGCATCGTGACTACAGCTGTGGACACCACCGGACCCGGGCGGGACGCGCCGTACGAGGGACCGCTGCTCGACGTGCGCGACCTGCACGTCGAGTTCGTCACCCGGGACGGCGTGGCCCGGGCGGTGAACGGGGTCAACTACAGCGTCCGGGCGGGGGAGACGCTGGCGGTGCTCGGCGAGTCCGGGTCGGGCAAGTCGGTGACGGCGCAGGCGATCATGGGCATCCTGGACATGCCGCCGGCCCGCATCCCGCGCGGCGAGATCCGCTTCCGCGGCCAGGACATGCTGAAGATGGGCCGGGAGGAGCGGCGGCGCATCCGCGGCCGGAAGATCGCGATGATCTTCCAGGACGCGCTGTCCTCGCTCAATCCGGTGCTCAGTGTGGGCTTCCAGCTCGGCGAGATGTTCCGGGCGCACCAGGGGACGTCCCGCAAGGAGGCCAAGGACAAGGCCGTCGAGCTGATGGACCGCGTACGCATCCCGGCGGCGGCGCAGCGGGTGAACGACTACCCGCACCAGTTCTCCGGCGGCATGCGTCAGCGCATCATGATCGCGATGGCGCTGGCCCTCGAACCGGACCTGATCATCGCCGACGAGCCCACGACGGCGCTGGACGTGACGGTGCAGGCCCAGGTGATGGACCTGCTGGCGGAGCTCCAGGCGGAGTTCCAGATGGGGCTGATCCTGATCACCCACGACCTCGGCGTGGTGGCCGACGTCGCGGACAAGATCGCGGTGATGTACGCGGGGCGGATCGTCGAGACGGCGCCCGTGCACGAGTTGTACGCGCGCCCGGCCCACCCGTACACGCGGGGCCTGCTGGACTCGATCCCGCGACTGGACCAGAAGGGCCAGGAGCTCTACGCCATCAAGGGGCTGCCGCCCAACCTGCTGCGGATCCCGAAGGGCTGCGCGTTCAACCCGCGCTGCCCGCGGGCGCAGGACGTCTGCCGGGCCGAGGTGCCGGAGCTGTACCCCGTGACCGAGGAGGACGGCACCGCGCTGGCCGGGCGGGGCAGCGCGTGCTTCTTCTGGAAGGAGACCCTCCATGGCCGGTAACGGGGCGAGTGCGCTGGGGGCGACCACGGCGGCGGCGACCACGCCGGAGGAGCTCGTGTTCGACCAGAACGTGGCGCGCGGCGAGCCGATCCTCGAAGTCCGCGACCTGGTCAAGCACTTCCCGCTGACGAAGGGGGTGCTGCTCAAGAAGCAGGTCGGCGCGGTGAAGGCGGTGGACGGGGTCTCCTTCGACCTGATGCAGGGGGAGACGCTGGGCATCGTGGGCGAGTCGGGCTGCGGGAAGTCCACGCTGGCGAAGGTGCTGATGAGCCTGGAGCCGGCCACCGGGGGATCCGTCCGGTACAAGGGCGAGGAGATCTCCCGGCTGTCGGGGTCGGCGCTGAAGGCCGTGCGGCGGAACATCCAGATGGTGTTCCAGGACCCGTACACGTCGCTGAACCCGCGCATGACGGTCGGGGACATCATCGGCGAGCCGTTCGAGATCCACCCGGAGGTGGCTCCGAAGGGCGACCGCCGCAAGGCCGTCCAGGATCTGCTGGACGTCGTCGGGCTCAACCCGGAGTACATCAACCGGTATCCGCACCAGTTCTCCGGCGGTCAGCGTCAACGCATCGGCATCGCCCGGGGGTTGGCGCTCAAGCCGGAGATCATCATCTGCGACGAGCCGGTCTCCGCCCTCGACGTGTCCGTCCAGGCGCAGGTGATCAACCTGCTGGAGAAGCTCCAGGGCGAGTTCAACCTCTCGTACATGTTCATCGCGCACGACCTCTCGATCGTCCGGCACATCTCCGACCGCGTCGGCGTGATGTACCTCGGCAAGATGGTCGAGATCGGCTCCGACGCTGAGATCTACGACCACGCCACCCACCCGTACACCCAGGCCCTGCTGTCGGCCGTGCCGGTGCCCGACCCGACCGCGCGGGAGTCGCGGGACCGGATCGTGCTGACCGGGGACGTCCCCTCGCCGGCGAACCCGCCGTCGGGCTGCCGCTTCCGCACGCGCTGCTGGAAGGCGCAGGAGCGGTGCGCGGTGGAGGTCCCGCTGCTCGCGGCGCCGTCGTGGCTGGACGGGGCGGCCCGGCACGAGTCGGCGTGTCACTTCGCGGCGGAGCGGGACAACGGGAGGGGGGCCGCCGCGGCCGGGTAACAATTCGGTCGACGTCGCGGCAGGCGGCGCACACCAAGGGCGCGTCCTCGATTCGAGGGCGCGCCCTGCGCTGTGCTGCGCAAACGCCGGAAAAAGATCGATTACTCCTCGTAAACGCGCGAATACCGGAGATCATCGTCCGCCTTCCGGAGATCGGAACGGGTGATCCCGTATGCGATATGCGGGAATTTGGCGAGCATTGTCCGGGCCGGGTCCGGCGCGTAATTGAAAAGAGATGTGACGCGGATTCCGAAAGCCGGTCGGTTGATCGATAGTTGCTTTGCGCGTATCAGTGGTCACCTCGCCAACTGTGCGGATCGGCCCTGAGATGTCGGCCTCCGTCACGCCCGGCACACCGAGTGGCGGGGCCGCCGTTCGTTCGCAAGCCCCCAAAACGAGGAGCAGTTGAATGAGGCTCACCAAGACGATGCGCCTGACCGCCCTGGCGGCCTGCACGGCGCTCGCGATCTCCGCGTGCACCACGGGCAGCGACAAGAAGTCCCCGGCCGGCAAGACCGGCGGGTCGATCAGCGTCCAGCTGGGTGAGCCGCAGAACGGCCTGGTCCCGCAGAACACCGCGGAGTCCGAGGGCACCCAGGTCGAGTACGCGCTCTTCACCGGGCTGGTCGACTACGACCCCAAGACCAGCACGCCCAAGCTCGCCATGGCCGAGTCGATCGACTCCCCGGACTCCACCGTCTGGACGATCAAGCTCAAGGACGGCTACACCTTCCACAACGGCGAGAAGGTGACCGCGCAGTCCTTCGTCGACGCCTGGAACTGGGGCGCCGACCAGGACAACGCCGCGCAGGCCCTGCCGTTCTTCGACAAGGTCCTCGGCTCCGACGAGCTCGCGCCCGGCAAGGACAAGAAGCCCACGGCCACGGCGCTCAAGGGCCTCAAGGTCGTGGACGACAAGACCTTCACCGTCACCCTCAAGGCGCCGTTCTCGCAGTTCAAGACCATGCTCGGGTACAACGCCTTCTATCCGCTCCCGAAGGCGTTCTTCAACGACCCGAAGGCCTTCGGCGACAACCCGATCGGCAACGGCCCGTTCCAGATGGACGGCCCGTGGCAGCACAACCAGCAGATCAAGGTCAAGCGCTACGACAACTACCCGGGCAAAAAGGCCAAGCTCGATTCGGTCACCTTCAAGATTTACGACAAGCTGGAAACCGCGTACAACGACCTCCGCGCGGACAACATCCAGATCACCAACAAGCTGCCGATCTCGGCGATGGCGACGGTGGCCCAGGAGTTCGGTGACCGCTACATCTACCAGCCGGAATCCGGCGTCGGCTACATCGGGTTCCCGATCGCGACCAACAAGGCGTTCGCGAGCCCCGACCTGCGCAAGGCGATCTCGATGGCGATCGACCGCGAGGCCATCACCAAGACGATCTTCTCCGGCACCCGCAAGCCGGCCGACGACTTCGTCAACCCGATCATCCCGGGTTACCGCCAGGGCGCGTGCGGCGACGCCTGCAAGTACGACCCGGCGAAGGCGAAGGCGCTCTACAGCCAGTCCGGCGGCCTGCCCGAAAACAAGCTGGAGATCGGCTACAACGCGGACGGCGGCCACAAGGAGTGGATCGAGGCCGTCGGCAACCAGCTGAAGAACAACCTCGGGATCGACGTCACCTTCAAGCCGTTCGAGAAGTTCGGCAAGATCCTCGACGCGCTGGGGGCCAAGCAGTACTCCGGCGCCTTCCGGATGGCCTGGTCGATGGACTACCCGTCGATCGAGGACTACCTGCGCCCGATCTTCTCGAAGATCGCCATCGACAACGGCTCCAACTACGGCGGCTACGTCAACGAGGACTTCGAGGCGCTGCTCGCCAAGGCCGACCAGGCGAAGACCGAGGACGAGGGCCTGAAGCTGTACCAGCAGGCCGACGACATCCTGCTCAAGGAGCTGCCGTACATCCCGGTGTACACCTACATGAGCTCCGGGGCGTACACCAAGACCGTCAAGAACGTGATCATCGACGCCCAGAACCGGATCGACCTGACCTCCGTCGAACTCGCCTGACCCGACTCCCGCTGACCGGTGCGTCCCGCAGGGCGGCGCGGGAAACCCCCGTGCCGCCCGCCGGTGACGCGCCCCAACCACGAGGAGGCCGCCACATGGGCCGCTATGTGGTCCGTCGGGTCATCCAGGCCGTACCTGTGATCCTCGGCGCGACGTTCCTGATCTACGCACTGGTCTTCCTGCTGCCCGGTGACCCCATCCAAGCGCTGGCCGGTGAGAAACGCGCGGACCCGACGGTCGTCGCGATGCTGCACGACCGGTACCACCTGGACGATCCGTTCTTCCTCCAGTACTGGCACTACCTGGTCGGCCTGTTCCAGGGCGACTTCGGCGAGGACTACCGCGGCCACGCCGTCGTCGACGTGATGACGCGGGCCTTCCCGTACACCATCAACCTGGCCGGGACCGCGCTGGTCATCGAGATGGCGGTGGGCGTGACCGCCGGTGTGGTCGCCGCCCTGCGGCGCGGCCGGTTCATCGACAACCTGGTGCTGATCTCGACCCTGATGGTCATCTCGATCCCGACCTTCGTGATCGGCTTCGTGCTCCAGCTGCTCCTCGGGGTGAAGCTCCACAACGACTACGGCATCGACTTCTTCCCGGTCTCGTTCAACGAGGACGACGGCTTCCGCGCGTACCTCCTGCCGGCCTTCGTGCTCGCGTCCACCTCGCTCGCCTACATCGCCCGGCTCACCCGGACCAGCCTGACCGAGGTGATGCGGGCCGACTACGTGCGCACGGCGGTGGCCAAGGGCCTGAGCCCGCTGCGCGTCGTGGTGCGGCACGGGCTGCGCAACGCGCTGATCCCGATCGTCACCTACCTCGGCATGGACCTGGGGTCGCTGATGGGCGGCGCGGTGATCACCGAGGGCATCTTCAACATCCCCGGGATCGGGCACCAGCTGTTCCAGTCGGTGTACCTGCGCGAACGCACCATCGTGGTGGGCGTCGTGAGCGCCCTCGTCATGGTGTACCTCCTCACCAACCTGGTGGTCGACCTGCTCTACGCCGTTCTTGACCCGAGGATCCGCTATGAGTGAGCCGACGAACGCGCTGGACACGACGGCCCCGGTGACCGCGGCGGCGGCCGCCAAGGGCGACAAGGAGCGGGTGGGCAGCCTCTGGACGGACGCCTGGTACGACCTGCGGCGCAACCCGCTCTTCATCATCGGCGGGCTGCTGGTGCTGCTCATGGTGGTGATGGCCGTCGCCCCGCAGCTGTTCACCGACAAGGACCCGAACTCGGCCGGCTTCTGCGAACTCTCGTCCTCGCTGCAACGCCCCTCCGCGGACCACTGGTTCGGCTTCGACGTCCAGGGCTGCGACGTCTACACCCGGACGATCTGGGGCGCCCGCAACTCGATCATCGTCGGCATCCTGACCACGTCGCTGGTGGTCCTGGTCGGCGGCACGCTCGGGCTGCTGGCCGGCTGGATGGCCGGGTTCTGGGACAGCCTCCTGTCGCGCATCACCGAGATCTTCTTCGCGATCCCGCTGCTGCTCGGCGGCATGCTCATCATGTCGACCTGGCAGAAGGGCAACGCCTGGACGGTCTCGGCGGTGATGGCGGTGCTCGGCTGGCCGCAGATCTACCGGCTGATGCGTTCGGCGGTGATCTCCAACAAGCACAACGACTACGTGGTCGCCGCGCGCGCGCTCGGGGCCGGCACCGGGCGGATCGTCACCCGGCACATCCTGCCGAACGCGGTGGCGCCGGTGATCGTCGTCTCGACCATCAACCTCGGCGTGTTCATCGGCGCCGAGGCCGCGCTGTCCTACCTGGGCATCGGCATCCAGTCCCCGGCGATCTCCTGGGGCCTGATGATCAGCGACGCCCAGTCCCGCTTCCTGAACGCCCCGCACGTACTGCTCTTCCCGGCCGCCGTGCTGAGCATCACCGTGCTGGCGTTCATCATGCTCGGCGACGCGGTGCGCGACGCCCTCGACCCCAAGCTGCGCTGAGGAGGGCCGCGGACCATGACTGACACGACGAAGCCGTCCGGCACGAGGGACGGCGGGGCGCGCCTGAGCGCGATCGAGGTGACCGGCCCGCGCCGGGAGAACCTGGTGCCCGGCACGCCACTGCTCGAAGTCGACGACCTGCACGTCGAGTTCGTCACCCGGGACGGCATCGCCAAGGCCGTCAACGGCGTCAGCTACTCGGTGTCGGCCGGGGAGACGCTGGCGGTGCTCGGCGAGTCCGGTTCGGGCAAGTCGGTGACGGCGCAGGCGATCATGGGCATCCTGGACATGCCGCCGGGGCGGATCACGGCCGGCAAGGTGCTGTTCCGGGGCCAGGACCTGCTGACGATGAGCCCCAAGGCCCGGCGCGCGGTGCGCGGCCGGAAGATCGCGATGATCTTCCAGGACGCGCTGTCCTCGCTCAATCCGGTGCTCAGCGTGGGCTACCAGCTCGGCGAGATGTTCCGGGTGCACCAGGGCGCCTCGCGCAAGGAGGCGAAGGACCGCTCGGTCGAGCTGATGGAGCGGGTGCGCATCCCGGCGGCGGCGCAGCGGGTGGACGACTTCCCGCACCAGTTCTCCGGCGGCATGCGCCAGCGCATCATGATCGCGATGGCGCTCTCGATGGAGCCCGACCTGATCATCGCGGACGAGCCCACCACTGCCCTGGACGTGACCGTCCAGGCCCAGGTGATGGACCTGCTGGCCGAGCTGCAGTCCGAGTTCCACATGGGGCTGATCCTGATCACCCACGACCTCGGCGTGGTGGCCGACGTCGCGGACAAGATCGCGGTGATGTACGCGGGACGGATCGTCGAGACGGCGCCCGTGCACGAGCTGTACGCGCGCCCGGCCCACCCGTACACCCGGGGGCTGCTCAACTCGATTCCCCGGCTGGACCAGAAGGGGCAGAACCTGTACGCCATCCAGGGCCTGCCGCCGAACCTCCTGCACATTCCGGCCGGCTGCGCGTTCAACCCGCGCTGCGACCGGGCGCAGGACCGCTGCCGGTCCGAACTTCCGCCGCTCGTCCCGGTGCTGGACGCGGAGGGCAGGGACCTGCCGGGCCGGCACAGCGCCTGCCACTTCTGGAAGGAGACCCTCCGTGGCTGAGCCGATCCTGGAGGTCCGGGACCTGGTCAAGCACTACCCGCTGACGCAGGGGATCCTCTTCAAGCGGCAGGTTGGCGCGGTGAAGGCCGTGGACGGCATCTCCTTCGACCTGGTCACCGGGGAGACGCTGGGCATCGTGGGCGAGTCGGGCTGCGGGAAGTCCACGCTGGCCAAGGTGCTGATGAGCCTGGAGCGGGCGACCGCGGGCCAGGTGCGCTACAAGGGTCAGGACATCACCCGGTTGTCGGGGTCGGCGCTGAAGGCCGTGCGGCGGAACATCCAGATGGTGTTCCAGGACCCGTACACCTCGCTGAACCCGCGCATGACGGTCGGCGACATCATCGGCGAGCCGTTCGAGATCCACCCCGAGGTGGCCCCGAAGGGCGACCGCCGCAAGGCCGTTCAGGATCTGCTGGACGTCGTCGGGCTCAACCCGGAGTACATCAACCGGTATCCGCACCAGTTCTCCGGCGGCCAGCGTCAACGCATCGGCATCGCCCGGGGGTTGGCACTCAAGCCGGAGATCATCATCTGCGACGAGCCGGTGTCGGCGCTCGACGTGTCCGTCCAGGCGCAGGTGATCAACCTGCTGGAGCAACTGCAGACCGAATTCGGCCTGTCGTACATGTTCATCGCGCACGACCTCTCGATCGTCCGGCACATCTCCGACCGCGTCGGCGTGATGTACCTCGGCAAGATGGTCGAGATCGGCTCGGAGGACGAGATCTACGCCCATCCGACCCACCCGTACACCCAGGCCCTGCTGTCGGCCGTGCCGGTGCCCGACCCGACCGGCCGCGAGCAGCGCGAGCGCATCCTGCTCAGCGGCGACCTGCCGTCGCCGGCGAACCCGCCGTCCGGCTGCCGCTTCCGCACCCGCTGCTGGAAGGCGCAGCAGCGGTGCTCCGAGGAGGTGCCGCTGCTCGCGGTGCCCGCGCTGCTGGAGGGCCCGGCCGCGCACGAGTCGGCCTGCCACTTCGCCGAGGTGCGGGACGTGATCGGGAGCGCCTGAGCCCGTTCCCCGGCCGGGTCGCGGAGTCCGTCGACTCCGCGGCCCGGCCGCGTGGTTCCGGGGGGCCGTCAGCCCCCGGGGGCGGTCACTTCTCGAAGCCGACGTTCTCCCAGACGATGTCGGACAGGCCCTGCGCGCCGATGTTGGCGAGGTTGGCGCGGGCGCCGTACAGCTGCGGCCGCTGGTAGAGCGGGAGCATCCCGGCCACCTTCCACAGCTCGGCGTCGGCCTGGTTGATGGCCTCGGAGGCGGTGGCGGTGTCGGGCGCGGCGGCGGCCCGGTCGAGGGCGGCGTCGACGGCGGCGCTGCCGGTGCCGGCGTGGTTGTTGCCGCTGTTCTGGACGAAGCTGGCGCGGCTGCCGCTGGCGGGGAAGGGCGTGCCGAGCAGCGCGTACACGGCGAGGTCGAAGTCCTGGCGGTTGACGTACTTGTCGAAGAACTCGTTCGGGCCGGCCTGGACGGTGGTGACCTTCACGCCGACGCCCTTGAGCATCCCGGTGAGGCTCGCGGCCTCGCTCTGGGCGGTGGCGACGCCGGCCGGGACGACCAACCGCAGGTTCAGCTCGCGGCCGTCCTTGTGGCGGACGTCGCCGTCGAGCTTCCAGCCGGCCGCGTCGAGCTTGCGGCGGGCCTCGGCGGGGTCGTAGCGGCTGAGGCCGAGCGAGTTGTCGCGGTAGGCGTTCTGGTTGGCGACCAGCAGGTGGTTGTTGAGCGTGGCCGGCGGCCAGTCCAGGCCCTTGAGGTCCTCGCGGGCGATCGCGTCCCGGTCGATCGCCTGGAACACGGCCTGGCGCACGGTCGCGTCGGTGAGCAGCGGGCTGCGGCCGTTGAGGGTGAGCTGGCGGAAGTCCGGCCCGCCGGCCCGCCGGACGACGGCGCCCTTGGTGCGCTTGATGGCCTCGTACCCGGCCACGTCCGGGCCGTTGTTGAAGAGGTCGATGTCGCCGCGGCCGAAGGCGGCGGCCATCGTCGCGGGCGTCATGGCGTGGAAGACGATGCGGTCCAGCAGCGGCTTGTCGCCCCACCAGGCCGGGTCGGCGACCAGGGTGACGGTCTGGGCCGCCGGGTCCAGCTTCTCGACCTTGAACGGGCCCGCGGTGACCGGGATGGCGTCCAGGTAGGCGGTGTTGAACAGGTCGGGGCCGCTCACCCTGCTCGCCGGCAGCAGCGGGGCGTTGGCGGCGCCGTTGAACATCGACTGCCACTCGGAGAAGGGCTGGTCGAAGGTCATCACGGCCTGGAAGTCGTCCTTGCCGGGCACCACCGAGGAGACCAGCTCGAAGCCGGTGCTGCTGGAGGACTTGTACGCCGGGTCCTTGCCGTTCATCGCGCGCCAGTCGGCCTCGATGTCGCGCCAGGTGATCGGGGTGCCGTCGGACCAGTGGGCTTTCGGGTTGAGCGTCCAGACGACCACCTGGTGGCCGTCCCTGAGCTCGGCGTGGGCGTCCTGGAGGTAGGCCGGGTTGGGGGTCTGGGTGCCGGCCGCGTCGGAGCGGAAGAAGGTGGGCAGCAGCGCCTTGGTGACGCTGCCGGTCGAGGACTCGGTGCCGTCGGCGTGGATCGGCGACCACTGGTGGGAGAACTGGGTGATCGCGAGGTTCAGGGTGCCGCCCTGGCGCAGCTGGGCGCGATCGCGCGGATTGATGTCCGTCGCGGTGGACTTGGGCGACTTCGGGACGGACGCCATCGCGTCGCCGGGTGAGCCGTCCGGCTGGGACGCACACGAACAGAGCGTCAGCGAGAGCGTGAGCGCGGTGAGGCCGGCGAGCAGGGCCGTCCGGTGGTGGAGGCGGCCCATTGGCGTGCTCCCGAGGCAGGTGTGGCGGATGGTGTGGCGTCACATCTTGGCGAGCGGGACGGGAGTTGTCGAGGGGGAGGGCCGGGGGCGGCCGAGGGGGCGGGCCGAGGGGCGGGCCCGCTCCTTCACGGGGAAGGCGGCGGACCCGCCCCTCGGCGGTCGGGCGCGGTCGCTCAGGCGACGGTGAACTTGAAGGTGCGGTCCTTGTCGCCGCTCTTGTCGAGCAGCGGGGTGAGCGCGTCGGCGACGTCCTGCGCGGTGATCGCCGCGGACTGGCCGTTCTTCTTGATCTTGACCTTGTCGAAGACGTTGCCGAGCTGGGCGTTGAGCGCGTCCAGGTCCCACTTGGGCGTCAGCTTGCCCGAGGCGTCCGGCACGAGGGTCAGCGCCTTGGCGGCGGTCAGCTTGCCGAAGTTCCACGTCTTGGCGCCGGCCGTGATGTGGATCGGGCCGCTGACCGCGGACTTGCCGAGGCCGTCCGCGGCGGCCTGCAGGGCCTGGGCGGAGACCTTCGGCTGGGCGGCCGTGACGTTCAGCGCGATCGGCTGGTCGGGCTTGCCGGCGGCGCGGTCGCGGTAGGCCTGCTCGACCACGGCGACGGCGCTCGCGGAGTCCAGCGCCTGACCGGCCTTGCCGGGCACGACGACCGGGTCGCCGGTGTCGCCGAACTTGACGTAGCCCTCCTGCAGGCCCTGGCCCGCCCCGGCGGCCAGGCCGTCGAGCGCGGCCTTGAGCTTGGCCCGGTCGACCTTGACCTCCGGCGCGACGTTCTTCGTGCCGCCCTGAAGCGACTTGATGACGTCGACCGGGCTGTAGCTGTGCTGGGTGAGGCCGTCGACGGTGGCCGTGGTGTCGAAGCCGAGTCCGGCGACGGTCGGGTCCAGGTCGACGCTCTGGTCGCCGATCTTCAGCTTGAGCGGCTGCTGGCCGGCCTTGCCCACCGTCTCGTCGAGCTGGTGGATGGCCTGGTCGCGGTTGTTGCCGCCGATGTCGGTGCCGAGCACCACGGTGCCCTTGGGGATGTCCGACTGGTTCAGCATCAGGCCGGTGCCGTACGCGGCGGCGCCGAGGAACAGGACGCCGCCGATGCCGTAGACGCCGAGCTTGACGATCTTCTTGCCGGCGCCGCCCTTCTTCTTGGCCTTGCCCTGCGCCTTGGCGGGCGCGGCCTTGGCGGGCTCCGCGGCGGCGGGGGCCGGGCCGCCGGCCTCCGGGCGGGGGCCGGGCGGGGGGGCCGGCAGCGGGGTGACCGCGGTGGCCTCCGGGTCGCGGCCGGGCTGCCGCGCACCGGCCGGGGCGGCGCCGAACGGATCGGTGCCGAACGGGCCGGTGCCGAACGGGTCGGCGGGGGAGGCCTTGCCGCCCGGTGCGCCCGGCGCGGCGGGGGCGCCGGGGAACAGGCCGCCGGGGGCGGCGAACGCGTCCTGGCCGGCGGGCGCACCGGGGCGCTGCGCGGCGAACGGGTCGGCGCCGGTGGGCGCGGAGGCGAACAGGCCCGGCTGCTGGCGGCCCTCGCCGGCACCCCGGCCGGCGCGCTGGGCGCCGTCCTGGGGCAGGCCGGGTATGGCGGCCGGCGCCGGAACGTCCTCGCGGATCGGCGCGAAGCCGTCGACGGAGGTGTCCTCGGGGTCGGCCGCGCCGCCGGCCGGGAAGGGCCGGGCGCTCTGCGGGCCGCGGTTCTGCGGGCGGCCGTCCGGGGCGCCGGCACCCTGCGGACCGCGCTTCTGCGGACGGCCGTTCTGCGGGCCGCGCGGACCGGCGGGGGTCGCCGCGGCGGGAGGAACGGGGGCGAACGGGTCGGCGGCGAACGGGGCCGCCGCGGCCTCGTACACGCCGGGCTCGTCGGCCCGGCCCTCCGGGCCGCCGAACGGCGCGGGAGCCGGGGCGGGCGCGGCACCGTTGGCCTGCGCCTGGGCGGGGACCGGACGGCCGCCCTGCCGGGCGGCGCCCTGGCCGGAGCGCTGGGCGCCGTTCTGCGGGGCGCCGTCGGGGCGCGCGCCGTTCGGTTGGGGCTTGGGCCGGGCCTGGGCCTTGGCCTGCGGCTGGGCCTGGGGCTCGGCTCCGGCGCCCGGCGCACCGGCCGGGACCGGGGCGGGCGCTGCCTCGCCGGGCGCCGACGCGGCCTTCTTCTGCCGCGGCCGGAACCACGCGCCGGTCGACTCGGACTCGGAGGTCGCCGGCGGGATCGGCGGGATCTGCCACTCCGGCGGCAGGTTCGGCGGCGTCGCCGTGCGGCCGCCGCCCTCCATCACGCCGAGGACGGGGGAGGAGGGCGCGGAGCGGTGGCGCGCGCCGCCCGCCTCGGGGGCGGACGCCGGGGCCTCGTCGCCGGGGCCCTCCTCGTTCTTGACGGCGCTGCGGACGACGACCGGCGGGATCGGGCGCGAGCCGGGGATGTTGATCCGGACCCGGGTGGTCAGGGTGGTCTCGGTCTTCGGGACCTCGTCCTCGCCGCCCGACGCCGCGCCCTGGGCGGCACCGTTGCCGGCCCGGTCGCCGCCGGGCAGGCCCGGTGTGCCGTAGGGCGGGGTGCCCGACGGGTAGGCGTCCGGGCCCGTGCGCCGGGGCGTCGGGTGGGCGTTGTCAGATTCGCGGCTGCTCAATGCTGCTCTGCTCCGGGTTCGCGGGCGGGCCGTGCGGCGCGACCGCGGTTCGTGGTCGCCGGGCCTGGGGCGGGCGGCGGTCGGGTACGGCGTTCTGCGGCACCACCATACTGGGAAGAACTGAGCGGTGAACGGGTTCGGACAGATCCTGATACGTCCGGTTCCTCCGGTATGAGAGTACGGCCGTGTGGTCCTGACTGCGCGTCGTGCGCGGTACCGTACGCGCCGCACTCCCGGGCTCAGCGGGGCGGGTTGGGGACCCCGGGGAACCAGCTCGCGCGGGTGGGCAGGGTGGCGCAGATCACGCCCAGGATCGAGCCGGCGAACATCCAGGCGAGCGAGGTGGCATTGGGCCACAGCACGGTGTCGCCCTCCGGCCGCGGCACGATGACGACGACCAGGGCGATGAACCAGCCGGCCGCGGGCAGGGCGGCGCCCAGCCGGGTGCCGGTGACGCGCAGTCCGCCGTAGAAGGTGGCGGCGGTCGCGCCGAGCGCGAGCAGGACCCCCACGGGCGGCCACAAGGCCTGCACAAAGGATCCGCAGACCGAAACCGCGAAGCCGAGCGCGAAGAACAGGACATACGCCACGAACCGGGCGCCGCGCGGGGGCTGAGCCTCGGCCAGGCGCTCGTCCCGGGTGCCGAGGACGGTGGCGGGGAACGAGCGCTTCGGCGCCTGCGGCGGCTTCTGGTCGGCGGGGCCGGCGGACCCGGCCGGCGTGCGGTCGGCGGACTTGTTCATCGGGCGCCCTCCTCGGCGGTCGCCGCAGTGGTCTCTTCGGCGGTGGTGCGCTCGGCGTCCAGGCCGGCGAACAGGTCGTCCTCGGGCCGTCCGGGCCCCGCCTGCCCGCGCACCAGCTGGTAGTACTCGGTGGCCACCAGCGGCTGGCCGAGGTGGTTGGAGAGCGCGAACGAGGCGCCGTCCACGGTGATCTGGGTGACGTGCGCGGCCATCGCGGCGGCCTTCCGCCCGGCGTACGCGGCGCCGTCCACCGCGGTGGTGACCACCGCGTCGTCCACCACCCCGGGGACGTCCGACGGGGCGGCCGTGCCCGGGAAGGCCGCGCCGGCGGCGGTGGCGGCGAGCCCGGCCTCGATCACCGAGCGGGGCATCCGGTTCCAGTACACCTTGGCGATCCGCCAGGCCGGGCCGAGCCCGGGCCCGTACGCCGGGTCGGCCGCGAGGTCGTACGCGCGCATCGCGACCCGGTGCGCCTGGATGTGGTCCGGGTGCCCGTAGCCGCCGTTCTCGTCGTACGTGACCAGGACCTGCGGCCGCACCTCGCGGATCACGGCGACGAGGTGGCCGGCCGCCTCGTCCACGTCGGCCCGCCAGAAGCAGCCGGGCGCGTCGTTCTCGGGCACGCCCATCATCCCGGAGTCGCGGTAGCGCCCCGGGCCGCCGAGGAAGCGGAAGTCGGTGACGCCGAGGGCGGCCATGGCGTCGGTCAGCTCGCCGATCCGGTGCGCGCCGAGGGTGTCGTCCCGATCGGCCGTCAGGTGCGCCAGCCCGGGCGGGATCACCTCGCCGCCCTCGCCGAGGGTGCAGGTCACCAGGGTGACGCGGGCGCCCTCGGCGGCGTACCGGGCCATGGTGGCGCCGTTGCCGATCGACTCGTCGTCGGGGTGGGCGTGCACCAGCAGCAGGCGGCGTCCGGTAGTCGAGGTCATGGGAGGAAGCCTAACGACCGGCCCGGCGGGCGCGGGAGCGCGCGCGGTTTCAGAGCTTCAGGCCGTTGATCATCCCGGCGAGGTTGCTGGTGACCTGGCTGATCGACGGGGCGATGGAGCTGGACGCCAGGTAGAAGCCGAGCAGCGCGCAGATGATCGCGTGCGAGAGCTTCAGGCCGGAGCGGCGGACCATCACCACCACGATGACCAGCATCAGCATGGCTGCGGAGACGGACAAAGCCATGTCGGCTCACACCCCTTCTCGGGTGCGCCGCCCCCTGGGGAGGTCGGCGGTCGGACCGTGCGGGACTTGCGGTCGGGCGACCGGCGGTCCGGGACGGGGCCGGACGATCACCCGCCTGATCAGTCTTACCCGATGGGTGAGCGGAGCATTACGTTCGGTGAGTCCGCGCGCGCCGGGGTACGGCAGCACTCGTGGGGCGCATGGGCCGGTCGGAGGGGGTGCGGACCACTTTGGGGCGTACTTCCCGACGATGCTCCGAACGAGTGATCAAAACGCTCCCGGCAGCGCGCGCGAGAGGTCGTAGGGTCTGGTGCCATGACCTCCCACACCCCTGCGGACACCTTCCCCCGGCAGTACGCGCGGACCCTGCGCTACACCGTCGGCGCGCCCCGGTCGTTCTCCGTCGCACCAGACGGCTCCCGGGTCGTCTTCCTCCGCTCCCGCTCGGGCAGCGACCGGGCGAACCTGCTCTGGACCCTCGACACCGCCACCGCCGAGGAGCGGATCGCCGCCGACCCGGCCGTCCTGCTCGGCGGCGGCGAGGAGGACCTCTCCCCGGCCGAGAAGGCCCGCCGCGAGCGCAGCCGCGAGGGCTCGGCCGGCATCGTCGGCTACGCCCTCGACGCGGCCGGCCGGCTGGCCGCCTTCGCCCTGTCCGGCCGCCTGTTCACCGCCGACCTCGTGACCGGCGCCACCGCCGAACTCCCCGCCGAGGGCCCGCTGCTGGACCCGCGTCCCTCCCCGGACGGCCGGTACGTCGCGTACGCCAACACCGCCGGCGAGCTGCGGCTCACCCGCACCGACGGCAGCGGCGACCGCGCCCTCGCCGAGCCCGACGGGCCGAACGTCACGTGGGGGCAGGCCGAGTTCATCGCCCAGGAGGAGATGAGCCGAGACCGCGGCCACTGGTGGTCCCCGCAGGGCGACCGGCTGCTGGTCGAGCGCGCCGACGACACCCCGGTGCGCCGCTGGTGGATCGCCGACCCGGCCAACCCGGAGCGCGAGCCCGCCGAGGTCGCCTACCCCGCCGCCGGCACCGCCGACGCCGAGGTCGGGCTCTGGGTGTTCGACCTGGACGGCGGCCGCACCGAGGTCGACTGGGACCGCGCGGCCTTCCCCTACCTCGCCCGGGTGCACTGGTCCGGGGGCGGCGTGCCGCTGCTGCTCGTCCAGGCCCGCGACCAGCGCAGCCAGCGGATCCTCGGCCTCGACGTCGCCACCGGCGCCACCGAGGTGCTGTTCGAGGAGCACGACGACACCTGGCTGGAGCTGTTCCAGGGCGTTCCGGCCTGGACGCCGGACGGCAAGCTCGTGCGGATCTCCGACGAGGGCGGGGGCCGGGCGCTGGTGATCGGCGACCAGGCCGTCACCGGGGACGACCTGCACCTGCGCTCCGTCGTCGCGGTCACCGCCGACGAGGTGTTCTTCACCGCCTCCGGCGGCGCCGCCGAGACCGACCCCGAGCCGGGCTGGGTCGCCGTCGGCCGGATCGGCCACGACGGCAAGCGGCTCGCCTGGGAGGCCGCCAACGGCCGCCCGTTCACCTCCGTCACCACCGCCGTGCACGCGGCCGGCATCACCGTCCGGGCCACCGCCGAGCCCGACCTGCCCGGCAGCCTCGTCCAGGTCTCCCGGGACCTGCCCGAGGGCGTGGTCGTCGACGACGTCGCCACCATCGCCTCGTACGCCGAGACCCCGGTCATCACCGCCCGCCCGGTCTTCCGCTTCGCCGGCGAGCGCCGCATCCCCGCCGCCGTCTTCCTGCCCACCGGCTACGACCGCGAGCGCGACGGCCTGCTGCCCGTCCTCATGGACCCGTACGGCGGCCCGCACGGCCAGCGCGTCGTCCAGGCGCACAACCCGCACCTCACCTCGCAGTGGTTCGCCGACCAGGGCTTCGCGGTGATCGTCGCCGACGGGCGCGGCACCCCCGGGCGCGGTCCGGACTGGGAGAAGTCGATCGCCTTCGACTTCGCCGGGAGCACCCTGGACGACCAGGTGGACGCGCTCCAGGCGCTGGCCGGGGAGTTCCCGCTCGACCTCGGCAAGGTCGCCATCCGCGGCTGGTCCTACGGCGGCTACCTGTCCGCGCTCGCCGTGCTGCGCCGCCCGGACGTCTTCCACGCGGCCGTCGCCGGCGCGCCGGTGGCCGACTGGGAGCTGTACGACACCCACTACACCGAGCGCTACCTGGGCCACCCGGCCGAGCGGCCCGAGGTGTACGCGGCGAACTCGCTCACCGGGTACGCGGCCGGTCTGGAGCGCCCGCTGATGATCATCCACGGGCTCGCGGACGACAACGTGGTGGCCGCCCACACCCTGCGCCTGTCCTCCGCCCTGCTCGCCGCCGGCCGCCCGCACACCGTGCTGCCGCTGTCGGGCGTCACCCACATGACGCCGCAGGAGGAGGTCGCGGAGAACCTGCTGCTGCTCCAGGTCGACTTCGTGAAGCGCTCGCTGGGGATGTGACCCCGGCAGGGGCGCGCCAAAGCCCCTGACCAGCGGTTTCGGCGGCCGGTACCCCTGACGGGGGTACCGGCCGCCGGCATGACATCCGTCATACGGAACGCACGACGGCGGACACTGCCGCCGTACCCGGCCCGCGCGGGACCCTGAGGTGGTGCGAACGGCACCGGACGCGACACCACCAGGGGACAGGAGCAGGGCGATGGGCACGGATGTGGCCGCCTTCCGCGGCGTCGGCAAGAGCTACGGGCGGGTACGGGCCGTCGACGGGCTGGACCTCGTGCTGCGGCCGGGCGAGACCGTCGCCCTGCTCGGGCCCAACGGCGCGGGCAAGTCGACCAGCCTCGACCTGCTGCTCGGCCTGCGGGAGCCCGACCAGGGCACCGTCTCGCTCTTCGGTACCGGCCCGCGCGAGGCGATCGCGGCCGGGCGGGTCGGCGCGATGCTGCAGAGCGGCGGGCTGATGGCCGACGTCAAGGTCCGCGAACTGGTCAAGCTCGCCTGCGACGTCCACCCGCGCGGCCGCGCGGTCGCCCAGGTACTGACCGACGCGGGGGTCACCGAGCTGGCCGAGCGCCGGGTCGACAAGCTGTCCGGCGGCCAGGAGCAGCGGGTCCGCTTCGCCCTCGCGATCGCCGGCGACAGCGACCTGATCGTGCTGGACGAGCCCACCACCGGCATGGACGTCACCGTCCGGCAGGCGTTCTGGGCGAGCATGCGCGCCCAGGCCGACGCCGGGCGGACGGTGCTGTTCGCCACCCACTACCTGGAGGAGGCGGACTCGATCGCCGACCGCGTCCTGGTCCTGCACCGGGGCCGGCTGATCGCCGACGGCACCTCCGCGGAGATCAAGGCGCGTGCGGGCGCCCGCCGGGTGGCCTTCGAGCTCCACGACGCCGACCTCGCTCCGGACGCCGGCCCGTTCGACGGCGGCGTGCTGCGCACCCTGCCGGGCGTGCAGTCCCTGGACGTCACCGCCCGCGTGCCGGGCGTGCGGACGGTCCGGATCCGGACGGCGGACGCGGACGCGAGCGTCGCCGGGCTCTACCGGGCGGGCCTGTACCCGCGCGGACTGGAGGTCACCGGGCTGGGCCTGGAGCAGGCCTTCCTCACCATCACCGGCGAGCAGGACGACCGCGACGACCGGAACGCCGCGCCGAAGGAGACCGTGCGATGACCACCCTGATCCAGCTGGAGATCCTGCGGACCTTCCGCAACCGGCGCTACCTGTTCTTCACCGTCGCCTACCCGGCGCTGATGTACTTCTTCTTCATCCACGCCTACGGCTCCGCCAACCAGGCGGGCGGCCTCCCGGTGAAGACCTACTTCATGGTTTCGATGGCCACCTTCGGCGCGGTCGGCGCGGTGCTCACCGGCAACGCGCAGCGGATCTCGCTGGAGCGCAAGAGCGGCTGGACGCGTCAGCTGCGGCTGACGGCGCTGCCGGGCCGGGCGTACACCGTCGGCAAGATCGCGGCGAGCGCGGTGACCACGCTGCCGGCGATCCTGGTGGTGTTCGCGGTCGGCGCGAGCCAGGGCGTGTCGCTGGGCGCCGCGCAGTGGATCGGCCTCGCGGCCGCGCTGTGGCTGGGCAGCTTCGTGTTCGCCGCGCTCGGCGTGGCGCTCGGGTACGCGGCGGCGCCGGACTCGGTGCAGCCGATCGTGATGATCACCTACATGGCGATGGCGCTGCTCGGCGGCACCTGGTTCCCGGTGAGCGGTTCGCTGGAGAAGTTCGCCCGCTTCAACCCGGTGTTCCTGTACAACAAGCTGGCCGCCTTCACCCAGCCCGGGCACTCGCTGGACACCGTCGCCGTCGCGGGGCTGGCCGCCTTCCTCGCGGTGTTCGTCGTCGCCGCCACCGCCTTGTACCGGCGCGACACCCGACAGGCATGATGATCCACATGGACGACACCCGCCGCACCCACCGCACCGACGAGCAGCCGGAGGTGGGTGTGGCGCGCGCGTCGTTCATGAACGTCCCCGGATCCCCGGTGGAGACCAGGCGGCAGATGCTGGTCAAGGTCGCCTGGATGCTGCTGTGGATGCTCTACCTGGCCTACCCGGCGGGCGAGCTGCTGCGCGGCGGCCACAGCCCGGGCGCCCGGGTCTTCGGCTGGGTGTGCCTGGTCGGCTTCGTGGCCGCCTACGTCCTGCTGGTGATCTTCCGCTCGACGGCGGGCATGAAGCCGCGGGCCTGCCGGGTGATCGTCGCGATGATGGTCGTGCTCGCGGTCGTGGCCACGTTCGTCCTCGGCGGCACCTTCCTGACGCTCTTCATCTACGCCTCGGTCTGCCTCGCGATCATCACGCCGGTGCGGCTCGCGCCGCGCGCGCTCCTCGGCATGGCGGTGCTCACCGGCGCCACCGGCCTGGCCGTCGACGCCGGTTCGGACGCCACCACGACCTTCGCCCTCAGCGCCTTCCTCTCCGGCATCGCGATGACCGGCCTGCAGCGGCTCGTCGCCACCATGAAGGAGCTGCGCGAGGCCCGGGCCGCCGTCGCGCACCTGGCCGCCTCCGAGGAGCGGCTGCGGCTCGCCCGCGACCTGCACGACCTGCTCGGGCACTCGCTGTCGCTGATCACGCTGAAGAGCGAGCTCGCCGGGCGGTTCATGGACGCCGGGAAGGACGAGGCGGCGCGGGCGCAGGTCGCGGACATCGAGCAGGTGGCGCGGCAGTCGCTGATCGACGTCCGGGAGGCGGTGACCGGCTTCCGCCGGCCCACCCTGCCGGTCGAACTCGCCGCCGCCCGCACGGCGCTGGCCGCGGCGCAGGTGCGGCTGGACGCGTCGCCGGAGCTCGTCGACAGCTGGCCGGGCCTCGCCACCGAGGAGGCGGGCGCGCTGGCCTGGGCGCTGCGCGAGGCCGTCACCAACATCGTCCGTCACGGCGAGGGCGCCACCGTCTGCACCGTCACCGCCGACACGGCGTGGGAGGACAGCGGCGAGCGCTTCGCCGTCCTGCAGATCACCGACGACGGGCGCGGCCCGGGCAAGTCCCAGCCGGGCAACGGCCTCTCGGGCCTGGACGAGCGCCTCGCCCTCGTCGGCGGCCGCCTGGAGAGCGGCCCGGGGGAGCGCGGCAAGGGCTTCCGGCTGCGCGCGATGGTGCCGCTGCGCGAGGTGCCGGCGCGGGTGACGCCGACGGCCGAGCGGTCGTAGGGGGAACGCAGAGGGGCCCGTGCGCGGGTGCGCACGGGCTCCTCCTGCTCACGGTGGGCGGACCGAGCCCCACGGGGTGCCGCCGGTCACCCCGGCCGCGGCGGTCAGCCGCAGGAGCTCGCCACCGCGCCGAGGCCGCTGATGTCGCCGAAGGCCGCCAGCAGGGCCTTCATGCGCTGCTCGAAGTTCTTGCCCTTGATGAGCACCTTGGCGAGCTTCACCACACCGCCGAACTTGCGGATCTTCGAGACCGCGAGCGCGTTGCCCGCGATGAAACCGCCGACGGCACCCACGCACTTGGCCAGGTGCCAGGCGTCGCCCCAGCCCCAGAACTGCGGGGTGACGGCGCCCTCCGGCGCGCCGGTTCCGGTCGCGTCGTCCGAGGACGCGTCGTCCGACGCCGCGGTGAGGTAGGCGAGGGCCGACGCCTGGGCGTCCTCGTCGTCCGGGTACATCGCCTGGACGACCTGGTCGAGCGAGGCGTCCTCCGGCAGGTCCGCCAGGCGGTCCTCCAGCCCGTCCTCGACGATCGTCGGGGCGGGCGTGCCCTCGAAGGCCTGGGCGAGGGCGTGCGCCTCGACGGTGGCCTGCGCGAGCCGGACGTTGTGCTGCTCGGTGGCGCTCGCCATGCCCGCACCACTGCCCAGTGCGAGAGCGGTGACGACCGTGACGGCGGCCATGCGGAGCTGGTTCTTGGTCACTTTCGTTTCCCTGTCTGTTGTGCGCACACAGGGGTCCTCGTATCCGTTCGGGAGGAAGTGCACAACCGCGAGCAGGATCCCCCGAATTGCGGCGCCGAAGCCCCCGAGCGCGCCGATCCCCGTCGGTCCGGGACGATCACGGATGATCGCGCCCCCGGCGGTGGTCGAGCCCGCCGGTCCGGACGAGTGGAAAACGTAGCGGAAACCGGTGACCAAGACCCGTAAATGAGGGTGACCGGACCAACGTGATAGTGCAATTGTCAGCGGGGGACTGCTACTTGATAGTGGTCCGGACTGCACGGGTCCGAGAATCGGGGGAAGCGGCTGTGCCTGCGCACGGGGGAGACGCGACGTTGACGGCGGGGCCGGCCCGGGAGTCCGGGCCGGACGCCTACTGGTCCGCCACGACGGGTGACCTGGTCGAGTACCGGACCGGACTGGAGCGCGCCTGGCTGACGCTCCTCGACTTCGACCCGGGGATCACCGCCTTCGCCACCCGGCCGCTGCGGTTCGGGGCGGTCGACGACGACGGCCCGTGGCGGCACGCCCCGTTCGTCCTGGCGCGCCGCGCCGACGGCCGGAGCCTGGTCCTGGAGACCGACGAGCCGGCGCCCGGGCACCGGGCCGAGCGGGTCCGGCGCGCCTGCGCCGAACTGGGCTGGGACCACCGCCGGGTGGGCGAGCCGGACCGCCAGCGCTGGGCGAACGTCGAGTTCCTCTCCGGCGCGAGACGCCCGGTCCACCTCGGTGCCGAACTCGCCCCCCGGCTGCTGCGACTGGCCCGCGGCGGCACCACGATCGGCGGCCTGCTGGCCCGCATGCCGTACCCCGACCTGGCCCGCGGCGTGCTGTTCCACCTGATGTGGCACCACCGCGTGGTCGCCGACCTCGACGTACCCCTGCGGGAGGCGACCCTCGTCACGACCGCCGGGGAGCCGGCGTGACCCCGGCCACCCGCGGACCGTTCCGGCTGCACTGCGGCGCCCGGCTCTGGCTCGACGGCCGGCCGCACACCGTCACCGGCATCACCGACGACACGGTCCGGCTCCGTGCGGACACCGGAGCGCTCACCCTGATCGGCGCCGGCGCCCTGCTCGCCGAGCCCACCTTCCGGCCGTACGGCCAGGCGCCGGACGGCACGGTCCCAGAGGAGGGACGCCCGGACGCCGGCGCCCTGCTGGACCGGCTGAGTCCCCAGCAGTGGCGCGAACTCTTACGGGCCCAGGAGCACCTCCTGGAACTCACCACCGGCTACCGTTCCGGCTGCCCGGACGACTCCAGGCCGGACGAGCCCCGGGCCCAGTACGCGCCGGGGCTCTCCCTGACCCGCCGGGTGGAGAGCAAGGCCGCCGAACTCGGCTACGCGCCCGTGCAGATGTGGCGGCGCCTGAAGCGCTGGCGGGAGGAGGGCCTGTGGGGGCTGGTGGACCGCCGCTCGCTGCGCCGCTCCGGCCCCGCCGGCCCGGCGGGCGCACCCGCGAAGCCCGACCGGGCCGAGCCGCCGGAGATCCCCGGCCTGCCCCTGGTGGCGGACCGCCCCGGCGCGGTGGTGCTGGTCGACACCGTCCCGCTGGACGTGAGCGCCGTCGACCCGGCCACCGGCGCCGTGACCCCGGTCGGCCTGACCGCCGCCGTCGACCTCTGCACCCGCAGCCTGCTGGGCTGGCGCCTGCTGCCGGGCGGTGCGGGGCTGGTGGACGCCGGGCTCGTGATCGCCGACGCCCTCGTGCCCGAGCCGATGCGGCCGGGCTGGCCGGACGATCTGCGGCACCGGACGCTGCGGCTGCCCTGCGAACCGCTGCTGGCGGCGGACGAGCGGTTCGCGGCCGCCGCGGCCCGTCCGGTGGTCTTCCCCGAGCGGATCGTCGTCGACCGCGGCGCGGCGGTCGTCCCGGAGACGGTCAAGGACGTCTGCCGCCGCTACGGCATCGTCGTCCAGGGCGGCCGGGCGTACCCGCCGGCCGGCAAACCCCAGGCCGTCGCCGCCCTCGCGCAGGTCCGGGCGCAGTTCGCCGCCCACCTCGCCGGCCGCGGCGAGGAGCCGGACCGCCCCCGGACGACCGGCGAACTGGAGGAGCTCTTCGCCGAGTACGCCGTCGCCGGCTACCAGCGCCGCCGCCAGCCCGGACTGGCCCTGCCCGGCCTGCCCGGCCCCGACCTCAGCCCGAACGAGGCCTACCGGCTCGCGGTCCACCGCTGCGGCTACATCGCCGCTCCGCGCGATCCGGCGCTGTTCCTCGAACTCCTCCCGATCCACTGGGCCGTGATCCGCCCCGACGGGGTGCACAAGGACGGCCTGCGCTACGACGGCCGCGCGCTGCGGCGCCACGTGGGCCGGCCGTCGCCGTACCCCGGGGGCCGGTGGCCGATCCGCTACGACCCCCGCGACCCCGGCCGGGTCCACTTCCACGACCCGGGCACCGGGACGTGGTCGGCGCTGGCCAGGACCTCCGGCCCGGGCGGGGTCGAGCCGTTCGCGGACCTGACGCCGGCTCTGCGGGAGGTCCTCGCCCACCGCGGCGCCCGCACCGGCGCCGTCCCCGCGCAGCGCGGCCCGCTGACCCGGGAGCGGGCCGCCGAACCGGCCGGCGGACTCCCGGGGGAGCAGGCCGCCGTGCCAAGATCAGCCAATGAGTGACGATCAGAACGGCCCCTCGATCCGCGTGCTGCTGGCCGAGGACCAGGGGATGGTCCGGGAGGCGCTGGCGGCGCTGCTCGGACTGGAGGGGGACATCGACGTCGTGGCGCAGGTGGGCCGCGGCGACGAGGTGGTGGCGGCGGTGCTGGCGAACGACGTCCAGGTCGCCGTACTGGACATCGAGATGCCCGGCATGACGGGCATCGAGGCGGCGGCGAAGCTGCACCGGGAGGCGCCGGGGACGAAGGTCGTGATCGCGACGACCTTCGGGCGGCCCGGCTACCTGCGGCGGGCGATGGAGTCCGGCGCGGACGCGTTCCTGGTGAAGGACGCGCCCGCCTCCGAACTCGCCGAGGCGATCCGCCGGGTGCTGCGCGGGGAGCGGGTGATCGACCCGGCGCTGGCCGCCGCCGCGCTGGCCGAGGGCGCCAACCCGCTGACCGCCCGCGAGCGGGACGTCCTCGGGGCGGCGGCGGACGGCGCGGTGAACGCGGACATCGCCAAGCGCCTGCACCTGTCCGAGGGCACGGTCCGCAACTACCTCTCGATGGCGATCCAGAAGACCGAGGCCCGCAACCGCACCGAGGCGGTCCGCATCGCCCGCGAGAAGGGCTGGCTGTAGTCCGTCGGTCGAGTCCGTCGAGTCGGTCGAGCTGGTCGAGTCAGTTGAGCCGGTGCCGGGCCGCCCTGGCCTCCTGGCGGACCTTGGCCGCCGCGTCCGGGTCGAAGGCGTCGAGGATCTCGGCGTAGGCGTCCATCTCCGCCGAGCCGCCGAGGAAGTCCCCGGTCCGGACGAGGAGTTCGGCGCGTTCGAGGCGCAGCTGGGCGGGGTGGCGGGGGAGCAGCAGGGCGAGTTCGGTGGCCCAGAGCTGGGTGCGGGCGTGTTCGGGCCGTTCGGAGGCCCAGGCCCGGATGTTGCCGAGGACGCGGTGGACGATGTCGAGCGGCTGGGCGGGGGTGAGCAGCGCGGGCGCGAAGGGGTGCCCGGTGGCCTCGACGAGGCGCTCGGCGTCGCCGGGGTCGAGCAGCCGTCCGCCGTGGAAGGGGTCGGCCAGGACGTACTCCTCGCCGCCGGCCGGGCCGCCGACGGCGACGATGAAGTGGCCGGGCAGCGCGATGCCGTGGACGGTGAGCCCGGCCCGCCGGCCGACCGCCATCCACACCAGGGACAGCGTGATGGGCAGCCCGCGCCGCCGCCGCAGGACCTCCGGCAGCAGCGAGGACTCCAGCCGCCGGTAGTCGGACTGCCGCCCGTGGAACCGCTCCCGCCCGCCGAGGACGGCGGCGAGCAGGGCGGCGGTCTCCTCGGGCCCGGCGGGGGCGCGTTCGGCGACCGCGAGGCGGACGGCGGCGGCGTGCCGGTCGAGGGCGGCCCCGCACGCGGCGAGCAGGGCGTCGAGGCCCGGCGGCTCGCCGGGGTCGTCCGGGTCGGTGAGGGGGCCGTGTTCGGCGGCGGCGAGCAGGCAGAGCAGCACGGGGTCGGGCTGTTCGGCGCGGGCGGCGGTCCGGAAGCGGTCTCTGCTCTGCTCGGTCACGGTGACGGCGACGGCTTTCCTACGGCGGGCGGGCGATCGGGCAAGCGGTGGCCTGGGCTACCCCTGGGGCGGCCGGGCGTAGTGGTAAGTGTGACTGGTCGTGAAGCCGAGTCCGTCATAGAGCGCGACCGCACCGTCGTTGTCCGCCTCGACCTGCAGGTAGGCCCCGGTGGCGCCCTCCTCGGCGGCGCGGGCGGCGAGCACCGCCATGACGGCCGTGGCCAGCCCGGCCCGCCGGGCGTGCGGCTGGACCTCGATGGCGCCGAAGCAGGCCCACGCGCCGTCGACGACGCAGCGTCCGATGGCCAGCGGCGGCTGTCCCGCGGCGCCGGGCACGGTGGCGAACCAGACCGAGGGCCCGCCGTGCAGGACCCGCCGGGCGGCCTCGCGCACCGCCGGGTCCGCGCTCAGCTTCCCGTACAGGGACATCCAGTCGGGCCCGGCCGTGCGGGAGAGCCGCACCCGGTCGTGCCCGGAGCCGATCCTGGCGAGTGCGGCCAGCGGGGCGGTGCGCACCAGCGTCGGCGACTGCGCGGGGCCGAGCAGTTCGCGCAGTCCGTCCGCGGTGCCGGGCGTGACGACCTCGACGAGGGTGGGCAGTTCGCGCTCGGCGTACCAGTCGCGGACGGCGGCCAGTGCCGCCGGCAGCGGCAGCCCGGGGTCGCCGAGCGCCTGGACGGAGTTGGCCCGCTGGGTGAACCCGGCCGAGGCGCGCAGGGTCCACTCGCCGAGCGCCTCCTGCTCGACGCCGGGCCAGCCGCGCGCCGCGATCCGCTGGAGCTCGACCGGCGTCGCGGCCGGCAGCGGGGCCCGTCGGGCCGGGAAGAGCGGGACCACCTTGCCCGCGACCAGCAGTTTCTCGGGGAAGGAGACCGGCTCGCCCGCGCGGGGCACGACCGTCAACCCGTGATCGTCCCACGATGTGAGCACGCCGATCACATCACGGAAGACCGGCCGGTCGTCCACGAACCCGGACAGCCGCCGGGCGGACACGCGTCGTCCCACGTCGGAGCGATCTATCCGGACCTCCGGACGGTCCTGCGGACGGCTGCTTTCCGGGCCGCCTGCCGTCATCTGGGCACCTCCTGTGCATTTGCGGTCTCCGACCCGCGATACTAGGGGCGGGCATCGACGACGCCGCGCTCACCGCGCACGCGAGCAGAACAGAACGGGCCGCCAGGGCCCTTCCGAGGAGGAACGACAGCGTGACTTACGTCATCGCGCAGCCTTGTGTCGACGTGAAGGACAAGGCGTGCATCGAAGAGTGCCCGGTTGACTGCATCTACGAGGGCGAGCGATCGCTCTACATCCACCCGGATGAGTGTGTCGACTGTGGCGCTTGCGAGCCGGTCTGCCCGGTCGAGGCGATCTTCTACGAGGACGACACTCCGGAGGAGTGGAAGGACTACTACAAGGCGAACGTCGAGTTCTTCGACGACCTCGGTTCGCCCGGTGGCGCCTCGAAGCTCGGCCTGATCGAGCGTGACCACCCGTTCATCGCCGCTCTGCCGCCGCAGAACGCCGACCACTGACGATCGGTGGCATCTGAGCTGTGAGCACCGACAACAGCACGCGCGCGCCGTTCCCGGGCCACCCGGGGGCGGCGCGCCGCGTTTCGGACCGCCTGCCCGTCTTCCCGTGGGACAAGCTGGAGCCGTACAAGCGGACGGCCCTCGCCCACCCGGGCGGCCTGTGCGACTTCTCCGTCGGCACCCCCGTCGACCCGGTCCCCGAGGTGATCCAGAAGGCGCTGGCCGCCCACTCGGACACCCCCGGTTACCCGACCGTCTGGGGCCCGCTGGAGCTGCGCGAGGCGATCGCCGGCTGGCTGCGCCGCCGCTGCGGCGCCGAGATCGGCCCGCAGGCCGTGCTGCCGACCATCGGCTCCAAGGAGCTGGTGGCCTGGCTGCCGACCCAGCTCGGCCTCGGCCCGGGCGACCAGGTCGCCTACCCGCGCCTCGCCTACCCCACCTACGAGGTGGGCACGCGGCTGTGCGGCGCGGAGCCCGTCGAGTACGACTCGGTGGACGAGCTGGACGGCTCGCGCGTGCGCCTGCTCTGGGTGAACACGCCGTCCAACCCGACCGGCCGGGTGCTCGGCGCGGACGAGCTGCGCCGCACCGTCGCGTGGGCCAGGGAGCACCGGGTGCTGCTGGTCAGCGACGAGTGCTACCTGGAGCTCGGCTGGGAGGCCGAGCCGGTGTCCGTCCTGCGCCCGGACGTGTGCGGGGGCGACCACGAGGGCCTGCTGGCCGTCCACTCGCTCTCCAAGCGCTCCAACCTGGCCGGCTACCGCTCCTCCTTCCTGGCGGGCGACCCGGTCGTGGTCAAGGAGCTGCTGGGGCTGCGCAAGCACGGCGGCATGATGGTCGCCGCGCCCGTGCAGGCCGCGACGATCGCCGCGCTGGACGACGACGCCCACGTGGCCGAGCAGCGGGAGCGCTACGCGGCCCGGCGCTCGGCGCTGCGGGCGGCCCTGGAGGCGTACGGCTTCCGGATCGAGCACTCGGAGGCGAGCCTCTACCTGTGGGCCACCCAGGACCGCCCGTGCTGGGAGACGGTGGCCGAACTGGCCGCCCTCGGCATCCTGGTGGCGCCCGGGGAGTTCTACGGCCCGGCCGGCGGGCAGTTCGTCCGGGTCGCCTTCACAGCGACGGACGAGCGGGTCGCCGCGGCCGTCGAGCGGCTGAACGCGGCGCGCTAGCGGGACCGCACGAAGGGCCGGTGTCCGCCTCGGACACCGGCCCTTCGCCGTCTTCGTCGTACGTCGTCGAGGCCCCGTCAGCGGGCCCGTCCGGGGGTGGCCTAGAGGCCGACGCCGCCGCCGTTCACGGCGCCCAGGAGGCCGCCGATCGGGCCGAGCGCACCGGTGACGCCGGACAGCGGGTTGTTCGGGCCGAGGTCGGCGCCGCCGAGGCGGTTGGCCGAGCCGTGCTCGGCGAGGCCGAGGACGTCGGCGCCGGGCAGGGCGCCCGCCAGGCCGCCGGCCGGCAGCGAGCGCTCGACGGAGCCCAGCGGCAGCGCGTCGGTGACGGCGCTGGTGCTGGGCACGCCGTTGGTGAGGCTGCCGAGGCTGGGCACCTGCTTGGCGACCGAGCCGGTCTGGGCGAGCCCGCCGACCGGGCTGGCGGCGCTGCGGGTGCCCATGGCCTTGCCGGTGACGGCCTCGCCGAGCTTGCCGGCCAGCGCGGAGGCGACCTTCGGGGTGACGGCGGAGAGCTGCCCGGTGGTGGCGGCGGTCTGGTCGACCGGGGCGGTCAGCGAGCTGGCCTTCTCGTTCGCCTCGGGCAGCTGGTGGGCGACGATGTTGCCGGCGGCGTCGGCGGAGGCCGGTACGCCCGCGGCGACGGTGGCGGCGCCGGTGGTCCCGGCGGCCTCGCCGAGCTGGTGGGTGGTGTGCTGGAGGCTGGAACCCGCGTCGGTGTTGGTCAGCTGGCCCAGCGGAGCGGCGAGGTCGCTCTTGGGCAGCAGGGCGTCGCCGCCCAGGGCGGACGCGGAGCCGGCCGCGACCAGCGGGGTCGCTCCGGCCGCCACGACGAGCGCGGCCTGGGCGATCCGGCGCGTGAGGGGGTGAGACATGGGGCTCCTCGAAGGGTCTGGGTCCGTCCCGTCCGCCGGGTGGACGACCGGGCGGACGACGTTGTTACCGCTTGAGAAGCCAGAAGGTTTCGGCCGGTGCAAGGAAAGTGTCCGACCGACCATCGGATCGTATGACCGCGCGGGGGTGCCCTGGCGGAGCCCGTCGGAGCCCGTGGATCCTGCACCGGGCAAGGGGAGTGACGGTTCTCCGGCGGGGGTCGCCGGAACGGGCGGCCGGTCCACAAAGGTTGACCGGAATCACCCGTCCGGCGGCAACCCGTACGTCAGTGCGTCAGCTCTTGTCGGACGGCGCCAGGGTGACCTGGACGAGCTTGGTCGTCGTCCCCGTCGGCTGCGACTGCCAGCCGTCCTCCGACGAGGTCTTGCGCCAGATCTTCCCGTCGTAGGCCACCGTCGCGATGCCCAGCTGCTGCGCCTGGGCGACCGCCCAGTGCGCGACCTCCCAGCCGCTCGCCCGCTCGGCGGCCGCGGCGGCGTCGGCCCCGGCGTCCGCCGAGGTGGTCAGCGCGGCGGCGGACGGGTCCGGGGTCAGCGCGACGGCGTTCTCGGCCCCCTTGATCGACGACGTGTAGCCGGGGGCCGCGGCGACCGTGCGGCCGAACTCGCGGCGCACCCGGTCGGAGAGCACCTGGGTGCGGTCCGGCGCCGCCGCCGGGGTCGCGGAGGCGGACGCGGTCGGCGAGGCGGAGTCGGCGGAGTCGTCCGTTCCCGGCTTGGCGTAGTCGTGCACGACGCAGCTGAACGAGGCGGGCTCGCGGCCGGCCAGCGCCGAGGTGAGCAGCGTCGCCTTGGTCTCGTGCTTGGCGTACGCCTGCGGGTAGCCGCTCTTCTGCACCGCCTGGGCGGCGTCGGTCAGCGGCAGCCGGGTGTAGCCGGGCACCTTGACCAGGCCGTCCAGGAACTTGTTGGTCGCGTAGACCGGGTCCTGGATCTGCGCCGCGGTGCCCCAGCCCATCGAGGGGCGCTGCTGGAACAGGCCGAGCGAGTCCCGGTCGCCGCCGGCGAGGTTGCGCAGCTTGGACTCCTGCATGGCCGTGGCCAGCGAGATCGCCGTCGCCCGGTCCGGCAGCCCGCGCGAGCGGGCCACCGCGGCGATCGTCGCGGCGTTGGCGGCCTGCGACACCTCCAGGGTGCCCTCGCCGGTCGCGGTCTTCACGGTGCAGCCCTCGGGCTCGGTGCCCTTGAAACCGAACCACCAGATGCCGACCACGGCCGCCCCGCCGACCAGCGCGAGACCGAGCAGCCCGACGATCACGAGCAGCAGGGCACGCAGCGGCCCGCGGCGGGGGGGCTCCAATTCGTCGCCCTGGTCCTCGCTGCTCTTCTTCCTGGCCACCCTCGCCCCTCTCGCGCCTGCTTCTTGATCCGACACCGTACCCACTCGGACGGGTGTGCGGCGCCCCCCGGTTGCCGTTACGCTTCGCCGACCCTGTCACAGGACCGCTACGCAGGGTCTCCGCGGCGCGCACTAGGCTGGCGTCATGAGCAGCCCCGAGACGACGCCCCTGGACCTCACCCTCGACGGCGGCACGCTGACCGCCCGCCTCGTCGACTTCCCGTCCGTGAGCGGCGACGAGCAGCCGCTCGCCGACGCCGTGGAGGCCGCCCTGCGCGCCTACCCGCACCTGACCGTCGACCGGTACGGGAACAACGTGGTGGCCCGCACCCGCCTCGGCCGCTCCGAGCGGGTCCTGCTGGCCGGCCACCTGGACACCGTCCCGATCGCCGACAACGTGCCCTCGTACGTCGACGGGGACCTGCTCTACGGCTGCGGCACCTCGGACATGAAGTCCGGTGTCGCCGTCCAGCTGCGGCTCGCGGCCACGCTGCCCGAGCCCAACCGCGACCTGACCTTCGTGTTCTACGACTGCGAGGAGGTGGAGGCCCACCGCAACGGCCTCGGCCACCTCGCCAGGGAGCGGCCCGACTGGCTGGCCGCCGACTTCGCGGTGCTGCTGGAGCCCAGTGGCGGCGTCGTCGAGGGCGGCTGCCAGGGCACCCTGCGCGCGCAGGTCAGGCTCACCGGCGTGCGCGCCCACGCGGCCCGTAGCTGGCTCGGCGACAACGCCATCCACCACGCCGCCGAGGTGCTCTCCCGGCTCGCGGCCTACGAGCCGCGCCGGGTGGAGATCGACGGGCTGGAGTACCGCGAGGGCCTGAACGCGGTGCGGATCGACGGCGGCGTGGCCGGCAACGTCATCCCGGACGAGTGCGTCGTGACGGTCAACTTCCGCTACGCGCCGGACCGCAGCGAGGCGGAGGCGGAGAAGCACGTCCGCGAGGTCTTCGACGGCTTCGAGGTGACCGTCACCGACTTCGCCCCCGGCGCCCTGCCCGGCCTCGCCCAGCCGGCCGCGCAGGCCTTCCTGGCGGCCACCGGCGGCCAGGCCAGGGCCAAGTTCGGCTGGACCGACGTCGCCCGCTTCAGCGCGCTCGGCGTCCCGGCGGTCAACTACGGCCCCGGTGACCCGAACCTCGCGCACAAGCGGGAGGAGCACTGCTCGCTGAGCGCCATCGCCGAGGCCGAGGAGCGGCTGCGCGCCTGGCTCACCAGCTGACCGCCGGCCGCCCGGCAGCTGATCCGATCAGAAGCCGAACGCCATCTTCCGGTTCCCCAACCGACCTTCCCCCGTTGCCTGAAAACGGGGGAGGTCCGGCGTAGGGTTTCGTCATGACAGGCACCGGAGACGAGAAGCAGTACGGGCACGGCCCCGAGCAGGTCGGCGTGCCGCGGAAGAAGAAGGCCTGGCCGGAGAAGCAGAAGGGCCCGGTGCTGGTGCGCCGGGACCAGGTCGGCACGAGCACCACGGACCAGCGCCTGCTGGACACCACCGGGCCGACCGACTGGCTGCACACCGATCCGTGGCGGGTGCTGCGGATCACCTCGGAGTTCGTCGAGGGCTTCGGCGCCCTCGCCGAACTCCCGCCCGCGATCAGCGTGTTCGGCTCGGCCCGGACGCCGGTCGACTCGCCCGAGTACGAGTCCGGCGTGGCCATCGGCCGCGCGCTCGCCGAGGCCGGCTACGCGGTGATCACCGGCGGCGGCCCGGGGGCCATGGAGGCCGCCAACCGCGGCGCCTCCGAGGCCGGCGGCCTGAGCGTGGGCCTCGGCATCGAGCTGCCCTTCGAGCAGGGGCTCAACGAGTTCGTCGACCTCGGGCTGAACTTCCGTTACTTCTTCGTCCGCAAGACGATGTTCGTGAAGTACGCCCAGGGCTTCGTGGTCCTGCCCGGCGGGCTGGGCACGCTGGACGAGCTGTTCGAGGCGCTCACCCTCGTCCAGACGAAGAAGGTCACCCGCTTCCCGGTGATCCTCTTCGGCAGCTCCTACTGGGGCGGGCTCTACGAGTGGCTCAAGAACACCCTCGTCGCGCAGGGCAAGGCGGCCCCGCGCGACCTGGAGCTGTTCCACATCACCGACGAGATCGACGACGTCCTGAAGATCCTCGCCGACGCCCGCCGGCCGGTCAACGAGATCTGAGCCGACGGGATCCGGGCAAGCGGGATCCGGGCGCCGCGGTCAGGCCAGTCCCCGGCGGGCCACCGCCGGGGGCCGGGTGCCCCGGATCGAGGCGACCATGTCCAGCACCTGCCGGGTCTCGGCGACCTGGTGCACCCGGTAGACCCGCGCGCCCAGCCAGGCCGAGACGGCCGTCGTCGCGAGCGTGCCCAGCAGCCGCTCGTCCACCGGCTTGTCGAGCGTCTCGCCGACGAAGTCCTTGTTGGACAGCGACACCAGCACCGGGAAGCCGGTCGCGGTCATCTCCGGCAGCCGCCGGGTCGCCTCCAGCGAGTGCCGGGTGTTCTTGCCGAAGTCGTGCCCGGGGTCGATGATCAGCGCGTCCCGCCGCACGCCCAGCTCCACGGCCCGCTCGGCCAGGCCGACGGTCACCCGCAGGATGTCCGCCATGACGTCCTCGTAGCCCACCCGGTGCGGCCGGGTGCGCGGCTCGGCGCCGCCCGCGTGCGTGCAGACCAGCCCCGCGTCGTACCGCGCGGCCACCTCGGCGAGCTTCGGGTCCACGCCGCCCCAGGCGTCGTTCAGCAGGTCCGCGCCGGCCTCGCAGACCGCCTCGCCGACCTCGTGCCGCCAGGTGTCCACGCTGATCACGGCGTCCGGGTGGCGCTTTCGCAGCTCCGCGACGAACGGCACCGTGCGGCGCAGCTCCTCCTCGACGGTGACCTCGTCGCCCGGCCCGGCCTTGACCCCGCCGATGTCCAGGATCGCGGCGCCCTCGGCCACCGCCCGGTCGGCGGCCACGAAGGCGGCCTCGTCCGCGAACGTCGCCCCCCGGTCGAAGAACGAGTCCGGGGTCCGGTTGACGATGGCCATGATCACCAGCTCGTCGTCACCGAATTCGCGCGGTCCCAGGCGCAGCGCCACCGATGTCTCCTCCACGGCTCCCCAGGGTGCGATGATGGCCCCCGGCCTCACTAGGGACCATGCTGTCATGATCAGCGCGGTCCGGGCACCTGACAGCAGGCCGGCCGGGAAGTCGGGAGGACAGCTCGTGTTCTGGGTGATCGTGGTCGCCATGGCCGTGGTGGTCGGCGGCGCCGCGCTGGTGGCGCTCGGCGGCGGCGGTTCGATGCCCGAGGCGGTTCAGGACCGCCTCGCGGCGCGGCTGCCGCAGGACCGTCCGCTGCACAAGACGGACGTGGACGACCTGCGCCTGCCGATGGCCGTGCGCGGCTACCGGATGGACGAGGTCGACGACGTCCTGGACCGCCTCGGCGCCGAACTCGCCTACCGCGACTCGCGGATCGCCGAACTGGAGGCCGCCGCCCACCTGCGCGGCGCGGTCGAGGCCACCACGGGACCCGACGCCGGCGCCGAACCGCTGCCCGGCCTGGAGGCGTTCGCCAAGGTCGTCGAGCCGGCCGGGGCGCCCGAGGACGCGAAGCCGGTGGAGGACCGGTGACCGGTCCGCAGGACGGCACCGTCCTCGGCGCCGACGGCCTGCGCCGCTGCGGCTGGGGCGACTCGACCGACGACTACCGGGTCTACCACGACACCGAGTGGGGCCGCCCGGTGCACGGCGACGACGCCCTGTTCGAACGGGTCTGCCTGGAGGCCTTCCAGTCCGGTCTGTCCTGGCTGACCATCCTGCGCCGCCGCGAGGGCTTCCGGGCCGCGTTCGCCGGTTTCGAGATCGCCGCGGTCGCCGAGTTCGGCGAGGCCGACGTCGAGCGGCTGCTCGCCGACGCCGGCATCATCCGCAACCGGGCCAAGATCGAGGCGGCCATCGCCAACGCCCGGGTCGCCCGCGGGCTCGACGGCGGCCTGGAAGAGCTGATCTGGGGCTTCGCCGGAGACCCGGACCGGCCGGCCCCCCGCACGCTCGCGGAGGTCCCGGCCGTCACGCCCGGGTCGACGGCGCTCGCGAAGGCGCTCAAGAAGGAGGGCTTCCGCTTCGTCGGCCCCACCACCGCCTACGCGCTCATGCAGGCCTGCGGCCTGGTCGACGACCACCTGGCGGCCTGCCACGTGCGCACCGAGCTCCGGAGCCCGTCCGGCAAGGCCCGGCGGCCCCGGTAACGCGGCGCTCAGCGGCCCCGGTAGGCGGGCTTCTCCTTGGCGATGAAGGCGCGGACCGCGATCCGGTGGTCCTCGCTCTCACCGGCCAGGGTCTGCAGCTCGTCCTCCTTGTCGAGCAGTTCGTCCAGCGAGTGCGAAGCCCCGTACGCCAGCGACTCCTTGATGGCGCCGTAGGCCACCGTCGGGCCCTCGGCCAGCTCGCGGGCGAAGACCCGTGCGGTGGCGGCCAGTTCCTCGGGCGCGACGACCTTGGTGGCCAGGCCCAGCTCCATCGCCTCGGTGGCCCTGACCGTCCGCGGCAGCATCAGCAGCTCGGTGGCCTTGGCGTGCCCGACCAGCCGGGGGAGCGTCCAGGAGGCGCCCGAGTCCGCGGTCAGCCCGATCCCGGCGAACGCGGTGTTGAAGCCGGCCTTCTCGGACAGGATCCGGAAGTCGCAGGCGAAGGCGAGCGAGGCGCCCGCGCCCGCCGCGACCCCGCCGACCGCCGCGACGGTCGGCTTGCGCATGCCCGCCAGCGCCCGCACCAGCGGGTTGTAGTGCTCGGCGACGGTCCGCAGCGCGCCCTCGCCGGTCTCGTCGGCCCGCTTGAGCATCGCGAGGTGCTCGTTGAGGTCCTGTCCGACGCAGAACGCGCGCTCGCCCGCCCCGGTCAGCAGCACGGCGCGCACCGCCGGGTCGGCCGCCGCGGCGGTCATCGTGTCCCGCAGCGCGACCTTCGTCGCGACGTCCAGCGCGTTCATCGCCTCCGGACGGTTGATCGTGATGACGGCCAGGCCGCCGTCCAGCTCGTACAGCACGGAATCGGACATGGGCGAGGGGTCTCCCTTGTGATCGCTGCGGTCTCGTCGGGTGTCAGGATGCCGGAGCACCGGGCCGCCTGGGGAGTGTGAGGTATCGCACCTTCCGGTGGTGTCCGCACCGCCGGCGTGCCGGGGCTTATGACGGCAAATGCGGCGGTTGGGGCGGATCCGGCCGAGGTTGCACCGAGAGTGATGTTGGTCATCAGGCCGTGGCATGCGGGATAATGGCTTCCGATCAATGCGTTCGATACCGGCGGTGGACGGACTGCCGGTGCGTAGCTGAGCGGTTGCAGGAAGGGGAACGAGCATGGCGGCCATGAAGCCGCGGACGGGTGACGGCCCGCTCGAAGTCACCAAAGAGGGGCGGGGCATCATCATGCGCGTTCCGCTCGAAGGCGGCGGACGCCTCGTGGTGGAGCTCACGCCTGACGAGGCCGACGCCCTCGGCGAGGCCCTGAAGAAGGCCTGCGGCTGACCGCAGCGGGTGCTCCCCATCTCCTGGAGATGTACTGCCGGCCCGGGTCCGACGTCATGTCGGCCCGGGCCGGCGGCTTCCCGGGACCGGCCCGGGACCGGCCCGGGGGCGCTCCCGGGGGCGCTCAGCGTTTGACGGCGCAGAGCAGCCCGTCCGAGACCGGCAGCAGCGCGGGCAGCAGCCCGTCGCTCTCCCGGACGTCCTGGACCAGGTTGCGCACCGCGTCCGTCTGCGGGTCCTGCAGCTCCGGCTCGGCCAGCCGGCCCTCCTGGAAGACCCCCTCGAAGCAGACCATCCCGCCCGGCCGCAGCAGCCGCAGCGCCTCCGCCAGGTACTCCCGCGACTCCGCCGGATCGCCGTCGCAGAACACCAGGTCGTACTGGCCGTCCGCGAGCCTCGGCAGCACCTCCAGCGCCCGTCCCGGTATGAACCGCGAGCGGTTGGCCGCGAAACCCGCCGCCTGGTACGCCTCGCGCGCCAGCTGCTGGCGCACCGGCTCGGAGTCCACCGTGGTCAGCACGCCGTCCGGCCGCATCCCGCGCAGCAGGTAGACCCCGGAGACGCCCGTCCCGGTACCGATCTCGGCGACCGCCTTGGCGTCCAGCGCGGCCGCCATCAGTCTCAGGCACGCCCCGCCGCTCGGCCCGATCGCCCTTATCCCCGTCCGCGCGGACTGCGCCCGGGCGTAGGTCAGCACCGCGTCCTCGCCCACGTAGGTGTCTGCGAGGGCCGCGCGCGCGGGCCCGAACTCGCTGATGGCTGCCTCTTTCGGAGCCCCGGGTGGCGGCCCGGTGCCGGGGGATGTCGATATTTCCTGCCACAGATTACTGGCCGGGCGGGAACCGCGTACGGCGGCGGGCCGTTGTGAGGAGGGACCGGGTGCGGGAGACCTCCCGGGCACTTTTATCCGGGCTTGACGGGTGAGGTGGATATGGTGGTGGCCCTGCTGGGCAGAAGAGCCGACCGAGGAGGTGTGGCCGAGGGCGACGTCCCCGTGCGGCGGCACGTCCGCGGCACCGCGTCGGCCCGTACGCCGAAGCCCGTGATGAACCAGCCTGCGCACTCCGACCTGGACCAGCCCGCCGCCGCGACGCCGGACGCCGGTACCACCGAGGCCCCCGCCCTCGCGACCTTCACCGAGGGTCCCGACGCGCAGTCCTGGACTCCCCCCACGTGGGAGGAGATCGTCGAGGCCCACAGTGCCCGCGTCTACCGCCTGGCCTACCGCCTGACGGGCAACCAGCACGACGCCGAGGACCTCACGCAGGAGGTCTTCGTCCGGGTGTTCCGTTCGCTGTCCACCTACACCCCCGGCACGTTCGAGGGCTGGCTGCACCGGATCACCACCAACCTGTTCCTGGACATGGTCCGCCGCCGCCAGCGCATCCGCTTCGACGCGCTCGGCGACGACGCGGCCGAGCGCCTCGCCTCCCGCGAGCCCAGCCCGGCCCAGCACTTCAGCGACACCCACTTCGACGCCGACGTCCAGCAGGCGCTGGACACCCTCGCGCCGGAGTTCCGCGCCGCCGTGGTGCTCTGCGACATCGAGGGCCTGTCCTACGAGGAGATCGCCGCCACGCTGGGCGTCAAGCTCGGCACCGTCCGCAGCCGCATCCACCGCGGCCGCTCCCACCTGCGCGCCGCGCTCAAGCACCGCGCCCCCGGCTCGGCCCCCGGGCGCGAGCGCCGCGGCGGCTCGGAGGAGCCGGTGCCGGTGGGCGCCGCCGCCGGCGAGGTCCCGGCAGCACCGGGCGGGCGCGGACGGAGGCGATCGTGAGCGGAACCGGCCGCTCGGGGTCGGGCCGTCCGGAGCCGTCCGGCCGGTCCGCCGCCAGGCGGGGCTGGTCCCTGCCCGGCCGCCGCGGCGGTGACGAGCCGGGCGAGCCGCTGCCGTCCGCCGCCCCGCTGCCCGGCGACGCCGAGCTGCGGGCCGTGGCCGTGCGCCCCGCCGAGCCCGCCGCCGAGGAGCACCACCTCGGCGAGCGGCTGTCCGCCTTCCTGGACGGCGAGCTCGGGCACGACTCCCGCGAACGCGTCCAGGCCCACCTGGCGACCTGCCCGCAGTGCCTGGCCGAGGCGGACGAGGGCCGCGGCGTCAAGCACCTGCTGACCCGCACCGGCACCCCCGGCCCGTCCTCGGGCCTGATGGCCCGCCTGATGGCCGTCGGGAGCCTGCCGGACGACGAGCAGCCCGGCTCCGACTGGCGCGACGGCCGGGACGACGACGACCTGCCCGGCGGCGGCGTCACCGGCCCCGGCACGCTCGGCGGCAGCCGGCTCGACGGCGGCTCCTTCGGCCGCGGCGCCGGCGCCTCCTTCGGCGCGGGCGCGCTCGGCGCCGGCACCCCGCTGCCCGGGGTCGACCCGCGCGCGTTCGGCCGCGGCGGGGCCGTCCTGCGCCCGCTGATGGGCCGCCGCGCCGCGCGCCCCGAGGCCCCGGCCCGGCCGCAGCCCGCCGCCGCGGTGGCCGTGGTCCGGCCGTCCGCGCCGCGCGGGCGCCGCTTCGTCTTCGCCGCCGCCGGCGCCTTCTCGGTGGCCGCGGTGACGCTGGGCGGCGTCGGCGGCCTGAGCGCGCAGAGCGAGGACCAGCACGGTACGTCGGTGAGCCCGGTCGGCTCGGCCGGCACCCCCGGCCGCGGTGGCGGGCTGGTCCCGATGAACGCGCAGGTCCCGGTGGACTTCCCGGGCTTCCCGGTCGCCGCGACGCGCGAGGCGACCCCCTTGCCGGACCGCCCGGTGGGCGGGCTGACCGCCCTGCACCGGGAACTCCGCTAGACCCGGTCCTCAAGACCCGCGCCACAGCGCCGCTCGCGGACGGCTTCCGGCCATCGGCCGGTCTTTACCACGGGTTCATCACACCGTGGACCGGAGACCCGCCGATGGCCATTACCCTGTAGGAACCGTCGTCCGGCGAGCTAGGGAGCATAGGTGTTCAGCGACGTAGGCGGGCTGGAGATCCTGACCCTGATCGTCATGGCGATCATCATCTTCGGCCCCGACAAGCTTCCGAAGCTGATCCAGGACACGATGGGCTTCATCCGCAAGGTCCGCTCCTTCGCCGACAGCGCGAAGGAGGACATCCGCAGCGAGCTCGGCCCGGAGTTCAAGGACTTCGAGTTCGAGGACCTGCACCCCAAGACCTTCGTCCGCAAGCAGCTCATGGGCGGCAACGAGGACCCGCTGGGCCTCAAGGACATGAAGGACTCGCTGGACATCCGGTCGGTCCTGGACGACAAGCCCACCGGCCCGGTGAACGGCCGCGCCGGCAGCGTCAGCTTCGACAAGGCCGCCGCCCCGGCCGCCGCCTCCGCCGGCCCGCCGCTCCAGCCCGGCGAGCGCCCCCCGTTCGACCCCGACGCGACCTGACCGCGCCCCCGCGCCGTCGCTCTTCGGCCACGCCGCCGCCCCGCTCGCCCGCACGGTTGAGCGGGGCGGCGGCGTGCGCGCCGCTATTGTGCTGATTGTTCCCGTCGAGCTGTCCGTCAGTTCCCGCGCCCGCGCGGGCCGCAGGACGCGCGGCGGGGGCGCCGGGGCCCGCCACCAAGGGAGCGGGGTCCCGGCAGGCACACGTGCTTTAGAGGAGGCCCGGGGATGGACGCGACGAGTCAGGCGGGAGGGGCGACGGCCACGGCCGGCGGCCCGGTGGTCGGCGGGCAGGCCGGCCCGGCGGACCCGCTGGTGCCCTACCTGTCCGCCGACTTCCCGTGGTACGGCCTGGACGACGGCTGGACCGGCCGCCGCTACCTGATGCAGGCCGGCGCCGGCGGCCCCCGCGGCGGGGCGTCCGCCGGGGTCGACTACGGCACCCTCGGCCACGGCGAGGAGCCGGCCCGCCAGTTCGAGCCGCGCGACGTGCGCAAGTTCGCCGTCGTCGTCACCGTCGCCCGCCGCGACAGCCGCCGCAGCGCCGACAACACCGGCACCCTGGAGGCGACCTCCGCCTCCTCCGCCGCCTGGCTGGCCGGCTCCGGCCTGCTCGCCGCCACCTGGCCCGGCCAGCTGGACCGGGCGCTGCGCCAGGACTGGCTGGAACAGCAGAGCTCCCTCGCGTGGGACCTCGCCGACGACCTGGCCGGCCCCGGCTGGTCCACCCTGAGCCTGCCGGTGAACGGGCTGCCGCAGCCGTTCCGCTACCGCGAGTCCGAGTACGGCTGGGTGCTGGCCGGCGAGGCCCCCGGCGTCCTGCTGGGCGCGTACGGCCGTGGCGTCAGCGCCTACGGCGCCGGCTTCTCGACCGTCCCGGACCTGACCGCCTACACCCGCCCCTAGCGCCACGGTACCGGCACCGGTACCGGCGCCCCGTCCGCGAACGCGCCGAGGGGCCGGGTGGCGCACCACCCGGCCCCTCGTGACGTACGGCTAGAACTTGTTCCTGGGCGTCAGGCCGAGCGACATGCCGGACAGGCCGCGCTGGCGCCCGCCGAGCTTGCCGGCGACGGCGCGCAGGGCGGCGCCGGCCGGGGAGTCGGGCGCGGCGAGCACGACCGGGCGGCCGTCGTCGCCGCCCTCGCGCAGGCGGACGTCGATCGGGATCGAGCCGAGCACCGGCACGGTCGCGCCGACGGTGCGGGTGAGCGCCTCCGCGACGGTCTGGCCGCCGCCGGTGCCGAAGACGTCGATCATCTCGTCGCAGTGCGGGCACGGCATGCCGGACATGTTCTCGATCACGCCGACGATCTTCTGGTGCGTCTGCACCGCGATCGTGCCGGCCCGCTCGGCCACCTCGGCGGCGGCCATCTGCGGGGTGGTGACGATCAGGATCTCGGCGTTCGGGACCAGCTGCGCCACCGAGATCGCGATGTCGCCGGTGCCGGGCGGCAGGTCCAGCAGCAGCACGTCCAGGTCGCCCCAGTACACGTCGGCGAGGAACTGCTGGAGGGCGCGGTGCAGCATCGGGCCGCGCCACACGACCGGGGCGTTGCCCGGGGTGAACATGCCGATCGAGATGACCTTCACGCCGTTCGCCTGCGGCGGCATGATCATGTCCTGGACCTGGGTGGGCCGGCCCTCGACGCCCAGCATGCGCGGCACGCTGTGGCCGTAGATGTCGGCGTCCACCACGGCGACCTTCAGGCCGTCCGCGGCCATCGCGGCGGCCAGGTTGACGGTCACCGAGGACTTGCCGACGCCGCCCTTGCCGGAGGCGACGGCGTAGACGCGGGTGAGGGTGCCGGGCTTGGCGAACGGGATCTCCCGCTCGGGGGCGCCGCCGCGCAGCAGCTGGGAGAGCTCCTTGCGCTGCTCGTCGCTCATCACGTCGAGCTCGACCTCGACGCCGCTCACGCCGGGGACCCGTCCGACCGCCTCGCGGACCCGGGTGACGATGGTCTCGCGCATCGGACAGCCGGAGACGGTCAGGTAGACCGCGACCCGCACCGCGCCGCCCTCGGCGATCTCGACCGATTTCACCATGCCGATCTCGGTGATCGGGCGGTTGATCTCCGGGTCGTTGACGGTCGACAGCGCCTGGCGCACGGAGTCCTCCGTGACGCCGGCCGCGACCTCTGTCTCGTTGGCCATGCCTTGATGGTACGGCGCCCGCCGATCCCCTTAACCCGTCGGTAGCGTGCCGCCGGTCACAGCGCCTCGCTGGTCTCCCGGCGCTCCTCGATCTCCTTCAGCAGGGACTGGAGTTCGGAACGGATGAAGTCCCGGGTGGCGACCTCGCCGAGGCCCTGGCGCAGCGCCGCCACCTCGCGGGTCAGGTACTCGGTGTCGGCGATGTTGCGGTCGCTGCGGGCCCGGTCCTGCTCCATGTTGACGCGGTCCCGGTTGTCCTGGCGGTTCTGCGCGAGCAGGATCAGCGGCGCCGCGTAGGAGGCCTGCAGCGACAGGACCAGGGTCAGGAAGATGAACGGGTAGGAGTCGAAGCGCACGTCGTCCGGGAGCAGGGTGTTCCAGGCCACCCAGATGATGATCACCACGGTCATCCAGACGATGAACCGTCCGGTGCCGAGGAAGCGGGCGATGCGCTCGGAGAGCTTGCCGAAGGCCTCCGGGTCGTACGAGGGCAGGGAGAGCAGGCCCGGCCGGGCGGTGCGCGGCTGGTCGAACCGGGCGCGGTTGGAGCCGCTGATCGGGGAGGTCTCCAGGCGCTCGCGGCTGCTGCCCTCGCGGGTGCGCAGTTCGCGCAGCTGGCGCAGTTCCCGCAGCTCGCCGCGCAGTCGCCGGCGTGCGGGGTCGTCGTCCGCCCGTCCCTTGCGGTCAGCGTCCACCGATCGCCCCTTCCGTCTCGTGCTGGTCGTGGTCCCGGGCGTGCAGCGCGGCGTCGCGCCAGTCCTCCGGCAGCAGGTGGTCGAGCACGTCGTCGACGGTGACGGCGCCGAGCAGGTGGTCCGCGTCGTCGACGACCGGGGCCGCGACCAGGTTGTAGGTCGCCAGGTAGCTGGTGATCAGCGGCAGCGGGGTGTCCGGCGGCAGCGGGTCGAGGTCGTCGTCGACCAACGAGCCGACCAGGACGTACGGGGGCTCGCGCAGCAGCCGCTGGAAGTGCACGGTGCCGAGGTAGCGGCCGGTCGGGGTCTCGTTGGGCGGGCGGCAGACGAAGACCTGCGCGGCGAGCGCGGGCTTGTGGTCGCGCACCCGGATCCGGGCGAGGGCCTCGGCGACCGTCGCGTCCGGCTCCAGCACGACCGGCTCGGTGGTCATCAGACCGCCCGCGGTGTCCTCCTCGTAGGACAGCAGGCGGCGCACCGGCTCGGCCTCGTCCGGCTCCATCAGCTGGAGCAGGCGCTCGGCCTCGTCGTTCGGCAGCTCGGAGAGCAGGTCGGCGGCGTCGTCCGGGTCCATCGCCTCCAGGACGTCGGCGGCGCGCTCCTCCTGGAGCTTGCCGATGATCTCGACCTGGTCGTCCTCGGGGAGCTCCTCCAGGACGTCGGCGAGCCGCTCGTCGTCGAGCGCGGCGGCCACCTCGGCTCGGCGCTTGGCGGACAGGTGGTGCATCACGCCGGCGAGGTCGGCGGGGCGCAGCTGCTCGAAGGTGGCGAGCAGGTTGGCCGCGCCCTGGTCCTGTTCGAGCAGGGCGAAGCCGGTGACGTCCTGCCAGTCCAGGGTGAGCCGCTCGCCCTTGCCCTTGCGCAGCCGCCCGGCCCGGCCGACCTGGACGAAGACCTTGCTGATCTCCCACTCGCGCAGCCGGCTCTGGACCATGCCGACGTCCAGCACGGTGACCGGCTCGTCGGTCTTCGACCACGTGACGGTGCGGTCCAGCAGCTCGGCGAGGACGAGGGTCTCGGCGGGGCGCTGCTCGAAGCGGCGCAGGTTGATCACGCCGGTGGTGAGCACCTGGCCGGACTCCAGGCTGGTGATCCTGGTCATCGGGAGGAAGATCCGGCGCCGTCCGACCACCTCGACCACGAGTCCGAGCACCCGCGGCGGGCGCCCGCCCAGGCGCAGGGTGACGACCACGTCGCGGACCCGGCCGACCTGGTCCCCGTTCGGGTCGAAGACCGCGATCGCGGAGAGATGGGAGATGAAGACCCGGGTGCCTGGCCCTGCCATGAACTCCCTCGACTCGCTCGACCGGTCCGAAACCGTGCTGGGCGCGCGCCGCGGCGCACCCGTTGGCCAAGGCTACCCGCGGCGTGCGGGAGCGGCCCGACGAGGCACTGTCGCGACGGAGTACCGGAGGCGAACCTTCAGCGGCGCTTGAACAGCAGTTTGGGCAGGCCGGCCGGGATCGGCCGGCGGGTGGTCGCCGGGGTCGCCGGCGGCACGGCGGCGTGCGAGCCGTCCGGCATCGCGCCCGGGCGCTCGGCCAGGGCGCCGGCCGGCTCCAGCCGCAGCACCCGGCACTCGCGGGCCCAGCGGTCGGCGATGGTGTCGGTGTCGGGCGCGTTCAGCCGCTTGCCCTTGAGCTCCTCGACCGCGCCCAGCCAGGCCTCGCTGTGCGGGGCCAGTTCGGTGACCCGGGCCGGCCAGCCGGTGAGCCGCCCGCCCTTGTCCTTGCTGCGGACGGTGACCACGGCGCCGGAGCCGGCGGCCAGGCCGTGCAGCGGCTGCTCGCCGCCGTCGCCGACGACGACCACGGCGCCGTCGTGCCACGCGTGCCAGACCGGGCGGGACTGCTCCTGGCCGTCGGCGCGGACCCAGAGCAGTCCGGACTTCTTCGCGGCCTCCTCCAGGAGGGCCTGGTCGAGGAAGTCGTCGGCGGTGGCGGGCGTACGGTCCATGGCCCACAGCGTACGGCCTCCGCCTCGTACGGGCCGTCTCACCCGTCGGGCGACAGTTCCATCGCTCTGGCACGGGCCTTACGGTGAGACCCGCTCAGCCACCCCGCCAGCCACCCTCGCCCGCGAAGGAGCGCCGTGCCCGCCGCCCGGCCCGCCACCGCCCCCGCGCCCACCGCCGGTGCGTCCCCCTCGCACCCGCTGCCCACCCTCGACCTCCTGCTGCTCGCCGTCTCCATCAGCGGCATCTCGCTCTCCGGCCCGCTGATCAGCGCCACCGCCGCGCCGGCGCTCGCGATCGCGTTCTGGCGCAACGTCATGTCGGTCGGCGTGATCGCCCCGTACGCGCTGCTGCGCCACCGCGCCGAGCTGCGCGGGATCGGCCGGCGGGCGCTGCTGCTCGCGGCCGCGGCCGGCGCCCTGCTCGCGCTGCACTTCGCACTCTGGATGCCGAGCCTGCGGATGACCTCGGTGGCCTCGGCGACCGCCCTGGTCACCACGTCCCCGCTGTGGACGATCCTGCTGATGCGGCTGTTCGGCACCCGGGCGCCACGGATGGTCTGGCTCGGCATGGGCGCCGCCTTCGCCGGCGTGCTGGTGCTCACCGGCGTCGACCTCTCGCTCTCCCCGCGCGCGCTCCTCGGCGACGCCCTCGCGCTCGGCGCGGGCCTGGCCGCGGCCGGGTACATGCTGCTGGGCGCCGAGGTCCGCAAGACCGTCAGCACCACCGCGTACACGCTGGTCTGCTACGCCACCACGGCGGTCGTGCTGCTGGGAGTCTGCCTGGCCGCCGGGACGCGGATGTCCGGCTGGCCGGCCGGGGTGTGGTGGCAGATCGTGCTGCTGATGGTCGCCGCGCAGTTCCTCGGCCACTCGCTGAGCAACCGCGTGGTGCGCACGCTCGGCCCGTCCGTCACCTCCACCGCCATCCTGCTGGAGGCCCCGGGCGCGGCGCTGATCGCGGCGCTCTGGCTCGGCCAGTGGCCCCCGGCGGCCGCCTACCCGGCGGTGGTGCTGATCCTGCTCGGCCTGGTGCTGGTGGCCCGCGCCGGGCGGCGCTGACGGCGTCCCGCCGGCCGGGGCGTGCGCTACAGCCAGCCGTTGCGGCGGAAGCCGCGGTACATCGCCACGCAGATCACGGCCACCGTGCCGAGCACCAGCGGGTAGCCGAACCGGTGGTGCAGCTCGGGCATGTAGTCGAAGTTCATGCCGTACACGCCGGTGATCATGGTGGGCACGGCGAAGATCGCGGCCCAGGCGGTGATCTTGCGCATGTCCTCGTTCTGCGCGACGGACACCTGCGCGAGGTTCGCCTGGAGCAGTGAGTTGAGCAGTTCGTCGAAGCCGTGCACCTGCTCGGTCACCCGCGCCAGGTGGTCGGCGACGTCCCGGAAGTACTTCTGGACGTCCGGGTCGACGAGCCCCTGCTGCGGCTCCGAGAGCTGCTGCATCGGGCGCAGCAGCGGGACCACCGCCCGCTTGAACTCCAGCACCTCGCGCTTGAGCTGGTAGACCCGGCCGACGTCGGTGCCGCGCCCGCCGCGGTTGCAGAAGACGTCGAACTCGATCTCGTCCACGTCGTTCTGCAGCCGCTCGGCGACCAGCAGGTAGTTGTCGACGACGTGGTCGGCGATCGCGTGCAGCACCGCGGCCGGGCCCTTGGCGAGCAGCCCGGCCTCGTCCGCGTCCGCCTCCAGCCGGTGGCGCAGGTCCTGGAGCGAGCCGTGGCCGCCGTGCCGGACGGTGATCACGAAGTCCCGCCCGGCGAAGACCATCAGCTCGCCGGTCTCCACGACCTCGCTGGTCGGCGTCAGCTGGTCGTGCTCGACGTAGCGGATCGTCTTGAACACCGCGAACAGCACGTCGTCGTAGCGCTCGACCTTGGGCCGCTGGTGCGCGTGCACCGCGTCCTCGACCGCGAGCGGGTGCAGCCCGAAGCGCTGGGCGATGCCCTCGAACTCCTCCTCGGTCGGCTCGTGCAGTCCGATCCAGCTGAACGAGCCCGCTCCGCCCGGCAGTTGACGCGCGGCCCGGACCCGCCGGGCGGCCTCGCGCGGGCTGCAGCGCTGCCCGTGCCGACGGCCGTCCTGGTAGACCGCGCAGTCCACCACGGCCGAGCCGGCATCACCCGGCGGCACGGTGTCGTAGCGGCCGGTGGCCGGACGGCGGCGGCCCGGGCGGACGGCGGCGCGCAGGTTGTTGATCATCGACATGGCAGGCTCCCTGGAACAGGAGCCGCCGCACGTGCGGCGCGAGCGGGCGGAGGGCCGCGGGTGCGACGGCGAGGAACACCGGTGAAGGGCGGGGAGCTCTCCCGGCCGGTTTCTCCGCGGGCCGCCCCCGGTCGCCGCTACGGGATCAGCGGGCGGGGCGGGACGTGCGGGAAGGGCGCTGGGGAGAGCTGCCGGTACTCCGATCTCGGCCGGTATCCACCGCAACCACCTCCTTCGCGCCGCGGCCCCGGAAGGCCCGAACTCATGGTTCCCGGTGGCCAGTCGCTCACCCTAACATCCGGCCGGCGACCGGCGCCGGGCCCGGTGCGCGGGATACGCTCACGGGCATGGCGCACGACTTCCCGATCTTCGGCGACCCCCACGGCTCCTCCCCGGAACTCTCCCGGGAGGCGGTGCTGGCGGCCGTCGAGGCCCGGCTGATCGCCACCTTCGGCGAGCCGAGCGGCCGCGCCGCGGTCACCTTCCTCGGCACCGACCGGATCGAGCTGCTGCGCTTCGGCCCGGACGCCGGCGGCCTCGTCCGCTACACGACCCTCGGCATGGCCGCCGTCCCGATGGCCGACCCGACCGCGATGGTCGCCGACCAGGTGCGCGGCCCGCGCGCCGAACTCGTCCTGACCGTCCGCGGCGGACGCGACGACGTGCTGCGCAGCCTCGCCACCTTCGCCGCCACGCCGCAGGTGGAGGGCCTGGTGGTGGCCCCCGGCGGCTCGCTGGACCTGGGCTCCCCGCTGTGGGCGGGCGCGCCGTTCACCTCGGTCCTGGTCGCCGAGCCGGGCGGCCTGGTGCCGGACCTCGACCTGGACGAGCCGGCCGACCCGGTCCGCTTCCTCCCGCTGCTGCCGATGACCCCCAACGAGGCCGGCTGGAAGCGCGTCCACGGCGCCGCCGCCCTCCAGGAGCGCTGGCTGGAGCACGGTACGGACCTGCGCGACCCGGAACGCCGCGGCGTCCGCCTGGACTGACGGGGCGCCACCCGGGGTGCGGTTCTCGGCTCAGGCCGGGGCCCTGCGATCCGGACCGGAAGGCACGCCCGGGCGCGCGCTCCGGGCGCACCCCGCCCCGGCGCTCCCGCACGCCCGCGCGGCTCCGCGCGCGGGCTCAGCCCCCGATCGGCTTCGCGCCGGTGGCCTGGGCCAGCAGCGCCTCGTACACCCCGGGGTCGGTGGTGTGCTCGCCGAGCCGGACGGTCTTGCGCTCGCCGTGGTAGTCGCTGGACCCGGTGACCAGCAGCCCGAGCTCGCCGGCCAGGCCGCGCAGCCGGGCCCTGGTCTCCTCGTCGTGGTCGGTGTGGTCGACCTCCAGCCCGGCCAGCCCGGCCGCCGCGAGCCCGGCGAGCACCTCGTCGGAGACGGTCCGCCCGCGCTTGACCGCGCCGGGGTGGGCGAACACCGGCACGCCGCCGGCCGCCCGGACCAGCCGGACCGCCTCGGCCGGGTCGGTCTCGTGCTTGCGGACGTCCGCCCGGCCGCCGTTGGCGAGCCACTCGGCGGTGAAGGCGTCCGAGACGGTCGCCACCACGCCGGCCTCGACCAGCGCGCTCGCGATGTGTGGCCGGCCCACCGAGCCCTCGCCCGCGATCCGCTTTACCTGCTCCCAGTCGATGTCCGCTCCCAGCTCCCGGCAGCGCTCGACGATCGCCTTCCCGCGCCGGAACCGGTCGGTGCGCACCAGCTCCCGCTCGGCCGCGAAGGCCGGCTCGGCCGGGTCGAACAGGTACGCCAGCAGGTGCATGCTGATGCCGTCCACGACGCAGGACAGCTCGGCCCCCGGCACGAGGGTCAGCGCGGTGCCGGCCGGCAGCGCGTGCACGGCCTCGGCGGCCTCGGCGTGCCCCGCGACGGTGTCGTGGTCGGTGAGCGCGACGACGTCGAGGCCCGCGGCCACCGCCGCCGCGACCAGCTCGGCCGGGCTGTCGGTGCCGTCGGACGCGGTGCTGTGGGCGTGCAGGTCGATGCGCACGGGTCGGACCTCCTGGAGCTCGCGGATGCGGCCCAGGATAGGGCGCTCAGCCCAGGAGCCGGGGGGAGAGGGCCCCGCAGGGCAGGAGGTCCAGTTCGGCGCCCGCCTCGCGCAGGTCGGTGAGGACGAGCTCGTCGTACATCACCAGCGCGGACTGCTCGGGCCACGCGACGGCCCACAGCCAGAGCCCGCGGGCCTCGCCGACGAACACGGCGCGGTCGGCCGGGGCGTCCGGGACGTGGAACATCGGGGTGGGCCGCCCGGCGGCCATCAGCTTGGCGTCGGCGGGCTTGTAGAGGGCGACGGACTCGCCCGGGTCGGGACCGGGCATCCCGGCGTAGCGGGCGCCGAGGCCGACGCCCAGCTCCTCCGCCACCAGCACCAGCTCGCCGAAACCGCCGAGCGGGGCCGGCCCGGAACAGGCAACGGCGGTGGCGCGGGCGCCGGAGACGTCGTCGCCGACGTGCGCGATGCCGGTGTAGAGCCAGCCGACCGGCAGCGGCCAGGGCAGCCACACCGGGACCTGGGAACGGGCGACGGCCACGCCGAGCGCCTCCACGCTCGGGGGCAGCACCGGCTGCATCGGGTGCACGGCTCCGTGCTGGTCGCACTGCCAGGTGTCCGAAAACAGGCCGGGGGCGCGGACCCGACCGGCGCACCTCGGGCAGCTGGGCTCGCCCCTCATAGCCGACAACGCTCCTCCCTCCGGACCGCCGCGTCAAGGACGATCACCCGTACGGAGGGTTCGGCGGCACCTGTCGGTGGCGGGACGCCCGGCCCGGCGCGGGTGGGCGCGGGTGCGGGCGGCTCAGGTTGGGGGATGTCCAGCGGCGGGGGGCGGCAAACGTCGGGCCGGTGGGGCCGGGCGGGGCCCGGACGCACTGACGCCCCGTCATTGGCGATAGCGGTGACGGGGCGTCAGTCGGGTTTCGGCACGTCCGGATCGGACGCTCCGGGCTCGTCGGCGGCGGGCGGGGTCTCCCGGTCGGAGGCGCCGCGCGGGGTCAGACGGTCGGGCACGGACGGATGAGCAGGCGCTCGCCGGTGCGGGCGGCGGCCTGCACGACCTCGCGGACAGTCTCGGCGTCGGCGATCAGGCGGTCGGTCGCGGAGCCGTTGGCGTCGTCCAGCCGGACGATCTCGAAACGCATGGGCTTCGTCATGGGCGTCTCCTTTCCTCGCCCCGCGTCGCGGGGCGGTTGCGGCTGAGTCGGTATCAGCCCTTCCAGGGTCTTGCGGGCGGTCCGGCGATGGGGCCGGATCGCGCGGCTCGTACGTGTGGCGGTCTGCTGCGGCAAGGGCTCCCCCTGCTTGCCCGGTGCTGCTGGTGCCTCGTGGACCACGGTGTCGTGGCGGTGCTTCCGGGCCGTTGCCCGTCCGTTAAGTACTGGTTTCAGTGGATTGAAACCCGCGGAGGGCCGGCGATGATTCCCGGACAGAATCAAAGATTACCGTAACTAACGACTTTTGTCCTCTGTTGAACGCGGTCGAACTTCGAGAAGTGGTTCAGACCACGTCGGGCGAGGCCACGCCACCGGCCCAGAACGCGGCCAGCGCCTGCGCCGTCGCGGCCGGGCGCTCGGCGTTGGGGGAGTGGCCGGCGTCCTCGACGACCACGCGGCGGGCGCCGAGCCGCTCCGCCATGAGCGTCTGCGCCGGCACCGGCCAGGCGTGGTCCCGCACGCCGGAGAGCACCAGCACGGGCAGCCCGGCGGTGGCGGCGGCCAGCTCGTCGACCCGGTCGGGCCCGGCGACCAGGTGGCCGCCGGTGACGGCCAGCGCGCGCGGCACGTTGGCCAGCCAGCGGCGGTGCAGGAACGCGGCGACGTCGGCGGCCGGGCGCTCCTTCCGATCGCCGCCGCCCTCCTCCATCTGCCGCATGACCTGCCAGATCTCCTCCAGGCTCAGCACCGGCAGCGCGTCCAGCAGCAGCTTGGTGCGGGCCGCCTCGGCCGGGTCGATGGCGCCCGCGCCGGTGGACATCAGCGTCAGCGAGGCCCACGGCAGGGCCCCCTCGGCCGCCGCCGCGAGCACCGCCTCCCGCACCACCTGCCCGCCGAAGGAGTGCCCCACGACGTGCAGCGGCCGGCCGTCGCCGGCCTCCCCGGCGAGGGCACGGGTGAGCGCCCGGACGTCCTCCCCGAGGGCCCCGACGGCGTACGCGGCCGGATCGTCGGGCCCGCCGGTCTCGTGCTGCCCGCGCTGGTCGACGGCCGTCACCCGGTACCCGGCCGCCGCGAGCGGCTCCAGCAGCGCGATGAAGTCCTCCTTGCTGCCGGTGAACCCGGGCACCAGGAGCGCCGACCCGCGCACCTCGCCGGCCGGCTCGGCCCGCAGCGCCGCGAACCCGCCCCGCTCGGTCGCGACCCGCACGGCGCGGGCACAACGGGGAAGGGTGAGGAACGGCGGCGTGCTCATGGGCCTGCTCTCCTGCGTGCGTCGTACGACTACCCGGGCGAAGCCCGAGCCTAGGGCGTGTCTCCACGTCCTGGGGCCCGTCTCCACGCCCCGGGAACGCCGGAGGGGGTGGGCAGGCCCGTTGTCGGCCCGCCCACCCCCTCCGGGGTGGGTGCGTCAGCTCTCCGGGGTCGCCTCGGCGGCCTTGCGGGCGCGCGTCCGGCGGCGCGGGGCCGGGACCTCGGCGGTCTCGGCGGCCGCAGCCTCGGTCTCGGCCGCGACGGCCTCGGCCTTGGGCTTGCGGGTCCGGGTGCGCGTGGCGGGCTTCTCCTCGGCCGGGGCCTCGGTGACGGCGGCGTCGGCCGCGGTCTCGGCCTTCGGCTTGCGGGTGCGCGTCCGGGTGGCGGGCTTCTTCTCCTCGGCCGGGGCCTCGGTGACGACAGCGTCGGCCACGACCTCGGCCACGACGGCCTCGGCCTTGGGCTTGCGGGTCCGGGTGCGCGCGGCGGGCTTCTCCTCGGCCGGGGCCTCGGTGACGGCGGCGTCGGCCACGGTCTCGGCCTTCGGCTTGCGGGTGCGCGTCCGGGTGGCGGGCTTCTTCTCCTCGGCCGGAGCCTCGGTGACGACGGCCTCCGCCACGACCTCGGCCACGACGGCCTCGGCGGCCTCGACCACGGCCTCCGCCTTGGGCTTCCGCGTCCGGGTCCGGGTGCGCGCGGCCGGCTTCTCCTCAGCCGGAGCCTCGGTGGCCGCCACGGCCTCGGCGACGACGGCCTCGGCGGCCTCGACCACCGCGGCCTCGGCCACGGCAGCCTCGGCGCCCGACGCACCACCGCGCGAGCGGCGGCGACGACGGCGCGGCGCGGCCTCGCCCTCGGCGCCCTCGACGGCCGGGGCCGTCGCGGCGGACGCGGTCACCGCGGCAGCGGCCTCGCCCTCGGCGCCGACCTCGGAGCCCCGGCGGGTGCGCCGGCGCTCGCGGGTCCGCTTCGGCTTCTCCTCGGCCGCCTCGACGGCCGGGCCGCCCGGACGGCCGGAGCGACCGGAGCCGCCCGAGCCGCCGGAGCCGTTCGAGCCGCCGGAGCCGTTCGAGCCGGCGGACCCGCCGCGGCCACCCCGGCCGGAGCGCGCCCCGCGCCCGCCGGTCTCGCCGAGGTCCTCGACCTCCTCCGCGCCCAGGCCGGCGCGGGTGCGCTCCGAGCGGGGCAGGATGCCCTTGGTGCCCGGCGCGATCTTCAGCAGCTCGTAGAGGTGCGGCGAGGTGGAGTAGGTCTCCTCCGGCTCGTTGAACGGCAGGTCCAGCGCCTTGTTGATCAGCTGCCAGCGCGGGATGTCGTCCCAGTCGACCAGGGTGACGGCGGTGCCGGAGGCGCCGGCCCGGCCGGTGCGGCCGATCCGGTGCAGGTAGGTCTTCTCGTCCTCGGGGCACTGGTAGTTGATGACGTGCGTGACGCCCTCGACGTCGATGCCGCGGGCGGCGACGTCGGTGCACACCAGCACGTCGACCTTGCCGTTGCGGAAGGCCCGCAGGGCCTGCTCGCGGGCGCCCTGGCCGAGGTCGCCGTGGACCGCGCCGGCCGCGAAGCCGCGCTGGGTCAGCTGGTCGGACACGTCGGCGGCGGTGCGCTTGGTGCGGCAGAAGATCATCGCGAGCCCGCGGCCGTCGGCCTGCAGGATGCGCGAGACCATCTCGACCTTGTCCAGCGAGTGCGCACGGAAGATGTGCTGCTCGATGTTGGCGACGGTCGCGCCGGTGTCGTCCGGCGCGGCGGCCCGGATGTGCGTCGGCTGGCTCATGTACCGGCGGGCGAGGTTGATGACCTGGCCCGGCATGGTGGCCGAGAACAGCAGGGTCTGCCGCTTGGCCGGCAGCATGGTGATGATCTTCTCGACGTCGGGCAGGAAGCCCAGGTCGAGCATCTCGTCGGCCTCGTCCAGGACCAGCGCGCGGACCCTGGACAGGTTGAGCTTCTTCTGGCCGGCCAGGTCGAGCAGGCGCCCCGGGGTGCCGACGACGATGTCGACGCCCTTGGTGAGCGCCTCCACCTGCGGCTCGTACGCCCGGCCGCCGTAGACGGCGAGGACGCGCACGTTGCGGACCTTGCCGGCGGTCTGCAGGTCGTTGGTGACCTGGGTGCACAGCTCGCGGGTCGGGACGACGATCAGCGCCTGCGGGAAGTCGGTGAGCTGTTCCTCGGTGGCGCGGCCGGCGTCCACGTCGGCGCGCACGACGGCCCGCTCGATCAGCGGGAGGCCGAAGCCGAGGGTCTTGCCGGTGCCGGTCTTGGCCTGGCCGATGACGTCGTGGCCGGTCAGCGCGACCGGCAGGGTCATCTCCTGGATGGGGAACGGGTGGACGATGCCGACGGCCTCCAGGGCCTCGGCGGTCTCCGGGAGGATTCCCAGCTCTCGGAACGTCGTCTTGATGGGTTCAGCGGTGGTGGACAGGGTGCTGCCTCTTCCGTGTGGGAGGGGCCGAGAGCGAGCGGCGGGCGGGCGGGCGCGCGGCTGCGTACGGACCTGGACGGTCCTGAAACAGCTGCGCGGACGCACAACCGCGCCGGTCCCTGCGGCCGGCCGGTGCGCGCGGCCCGATGGCGGGGCGCGTCGCCGGCGGCGTCGGGGAGGATTCCCGTGAGGGACCTGCGCGGGACCTCCGCCGGGTGGGCGCGGTCTCGGCGGCCCTCGCTCGGCCACTGATGCGGTGCCAAGGCTTGAAGTCCAAGCCATGGTCGGAGCCGATCGGCTCTCCGACCGGGCATCCGCGTACGTGAGTACCCGTGCCTCCGATGCGGACACGTCCGAGGGGACGGTGCCGCTGGGGAGCGGGCTTGCGCGGGACACCGAGACGGCGGTGACACCGTGCGAGCACGACGGGGCTCCGTACCACCATACAGTCAGGCGACGACTCGAACACGTGACGCGTCTGACATTGCCCCCGGCGACCGGCGCGTGACCGGGCGTTCCGGGTGGTCACCCGGCACGCCCGGGGGCGGCCGGTCCGTGTGGGGGAGCCGGGCGGGCGGGACTAAGGTGGCGGGTCATGGAGACCCATGGTGAGACGCAGGACGAGGCCGGCTCGATCGGCGACTGGGCGAGCTGCTCGGCCGACCCGGGCTACCGCGCGGCGGTGCTGGACCTGCTCGGCGCCCTCGCGTACGGCGAGCTGAGCGCCTTCGAGCGGCTCGCCGAGGACGCCAAGCTGGCGCCCGACCTCGCCGACAAGGCGGCCCTGGCCCGGATGGCCTCCTCCGAGTTCCAGCACTACCAGCGCCTGCACGACCGGCTCGCCGAGATCGGCGCGGACCCGCAGGAGGCCATGCGCCCCTTCGTCGAGCCGCTGGAGCTGTTCCACCGCATGACGGCGCCCTCGGACTGGCTGGAGGGCCTGGTCAAGGCCTACGTCGGCGACGCCATCGCGACGGACTTCTACCGCGAGGTGGCCGTCCGCCTCGACGACGACACCCGGGACCTCGTCCTCGGCGTCATGTCCGACACCGGCCACGCCCAGTTCGCCGTCGACAAGGTGCGCCAGGCGATCGAGGCCGACCCGCGGGCCGGCGGCCGGCTCGCCCTGTGGGGCCGACGGCTGATGGGCGAGGCGCTCAGCCAGGCCCAGCGGGTGGTCGCCGAGCGTGACGCGCTGTCCAACCTGCTGGTCGGCGGCGTGCAGGTGCAGGGCTTCGACCTGGTCGAGGTCGGCAAGATGTTCAACCGGATCACCGAGGCGCACACCAGGCGGATGGCCGCCCTCGGCCTGGCCTCCTAGGGCCTCCCGCCGACGCGCCCTACGCCGGCCGGTGCCGCCGCGGCGCGCGGTGGGCGCCCCCGCGGTGCGGGTGGTGCCGGTGCGCCGGGGCCCGGCCGGCGGCCACGTCGGGCCGGGCCAGCATCGAGGTGAGCACCACCGAGGTGACCGCCGCCGCGAAGGCCGCTCCGGCCGGGTAGCGCCCGGCGAGGCCGAAGGCCGCGACCGCCCCGCCGACCAGCGCCGCCGCCACCGCGGTGCCGAGCACCAGGGCGCGGGCCGCCGGGAAGTACGCCGGCAGCGCCAGGAGCGCGGCCAGGCCCACGACCAGGCCGACGAGGGCGAAGACGATCGACTCGACCAGCAAGGCTGCCTCCCCGGGGGACGGGCGCGCGGCACTCGAACGGCCGCACCTGCGCCCTACCCCGGTCCGACCGGCCGTACACGCAACGGTGCCCCGCTCCCTCGGGGGGAACGGGGCACCGGGCGGGCGACTCAGAGAGTGCCGAAACCGACCTTGCGGACGGCCTGCTCGCCGATCTCCACGTACGCCAGGCGCTCGGCCGGGACGATGACGCGGCGGCCGTGCTCGTCGGTCAGCGAGAAGAGCTTCGAGCTGCCCTCCAGCGCCTTGGCGACCGCGCTCTCGACCTCATCGGCAGTCTGCGTGCTCTCGATCACGATCTCGCGCGGCGCGTTCTGCACGCCGATCTTGACCTCCACGGCTTCCGTCCCTCCGGGGTTGCAGCCATCCACGCGCGGGCACCGGAGCGCCTGGGACAAGCGTTCGCGACGACCGCGCCGTACGGCTTCACCATAGAGCACGCGATCACCGCGGAGGCGAAGGTCAGCAGATCACCGGAGCCCACCGCGGCCGCGGGCCGGCCCTAGGCCGACTCGCCGGCCGGGTGCATCGGGAAGCCCTTCAGACCGCGCCAGGCGAGGCTGGCGACCAGCCGGACCGCCTCGTCGCGCGGGATCTCCAGGCCCTGCGACAGCCAGTAGCGGGCGGTGATCTGGGCGAGGCCGCAGACCCCGGCGGCGAGCAGCTTGGACTCCGCCTCGGGCAGGTCGGTGTCCTCCTGGATCACCTGGCTGACCAGCGTCGCGCTGGCCTCCGAGGCCCGCTCGACCCGCTCGCGCACGGCCGGCTCGTTGGTCAGGTCCGACTCGAAGACCAGCCGGAAGGCGCCCGACTCGCTGGAGACGTAGTTGAAGTACGCCTCCATCGTCGCGGCCACCCGCAGCTTGTTGTCGATCGTGGTGGACAGCGCCTCGCGGGTCGACTCCACGAGGGCGTCGCAGTGCTTGTCCAGCAGCGCCAGGTAGAGCTCCAGCTTCCCGGGGAAGTGCTGGTAGAGCACCGGCTTGCTGACCCCGGCGCGGTCGGCGATGTCGTCCATGGCGGCCGCGTGGTAGCCCTGCGCGACGAACACCTCCTGGGCGGCACCGAGCAGTTGTTCACGGCGGGCGCTTCGCGGCAGGCGGGCACCGCGCGGGCGCTCCTGCGCCTCCTGGATGGCCGTCACGGCGCTCCTCACTTCGGGGTTCGTACGGGGCTGCGAGGTGACCGATTCTACTTTTCGGTAACCGCGTCCGCGTTCGGCGGACGTGAGAAAAGCCCCCGGCCTCCTTGTCAGGAGCCCACAATACGGCGCTGACCTCGGCATCGGCAGTGGTGTGACGGGGGTGGAACGGCCCGGCCACGCAGGGTGCCCGCCCGGCGGCGGCCGCCCGGCCGGCGCTCACTACCATCGTCCACCATGAGCGGCGCTGAGCAGCAGATACGGTCGGTCGAGGTCCCCGGTGCGGTGCTCGCGGTGCACCGGCCGGCCGGTGCGGGCGGGCCCGGCGGGCGAGGGGCGGACGGGCGGGAGCCGGGGCTGTTCGTGCACGGGCTCGGCGGCTCGGCCGGCAACTGGACGGCCCTCATGGGCCTGCTCGCCGACCGGATCGACGGCGAGGCCGTGGACCTGCCCGGCTTCGGCGCCTCCGCGCCGCCCGCGGACGGCGACCTGAGCGTCAACGGCCACGTCCGGGCCGTCATCGGCTACCTGGAGGCCGCCGGCCGCGGGCCCGTCCACCTCTTCGGCAACTCGCTGGGCGGCGCCGTCGCCGTCCGGCTCGCGGCCCTGCGCCCCGACCTCGTCCGCACCCTCACCCTGGTCTCGCCCGCGCTGCCCGAGCTGCCGCCGCAGCGCACCGCCTGGCCGACCGGCCTGCTCGCGGTGCCCGGTCTGCCCGGTCTGCTGGGCCGGCTCCCGGCGGGCGCGCGCGGCCCCGAGGAGGCCGCCGACGGCATCCTGCGGCTGGTCTACGGCGACCCGGACGGGCTGCCCGCGGCCACCCGGGCCGAGGTGGTGGCCGAGTACCGGCGCCGGCTCGCGGTGCCGCACGCGGCGCGGGCCCTGGTCGGCTCGGTGCGCGGGATCGTCTCCGCCTACACCGAGCGCGGCGAGCAGGCGCTGTGGCGGCAGGCCGGGCAGGTGCGCGTACCGGTACTGCTCGTGTACGGGCTGCGCGACAAGCTCGTCTCCTACCGCTCGGCCCGGCGGGCCTGCGCGGCCTTCGCGGACGCCCGGCTGCTGGTGCTCCCGGAGTCCGGGCACGTGGCGATGATGGAGCACCCCGGGCAGGTGGCGCGCGAGGTGCGGGAGCTGCTGACCGCCCGCGCCCGGTAGCGGCGGCGCTAACGGCCCCGTTCGCGGCGAGGTCACGCCGGTTCACTCGTTCAGGTGGCAACCAGGCATGTGACCGATGGATGGCCGCGGGCCGGTCCTACCTTTCTGCTGCCGGACCGAACAGGTGTGGGGGGAGAGCCACACACGCCGCGCCACACGGCGGGCAGCAGGCGGTCGGCCACCAGCTTCCGCAGCCCCCGGGAGGGGCAGCAAGAGGAGGTCTTCCGTGCGCGTCGCGCTGCTCACCGAGGGTGCCCGTCCGTACCCGGGCCGTGGCACCGGACCCTGGTGCGACCGGCTGGCCGAGGGCCTGCCGGAGCACGGGTTCGAGCTCTACCTGCTCACCGGCCCGGATGCCCTCGGCGTCGGGGACCGGATCTCGCCCGCCTGGCGCGGGGTCCACGAACTGGCGCTGTGGGGGCGCAGGCCGGCCGGGCGGGCCCCCGGCGCACTCCGCAGACGCCAGTACGCGCGGGCGTACGAGGAACTGGTGCGCGCCCTGGTCCTGCCGGGCGAGCGCGACGGGTTCGGGGCCGGGCTGTACCGGCTGGCCGCGCTCGCCCGGGAGGACGCCGGCCTGTCCGCGTTCCTGGCCTCCGCGCACGCCCGCCGCGCCCTGGAGCGGGTCTGGCGGCTGCCCGGCGCGGACACCTCGGCCGGGCAGCCGCTGGTGTGCGACGTCCTGGTCGCCGCCGACCTCCTGGAGCAGTGCCTGCGCCCGCTGTCCGCGCCCTGGTACGGCACCGGGCCCGGCGGCCTCGGCGGCGCCGACCTGTGCCACGTCGTGGGCGGCGGCCCGGCCGCGCTGCCCGCCCTGGTGGCCCGGCACCTGCACGGCGTCCCGTTCGTCGTCACCGAGCACGGGCTGCACCTGCGCGAGCAGTACCTCGGCTACCGCGAGGCGCCCTACCGGTGGCCCGTCCGGGCCCTGCTGCTGGCCTTCTTCCGGGCGCTCACCGAGGAGACGTACCGGCAGGCCGCGATACTGACCCCGGGCAGCGCGCACGACCAGCAGTGGCAGCGCCGCTGCGGGGCTGACCCGGCGCGCACCCGGGTGGTGTACGAGGGCACGCCCGCGGTGTCCCGGCCCGCCGCCGGACCGGAACCGGCCGCGCCGACCCTGACCTGGGCGGGCGCCCTGGAACCCGGCCGCGACACCGAGCTGATGCTGCACGCCTTCGCCCGGGTGCGGGCCGAACTCCCCGACGCCCGGCTCGTCGTCCACGGCGAGGAGGCGCGGCCCGGCTACCTCGCGCACTGCGCGGCGCTGGCCGACCGGCTCGGGATTGCGGCGGGGGTGGACTTCGCCGGGCGGCCCGACTCGCTCGCCGCGGCCTGGGAGAGCGGCACGGTGGCGGTGTTCTCCGCGCTGGCCCAGCGCCGGCCGCGGCTGCTCGCGGACGCGATGCTGAGCGGGCGGGCGGTCGTGTCGACCGACGTCGGGGTGGCCCGCGAGGTGGTCGGACCGACCGGGCTCCTGGTGCCCCCGCGCGACCCGAGCGCCCTGGCCGGCGCCTGCCTGGCGCTGCTGCGCGACGAGGAGCGGCGCTCGCGGCTCGGGCTCGCCGGACGGCTCAGGGCGCAGGAACGCTTCGCCGTCGAACCGGTGATCGGCGCCTTCCGGGAGATCTACCTGGAGCTCGTCTCGCAGTTCCCGGCCTTCCCCGACGGCGGGGGCGGCGGCACGCCCGGCGAGGCGCCCCGCCCGTTCGCCCGGCCCGCCGAGTTCTGGCTGCGCGGCGGCGCCGACGGGGTCGGCCGCGGCGCCCCCGACGACGCGGCCGAGGACGGCGGCGACGGAGCGCGGGAGCGCGGGGGCCGGCTGCGGACCCCCGGCCGTCCGGCGGCCCTCCGGGCGGACGGCGGGAGCCTGGAGACGGACCCCGGCGCCCTCGCGGAGGCGGTCTGATGTCCGCGGGCGGCGCGGAGGCGGGGGGCGGTGCCGGCCGCCCCTCGGGCGATCCGGTGCGCGAGGTGATGGCCGAGCACCGGGCGCTGTGCGAGCGGGCCGTCGACCCGCTGGAGATCGCCGCCGGGCTGGAGGAGGCGGGCCTCGGGGCCGAGGCGGCGGCCCGCTGCCGGCACGCCGACCTGTTCGCGCTGGCCGACGAGCTGTACGCGCGCGTGCCGCGCCGCCCGTACGTGCCGCCGCAGCCCCCCGGCCGGGAGTGCGGCGCCGCCGCCAGGGCCACGCTCGTCGCCGTCGCCCTGGCCGCCCCGCCGTGCGCGGCGGTGGCCTGGTTCGGGGCGCGCTGGCCGGTGCTGCTGACCGCCGCCGTCCCGCTCGTGCTCGTCCCCGCCCTCACCGCGGACCGGCCGGCCCGCCCGCCCCGGCCACCGTTCGCCGGCCCCGCCGCCCCCGACGGCCTCGGCCCCGAGGCCGCCCCGCCCGGCACCGGCACCCGCTGGCGCCCCGCCGCCCTCGCCTACGGCCTCGGCCTGGCCGCCCTCCTGCTGCTCCCGCCCGCGCTGCCCGGCGGGGACCGCCCGCTGACCATCGCCCTGGCGCTGGCGGCCGCCGCGTCGGCCGGGTCGGCCGAGCGGGCGGCCCGGTGGTACCGGCAGGTCGGCCGGGGCCACCTGGGCGCGGCGGGCACGCTGGCCGAGTTCCGGGCCCGGATGCGGCCGGTGCTGCCGGTCGCGGTGGCCCTGCACCTCGCCGTCCTCGCGGTGCTGACCTTCGCCGCGCTCGCCGTGCTGACCGTCGTCGCGCCGCGCCCGGGGCCGTCCCACGGGGGCGGGCTGCTGCACGTGGCCGCCGAGCGCTCCGGCGCCCTCCCGTGGGCGGCGCAGGGCGTGCTGGGCCTGCTGCTGGTGCTGCCCGCGCTGCTGGCGCGCTGCGGCCGGTGGACCGCGGCCGCGCTGGGCGCGCTCGCGGGCCCGGCCGCCACCCTGGCGGTGCTCGGGCTCGGCCGCTCCGGCCCGTCGGCCGCTCTGCTCGGCGGCGGCGTCGCGGCGGTGCTGCTCGGGTACGCCTGGGCGGTGCTCGGCCGCGCCGAGGCGCACCGCTGACCCGTACCGCGCGCCCGTCCGTCCGTCCGCCCGCACGCCCCGATCCCCTGGACCCCGGCCGTCGAACCGGCCCCCGTACATGCCCGATTTCAGCCCGCCAGGTCGACCCCGACCTCGCTTCGTGGAAGGACACCCCCGATGAGGGTGCTGCTGCTGGGTGCCGACGGCTTCATCGGCCGCCGCGTCACCGACCGTCTGCTGCTGGACCAGGAGTTGCAGGTGACGGTCCTCGGCCGGCGCGACTCGGCCGACATCCGCTTCGACCTGACCACCGGCAGCCCGGGCGCGCTGGCGCGCTTCCTGGACGCCGTCGCCCCCCAGGTGGTGATCAACTGCGCGGGCGCCACCTACGGCAGCTCGCGCACCCTGATCCGGGCGAACACGCTGGCGGTCGCCACCGTCTGCGAGGCGATCCGGCGCAGCCGGGAGCCGGCCCGGCTGGTGCACGTCGGCTCGGCGGCCGAGTACGGACCGGTGCCCGGCGGGGTGCCGGTGTCGGAGCAGGCCGAGCCGCGGCCGGTCGGCCCGTACGGGGTGTCCAAGCTGGCCGGGACGGAGCTGGTGCTGGCCTCCGGCCTGGACGCGACGGTGCTGCGGGTGTTCGACGTGGTGGGCCCGGGGGCGCCGACCGCCTCGCTGTTCGGACGGCTCGCGGAGGGGCTGCGCCGGGCGCTGGAGCGGGACGAGTCGCAGGTGCGGATGCCGGACCTGTCCGGATACCGGGATTTCGTGGACGTGCGGGACGTCGCGCGGGCGATCCAGTCGGCGGCGGTGTCGGCCGCGACCGGGGTGATCAACATCGGCAGCGGGCACGCCGTCCGGGCCCGGGACGCGGCGCAGCTGCTGGTGCGGGCGGCGGGCTTCGAGGGGTCCGTCGTGGAGGAGAACCGGCAGGTCCTGCTGCCCGCGCAGGCCGTCGCGGCGGGCGGGGACCACCCGCCCGGGCACGCGCCGGGGCCGTACCTGCCGGGGCACCGCCCGGAGGGGCCGCGGGCCGAGGGCCGGCCGGCCCCGGGGGAGCCGGTGCCGTGGCGGCAGGCGGACGTGCGCACCGCCAGGGACCGTCTCGGATGGCGGACGCAGGTGCCGCTGGAGGAGTCGCTCGGGGACGTCTGGCTGGAGACGGCCTGCCGGGTCTGAGCGGTCCGGGCGGCGGCCCGGCGGGCGCGTCCGGCCCGTTGGGAGGGGCCGGGGCGCCGTCCGGGGGGCCCGGGGCGGCGGGTCCACGATCCGACGCCGCCCGTCTCGCCCATCGGACGGGCTGTCTCGGAATACCGGAGGGGCGTGACACTGTTGGCGTAGCAGAGCCACCCGAGTGGCGGAGCAACATGCCCACAGACAGGCTGGCCCCGGCCACCTGAAACCGACGACCATCGGAGTTTCCGTGTCGCTGCCACCCCTGGTCGAGCCGGCCGACGAGCTCACCGTTGACGAGGTCCGCAGGTACTCGCGCCACCTGATCATCCCCGACGTGGGCATGGCCGGGCAGAAGCGGCTGAAGAACGCCAGGGTGCTCTGCGTCGGCGCCGGCGGCCTCGGCTCGCCCGCGCTCATGTACCTCGCCGCGGCCGGTGTGGGCACGCTCGGCATCGTCGAGTTCGACGTGGTGGACGAGTCGAACCTGCAGCGCCAGATCATCCACGGCCAGTCCGACATCGGCCGCTCCAAGGGGGAGTCGGCGCGGGACTCGGTCAAGGAGATCAACCCCTACGTCGACGTGATCCTCCACGAGGAGCGCCTCGACAACTCCAACGTCATGGAGATCTTCTCCGGCTACGACCTGATCGTGGACGGCACCGACAACTTCGCCACCCGCTACCTGGTGAACGACGCCGCGGTGCTGCTCGGCAAGCCGTACGTGTGGGGCTCGATCTACCGCTTCGACGGCCAGGCCAGCGTCTTCTGGGCCGAGCACGGCCCCTGCTACCGCTGCCTGTACCCGGAGGCCCCGCCGCCGGGCATGGTCCCCTCCTGCGCCGAGGGCGGCGTGCTGGGCGTGCTGTGCGCGTCGATCGGCTCGATCCAGGTGACCGAGGCCATCAAGCTGCTGGCCGGCGTGGGCGACCCGCTGGTCGGCCGGCTGATGATCTACGACGCCCTGGAGATGAACTACCGCCAGGTGAAGGTCCGCAAGGACCCGAACTGCGCGCTCTGCGGCGACAACCCGACGGTCACCGAGCTGATCGACTACGAGGCCTTCTGCGGCGTCGTGTCGGAGGAGGCGCAGGCCGCCGCCGCCGGTTCGACGATCACCTCGAAGCAGCTGAAGGAGTGGCAGGACGAGAAGGAGGACATCTTCCTGATCGACGTCCGCGAGCCCGGCGAGTACGAGATCGTCAGCATCCCCGGCGCGGTGCTGATCCCGAAGAACGAGTTCTTCATGGGCGACGCCCTGGAGAAGCTGCCGCAGGACAAGAAGATCGTGCTGCACTGCAAGTCGGGCGTGCGCTCGGCCGAGGTGCTGGCCGTGGTCAAGGCCGCGGGCTTCTCGAACGCCGTGCACCTCGGCGGCGGCGTGCTCGGCTGGGTGAACCAGATCGAGCCGCACAAGCCGGTCTACTAGGCCCGGCGCGCGCGTACGGAGGAGGGCCCCACCGCTCGGCGGTGGGGCCCTCCTC